>CAZIHU010000007.1:0-63203 GCA_964538865.1 uncultured Candidatus Peribacteria bacterium
ACCCGCGACCTCCTGCGTGACAGGCAGGCGTTCTAACCAACTGAACTACCGCTCCGCATTTTGTTTTGCAACGCTGTTGTTGCGTCGAAAATCTACATTACGAAAAATGTCTTTGCAAGTAATTCTTTGTCTTTTTGACTCCTTCATAGCTTTCTCGTCAATCAGAAAAAGAATTAACGTGTTGTAATTTGCGATTTTATCGTTAAAATACTCCCTGCTGTTTATGAATTTCTGAAAAGCACGCCGAAGTGGCGGAATTGGTAGACGCGCACGACTCAAAATCGTGTTCTCGCGAGAGAGTGAGGGTTCGATTCCCTCCTTCGGCACCACAGGGACGGAGGCGAAGCCGAACGTCCCCGCTACTAATAATCGTTTCCGCGAAGCGGAAACACCACAATACCTGATACTTGATACTTACTACCTAATACTATAATAAAAAACGCTCTATCCTTTAACCCCTTATATCATGAGCGAAAACAAATCTGAATCTGGCGGCATCATATGGATGCTTAGCACCTTTGCACTTATTGGTATCCTCGTTGGCTTGGGGATTTCATCTTTAGGTGATTCGTCATCAGGTCAAACAAGTGTTACTGGTACGCCCACAGATACTGGTGATAGTGCTCCAGCTGTTGATTACGAAACTCCGGATGTCGACGATGATGATCTTTTGGGAGATGAAAATGCTCCTGTTACTATGATTATCTTCAGTGATTATGAATGTCCTTATTGTCAGCGTTTTGAGACTGAGACAATGCCACAAGTTATTGAGAATTTTGTTGATACCGGGCTTGTGAATGTTGTGTTCCGTGATTTCCCATTATCTTTTCATGAAAATGCTCATCTTGCTTCTGAAGCTGCTGAGTGTGCTGGTGATTACGATTTATATTGGGAATATCATGATCTTTTGGCTGAAGGAGGGACTGAATGGTCTGATGCGGAAGACGTTGAAGTTGCTCTTGTTGACTATGGTACTGAGCTAGGTATTGATATCTCAACTTGTCTTGCTGAAGGTACTTATTATGATGAAGTTGATGATGATTTGGCTGATGGAAGAGCTGCAGGTGTTCAAGGTACTCCAAGTGTATTTATAAATGGAGAAATGCATGTTGGAGCTTTGCCTTATGAAGATTATGCAGGTCAGGATGGAAGTATGAATCCTGGATATGAAAGCTTGCTTAATGAAGCGGTAGAGGCTGCAAGCTAGTCAGAAAGCAGAAATCAGAAATGAGAAATACGAAATCCCTCTGCGTCGAAGCGGGGGGATTTTTTTATAAGGGGCTGGCCTGGTGGTCGCCCTGCTGTTAATATGGCTCCGTCCTATGGCCTAAGAACTACGAACTAAGAACTAAGAACTAAGAACTAAACACCCCATGTTCTGCGACGAAGTGAAAGCACATTTCAAGGCAGGAAAAGGCGGCGATGGAGCCGTCTCGTATCGTCGTGAGAAATATATTTCCAAAGGTGGGCCTGATGGAGGTGATGGTGGGCGAGGGGGCAATGTTGTTTTGAAGGCGGATGAGAACTGGACGACGCTTTCGGATTTTAAGTCCAAGAGTGTTTTTAAGGCGGAGAATGGTGGCAGGGGTGGAAAGCGTGATAAAGCTGGTGCCGCTGGCGAGGATTTGGTGTTATTGGTGCCTGTGGGGACGATTGTCTATGATGGAGATGATATGATTGCTGATCTTGTTGAGCATGAGGAGGAGTTTGTGGTTGCGAAAGGTGGGAAAGGAGGTTTTGGGAATGCACATTTTTCTACTAGTGTGAGGCAGACGCCTGATTTTGCTGAATTGGGTGAGGAGGGGGAGGATTGCGAGGTTCGTCTTGAGCTTCGTATGGTTGCTGATGTTGGGATTGTTGGCTTGCCTTCTTGCGGAAAATCGACGCTTATTTCGAGGGTTTCTAATGCTAAACCGAAGATTGCTGAGTATCCTTTTACTACTATTATTCCGAATCTTGGTGTTGTGGATTTGACTGAGTTTGGAGGTGATCGTGGTCAATCTTTTCTTATGGCTGATATCCCTGGCTTGATTGAGGGTGCTAGCCATGGGAAGGGGCTTGGTGATGATTTTTTGAAGCATATTTCAAGGAGTGGAATTTTGATTCATATGCTTGATGGCGGGACTCTTGATGTGGTGCGCGATTACGAGGTTATTAGGAAGGAGCTTGAGCTTTTTGATCCTGAATTAGTAGAGAAAGTTCAGCTCGTTGTGATTAATAAGATCGATCTTTTTGATGATGAAACGGGGAAATTGCTGATGAAGGATTTGGGGAAAGCTTATCCGGAACTTAAAGGTCGAATCATGTTGGTTTCGGCTGTTTCGGGTGAGGGGGTGAAGGAGCTCTCCTTTAGGCTTTGGCAAGAGCTTCAGAAGAAACCCAAGAAGAAAGAGGTTGTTAAGTCTGATGCGGTTAAGGTTTACAGGCCTCATCTTGAAGAGGATCCGCGGTCTGTCTCGGTAAGTTTCATGTATGATATTGAGAGCAAGGAGTTTAATCCTGAGGTTGCGGGATCTTTTGTGCCTGATGAGGAGAAGCCTAAACGTAAGCTTTTTAAGGCTGAGGGTGGTCGGCTTGAGCAGATTGTGAAGATGACAAATGTTGAGCAAGAAAATGCTGTCAGACGTGTTTATGATGTTATGGATAAGGTGGGTGTTTTGAAGAGATTAAAGAGCCTTGGTGCAGAGCGGGGTGATTATGTTAAGATTGATAAGAAATTTTTTGAAATTCGCTGATGAAAATTATCGTAGGTCTCGGAAATCCAGGTGATAAATACGTTGGTACTCGGCATAATATTGGGTTTACTTTTGTGGATTTGCTTCGAGAGAAGCTTGGTTTTGATGAATTTTCTCTCAAAAAAAAGCTTAAGTCGTATATTTCGGAGGGGACTCTTGACGGTGAGAAGGTGATTTTGGTGAAACCGGATACTTTTATGAATCTTTCGGGTGAGGCGCTTGTTGTTGTTAAAAATTTTTATAAAGTTGAGAACGAGGATTTGCTTGTTGTTTTTGATGATTATGATTTGCCGGTGGGAGAGGTTAGACAGCGCGAAAAAGGAGGTGCGGGCACGCATAACGGGATGAGGTCTTGTGTGCAGATGTTGGGCACTGAGGAATTTCCGCGTTTGCGAATAGGTATCAATGCGGGATTAGATGTTTCAGATTTGAGCAGCTATGTTTTGGGGCGATTTACGGAAGAGGAGCAGCCCAAGATTATGACTGCTTTGAAGGAGGCTTGTGGATTAGTTTCGTAATTGTTCTTGTAGTAGCACTTGCATTTTGGCTAAAGCTTTTTCTAATGCTGCCTGTACAGGGCATTCTACTCGTGCGTAGTATGTTTTAGATAAATGTGCATGGACTGCCTCGTCAGTTTTGCCTGCGACGTTACATCTTCCATCGCCATAATCATAATATGGGCATACGACTTGAGGTATGTTGTGAGATGTGATGGCTCCTATGCCTATTCGAGGGGCGTTGTGATAAGGTCGTAACCTTTGTTCTTCCCCTATAGTTTCGGTGTTATATCCGGTGCAAGGTGTTAACGAGGTTTGCATATATATAATGGTATAGGATAGGAATTTTAGTCCTTATTCTTGAAATGTCAATTAACTTGGGAAAATACCCTTGCAATTTCAGGAGAAAGTCAGTAGTTTTACTTCGCTTTAAATTTAAGAAATTAATCATGTTTGCAGTAATAGAACTCGGTGGGAAACAATATCAGGTTGAGGAGAAAGAAGAGTTTTTGGTAGAAAAAGTTCCTGCAGAGGTTGGCAAAAATCTTACGGTCAAAACCGTTGTGTTGCTCGCGAAGAGCGACAAGGACGTTGAGGTTGGGATGCCTTATGTTCCTGGTGCAACTGTTGAGCTTAAAGTTCTTGAGGAAGTGAAGGGCGACAAAGTCCGTGTTTTTAAAATGAAACCTAAGAAGAGATACCAAAGGACACAAGGACATAGGCAGAGATATTGGAAGGTGAAGGTTCTTAAGATTACGAAAGTTAATGGGAAGAAAAAATCAGAAAGCAGAAATCAGAAGTCAGAAGAGAAGAAGGAAGATTAGATCCAAGTGATTAGTGGGGATGGTATTAGAGTTGTTTGAGCATGGTCTTTAAGTCTTGAGGGAGTTTTGCTTTGTATGTGACTTTTTTGTCTTTCATATCCTGGAATGTGATGCTTTCGGCGTGGAGGAATTGGCGGGTTAAATTTGGGTCTTTTTTGCCATATTTGGAGTCGCCGATGACGGGATGGCCGATTGAGGTCATGTGAACTCTAATCTGATGTGTGCGGCCTGTTATTAGGTTGATTTCGAGGAGAGTTCGGTCGGTGTAGATTTTTTTTGGTTTGAATTCTGTGATTGCCATTTTTCCGTGCTTCAGGACGGTCATGTTTTTGCGTTTGCTAGGGCTGCGACCGATGGGGGCTTCTACTCGGCCTTTGTGGTCGATAATGCCGTCTACGAGGGCTAAATAGGTCTTTTTGACGGTTCTTTCTTCGATTTGTTTGGCGAGATGAGCGTGTGCGGGGTCGTTTTTGGCGATTACCAGGATTCCAGAGGTGTCTTTGTCTAGTCTGTGGACGATTCCGGGTCTGACTGGATCTTCTTTGCGGCTTAAATTTTTGCCGAGGTGATAGAGAATTGCGTTGACCAGGGTGTTCTTGTTGTGACCCGGGGCGGGATGGACGACTAATCCTGCTGGTTTGTTGATTACGAGGTAGTCTTGGTCTTCATGGACAATGTCGAGTGCAATTTTTTGAGGTTTTAAGTCGCTTGTTTCGGGTTTGGGGAGGGTGATGGTGATTTTTGTACCTTCTTTGACTTGGTAATTTGGTTTCAAAACTTTTTTCCCAGAAACTTTAACAAGCCCGTTTTTTATAGCTTTTATAGCTTTTTGGCGAGTTAAGGATTCAAACTTTTCTGTGAGGACTTTATCCAGTCTGGAGGTTTTCATGGTTTTATTATATACTCTTATCTGAAAAATTTATAACAAACAAATAATTATGACAGTTATTACTGATGAAAAAGCCGTAGATCAACTGCTGGCTCTGGGAGTTGCGGATGTGATTGTGAAGGAGGATCTCAAGAAGAAATTGATGAGCGGGAAGCAGCTTCGAATCAAGTTTGGAATCGATCCGACAGGTTTCGATCTGCACTTAGGACACATGGTTGTGGTTCATAAGCTTCGTGAGTTTCAGGAAATGGGACATCAGATCGTGCTTCTTTTTGGGAATTTCACTGGTCAAATCGGTGATCCAACTGGAAAAGATAAGGCTAGGGAGATGAAGACCCAGTCTGAGCTTGAGAAGAATGCAAAACACTATTTGAAGCAAGTTGCACCAGTTCTTGATGTTGATAAGTTAGAGGTTGTATGGAATGCGGATTGGCTTGCACCGTTGACTTTTGCGGAAGTTGTGCATTTGGCATCGATGTTTACTGTTTCGCAGATGCTTGAGCGTGATATGTTTCAGAAGAGGATGGAGGACAATAAGCCGATTTCTGTGCATGAGTTTATGTATCCTTTGATGCAAGGCTACGATTCTGTGCCAATTAAGGCGGATGTTGAGCTTGGTGGTACGGATCAGACTTTTAATATGCTTGCTGCTAGGACTATTCAGAAGGCGTATGATCAGGAGCCACAGTGTGTGATGAGTTTGCCGATTTTGGTTGGGACGGATGGATCTATGAAAATGGGGAAAACTACTGCGAATTATATCGGTGTTGATGAGGCGCCGGAAGAAATGTTTGGGAAGATTATGTCCGTTACGGATGATGCTATTTTGACTTATGCTGAGCTTGCGGGGCGAATGAGTCGTGATGAATGGGAATCTTTTAAGAAAAGACTTGAAGGTGGTGAGAACCCGAGGGACTTGAAGATGGAGCTTGCTGAGATGATTATTAAGATTTATCACGATGAGGAAGCGGCTAAGAAAGGTCGTGCTCATTTTGAGACTGTTTTCCAGAAAAAAGAGCTTCCTGATGATATTCCTGAGCAGGTTTTTGATGGAGATACTTGGAATATTGTTGACCTTATTACCGAAGCTAATTTAGTCGCTTCTAAAAGTGATGGGCGAAGGATGGTTGAGCAGGGAGCTGTTAAGGTTGATGGGGAGAAGGTTAATTCTTTTGAAGACGAGATCATACTTTCGGAAAAAGGCAAGTTGATTCAGGTGGGGAAACGCAAATTCTTACTTGCTAAATGCAGGTAGTTGTATCATAATTGCGGTGCCTTTTGACCCAAATTTTAGATGTCGAATCATCTGTCTCATTCGTCGGGCAAGAAAAAACTTGTTCTTTCCGATTTAGTATCTGTGAAAACTTTGCAGCGGATACAAGATAATTTGGCGAATGCTTTGGGGGTTTCCTTGGTTGTTGTTGATATGGATGACAATGAGCCTATTACAAAAAAGAGTAATGTCAGTACTTTTTGCAGCAATATGAGGGAATATCCTTCGTTTTATCAAGGTTGCAAGGCGAATGAAGCTGAGTGCAGCAAGAACTGTGTAGCTCTGAAGAAGGCGACTGTTTACAAATGTCATGCTGGTTTATATGGGTTCAGCGTGCCTATTATGGTTAATGGACAGGTTGTTGCATGTTTCAAGGGGGGGCAAGTTAGGCTTTCGAACCCTGATATTGCCGAATGCAAGAATAATGCCGAGAAATATGGTGCCAATTTTGATACCTATCTTGAGTCGTATTTGGCCATACCCTTGTTTAGTGAGGATAAATTAAATTCTGCTCTTGAATTACTTAGTGTTATAGCGAATACCATCTCGAACTTGGCTCTTTCTGGTGAATTAGCCAAAAGCAAAGCTACAGAATTGGTGCATTTGAACGATCTTCTTGAAAAAGAGATCATGAGGAAAACTGATGAGCTGAGGGCTTCCGAAGAGCGTTATCGAAGTATTTTTGATAATGCTTTGGATATTATTTATACACTGGATCCAACGGGCAACGTTGTTAACGTTAATGATGTTGCTGGTAAGTTACTCGGTTATGACAAGGATGAGATTATAGGACGGCATTTTCAGGAATTTATTCATCAAGATGATGCGCAGGTTGTTAAGAGTTCATTTTTGGATTTGAAGGAGGGTACCAGGGATAGAACTACCGGGCTGAAGTTTAGGCTTAAATCTGCGAGTGGAAAGTCGATCCATTTTGAACTTAATAGTCGTGCTACTTATGATGAGGATGGAGATCTTGTTAATATTGATGGGATTTTGCGTAATATTGATCAGGCTCTTAAAACTGAGCAGGATTTGAGGACTACCAAGGAGAAATATAAGGAGCTGTTTGAGTCTATGCGTGATGGTGTTTATATGACTGATGAAGCGGGCTATTTACGAGTTCTTAATAAGGGGGCGTTACGAATTTTGGGTTATAACAATTTGAGTGAAATTATAGGCAGGCCTGTTACTGATATCTATGCTGTTCCGAATGACCGAGCAATATTTTTGAAGGAGTTGGCTAAGGAAGGGTTTGTTGAGGATTATGTTGTTGAGCTGAAGAAAAAAGATGGTACTTCTATTTTTGTTGAGGCTACTTCTAATGAGCTTCGTGAGGAGGATGGCAGTTTGAAAGGCGTGGAAGGTGTGTTTAGGGATGCTACCGAGAAGGTTAAGCTGCGACAGGAGAATGAGTTTATGAGACGATATATGGAAAATATGATCGAGCATGCCGGTTATGGGATCATCGGGGTTGATTTAAATAGGAAAGTTTTTGTTTGGAACAAGGGTGCCGAAGAACTTTTCGGTTATAAAGCGGATGAAGCTATTGGTCGCGATGTGGCTGCGATTGTTCCGAGAGATTGGAGAGAACATCGTAGCAACCTGGTTAAGAGGGTTAAGAAAGGTGAGGTTGTAAGAGGTGTTAGGGCTCAGAGGGTTACTAAGGCTGGTGATCTTGTTGATATTTCGTTGACACTTTCGCCTGTCAAGAACCCTGCAGGTGAGGTGGTTGGTATTTCTGCGATAGCGGCGAAGTCAGACAGCAAGGAGCAAGGAGCCATGCCTGCCGGCAGGCAGGCAGAGAGCAGATGAAGGTGTTTTGCTTCGCAAAACGGTCTATAGTAGAGTGGGGGTGGTTAAGCTAATCAATAATCAGATTTATTATGGCTAGCGAAGGATTTGAAACTGCTGGGGAAGCTGCTGAAGATCTGAATGAACAATTATTTGATGGTCAAGGAGGGGAAAGGACAGTAGAGGCTTTGGGAGAGGCAGTCGTAACTGTGGGCTGGGCATCGGTAGTAGGTCAAGCACAAGGATGGTCGGAAGAAGAGATAGGAGATCTGGCGACGACGAAGTTGCGGGAAGCTAGAGGTGTTCTTGCTAGCGAACAAGAAGGTGGCCTCTAGTTTCTACGTTTGATATACTGGGGCTCCTATGCTTGATACCAAACTCAGTAAGGTTCTTAGGACTACAAAGAAGCATTTGGCGCTTCTGTCTTCGCTTGGGGTGAAAACCGTGCGGGATTTGCTTGAGTATTATCCGCGTACTTATACCGATGAGCGGGAGAGTGTGAAGGTAGCGGAGATGAAGTTAGATATTCCTAATGTTGTTTGCGGGAAGCTTACGGCTTTTAATATGAGAAAAAGTAGGGGAGGGATGTATGTTGGGGAGGGGATTATATCTGATGAGACGGGGAGTGTGCCGGTGATTTGGTTTAATCAGAAGTATTTGGAAAGGATCTTGAAGGTTGGACGGCAGTATTATTTTTCTGGGAAACTGAAATATGATCGTGGGAGGAGTGTTTTCAATGGGCCAAAAGTTGAGGCTGTAAGCAAGAATCTGCTTCATACTGGAAGAATTGTGCCGGTTTATCATCAAACGGAAGGGCTTACTTCGAAATGGCTCAGGGATAAGCTTTTTTCGATTTTGCAATATAGTGATGATTTTGAGGATAAACTCGCGGATTGGATTAAGGAGGAGCTTGGGCTTTGTGATTTGGATTTTGCGATTAGGAACATACATTTTCCTAAGTCAGAAAAAGATCTTAAAAAAGCGCAAAGGAGACTCGCTTTTGATGAGCTTTTTGGGCTCCAACTTGAATATATGGAAAGGCGAAAAGAGTGGAAAAGTTCCAATAAGGGTTTGAAAGTTGAACGTGCTGATGAAGTGATGAAAAAGTTTGCCGGGGAACTGGGTTTTTCGCTTACACAAGCCCAAAGACGGAGTTTGGTTGAGGTTTTGAAGGACATGGATAGGGGAGTGCCTATGCTGCGATTGGTGCAGGGGGACGTTGGATCAGGTAAGACGGTTGTTGCAGCCATGGCGGCCTTGAATGTTGTGAAAAATGGGGGACAAGTTGCTTTTATGGTGCCGACTGAGGTTTTGGCTAAACAACATGATAAAGAATTGAAAGGATGGTTTGACAAGCTTGGTATTCGTGTTGAGCTTTTGATAGGGCAGGGGAGAGGTAAAAAGAAAATTTATGAGGCTTTGAAGTCTGGTGAGATTGACATTGTTGTTGGGACGCATGCCTTGATTCAGGAGAAGGTTAAGTTTAAGAAGCTTGGCTTGGCGATTGTGGACGAGCAGCATCGTTTCGGGGTGGAGCAACGTAAGAAATTGTCTTCGCATGGGGCTCCGCATTTGCTTTCTATGACAGCTACACCTATTCCTAGAAGCTTGGCTATGGTTGTTTATGGTGATTTGGATATTTCTCTTATTGATGAGTTGCCACCGGGTCGCAAGAAGATCGTTACGAGGGCTGTACAGGATGCTAAGCGCAGTGATGCTTATAAGTGGATTCGGAAACAGGTTGAGGCTGGTGACCAGGTTTATGTGATTTGTCCGCTTATTGATGATTCGGATAAGCTTGAGGAGGTAAAATCTGTTAAGGCCGAGTTTGAGAGGCTCAATGATGGAGCTTTTAAGGGATTAAAAGTTGCGCTTCTGCATGGCAGAATGTCTTCGCAAGAGAAAGAGGAAGTTATGAAAGAATTTAAGGATGGTGATATTCAAGTTTTGGTTTCTACTTCTGTTATTGAGGTTGGCATAGATGTGCCGAATGCGACGATTATGATGATTGAAGGTGCTGAAAGGTTTGGTCTGGCTCAGTTGCATCAGTTCCGAGGGCGTGTTGGACGCAGTGATAAGCAATCTTACTGTTTTTTGTTTCCATCGAAATATACGCCTGAAGGTATGACGAGGTTGATGGCTCTTGAACGCAATCATAGCGGCTTTGATTTGGCTGATATTGACCTTCAAATGCGTGGGCCTGGCGAGATTTACGGGACACGTCAAAGTGGCATTCCTGATCTGAAAATTGCTTCGTTTGCTGACAGTGAGCTTATTAAGATTTCGCGGGATATGGCGGGAAAGGTGGTATGTGGTGTTTAATGCTTCTTCTTCCTTCCTAGTAGTCGATCTAGTAGCGATCTTTGCTGTGGTTTGGGAGCTGATTGCTCCCTCAAAGCTCTTTTTATTTCCGCAAGCTCGTCCGCTACGGTTGTATCAGGCGGTGGCTCGGTTGTAGGTTGTGGCCGTGGAGCAGTTTGTTGTTGTGTTCTTTGTTTTTCTTCGATTCGTTGTATGCTTCGCTGTAAAGCTGTTTGTAATTGATCGATTGTAATAGTTCCCATTCCTATGCATGCTACCAGATACCTGCGTGCTTTTTGTGCGTCTTGAAAAGGTCGTCTGATTATGCGGGCTAATAATAGAACTAACTTGTCATCGGTTTTTGCGAGAAGTCCTTGTAATGCCATTTGGAGTGTCGGCAAATTATCTATGTTTCGGAGTCGTTGTAATTCATCGTTAAATTCTCTCAATGCATCCAGGCTTGTTTTTTTTCGTGGCCTCTCCATGTTTTAATTATACAACCTTGTGCGCCTGAGTCAAACAACATATATTTATTATTTTTTTTGTATAAAATTTTTTGTATGCAAATTTAATGATTGATATGTGATTTTTTTTGGAATTTTTGGTTTTGAAAATTGTAGGTAATTGCCCAAAAACGCACGTCGAAAACGGTCTTTCGACGTATCAAAAGTCGTCTAAATCGTTAAAACGCCTTAAATCGAAGGTTTCGGGGCTTTTGGCTTGGATAAGCCGTTTTCCGGGGTAGGGCGATGGTGTTTTTAATGATTTTTGTATAAATCCATGTCTTTTAATAGGTTTTAAAAGAAAATCCACAAAAGACTGTACAAGATATATTGTGCGGGATTAGTTCTACTGCCCTGCTGTGATGTGGATTTATTAAAAAAACATGTTTTTGTTTTTGCGAAAACTTCCCCGCTTTCAAAAAGCTACGTGGTTTTGGCTCAAATCACCTATTTTGATGCAAAACATTACTCCCCTATTCGTCAAACCCTCCTTGATTGCCTGACCTGTGGAAATCTGGTATAATTATATGATTTAAAAAACAAACATGACCGACGGAGATGAGACAATTGGGTCACAAGGTGCAGAATCTTCACCCGAAGCTTCACCTGAGCGAATTTCTAGTACAAGAGATTATGCTGATCTTGCGTTAGAAGTTTTGAAAGGTAAAGAATTTGCTTCTTTTTCTGTTCATCAGATGAAAAGTATTGATTTGCAGAAATCTCCCGAGGTTCAGGTTGAAAAATTACAGCATTTATATGGTGTTTCTGTGATTTTATCCGCTTACTTGATCCAGAAAGGTGAATTGAGTTTGCCGATCAAGATCAAATCTTTTAATAGTATCGGCTCTACCGGTTTGAGCCCGGATCAATCTGCGGCTTTGGAGAAATTAAAAGCGATATCTTCAAATAAAGGGGCAGAGACGTCAAAATTTTGGAAAGAACGTGTTTTGGAACACTTAAACGAAGATGCAAGAAAAATGGCAGCTGCGACAGCTGCTTCAGTAGGGATATTACAAGGGGATGACTCCCCTACTCCGCCAGAAGGATATTCGGATGAAGAGAAAAATTGGTTTGATAAAACTGTTGATTTTGCAAAAAAACATAAGAAACTCTTTGGATATGCTGCGTTAGGGGGTGCTATTGGTTTTGGCGCATGGGCTCTTATTAAGAAGTTTAAGAAGAAAAAGCCAACTACTACTGTGAGTGCCGACGGCAAAGACATACATGTAACTGTCGATTCCGGTGATAAAGAAAGTACTTTAGATAAGGTATGGAAATGGGGAAAGAGAGGAGTCTTGAGCTCTGTTTTTATACTTGGCGGGAGTTTTGCTGCAGGTAAGGTTTTGGGGATTGAAGCTGTTCAAAAATGGTTTAAGGAGCATGGCATGGACGTGCATGGTAATCGTCTTGCGAAAGCTTTGATATTGTTTGGAGATCTAGAAATGCTTGAAGCTTATACGACTTTGAAAAAAGGCGCATTGCAACCTGGTGAGACTGAGAGATACAGGAGGTATAAAGACGAGTTTGGCTTGGAAACTCATGTAAGTATGTGGGTGTGTGAAGATGTGAATATGCAGGAATTTTTGAATCATGATTATGGCGATGGATATTCGATAATGATGGGTTCTTTGCTCGGTTCTATGCCAAAGTTTCTTAAAGATTTTTTCAATAATAAAAGGCAAGCTGATGATGAAAAGAAGTTACAAGCAAGATTAAAAGATCATTTGGACGATATAAAAGCTAAGGTTCCAGATTGGCAGAAGAAGTCGCTTAAGGAACTTATGGATGTTTGGGTTTTGCCTCGGGTTGGTACGACTGAAAGTGAATATATTGCAGGAAGAATGAGTGAAGGGGACAGAGAGAAAGCTGATAAAAACAGGGCTAAGAGGGTGGATAAGCCCTCTGAGGAGTTTGATGAAGCTTTGGATAGCGCTGAAGATGGAATTATTACTTCCGCTGAAAAAGAGTCATTATTGGACCTTATTGGTACTGAAAGTATTGAGGGTTCTATGATCAGTGATTTGGCTGAATTACAGAGGGATATCCCGAGAGTGACCATGGAATGGGCAAGGCGGTCTTCGATGATGCTGTTTGCTGCTGTTTCTGCTGTGTCCGATACGGCGGGAGGCGTTGCAATGGATGTTTTTGGTCCAAATTTGCGCAATCCTGACCAGCCTGCTGATATACAAGCGGCTCAAGATTGGCTTGCTGCAGAAATGGCTGGACGGATGGAGGGACCTCCTATGATGATAATCGAGGAAATGCTTGATGAAACTAAGGAGTTTAGGAGATTTATAACTACCATAGAAGCTGATGAGCCGATGTCGAATACTGAAAAGTTGAAATTTGAAGAGTTTAAGGAGAAATTTTATGGGCCGGATGGTTTTTTTAGAAAAGTTAAAGAAGCTCGTGATGAGGCGAATAATTTGACGGTTGCTGATACTCGTAATGAGTATGGTGAGCCTGTTTTTGATGCAAATGGGAATGTGGTTTGGAGATGGGTTGATTACACATTCTTCGATATGCCGATAGACTGTGCGTTTAAGATAAAGGATGACGGGCTCAGCCTTGATACTGCTGTTGGTGTTGGAGTAAGCGGGACTGCCTGGGGAGGTAGTTTGGCTTGGCTTTATCACTTTAAAAAGGCTCCTGTTCGAACTCTTGCCAGGACAGCTGCTGCGCCGATAGTTATTCCGATGAAGGTTAGGTATTGGATGATGGGCAGGTATATTGAAGGGATTTCTGAGAAGATTTCGAAGGGTACTTTGACTGTGACTGAGGCTAGGCAGGCTAGAGAGTTTGCGACACGTATTATGTCTCTTGGAGGGCAAGATAAATGGTATCATGGTAAAAGTTTTGACGCTTTGCGTACTGATGCAGAAAAGCTCAGGATCCTTCTTGCTGATGATGTTGTGCAGGCAGGTCTTATCGATGATGCCGTGGATCAAATAGATGAGCTTATCAGGGCAATTGATGGCACAGATGATTTGACTGGTTTTGCGGATGAGCTTAAGAGGGCTTTGGATCTGGATGACAGCGTAGATGATGTTGTAGAAGCGTTTTTTAGACATGCTGATGCTGCGGATAAGCGAAATATAGCTGAAATTATTGTGGCTTATAGGGCGACTCAGGGTGGAGATCGTGCTAGAGGTGCTTTTTGGGCTAGGAGGCTTGATTCTCTCAAGAGATTCCATCAATTGCGCTTGGAACGTATTGTTCATGTAAGGAGGGCGCATGATGCGCTTGTTGGAGGGTTTAGAACTCTTTCCGGGCTTGATGACGTTGATCCTGATGTGGTTTTGCATTTGGCGATGCGTTACCCGGCGCTTAACAGATGTGTGGATCCTGCGACGGGTGTGCTTGATGAGGATTTGTTCCGGACGACTTTTGAGCAGGTTTCGAGGAGTATGAGTGCTCAAGATGAGACTCTTGATGCGGCGCAGGTTCTTCAGAAGGCTCAACTTGGGCTGAAGGTTCAGAGGGCTCTTTTGGTTCTTGGCGTTGCTCTAGATATTTTTGCTATTGGGATGTCTATATATCGAATTAGTGAGCTTCGTGAAATTGCTAAGAATGCGAGTAATCCTGCGTTGAAAGAGATTTACAATGATAAGGCTACTAGGGAGTATATTAATATTGCTCTTTCGGGTACATCGTTGGTTGTTTCGGTATCTGCTTTGGCTTTGACCAATGCTGCTGTTGCAACTGCTGTTGCAGGATATCTTGGCGTAGCTGCATCTTCTCTTGCGGCAGCTTCTACAGGTGTTGGTATAGCACTTATTCCGATTGTTCTTGTGGCCGGTGGAGTTATGCATGTCATGGAGAGAGTTGATGAGTCTAGGATTGAAATAGCTAATGAAAAAGATGAATGGAAGATGCTTCCAGCTTCTCAGTTGTATCGTCAATGGGTCACTATGGTGGGGTTAAATGACGGTGAAATTGTTATGACTTATACCAGCTGGAAGGCTATTGCTATGGCAGGACTTGCAGGTCCTACACTTGGGTTGTCGTACCCGGCTGGTTATTTTCTATGGGGGGCTGACCAGGTTGATGAGAGATCGAAAGAGTTTCTTACGCAGAAAAAACTAACCAGAGTGGAGATTGTGGAAGCTTTGATCGAGAAAAATTTAAACCTTTATGGTGATGCAGCGACGTGGGGTGCGGCGGATACTGAAATTACTCAATATGCTTTTCAATATGTCAGGGCGGAAGTAGGCACAGGGTTTGATGTTGGAGGTATTGAGGAGGCAAAATCTGTAATCGAGGATGGTGTTACTTATGGGAGAATGATGGTAGCGCGACAGCAACTTGCGGTTAGACGTGCATTTTTTGAGGATCAAAATATTGGTGAGTTATGTTCTGGTTTTTCGGAGCGTCAGGCTAGATTAAATCCTGCACAACTGGCTATTTTGCCAAATCAACTTAGGGGGTCGTATCAATTCCTTGTTAATGCGACGCCTTATGTTGATTTGATTAAGAATGACGCCTTGTTAGCTGAGTATGCTGATCGTTTGCCTGGGGCTTCCAGAGGTCAAATTGATGATCTCGAGGCGGTAAATGGGGCTTTGGCTGTGTTCAAACAAGGCTCTCGTGAGTATTTGACTGAGAAAATGGAAAGAGAATATCCTGTAATATACGAAAACCTTAGTCATTATGACGATTTTGAGATTCTTCGTAAATATAATGAGATACAGACCGTTTATGCGGTGACTGGGAAGATGTCTGCAAGTGCTTCTACCCTATTCCCTATCTTGAAGACATATTTGGATTCTCGAGGTATCCCGATGGTTTTTGTATATACTCATCCTGCATCTGAAGTTGCATTGGAGAAGTGGTGTGCGGATGCTTTATCTACTCATGTTATGTCTGCTGATCAGATTGAGGAGAATAGGGATAGCTTGATCAGAACAGATGAGGAAGTCGTGGAGGAATATGGTGTTGCTAGAAATAAATTCTACTATGCGCTTTACAAGCTTGCGACTTTGGTTTTTGGGAATGCTGTTAGTGCGAGTGAAGACTCTTTGAAAAGGCTGTTTGGAGCTGGGAATAAAAATACGTTTGGCATTTACTGGAATGGTAATAGATGGACTGTGCAGGAGGCTGGAATGGAATCTGACAATGAATTACCGGATACTGATAATTACGATCGTTTGTTTAAACGTTTGATTAAGGAATTGCGTAATCACAAGGATGATGTGTTCGAACATACTTCGGATATGTGGTTCATTTGTGATATTCAGAATCTGGATAAAGGCCAATCTCCTTCCAAGCAAAGTGAAGTTGTGATCGAGCATATGATAAAAGTGCTTGAGGGGGCTGCATCGGAGTTTGAAAAGATGAGTGTTACTCCTGAAAGTTTTGCTGCTGAGGTTAAGAAATATGTTAAGGAAAAATCTGCTGATGGGCATGTTGTATTGCCTGGGCATTTGATTGCGAAAGGATTGGTTGCCGGCGTGGAGAATCTTGGACATTTTTCCTATACGTTTGAGGGTGGCAAGGTTGTTTGTCATCGGATGTCTGCTGATGCGAGTATTGCTATGCCATCTGTATTTGGTGGAGAAGGTGAAGCGTTTGAGTCTTTTGAAGTTGTTGATGTTGCTGGATCTTATGAGGATGAAATGCTTAATCATATTGATGCGATTGATCAATTGTCTCATGCAAAAGGGTTTGATTGGGATTATTGGGTGGATTTTTTGATCTCTTTTGGCGAAGAAGATGCGCTTGAGGTTAAAGATTCTCTTGATGATTTCCTTGCTGGGAAAAGAGAGGAAATAACGCGTTTTGTTGCAGATATTGGAAGTTATCCGAAAGATCAACAGGAGGCTATGCTCAGGGAGAAGCTGAGTGAAACGGCTGAGATGGAACGACTTGCATTGCTTGCTGTCTTTACAGAAGCATACAAAGGAGGATTAATATCGGATGATGTCGATAGAGATACTGTTGATGAAAGTGTTAAATCTGCAATAGCCAATAGATCAACTTTTGAAAATCATTATGCGCTGAAGGATTTTTGGGAGGAGCTCAATAAGAAGGTTGCGGGTTCTGTACAGGAATCTGTAGAAGGGAATGAGCATGCTGGTGAATACATGCATTATTTCAAGCAGGCTGTTTCTTATGCTCTTATTAAGTCTATTGTTTTGAAAACTATGGACGATGGCGAGTTACGGATCCAGACTAAGAAGGGCTTAGACAAGGCGGAAATGAATACTAATGTTGGTGAGGTTTTGATGTACGATGAGTGGGCGTCCAAATACAAGGGGGAGACTTTTGAAGAAACTCCACCTGTTGGTGATAGAGCTGCTTTTGAAAAGGATATTTTGAGGGCTGTTGTTTAGTCAGCAGACAGCAAGGAGCAGACAGCAAGGAGCAGACAGCAGAATGGTGTTTTGCCTTTGGCAAAACGTTTATAATAGTATGTTTCCCCGCCATGGCGGGGTGTGGTGTTTTCGCGTTATAGCGATTTGATCATATACGTTCCTTCCAGCTTGTATCCGAGCTTTTTGTAGTATTCGCGGGTTCCGATGCTGCTGATTACTGCTATTTTCTTGTAACCTGATTTTTTTGCGGTTTTTTCTGCTTTTGTGATGAGTTTTTTGCCGAGGCCGGTATGTTGAGCAGCTCCCCTACTCCGCTTTGCGATTTTGAGATGGCTTCCATACGTGTGGACTTCGCGGATTATTGCGGTTTTGTTGTCGATTTCGGGGACGATGGGTTGGCGTGAGGGGAAGCGGAGTCTTAACATTGAGCATAATTTGTTGCCCTGATCGTATGTGAGGAAAAATTCTTTGCCTTCTGATGCGTCGAATTCTAGCTGGTGAAATTTTAGGCGTTTTGGGTCGATTTCTTGGTCGCGGATTTCGCAGCAACGGATACAATTGCACTTGAGGTTAGGGTGTTTTCGCTTGAGTTCTTGGCGGAGGTTGGTAACGCGGCTGCCTTCGATGATGCTTTCGCCGGGGATGTCGCGGATTAGGCGTTCGATGCGGACGTATTTTGGGACTGTTTTTTTGATTTCGATTAGTAGATCCGCAAGTTTTTCATCTGAATAGCTGCGATACTCCCCTCTTGCGACCCATTTCTCAAGTTCGCTGAATGGTGTGACTGTGCAAGGGTAGATTTTGAGGTAATCCGGGCGGAAATCGGAGTTTTCGAAGAGCTCGTGGAACATTGCGAGGTCTTTTGCGGGGGTGCTTCCGGGGAGGTTTGGCATCATGTGGAGGCAGACTTTCAATCCTGCGTCTTTACAGAGGCGAATTGCGCGAATTGCGTCTTCCCGGTGATGTCCGCGTTTGACGTAATCGAGGACTTTGTCGTCTAAGTGTTGGACTCCGAGTTGAACTTTGGTGCATCCGAGCTTGCGGAACCATCTGACTTCTTCTGAGGTGACGTAATCTGGGCGTGTTTCTAGGCTTAATCCGACAACGCGGTGAGTTGCTTTTTCGTTTTTCTTGTGTGCGCGGGCGAGGCTTAATTCTTTTTTGCCGCCGTTAAGCGCGTTGAAGCATTGGCGGATGAAGTCGCGTTGGTATCTGCGGGGATAGAATGAGAATGTGCCGCCGAGGACGATGAGTTCGATTTTGTCTGTTGGGTGGCCCTGGTTTCTGAGGCTTGTGAGGCGTTTTTCGATTTGTTTGTATGGGTCGAAGTCGTTGAGGAGTGCGCGCATTGCGGCCGGTTCGTTGCTGAGGTAGCTTTTTGGCATTCCTTTTTCACTTGGGCAGAATACGCATTTACCTGGGCATGGGAATGGCTTGGTGAGGACGGTTATGATTGAGACTCCTGAGATTGAGCGGACTTGTCTTTTTTGGAAAAGTTTTTGCAGGGTTGGTGTTTTTGGGAAATTGCTCTCGAGGTAAAAGCGATTGAGTTCGTAGTTTGAAGCCGAATATAGGCCGTGTTTTTTGGCGAGACGGTTTTTGATTTTTTGTAATTGCTCTGCTGTCGTGACTTTTTTGGTCAGAGCTTCTTCTATGATTTCTTCTAAGAGTTCTTTCATGTATAATTTTAAAGCTTCCTAACCTTATATGATGCGTGATTCCACTGCAAGTGAGCTTCTTGAGAAAGTAAAACAGGATTACAGCGAGATTGCTGCGGATTTTGATAAGACTCGGCGAGGTGATTGGGCGGATTTCAAGGTTTTTGATGAATATTTGGGTGGGAAAATGCTTGATATTGGGTGCGGGAATGGGCGACTTAAGGATTATATCGGTGGTCGTGGTGAGTATTTTGGCGTTGATAATAATGAGAAATTTATTGAAATTGCGAAGAAGCGTGGTGGGGACTTTAAAGTGGGGGATTTTTTGTCTCTCCCCTACCCCGATGAAGAGTTTGATTTGGTTTTGTCGGTGGCGACTTTTCATCATCTGCCTTCGAGAAAACTGCAGCTTGAGGGGCTTTCTGAGGTTGCTCGCGTGATGAAGCCTGGGGCTCGAGGGGTTTTCTTAGTTTGGAATCTTTGGCAGAAGAAGTACATGCGCTTCTTTTTTAAGACGGTCTTGCGTTTTTTGCTTTCCTCTGGTAAATATGGCCTACACGATTTCTTTGTCCCATGGGCAAAAAAAACGGATAGGTACTATCATGCATTCACACAGCGTGAACTAAAAAGATTGTTTAAAAAGAGTTCTCTTAAGGTTGAAAAACTGTCTTTAACTCCTAGTCGAAAGAATTTCTATATAGTCTTCAAAAAACAATGAACATACAAGACCCCTTCGGAAAATGTGCTTCCGACTGCAATTTATCCAATTTGGCTGCAGGAGACTCATCACTCGTCGACGTATCGTTATTTGATATGCCTTCCTCGCGCTTCGTCTCCTTCGCACAAATTGGGAGAAATTTCGTTTCGAAATCACATTTTCCAAAGGGGTCTAACGAAAGAGCTAAGGTAATGGGGGTTTATTTTGACCCTGTTACTCGCAATGAAGCGCTGGATAAGATTTTTTTCATGCTTAAAGACGAGAAGCAACATCAGGTTGTGACTCCGAACCCTGAGATTTTGCTTAAGGCACAGAAGGATGCGAAATACAGGGCTGTTTTGAATAGGGCTAGCATGAGTGTTGCCGATGGGACTGGGATTATTTGGGCTGCCAGTCTTGAAGGGAGCATAAGTATTAAGAAAGGGCTTTGGCACATGTTTTTGATGCTTTTTAGGCCTAAAAAATTGACGCAGATTCTTCCTGAACGTGTAACTGGGACAGATCTGATGGGTGATGTCTTGGATAGAGCTTCCAAGAACGGGAATAATTATAAGATTTTCTTGCTCGGGGCTCGTGAAGGGGCGGCTGAGCAAATTCGTCAAAATTATCATTTTAAGGATAAGAATTGTCAAATTGTTGGGACTTATGAGGGGTCGCCGTGTGCAAGTGAGGAGGTTTCTATTGTGGCTAAGGTGCGCGAGGCTAAGCCTGATATTTTGTTTGTTGCTTATGGTTCGCCTAATCAGGAGAAGTGGATTTATCGAAATCTTAAAAAAATGCCATCTGTGCAGGTTGCGATGGGCGTTGGTGGAGCTTTCGATTTTATTGCGGGGAGGGTGAAAAGAGCTCCTGCGTGCTTTCGGAAGATGGGGTTTGAATGGCTATGGAGACTGATTAATCAGCCTCGTCGTTTGCGAAGGATTTGGAACGCTGTGTTTGTGTTTCCTTATTTGGTGGTTGTTCGTAGAATAAACATCCGATTCGTGAAGTAAGGTCACTTTTTCTTTCGTTTCTTCTTCGGCTTATCCTCTTCCATCCTCTCTTCGAGCTTCTCTTCGACGATTCGGATGATTGGGCCGAGGTGCTTTCCGAGGCTGCGAGCTGCGTTGATAGGCTTCATTACATACACATTTACCTTCTCGACGGTGTCTTTTGCGGCTGAGACGGCTTTATTCGCGTCTCTGAGGATGAGAATGAGGTAAATAAGCGTGATACAGCCGAAAATGGCAAGTAATGCGACTGCTATTGCGATTGTGATGTACAGGAGATCTACTGGTGTGAGCATTTTTGTTTTTGTTTAGATTGTTTTTATCTAGGGAGTAGTATACTTAAGATTGGTTCTTATTGTAAGGTTTTTTTAGCTGGCAACTTGCAACTTGCAGTTTGCAGTGATGGTGTTTCGCCTTTGGCGAAACGGGTTAATAGTATGGGGCGCAATCTAGGATTTTATCCTGATTGCGCTAAGAGCTTTTTCATTGTTTGTGCGACGACTCCTGGATTTGCTTGGCCTTTTGAGAGCTGCATTACCTTCCCTATCAAGGCTCCGATGGCTCGGTCTTTGCCGCCTTTGATATCTTCTACTGTGTCGGGGTTTTCATCGATGACTTGTTGGCAGAGTTTTTCGATGAGGCCTTCGTCTGAGACTTGTTTGAGGCCTTTTTTTTCTACGATTTCGCTTGGGGATTTGCCGGAGGCGTACATTTCTTCGAAAACTTCGCCTTTTGCGGCGTTGTTTGAGATTTCACCATCATTTATTAAGTGGATCAGTTTTGCGAGGGCACTTGGTGTTATTTTGCAGTCTGAGAGTGGCGTTTGATCCTCCTTGAGATGTTTTAAGAGGATTGTTGTGATGAATGAGTTGGAAAGTTTTGGGTCTTCCGAGAGTCGTGCTGTTTCTTCGAAGAAATCTGAAAGTTCGGGTGTTTCTGTGAGTAGGTATGCGTCCTGAGGTTTGAGGCCGAGTTCTTCGATGAAGCGTTTTTTGCGTGCGTATGGAAGTTCGGGGAGATCTTCTCGTAGTTTTTCGATGTCTTTTGCGGTGATTGTCATTGGTGGGAGGTCTGGTTCGGGGAAATATCTGTAATCGTGCGCTTCTTCTTTTGAGCGTTGAGAGGTTGTTACTTCCTGTTTTATGTCGAAACCTCGAGTTTCTTGCGAGATTTCTTCTCCTGATTCGAGGGCTTTGACTTGTCTTTTGAACTCGTAATCGAGGGCTTTTTCTAGGAATCTGAATGAGTTGAGATTCTTGACTTCTACTTTTGTGCCGAATTTGGTCTCCCCTTTTTCGCGGATTGAGATGTTGATATCAAATCTCATCATTCCTTTCTCCATATCGCAGTCTGAGACGCCTGCGTATCTGAGTACTTTTTGCATTTCGCGGGCGTAGGCTGAGGCTTCTTGTGTTGAGTAAAGTTCAGGTTCGGAGACGATTTCCATCAATGGTGTACCGGCTCTGTTGTAATCGCAAAGTGATGCGGTAGCTTCGTGCGTTAGCTTCCCTGCGTCGTCTTCGAGGTGGAGTCTTGTTATTCCGACGCGTTTTTCTTTGCCGTCGACCTCGAATTCAACGTAGCCGTTCTCTGATACCGGTTCGTCGTATTGGGAAATTTGGTAGCCTTTTGTTAAATCGGGATAAAAGTAGTTTTTTCGGTCGAATTTTGAAAATTTTGGGAGTTTACAATTGAGAGCGAGGGCTGCTTTGAGGCCTTTGAGATAAGCTTCCTTGTTGATTACGGGCAATGTACCTGGGAACCCCATGCAAACTGGGCAGGTGTTGATGTTTGGTTCTTTGCGAAAAGAGTCGTTGTTGCAGTTGCAGAACATTTTTGTTTTGGTGTTGATCTGAGCGTGGATTTCTAATCCTATGATTGGTTCGTAGTTTGTCATGTGATTGTATTGTAGATTTTTAAGAGCTTCTGTTCAAAGCTTTTTTTGTTGAAAGTGTTTTTTATGGTGAAATCGGGGTTGATTCCGGAGAGATTCTTGAATTTGTCGATGCGGGCGAGGTATTTGGTTCGGATTTTGCGTTGTTTGGCTGTGATCAAAATTAGTTTTTCGCAGAGGGCGAGGAATTTTTCTGATGGAGCGCCGATTTCGATGAAGATCAGGTCTCGCGGGGATTTGTCGATGTGTTTTTGGACTTCGTTGAGGACTATTGGATGGATGATTTTCTCGAGGATTCGCAGTTTTTTCTCGTCTTTTGAGACGAAAGTTCCGAGCCGTGCTTTGTTCACTGCTCCGTCTTTGATGAATTCTTCACCGAAGAAGGTTTCGATTTTTTTTGCTCCTATTCCTCCTTTTTTATAAAGATCCGCTACTACGGCATCGCAATCGATAAATGTTGCTCCAAGTTTTTCAAAAAAATGTCCGGCGTATGTTTTGCCGGATCCTAATTTGCCTGTGATTCCGATGATAGTTTTCATTTGCCTCTGCGTGTTTCCTGAACCATTTGTACTAATAGATCTTTTAATGCAGTTTCATCCTTTAAATTCCTATGTCTCACAAATTTATCCTGATAATGCAGTACTTCCCTCTCGACTTTTTTCGGAAAAGCAACGTTATCAAGGGTCACAATCGTACCTGTCCCCATTTTTTCTATCATGATGTTCCCAAAATTCAATATTGCACCCCAAAAACCTTGTATCTCATAAGTGATTCCTTCGATCGTATGATATTCAATCCTGGTAGAAGATTTTTTAAAAAAACCATCCCACTGGAGATCGACAATACCGATATTGGTTATTATCCAGGCATCCATATACCAATCAAGCAGCTTGTAAATAAACATAAAGCCACCGAGGGCTATCCATGCATACCAAATCAGTTGAAACGGCGGCATCAGGACGTTGAATCCCAGTGGAAGCGCAATCCCCAACAGTAGTGTCTTGAAAAGAGTCCCATAGTGAAGAAACGGGTGGGTATGTGCGACAAAATAAATCTTCTCCCCCTCGTTCATGTAGCTTCTAAATAGAATGTTTGCGAGCATTTTTGTTTGTTAGACAGCAGACAGCAAGGAGCAGAGAGCAGAATGGTGTTTCTGCTTCGCAGAAACGATTGATAGTACCTGCTGCTGATAAATTTATACGAAAAACATTCCCTTGTAAATGTCCCTTCGAGAATGTAGATTTATTGCTGCTGTAATTAAATAAAAATAGACATGGGCTCCAAGGCTGACAATGAAGATGAGCGGATAGAATACGATGGCTCTTCGAAGATCGGATATTTCTTCAAAAGCACCTTTTGGTTCATTGTGGATGTCGCTATCAATGCGGCGATTATTATTGCTTTGGTTTTTGTGATTCGGCATTTGCTGTTTTCGCCTTTTCAGGTTAGTGGGCCGTCGATGTGTAATACTTTGAATGATTTTAATGGGAATTGTGTGCATGGGAATGGGGAGTATATTATTGTCAATAAGTTCTCTTATTTTGATTTCTTTGGATGGTCTGTGTCGGATTATGAGCGAGGTGATATTGTGGTTTTTATACCTCCCGAGGGTGATGAAGGAGAATATTTTATAAAAAGGATTGTCGGTCTACCAGGAGAGACTGTGGAGCTTTTGGATGGCGAGGTTTATGTTTATAACGACGAGTATCCCGATGGTTTTAAGCTGGATGAGCAGTATTTAAATGAGTCTAATTACGGAAAAACTTATCCTTTCACGACTACTCTGACGGAGTTTTATGTTGAAGAAGAGACTTATTTTGTGATGGGAGATAATAGGCGTGCCAGTAGTGATTCTAGGAGATGTTTTGGTAATGTTGATTGCGATGAGGAAAAAGCTCTTCTTGATGAGGAGTTAATTGAGGGAAAAGGATGGTTAGTGCTTTGGCCGTTGGATCGGATGAGGATACTGAAAGACTATGAATATTAGTTGGCAACTTGCAACTTGCAGATTGCAGTTGTTGTGTTTTTCGCGTTGCGAAAAACGGTTGATAGTATCTGGGTGTTTCCAAGGTCGCTCAAAAGACTCTAAAAACCTTTAAAGGTGTGATGGGTATGGGATGTGATTTACAGCGCGATGTGGAAAATCATGCCTAGCATTGCGATTCCTGCGACAATTGTTAATGCAAATGAAGTGCAGTTTCCTCCCCCTCCACCTTCTGGTGGTGGGCGTCTTCCCCAAAGTCTTGGTCGCCGGCCTGGTCTTGGTGGACGATTGCCAGCTCTGCGAGCTTTGGCGGCGTGTCTGGCTCTGTGGCGAGCTCTGGATCCTGGTCTTGGCATGGTGATGTGAGATTAGAGATTAGAGTTGTGAGTTTTGTTGATTGATTTTCTGCATTTGTGCCTATGCTAGTGCACAATGTTAAGCTTAATTTCTTTGTTTTTCAGGCCGAATCTAGGATTTCATCCTGATTCGGCTTTAATAGTTTTTACTCGTTATATAAAATTCCAACAAAATGATGATTGCGACGACGAGAAGGCCGTTCCACCAGGTGAGAACTCCGAGCAACAAGAATGCGAGGCAGATTAATGTGCATAATGACAGCAATAAACCTTGTCTGATTGATGTGTTGATATAACTGATGCTGGCTTCGTTTTGGGTTACCCATTTGCGTAGATAGAATCCGAGGAGTGTGAAGCTGCAGGTTAGGGCGATTAACATGCTTAGGAAGAAGAGTGCTAATGCGAGTCCTGTCGATTCGTATGGGTCGAGTTTCCAGATCACGACGATCCAGCTTAACCAGCTTACTGCGCCGGCTATCATGAGCGGTTGGATGTATTTTTTTTCTGGGTTGAAAGCTTCAGCGTTCATTTAGTTTTTCTTTTTTAATTTTTTTTAAAAGTTTTGGAATGCGTTTGGCGTCTTCGATGAGAATTTCTCGGTAAGATCCGTTATAAAGTGCGACTGCCGGGTGATACATTGGGTAGTATACCTGTTTTCCGCCATCAAGTCCCTTGTAACGTTTGGCTTTGCCGTGGGCTTGGGAGATTTTCAGTCCTGGGAGGAATCTTCCCATCGAGTGGCGGCCAAGGGTGACGATTAATTCCGGTTGAATTGCACGGATTTGGGCTTCTAAATAAGGCCAGCATGCTTCGACTTCTTCCGGGAAAGGGTCGCGATTCCCTGGTGGGCGGCATTTTACAACATTTGCGATGTAAACGTCTTCGCGTTTGAGTCCTGCTTCTTCGAGTAATTGATCCAAGAATTTTCCTGCTGCACCTACGAATGGTTCTCCTTGCAAATCCTCGTCTTTCCCTGGGCCCTCCCCTATGAACATTACTTCTGCTTTTGGACTGCCTGCTCCGGGTACGGTGTTGGTTCTGCCTTCATGGAGAAGGCATTTTTTGCACTTACGGCATTGTTCTTCGATTTCTTGGAGGGTTGGCATGTGTATTTTTCTTGTGTAAGTAGTGGTGTGTTGATATTACTTGCTTTCTTCCTTTGGTGCTTTGACAATTATTCCGGCAATAAACAACACTGCTCCTATGCTGCTGAAGATTATTCCGTGCCACATCATTTTTTCTGTTACAAATCCGATAAATGCCATCATTGACGCGAGGCTTTCCTGCAGAATTTCCGGATCGATGCCTGCGTTTTCAGCAATGTTAGGGATTGAGAGTTCTCCGCTGCTTTTTATCATAAGATGCGTTACAGCGAGCGGGATGGCGCTCCAGAAAAATGCGTTTCCTGTCCATTTAAGGACGCTTTTGAGTGGTTTCCATATAATCAAGGCAACGAGTGCGACAAGTATCAGGTAAGTGGCGAGCATTCCTGCCTTGAGCAATGTGTTCTGCTGAATAATTACTTCGATTACTGTTCGTGCTTCCTGGGGAATGACGCTGAGATCCAGCGCTGTTCTGTCCGGTATGCTGTCTGTATAACTACTTAAATCTACCGCATCTAACTGTCCCATTATAGCTTCTTTGTCGAATAAGGAGGGTATGCAGGTTGGGAAGTCTTCTCCTCCTGATTCGAGCAGTGCTGCCTCTTCTTCTTCTGTGCAATCTTGTAGGTTGTCTACGTATCCTTCGAGCAAGGTGGTCATTACTTCAGGCAAGTTTTCTTTGATTGTGGTCACGTCGATTTCTATCATGTCTGGAAGCGGTACTTGTGTTAATTGACTCATGATATCTTCGCTGGTTTCCAGAAGTGTCTCTGATGAGACTAAATTCCCAACTTGTTCTGTTATCTCCTCTCCATCAACAAGGTCCTCACCTGTTTGTTGGCGGATGCCTTCTTCCATTGCGACTCCGAGGTATGTTGTGAGGGCGTCGTGGACTTCTTCTATGACTTTTTCGTCGGTGTAGAAATCAGGGCTTAAGTAGCTATCTAGGAGGGCGTAAAACAGGCTAAAGATGGGTGCGACAATAAGGATGAGGAACACGATTATGGAGGCGAAGAATTTTCTGATCATTGTGTTTTTGTTAGTTGGCAACTTGCAACTTGCAGAGTGCAGTGGAGGTATTTCGCTTGCGCGAAATGGTTTATAGTACTTGACGCCTGATGGCATCTGGCATCTTTTATATAAATTTATCAAATCACGTGCTAAAATTGAAGTCGATTTAACTAGCTCTATGAAAACTAAAGTTGTTTTTCTCGGTACGCCAGAGTTTGCTGTCCCTGTTCTGCAGGAGCTTATTGATGATCCTGCGATTGAGGTTGAGCTTGTTATAACTCAGCCTGATAGGCCTGTTGGTCGTGGTGGCGCTGTCACTCCTCCTCCGGTCAAGATTCTTGCGGAGAAGGCTGGTTTGACGATTATGCAGCCGGATAATGTTAACGGGGATGATATTGTCGAGATGATTGAAGGGGCGGAGCCGGACTACATTGTCGTTGTGGCTTATGGGCAGATTCTTGGACGTAAGATTCTTAAGTTGGCTAAGAAGGAGATTCTTAATGTGCATGCCTCTCTTTTGCCGAAATATCGTGGTGCCTCCCCTATTCAGTCTGCGATTTTGAGTGGGGACAAGAAGACGGGAGTTTCGATTATGGGTGTTCGGCGGAAGATGGATGCGGGGCCGGTTTATTTGGAGGAAAAAGTTTCTATTGATGATAAAAATTTCGTGCAGCTGTCTGAGGAATTAACAGGTGTGGGAGCGGAGGCCTTGATTAAAGTTGTTAATGGTTCTTTTAAGGCGAAGGAGCAGGATGAAAGCAAGGCTACTTACTGCAAAAAAGTTTCTCGCAAGGATGGTGAGGTTAGTTTTGCTGAGATGGATGCTGAGGAAATTGTGCGGCGTTGGCGGGCTTTTTATGGGTGGCCTGGGATTTATACTTATTGGGATGGGAAAAGGCTTAAATTGCTTGAAGTTGAGGTGAGTGATGTTGAAGTTGATGGGAGTGTGGGGATGGTGCGGTTTATTGGTGAAAAAATTTATGTTTTGACTCATGGTAAAACTATTGAGATAAAAAGGCTTCAACTTGAGGGGAAAAAGGAGATGAGTGCTGGGGAGTTTATGCGGGGGTATGAGAAGTTTGATGGGACAGTGTTGTAGTTGGCAACTTGCAACTTGCAGATTGCAGCTTGTTGAGTTTTTGCTGCGCAAAAACGGTTATTTGTAATGTGATGCAGCTGCTAATGTTGTGATTGCGAGAATTTCCCCCTGATACAACGTGTACAGATAATGATCTGCGAGGCCTATTATTATGAGTGCGAGGAGGGCGTACTTCAGCTTAGGCTTGGATTCGAGGAATGTGTGGAAGATCAAGAACAGGAATAATATTGTGCCGACTATCCCCAGTTCTGACGTAATGAGGAGGTATATGTTGTGAATTGGTTGATATTCCCAGGGCATGAGCTTTTCGTCCGTATAGTTTTGGATTTCGTTTGTGAAGTTTTGCCAGCCGACTCCGAGTGGGCTTTCCGTGATCATGTCGATTGTGGGATTGAGTTGAGTTAGGCGCTCTTCGATTTCGTACAGTGAGAATATGTGGGATTTGAAGGCTGTTCCTGCGGCTAGAAGTGCGATTATTAGGACTAGGGCGAGGTATTTTTGCTTGAAATGGTGTTTCGCTAATGCGAAACAGTTATTTATAGGGGGCTGGCCTTTGGCCGCCCTGTTGGATTTGAGGATTTTTCTTATATTAAAAAGTGCATACAGGATTGTGACTGCTAATAGTGCGACCATTGCTGATCTTGAGAATGTAAAGACGAGTCCGGCGAGGCAGATTGCGGTGATGGGGATCCATTTTTTGATGCTCGCTCCGAGGATGATTGCGATTACCAGGAATCCTCCGAGTATGTTTGGGTGGGCCATTGTGCCGTAACCTCTTATTATTTTTTCGTCTCCGATATCGATCTTGGCGATACCGCTGGCGTCGAGGTTTGGTTCACCGAGGAATCCGAGGCCGATGCTCCCCTGCCCTACGAATTGCATGATCGCGATTATTGCTTGGAGTGCTCCTGCTGCGAGGAGTGTTTTGAATAATGATTCTTGCTTGGTGATGCCATTAATTATGAGGAGGTATATGAGTGCGAAAGTTGCCAGTCGAAAAATGAGCCAGGTTATTGGGAATACGGTGTTTAAAATAAGGAGCAAGGAGCAGAGAGCAAGGAGCAGAGTGAATATTAGTTTATTGCCTATTTCCGGCTTTTTTTTGCCTGGAAAAAAGAGAATGGCGCTCAGAATGATCAAGATGTCAGTTGCGTATATTGCTGCGTTCGTGAATTCGCTGGATTGTCCGCTCAAGTGAATGTCGGGTTGAGCGATTATTGTATAAATTTGAAAAGGTAGGACGAATATGCCCAGTAGAAACAGGGTTTCGGCGATTTGGGGCAAGGTTATGTCCTTATACCAATTTGCAATTAAAATCATACAAATAATATGTTTCTTTTATTGTCTTACTTTGTTGCAACTATCTTACAATACTCTGCATTGCTGTGATAGTTGCGCCTTGTAAGACAATAAAACAATCTATATTCTTCGTAGTGTTTTAATTGCAAATTGGTATTTACTCCTCTTCTTCAGTATAGAGAACAGGGAAGAGCCCATCATCAGGCATTAATGCGTTAATTTGTTGTTCTGCTGTGCTTAGGGCGGAGCTAACTTTTACTGTTGAAAGGACTGAATCTATTGCTTCTGTAAAGATTTCTATGTATTTGGCTGCATCCGCTATTGGGAGTGTTTCGGCGTATCCAACCTGAGTTGCAAAAGTCCCATAAATCGGGTCTTCCATCTGTTCTTCTATGAGGTCGCGTCGTGATGATGGCTTATTTGTCTCTTCGAAGTAATATGTGAGTGCTTCTTGAGAAGTTAGATAGTCGATGAATGCCCATGCTTCGGCTGCGTCCTCGGAAGTGCGCGAGACTGTGTATGCAAAATAGCTTGCGTATACGTCGCGTTTATCTGTGCTGGTTTCTGGGTCGTAAACTTGTGGAATTTCTGTGATTTTGATGGTATCGGAATCTATTGTGTCGTTGCCTGTTTTTTGTTCAGTTTCAATTAAATCTAAAAGGTCTTCATAAAGGTAAGAATACCCAAAAATCATCGAAGCTTTGCCCTCTACAAATGGCATTAATTCCATTTCGCTACTATCTTCATCTGAAATATATTCGTTCCAACAGTAATTCTTGTTACTTGGGACTGCAAAAGACGTATAAAGGTCGAGTGCTGCTTCACCAGCCGATTCGATGCCACCTTCTGCGCTGACTTCTGTGTCTGTGATTGCGGATTCGGTATAATCTTCGTTATAAAATGGGGTATCGTATTGGAGGAAAAGCGTATAAAGGATGTCTATTGCTCTAAGAATATTGTCTGCGCGACCCATTGCGACTCCTGCAACTTCGAATCTTTCGAAGCTGTTATCGGATTTTGTTAATTTATATACATCATCAACAACTTCCGACCATGTATCGGCCGGTTTTCCGCGTGACGGGATAGCATCTTCGAAGTGATCTTCATTGTAAAAAAGCGCAATAGTGTCCACATACATTGGCATCCCGAAAATCGCATAGTTTTCACCATACTCTCTAAGAAAATCATCTGTAACCACGCTCACAAACGTCTCATCAAAAGACAGTGCCGTATCGTAATCAACAACATACGGAGTTGTCTTCTTGTAATGCTCGTAAATCCAACTGTTATGCATCATGAAAATATCAGGCCCCTCCCCTTCCGCGAGCTCGTTGATGATGAGATCAAGATAAGCTTCCGGGTCTGTGAACTGTTTGTAAGTAATGTCGACGTTGCTGTTCGCACTCTCGTATTCCTGGATTAGCGGTGTGTAAATCTCTGAGTCGTCGAACAGACCGTACATTACGAGGTCGACTGTTTCTGTTGAGGTTTTGGTCGTTGTTGTTGTTTCTTTGGTGAGACAGCCGGATGTAGTCAGCAGACAGCAAGAAGCAAGGAGCAGGATTATTGATATATGTTTTTTCATGATTTTTGTTTTTGGTTTGCTAGGCCGATTATAGCTTTTAGGTGGCTGTTAGCAAAGGCTATGTTTCGTAAATGCTTGCGCAATAAAGTTTATCCAGTTTCATTGTTTTTCTTGTGCCTTCGCTCCGCTGCGGCACTGCCCTCCAGCAAATATCTTTTTGAAAGTGCGTAATAATAGAACGATTTCTTGAGTTTTTTTGCGATGGTGAGGACTGGTTTTCTCGAGATGAGCCAGAGGATGAGGCGCTTCCATGCGGGTGGGATTTTTTTTAGCTCGGGGTGTTTTTTGTGGAAAATCTTTGATGCGCGGCCGATTGAGCGCATGCGTTTTGCTAGGGATTTTTCATCGATTTCGTGGTGATGGTAGCCGAGGGCGGATTTTTGGTAGTAGAGTACTAGGTTTTCTTCTTTTGTGAGGCGGTAGCCGAGTTCGATGTCTTCCCAGCCGTATGAGTGGAAGTCCGGGTCGAAGCGGTGTTTCTCGAGGAGTTTTCGTTTGAGTGAGATGTTTGATGTGTAGAAAAAATTATAATCAGCTGTTTCTTTGTCCTTGAGGAGGTCGTATGCAAATTGAGTGCCGCCGTCTTTGCCGTTTGTGAGCCATTTCATGAAGGGTGTGACTTCGATTTCTGGATGCCAAAGTATTAGGCCGAGGACTGCGGCGCGGATTTCGGGGTGTTTTTTGTGCATTTGCATGTGTTCTTGGAGTGCGGTTTTTTCGAGAAGGATATCGTCGCCGATGAAAAGGATGACGTTACCGAGGGCGTGCTTGAGTCCGTTGTTGCGGGCATTGCCTTGGCCTTGGTTTTTTTGGTGGATGTATTTAAAATTTGGGAATTTGAGGCTCCAGCTGTGTGCGATTTCTTTGGTTTTGTCTGTGCTGCCGTCGTCTACTACTATTAGTTGGAAATCTTGGAATGTTTGATCTGTTAGATGCTCGAAACAGCGTGCGAGGATGTCGGCACGGTTGTAGGTTGGGATGATTATTGTGAGTCTGGGAGTGTTCATTGGTTTGATTGTAATGTGGTAGTCAGCAGAGAGCAAGGAGCAGAGAGCAGAATGGTGTTTCGCTGACGCGAAACGGTTATTAGTAGCTTGATGCCTGCTCCCGCCGAGGCGGGATTCGGCATCTGTTGAGAAAAAGCCCCATGATGGAGCTTTTTCTCTTCCTACCGTATGGTCAAGTTGGCCGTACGTTTTTTAGGAACCCCTGAAATATGCTGCCTACTACTGCAATCCCCACAATCTGGCTGCAAATCCTTTAAAGCTTATTGACGTATCGAACCTGATACGCCTTCTGCGCTTTTCAGGATTTTCGCTCAGATTGTGAGGATTTCGTAATGCAGTCATATATTCCAGTGGTTCCTTATTTCTCTTCCTTCTCTTCTTCCTTGTCGCCTTCTGCAGATTCTGCTTCGATTTCGTTTTTCTTGATTTTCAAGAAGATTACGCGGCTTGCTGTGATTTCTGTTGTGTAGCGTGTTTTGCCGTCGTCGCCTTGGTAGCTGCGGTATTTGATTTCGCCTTCTACCATGACGAGGCTGCCTTTGGTAAGGCGGCTTGCACAAAGGTCGCCGAGTTTCCTCCACGCGATGATTCTGTGGAATTGTGCTTCGTCTTCTGTTTCGCCGTTCTCATGTTTGACGAATTTGTTGGTTGCGACTGAAAAACGGGTCAAAGTGTGTCCATTTTCAGTCTTCTTGCTCTCCGGATCAGCGGTTGTGTGTCCCAGGAGCATGACTTTGTTGAGGTACTGCATTTTTCTTTGGGTTAAAGGATACAGTGAACCTGTTGTAACAAAGCCACCTTAAAAAAAGCTTAAAAAAACGAAGAATTTTGAAGGAAGACTTGACGTAGGTCCTGTTTGTAGGTTTGAATTACACTATGTTCACAGGAATAATAAAATCAGTTGGGACGGTCTCCGAGGTTGTGGATAATTTTTTGCGTGTAGAGCATGATCTTGAGGCTGCTGCTGGCGATAGCATTGCGGTTAATGGGGTTTGCCTCACTGTGAATGATGATGGAGGTTTTGATGTGATGGATGAGACTTTGCGTTGTACGAATTTGGGCGATTTGCAGGTTGGGGGCAAGGTTAATCTTGAAGCTGCTCTTGCTTTGGGAGACAAGTTAGGCGGGCATCTTGTGAGTGGTCATGTGGATTTCGTGGGGACGGTTCTTTCTTTTGATGGGGAAATTTTGTGCGTTGGTTTTCCTGAAGAGTATGCGAAATTTTTTGCGTTGAAAGGTTCTGTTGCGCTGAATGGGGTGAGTTTGACAGTTAGTAAGCTTCTCGAGGATGCGCTTGAGGTTTCGCTTGTGGATTTTACTTTAAAAAATACTAATCTTGGTGAGCTTGAGAAAGGAGATAAGGTCAATGTTGAGGTGGACTTGATTGCGAGGTATGTTGAGCGTATGGTGAAGGCCTAATGTAATCTTAATTTTTTATGAAGAAATCTACTGACACTGGTTATGACGAGGCTTGGGCTGAGGTTCTAGAACAATGTGTCTCGGTTGATGCCAATCAGCTTTTGGGTATATCAGAGCCTAAAGGTAGTGATCCTGAAGTTTGCCATAGTGTGCAGCGATGGATTGAAGAAGTTGGTAATATTTAATTATGATCGGAATAATCGTCTCAAAATTCAACGATTTCGTTACAGAGAAGCTCCTTGCTGAGTGTGAGCGAGGCTTGAATGAGCTTGGGCTCGAGCATGAGGTTAAATGGGTGCCTGGAGCTTTTGAAATCCCTCTTGCTGCGAAGCGGATGGCGGCGAAGTGCGATGCGATTATTGCGCTTGGGTGTCTTATTGAGGGCGAGACTGATCATTACGCTCAGGTTTGTCGGGCTTGTACGGATGGGATTATGCAAGTGCAACTTGAGATGGATACTCCTATCGTTTTTGAGGTTCTTATGGTAAAAAAGATGGAGGATGCGGTGAAGCGTGTATCCAAAGGGTATGATGCTGCCAAGGTGGCTGCCAGACTGGTAGAGTGAAGACTTGGAGACTAGGAGAAGATGGTGTTTTGCTTCGCAAAACGGTTGATAGTATAGTGTGGGCGGATTTAATTATTTACATTTATGAAAACTCTTCATGACCTAGACCCGAAGGATAAGCGTGTGCTTGTTAGGGTGGATTTTAATGTGCCGATGGATGGGGATCGGGATATTACTGATGATACGCGGATTCGTGCGGCGCTGCCGACAATTGAGTATCTTGCTGAGCGTGGGGCCAAAGTGATTGTCATGTCGCACATGGGGCGGCCTAAGGGGCAGGTTGTTGATGATTTGCGTCTTGATAAGGTTGCTGCTCGGCTCGGGGAGCTCACGAAGTTTCCTGTGAGCGATGTGCATGAGTGTGTTGGGCCTGATGCGGAGGCTGCAGTTGCGGCGATGGTACCTGGAGATGTTTTGCTTCTGGAAAATACACGTTTTTATCACGGCGAGGAGATGAATGATCGGGAGTTTGCGGAGTCTGTTGCGAAGTTGGGTGATGTTTTTGTGAGTGATGCTTTTGGGGCTGTTCATCGGGCGCATGCGACGACTGCTGGGTTGGCGGATTTTTTGCCGGCTTATGCTGGGCTTCTGCTTGAGCGTGAGATTGAGGTTTTGTCAGGTTTGCTCGATGAGCCTAAGAGGCCTGTTGTTCTTATTATGGGTGGGGCGAAAATTGATACCAAGATTGGAGTTTTGAAGAATTGGATTGATAAAGGTGATGTCTTCTTGATTGGAGGTGGTTTGGGTGGTACTTTTTTGCATGCGGCGGGGCATAATGTTGGTGATTCTTTGCATCAACCTGATAAGCGTGAGGTTGCTCAGGAGATTATGCTTGCGGCGGAGAAAGATATGGATAAATTCATTTTGCCGCGGGATGTGGTGGTGGCTTCGGAGGCTAGCGAGGTTGCGGAGACGCTGAATGTGCCGGTTTCTGATATTATTGGTGATATGAAAATTTTCGATATTGGAGCGCGGACTGCTACGAGGTTTTGTGAAATGATTGCGAAAGCTGGGACAGTCATTTGGAATGGGCCTGTTGGTTTGTTTGAAATGGCGCCGTTTGAAGAAGGGACTCGCAGGGTTGCGGAGGCTGTGGCTTCTTGTGAAGGTGTGACGGTGCTTGGTGGCGGAGACACGATTGCTGCTATCAAAAAATTCGGTATTTCACCTGAGAGATTCACTCATGTTTCTACCGGTGGCGGGGCTATGTTGGAGTTTCTTGAGGGGAAGGAGTTGCCTGGGGTGAGTTTTCTTTAATCTTCTATGTCTTTTGGGATCAATCCTGCAGCCATCAATGCGTTGTATTGAGCGTTTCTGAGTGTGCATAGCAATTCTTGGATTTCTTCAGTTTCATGCTCTGGATTTCTGGCAAAAAAGCCTAGAAGTTGGCTTGAAGTTGCTCCATCGAGTCTAAGATGATAGGCGCTGTAGAGTTCTGCGTTGTCTGGGTGTTGTCGTGCGAGCTCGTATAGATGTGTGTTTAGGGCGGCGTGTGCTGCCTGAAGTCTTGCGTCTTCGGTATCTAATGCATCCCAACGTGCTTCCAGTGCATCTAGTTCTTGTTTTGTTCTGACTATCGTTATTTTAGATGGTTAACAAATACAGGTGGGAGATGGTACAGGAAATGAGTTTGTTCTGCAAATTTCCTATCTCTGACGATCCAACCACGCTTGAAGAATGATTTGGGCGGCAATTCCGTCGATTTCGGACCATTTCTTGAGGCCTTTGTCGACGAGGCTTTTTTCAGCCTGGATTGAGCTTAAACGTTCGTCTAGGAGCTCTATTTTTATGTTTGGGAGGTGTTTTTTGAGGCGCTCGACGAATTTGAGGGTTGTTTCTGTTTGAGGAGTGTTCTCTCCTTTCATATTGCATGGGAGGCCGACTACTATTGTCTCTATCCCCTCTTGTGTGCAGATTTTTTCGATTTCTTCGAGGAGCTTGGTTGGTGAAAGCGTTTCACGGGCAAAAGCAATTTCACCACTGGGGTCGCTGATGGCGACTCCTGTGCGGCGGCTTCCGTAATCTAGGCCGAGAGTTTTGGGCATTATGATTCTGCTTCAACAATTACCTTCAGCTTCACCTTATGATCTCCTGGGAGGTCAACTTCGATTTCGTATTCGCCGACTTCTTTGAAGTGTTCCATTTTGAGGTTGCTTTCTGCGAGTTCGACTTTGAGTTGAGTTTTGATTGCGGCGACCATCTCTTTTTCGGTGACAGCAGCGTATAACTTGCCTTTCTCTGAAGCTTTGTGAGCGATTTTGACTTCTGCGTCTTTCAAGGTCTTTTCGACGTCTGCGGCGTTCTTTTCAAGTTCTTCCAATCGCAAACCTTCTTCTTCGCGGATGCGCTTGATTTCTTTCATTCGAGTTTCAGTTGCGATGGTTGCGAGGCCTTTTGGCAAGAGGTAATTATGGAAATATCCGGGTTTAACGGCTTTGACGTCGTTCTTCTTGGCTACGCCGGGGATGTCCTTTGTAAAGATGACTTGCATAGTTAAGTAGTTAAGGAGTTAAAAAGTTAAATATATTTTTTAGCATCTTGCAACTCACTCGAAGTACCAATCAGCAATCGTCGCGAATCTGTCAGATGGGAATCTTAGATCATCCACGACGACTCCTTGTACTCTTTCGTCTACTAAGAAGTAATAACTTGGTGTGTATAAGAATACTGCTGGGATGTCTTCTTCGATAGTTTCTGCGAGCAATTGCAGCAGTTCGTCTTTTTCTGTTGGATCAAAAGTGCTTCTGATCCTTTCGATATACGAATCTGCGTTTGGATTCCTGTAATTTGAAAGATTCAAACCGTATTCTGTAGCCTGGCTTGAGTGCCAGTAAGAATAGGTGTCGAGATTATAGCCCAAGTTTTGACCATATAAAAGCAAATCGTACTCCCTGTTTTGGATTTTTGTTTGGAGGGTCTCACTGTCATAAGCTTCGATGATGATTTCTATGCCGATTTCTTCGAGTTGACTCTTGATAATTTCGGCTGTTAGGGATGAGATTTCTTCTTTTTTCTCGTCATCGAAGACTCGCCTCAAGAGGGTTAATGTGAGTTTTTCACCGTTTTTATACCTGAAGCCGTCGTCATCTAGATACCAACCTTCCCCGTAAAGCGATCCCATCGCTTGCTCCTGGTCTGATTGGTGAATCCATTCGTCTTGATTGAGCTCAAGGAGTGGAGTGTCTATTGTTTTGTTATAACCGATTTGATCGATGACGTAGCTTTTGTCGATTGCTTTTGAGATTGCGAGTCTGACGGCCCTTAGCGCTGTATATTCGCCGTCTGTATTAATAAAAAGAGCTGTGTATTGAGGTAGTTGATATTGATAAGCTTCCAACCTCTCTGTTTGAGATTCTGCAAGCAGATAACGTGGAATTCTTGCTGTTCCGTGCCATTGTCCTTCGTTTTCCAGAAGTGATTCGAAATCAGGGAATGTATGAAATCTTATATCGGTAATTGCCGGTATTTCGCCGTAATAATCTTCAAAAAGTTCTAATTCGACCACATACTCCCCTTCATCAACTTCTTCGTAAGGAGCTGTGACCATATATGGGCCTGTTCCTATCGGCATTTTGTTAAAATCACAGGTATCAAGCTCTTCAACCGGGGTATCTCCCAGAATATGTTTTGGGAGTAATCCTACAGTTGTATGGGTAAAAAAGAATGAGTTTGTGTTTTCGAGAGTAAAAGTTACCGTTCTACTGTCTACCATTTCTATCTCAACCCCTTCGAAATTAGCTCTCAGGATCGGATTTTGAAAATCTGGACTCTGGATCACGTCGTGATATGTAAAATAAATGTCCTCTGCGGTCACTTCCGTTCCATCATGCCAATAAATATCGTTTTTCAGAATAAATTCATAAGTCACTGTGTCTTCAAGAAGCACATGGGTCGCAATATCTTCGACAACTGCTCCCGTTTCCGGATCATATTTGCTCAACCCCGAGAAAATCAAGTTACTTATGTCCTGATCGACCTCGTTGTACTCGGTGAATACCGGGTTTAGGTGAGTTATCTCCCCTATCAGCCCTTCCGCGTAAAGCATGGAAGTGTTTGTTGTTGTGTCATCTGCTACGTTTGCAAGTCTTTCATCCTTGAGAATCGGTGGAATAATTACGATTAACATCAGTCCGATTACAAGGATTGATGCGATTTTTTCTTTATTGGAAAAAGATTTGATCGTTTTGATGGACAATTTGAAAGCGCCTTTCAACTTTTGAAACAATGTTTTCTTTTTTTTCATAGTTTCGAATTTCGAATTTGGAATATCGAATTTCGGATTTCGAGTTCCGATATCCGAGCTACTGGACGAATAACATTGCTACTGAAAGTCCTACAAATAAGCAGGCTAAGACGATTGTTCCTGTTGCCAAGATTTTTTCTGCTCCTCTTTTGGTGGCATAAAAATTTCCTCCTCCACCTCCAAAAGTCATGGATAATCCGGTGCCTCTTTGCTGAAGCAAGATTGCGAATACGAGGAAGACTGAGACGATAACGTGGAATGTAAGGAGTATTGAGTGCATGATGAGTTGAGAGATTAGAGTTGAGAGATTAGACTTGGAGACTTGGAGACTTGGAGACTTGGAGACTTGGTGGAGACTTGGAGACTTGGCACCTGCGCTTCGCTACGGTGCCTTTTACCTGGATTTTTTAAGAAGCCAGTGTTCCAGCCAATTCACGAGCCCAAAGATAATGGCTGCCCACAGATAAGTCAAGGTGCCGTCAACCTGAAGATCGATTCCTGTAAAGTCGAGTACTTCTAGTACATAGTCAAGTACTCCGAGCATCACGGCATTTATTACAATCAAAAACAGTCCTGCACTGACAAATATCAGGGGAAATGACAGGAGTTTTGCTACAGGCTTGACTGCGTAATTCAAGACTCCGATCAGCGTTCCGGCTACGATCAGGAATGGGATTCCTCCTGTGAAGTTGAATTTATCGAGGAGGAGTGCGGTTGCCCAGAGGGCTCCCATATTTACCGCTATTGCGAATGCGATACGTTTTAGCATGGTGTTTGTTTTAGTTTGCGGCTTGCAACTTGCAGCTTGCAGTGAAGGTGTTTCTGCTTCGCAGAAACGAGTTTATAGTATCTGTGATGTGATTTTACTTGAGAATTTGGTGGTGTGCAATGCGGCGTTTTATTGACTGGCGGCGTGAATAGTTGTATCATTGTTCTCCTCTAAATCAAAGTTATGGGAGTAGATAACCCTGATGGGCATAATGTCGATAGCATTGCGGGAAGCTTGTCTAGAGAACAGGCGCATTTTCTTGTGTATAATTCTACAAATATGATGCATCTTGGTGAGGAAAGTACTCCATCTCCAAGAACTGTTGAAATTGCTGAAAGTCTCGAAGCACAGAGTCTTATAACAATTGGTACTGATAAGAGAGGATTTGTCACCCTGACTAGATTGGGGGCTTTGGTTGCGGGTAAATTGAGAGGAGGGGATGTTGCTCCTCGTAATGCGCCTGAGGGGGTTGTTTTAAGAGAGGGGGCTTATCATGAGATTGGAAGGGATGATGAGGCGGATACAGATCCTGGTCTTCCGCGCGTTTCGGATGTTTCGGAAATCGTAGGCATATTGACGGATGAATATGCCGGTTTTCTTAAGACTCATGAAGGATTTGTTTTGGATAGAACTGATTCTAGATTAGTTATGATTGCTCAGTTTTTCATAAATAAGGGAGTGATCAGGCTTACTGAAAGAGACCAGGTTGTGCTGACTGGTTTTGGGAGAGTAGTTTTGGGAGAGGTTTTGAAGAAATTTCCTTCTTAAAACCCTATCTCATCCGCTATCCCTTGCATCGCTTCGATCGCTATTTGGAGGAATTGTGCTCGCTCGAGGCCGGTTTTTTCGATGTCATTTATGAATTCGCGGTTTACTTTTGCGGCGAAAGATTTGTCTTTGAGTTTTTTCTTGATGGATTTTGGCTTCACGCTGGCCAGTTTTTTGTCTGGGATCATCAGGGTGTAGGCGACGATTAGACCGGTGATGTTTTCGGCTGCGCTGAGGCAGTAGTCGAGCTTGGATTCTCGTTTGGCATCTATGTATCCGAGATTTTCGCAATGAGATTGAATTGTATGGAACATTTCTGGCATTTCGTACCCTTCTTCACGCAAGATCTCTACAGTTTTTACGCCGTGGTTTTCGTAGTTTTCTCCGCAGTTTTCCATGTCGAGATCGTGGAGTAGGCCTGTTATCCCCCAAAAATCTTCATCCTCGTCGAAATGGCGTGCGAGAGCGCGCATGATGACCTCGGTTTCGCGGGAGTGATAAAGGATGTACTCTTCGTGGAGATATTTCTTGAGGAGGTCTTGGGCTTCTGCGAGGGTGATTGAATTTTTCATGAGATTTGAGTTGAGAGATTAGAATTGGGAGTGGATGGTGTTTCGCGTTGCGAAACGGGTTATAGTACTTGGGACGTCGCTACGCTCCGTCCCTGTCATCGTTTTATCGCAATCTTAACCTTCTTCCCGTCGATCATTGCCTCCTTTTCAAGATCCCAGGAGGATCCTTTTACCTTATTTGTTAAAACTTTGGCAAGGGTTTCGTGGCAAATGTACTTGCGGAATGTGTATACGGCTTTGGCGACTTTGCCTTTGGATTCGATGCCGACCATTATGCGATCTGAGACGTTGTAGCCAGCTTCTTTTCGCATGTCTTGGATGATGCGGACGAGGTCGCGGGCGTGGCCTTCTAGTTTCAGGTCTTCCGTGATTGTTGTGTCGAGGGCGACTACGATTCCGTCTTCGCTTGCGACATCGAAGCCTTCTTTGCCGATGTAGCCGACTGAAACTTCTTTGCCTGTGAGTTTGTACTTCCCTACTTTCACTGTTTTGCCGGTGATTTTGAACTTGCCGGCTCTTGCTGCTGCGATGATTTTTTGGACGTCGTTTCCGTGTTTTGGGCCGAGGACTTTTGCGTTTGGTGAGATGCGGATTTTGGCAACGTGGGATGCGTCTTTGAGGGTTTCTGGTTTTTTAACGTTGAGCTCTTCTTCGACTACTTTTTTCTCGAAGCGGACTTTCATGCCCGGTGGGAGTGCGATCGAGACTTTGCTGAGGGGTTGGCGGACTTTTACCTGTTTTGCGGCTCTGATTGAGTGCCCGAGTGCGACGATTGTGCGTGTGAGCTTGATTTCTTTGCTGAGGGCTTTGTTGATGAGGTTTTCGTTGGCTTTTGGCCAGTCTGCTAGGTGGACTGATTCTTCTCCCGTTAGGTTGCGGTAAATTTCTTCTGAGATGAATGGGCAGAATGGTGCGATTATTTTGGAAAGTGTGACTAAGACGTGGTGCAATGTGTAATAGGCTTCTGCTTTGTCGTTGTCGTTTTCGTTTTTCCAAAATCTTCTGCGGGAGCGGCGGATGTACCAGTTGGTGAGGTTGTCGAGGAATTTTGGGATTGGGTCTGTGGCTTTTTGCAAATCATATGCGTTCATTTGCGTGGTGACTTCCTGGATGAGGAGTTGGAGTTCTGAGAGGATCCACTTGTCGAGTTTGCTTTTTGGACGCTTGACTGCGGGTTTCCATTTATCGATGTTTGCGTATGTAACAAAGAAGCTGTACGAGTTCCAGATCGGGAGGAGAATGCCTTTTACAACTTCGTCGACGCCTTTTTCGGAGAATCTGAGGGTGTCGGCTTTCACGACCGGAGAGTTCATCATGTAGAACCTGAGGGCGTCTGCGCCGTGTTTGTCGAATACTACTTTTGGTTCCGGGTAGTTTTTGAGGCGTTTGGACATTTTTTTGCCGTCTTCTGCTAGGACGAGGCCGTTTACGATGACGTTTTTGAACGGTGATTTGCCGAAAAGTGCTACTCCGAGAACGACGAGGGTGTAGAACCATCCACGTGTTTGATCGAGGCCTTCTGCGATGTATTTTGCAGGGAAATTGCGGTCGAATCTGGCTTTGTTTTCGAATGGGTAGTGCATTTGAGCGTACGGCATTGAGCCTGATTCGAACCAGCAGTCGAGTACTTCCGGGATTCGGGTGTAAGTTTTGCCGTTTTTCTTGATCTTGATGCGGTCGACTTTATGCTTATGTAGATCTGTTACTTTTTTGCCGGAAAGCTTTTCCAATTCTTTGATTGAGCCTACGCAAATCATGTCACCATCTTTGGCTCTCCAAATCGGCAACGGTGCTCCCCAAAACCTGTTACGGCTGATGCACCAGTCACGTGCGTTTTCGAGCCATTGGCCGAAACGACCATCCTGGAGATGATCTGGGACCCAGTTGATGTTTTGGTTCGCTTTGAGCATGCGATTCTTGAGTTTGGTCACTTTCACGAACCAAGAAGTGGTTGCATAATTGAGCAATGGTGAATCACAGCGCCAACAGTGTGGATATGAGTGAGTGTAGGTGTGAGATTCGAATACTTTTCCTGCTTTTTCTAAGTATTGTACGATTTTGCGGTCGGTTTTCATGCCATCATCTGCCGGTTTTACCTCTTGCCCTGCGAAATGCTTTACTTCCGGTTTAAATTTACCATCGATACCGAGATGTTGGATGATTGGAAATCCTAATTTTTGGGTAATAAGCATGTCGTCCTCACCAAATCCTCCTGCGATATGCACGACGCCTGTTCCTTCTTCTGTTGAGACGAAATCGCCCACGACGACTTTGAATCCGCCTTCTTTTTTCATATCGGCATAGTACGGAAACAACGGTTCATAAGTTTTTCCTTCTAGTTTTTTGCCTTTAAAACTCTTAATAAGTTTGTAATCTCCTTCTGGAAAGAATTTTTTCAGCAATTCTTTTGCCAAAATATATTTCTCACCCTTCTTAAAAGCAGTAGTTCGTTTAGCAGTTTCCCCTTCATCATAAAAAGTTTTTTCCACCAGCGCATAAGTAATGTTCTCCCCTAGCGCCAGAAAGAAATTCCCCGGAAGCGTCCAAGGAGTTGTCGTCCAAGCAAGCACATAAGTATTGGGCTCGTCATCAAGCCTGAACTTAGCCGTAACCGACTGATCCGTAACATCCTTGTAGCCCTGCGTAACCTCAAAATTCGAGAGCGGAGTGACGCAACGCGGACAGATATGCATCGGTTTGTGACCCTCATACAGCAGATTCTTGTTCCAAAGCTGGCGGAAAATCCACCAAATCGTCTCCATATACTCCGGATCCATCGTCTTGTAATCGTCACGGAAATCCACCCATCGGCCCATGCGATCGACTGTTTCTTCCCATTCCTTGGTGTATCTTGTCACAATCGAGCGGCATTTCTCACAAAACTTGCTGACACCGTAATTCTCCTCGATATCTTGCTTGCCTTTGAGGCCGAGTTCTTTTTCGACTTCATATTCGACGGGTAAGCCGTGGCAATCCCATCCGAACTTTCGTTCGATGCGGTAGCCGCGCATTGTCCAATAGCGTGGGACTACGTCTTTTAGGGTTCCTGCGAGGATGTGGCCGTAATGCGGGAGGCCTGTTGCGAATGGAGGGCCGTCGTAGAAGATGTATTCCTTGTTTTTTGACTTCTGGGTTACGGATTTCTCGAAGGTTTTGTTCTTTTTCCAGTGTTTGATGAGTTTTTCTTCTAGTTCGGGGAAGGATTGTTTGGGGTCTACTTTTTGGAACATAGATTGGAGATTACAGATTGGAGATATTGTGTTTCGCTGGCGCGAAACGGTTGATAGTAAGCACGAAAAAAGGCGGTTTCAAGGGCCTCCGTGTGGAGACGGTACCACCTCGAGTTGGGCTTCGTTACATTTTGTGACGGGGTTTTGTCCTCGAGGAGTTCTAGTAGCTTGCAACTGGCAACTTGCAGTTTGCATGATTTCTTCTCCCTGCTTGAGCGGTGATGGCCGCTCTCGAGCGCATTTGGGCTTGTTGGTGTGATTATAACAGGGATCAGGGTGAGGGCAAGTTTTACAACTTCCCCGCCAGCCCGATGTACGTTGCAGGTGTCATTTTCTTGAGTTTTTTCTTGTCTTCATCCGGGATTTCGAGTGTATCGATGAATGCTTGCAGCCCTTCTTTGTCGAGTTTTTTCCCGCGAGTGAGATCCTTGAGCTTCTCATAAGCGCCTTCGATCTTGTATTTGCGCATTATAGTTTGGATTGGTTCCGCTAGAACTTCCCAATTTGCATCTAGATCTGCATCGAGGGCTGCGCGATTGATTTCAATCTTGCTGAGGCCTTTCATCGTGCTTAAGTAAGCGAGATAGCTGTGGCCGATGCCGACTCCCATGTTTCTGAGAACTGTTGAGTCGGTGAGATCGCGTTGCATTCGCGAGATTGGTAATTTCCCTGCCATGTGGCCAAGGGTTGCGTTGGCGAGGCCGAGATTGCCTTCGCTGTTCTCGAAATCTATTGGATTGACCTTGTGTGGCATTGCTGAAGAGCCGACTTCCCCTTTGATGACCTTTTGTTTGAAGTAGTGTTTGCCGATGTATGTCCAGATGTCGCGGTCGAGGTCGAGGACGATTGTGTTGATTCGCATTATATTATGGAAAATTTCAGCGAGGTAGTCGTGAGGTTCGATTTGGGCTGTGTAGAGGTTTGGTTTGAGGCCTAAACGTTCGATGAAACCTTTTGAGGCCTTGCGCCAGTCGACTTCTGGGTATGCGGCTAAGTGTGCGTTGTAGTTGCCTGATGCGCCGTTGATTTTGCCGAAGTGGTCTTGTTTTTTGAGGAGGCTGATTTGGCGCTCGAGTCGTTTTGCGAATAGTTTGAACTCCTTCCCTACTGTTGTTGGGCTTGCTGGTTGTCCGTGTGTGTGCGAGAGCATCGGGATTTTCTGGAATTCTTTTGCGAGGTCGTTGAGTTTTTCTTGTAAAGCTTCTGCTTGTGGGATGAGAACTGTTTCTAGGGCGCTTTTTGTTAAAATTGCGTACGAGAGGTTCGTGATGTCTTCGGATGTGCATGCGAAATGGACGAATTCTGTTAGGTCCTTGAGGGATCCGGTCATGTGCTCTTTGATCAGGTATTCGACAGCTTTTACGTCGTGGTTTGTTGTTTTTTCTATTTCTTTGACTCTTTTAAATCTTTTTAGTGCCTTTTCATCAAACCCATCATAGAGTGCGCGGAGCTTCTTCTGTTCGTTTGCCGTAAGTTTGCGGGTTCCTTTCAAGCAGACTTTATTGCAAAGGAAATAAAGCCATTCGACTTCGACTGCGATGCGAGCCTTGATCAGTGCCGCTTCCGAGAAATATTCTCGAAGTGGGTCGAGTTTGCGGGTGTAGCGGCCGTCGAGGGGTGAGATACCTATTATCATGTTGTTTATGGTTATTGGTAAAGTCTAGGTACTAGCTTCTAACTGGCTTATTTTAGTACCTAGTACTTAGTACCTGGTACCTAGTGGTGGTGTTTCGCCTAATGGCGAAACGTTTTTTAGTAGTCTTATTAAAATGATGATTTCATGTCTGCGATGAACTGGCGGTTTTTGCCAAGTAGCTCTTTGTCTGCGAGGCCGAGGATCCTTGCTGCAGCGAGTGCTGCGTTGCCCGGATCAATGACTGTTAGCGCCGGTGTGCTTGATGGCATCACGAGTGTTGAGTTGATGTTGATCATGAAGTCTTCTTTGCTGCCAAAAGGAGGGCAAGCGATTACCGGGTAGGCTGTGTTCGCTGAGACGAAGCCCGAAAGGGCGTTTGAGCGGCCTGCGATTGTAATGTAGCAGATTGGTTCGTCTCCTTCTTCATTGTCTTTGAGTACTGCTAGGACTTTTTCTGGGACTTTGTGGGCTGAAGCGACGTGAGTTTCGTGCGTGACGCCGTATTTGTCGAGTTTTTCTGTGATTTTATCTGCGTGGGGTTGGTCGACGGTCGAGCCCATGATGATTATTGTTTTCATAGTTGAGGGTTATTGGGTGGAATGATGTACTACTTGTTGGTCGGGCCAGTGGTAGTAGTAGTGGTGGTTGTGTATGGAGTTTCCCGCCGTGGCGGGAAACGTTGATATTATTGCATGTACTTTTGTAGGTTCTGTTCGATTCTTGGCATTGGGTCGCCAGGTGTGCCTTCGAATGCTTGGCCTGTGATTGATTCGTAAGCTTCGATGTATTTTTTTGCGGTTTCTACTTTGACGTCCTCTGGGATCTCTGGGACTTCGGTGTCTCCTGTGAATCCTTGTTCTGCTAGCCAGATCCTTAGGAATTCTTTGTTGATATTGTCTTGGTCTTCGCCTTTTTCGAAGTGTTCTTGGTAAGTGTCGGCTATCCAAAATCTTGAAGAGTCCGGCGTGTGGATTTCGTCGATCAAAACTATTTCACCGTCCTTATTTTTACCAAATTCATACTTAGTGTCGACGAGGATGATGCCTTGTTTGGCTGCTGTTTCTTGTCCAAGTGCAAATAGCTTCATGGAGACGTCGGCAAGCTGTTCCCATTCTTCTTTGGTAATTACGCCGCGTTCCAACAGTACCTCAGGAGCGACCGATTCGTCGTGGTCGCCGTGTGCGGCTTTGGTCGATGGTGTGAGAATAGCATGAGGTAATTTCTGATCTTTTTTCATATCGTCGGGCAGTGGATTCCCACAAAAATCCCTACAACCATTCTGATAATGATGCCAAGCTGATGTACTGGTAGTACCTGTAATGTAGCCACGCACAACCATCTCGACAGCAAGCGGCTTGCATTCCTCGGCCACAACAACGTTCGGATCCGGGACCTCGATAACGTGGTTACCGACAATATCCTCGGTTATATCGAACCAGAAATTGGTCAAGGCGTTGAGGACTTGGCCCTTGAACGGGATAAGAGTGATGATGCGGTCGAAAGCACTGAGTCGGTCGGTGGTAACGAGGATTCTTCGGTTATCTTTGGTGTAGTTGTCGCGAACTTTGCCTTCGTAGCGTTCGCCGAGGTTCGTGAAATTCGTGCCGGTCAAACAGTGCTGTATCTGATCGGCGATCTGGTCGTCTGTGAGCATGTGGGGGTTGGTTAAAAGTTATCTGCGGGGGTTATTGTAGCAGGAGTTTTTTTGAGGGTAAATTGCAAATCTAGTTTATTGCGCCCAGTGCTTTTAATTTTTTTCTTATCATTTCATCACCTTCTACTTCGCTACCTGCTGCACAGGATTCTTGTTCTCTTGCTCTGTCATCGTCTGGATCTTGGTCTTCTGGTCCTTGTTTTGGATCTACTGTTTCTCTGTGTTCTTCAGCTCCCATAAATAATTTTGATTAAGTATTGGGGAGGAATTGTATGTTTTTTGACGTGCTGATGTCAAATATTTTGCATCATCCCTCGCCCGATGTTATGTTTGAGTACGATATTTTTAGTAACTTCTGGAGAATCTATTTCCAACTGCAATTTACACAACTTGGCTGCAAACAGCTCATCGCTCGTCACCGTATCATGCTTGATACGCTTTCCTCGCGCTTTGCTGTTTTCGCTCAACTTGTGATAAATTTCGTTTAGGAAGCAGATTCTCCAGAAATTACTATTTTAAACCAAAAACTATGACTGATCTAAAAGCAAAACTCGGAAAAGCTACCGCAGTTCTTGGCGGACAATGGGGCGATGAAGGTAAGGGCAAGCTCGTCGATATCTTGGCGGCCGGATACGATATCATTGCTCGTGCAACAGGTGGAGCGAATGCCGGACACACTGTTTATGTACCTGATCCGGATGGTGGCGAAGCTAAGAAATACATTTTCCATCTTCTTCCGTCGGGGGCTTTGCATGATGATCCGATTTGTGTGATTGGGAATGGGGTTGTTGTTCACATCCCTACCCTACTTGAGGAGATTCAAGTTCTTGAGGATGCTGGGATTAAGACCAAGGGGCGGATTGTGATTTCGGATCGGGCGCACATGCTTTTTGGTTATCATATTGAGATTGATGGAATTCAGGAAGATCGTAAGGGTGAGAAGATGGTTGGTACGACTAAGCGTGGGATTGGGCCTTGTTATGCTGATAAGATTTCGCGGCGTGGGATTCGGGGTTGTGATTTTTTGGATAAGGAGGCTTTTGAGATGAAATTGCGGTCGAATATTGAGGTTCTGACTAAGATGTACGGGTTCGAGTATGATATTGAGAAGGAGATTTCTTACTATCAAGAGGTGCGTGAGCAAATTGAGCCGATGTTTATCGATACTTTTGGTTATTTGCATGAGGCGCTTGAGGCTGGAAAGTCCATCGTGTTCGAAGGAGCGAATGGTGTGATGCTTGATATCGATCATGGGACTTATCCTTTTGTGACCAGTTCAAACCCGATGGTGGGTGGGCTTGGTACCGGGACTGGGATTCCTGGCAAGCATTTGACGAGTGTTACCGGGATTATTAAAGCTTATACAACCCGTGTTGGGGCTGGGCCTTTTCCTACTGAGCTATTGGACGATTTGGGGCTGCATTTGCGTGAAAAAGGTGGTGAATACGGGTCGACGACTGGTCGGCCGAGGCGATGTGGGTGGTTTGATGCGGTTGTCGCCAAATATTCTTGTCGTTTGAATGGGTATACTGGGATTAATCTGACTAAACTTGATGTTTTGACTGGAATTGAGGTGCTGAAAATCGGTGTACGATACAAACATGGTGATACTGTTTATGACTCGTTCCCTGCTGATTTGGGGCTCGTTGAGTCTTGTGAAGTCGAGTATGAAGAAATGCCGGGATGGACCGAAGATATCACGGGTGTTCGTAAGTTTGAGGAGTTACCTGAGGCGGCTCGGGCTTATGTTAAGAGACTTGAGGAGCTTATGGGGGTTCCTGTGACATTTATTGGGGTTGGGCCGAAACGAGACGAGATGATTGTGAGGTAGCTTGCAACTTGCAACTAGCAGCTTGCAGTGGTTCGAAATCCGAAATTCGACATTCAGCATTCGAATTTACACCTTTACAAATCCTTTCGGATTCGCTTTGAATTCTTCGTGCAATTTGGCTACCGCGTCTGTAAGCTTCGTGCTTAATTTCTTCTCGGTGTCGCGTTCGTTGGCTACCGCTGATTTCTTGTACAGTTTCATTCCTTGTTCTCCGTCTGTCAGCTTGAGGATTTCTTTTGCGACTTGGATTGCGGCTTCGAAGTCGCCCTTGGCGAATAATTCTTTTGCTTTTTTGACGCTTTCTATGATGAATGCTTTGTTTTCTGTACGACGACGGCGGAGGATCAGTTTTTCTGCGTTTTTGATTTCGCTCAGGAGTTTCTTGTGCTGCGGGAAGAGGAAGTAGAGTTTTTGGTAAAATTTGTAAAGTTTTTCGTATTCCTTGCTCTCGATCAATTGGTCTCTGACATCTGAGTGGAGTTGTTGGTCGATATATTTGATTTTGTCTCGTTTGAGGAGCGATTTGATTTCTTCGTTTCGGGGGCTGACTTGTAGCATTTCTTTCAAAATCTCGATTGCTTCGAGCCATTTCTTTTCGCGGCCCAGTTTTTTGTGGGTTTTGAAACCTTTTTTGAGATATGCCTTGAGTTCGTTTTGTTGTTTTTTTAAAAGCTTTTTCTGGGCTTTTGCGGTAATTGCGTTTGTGATGTGGAGTTTCTCCCCCATTTCGACCGCTTCTGCGTATTTCCCTTCTTTATAAAGCTGTTTTAATGAAGGTAAATTCTTTTTGAGTAACTTGTCTTTTTCTTGGTTTATAAAGCTTTGAGCTTTCTCCAACATCTTGCGAGCCCTCCTATTTCCTGGATCAACTTGCAAAATTTCCTGACAAGCTTTTGCAGTATCAAGATAATTCTCTGCTTTCAATAATTTCTCGACAGTTTCGAGTCCCCTCTTCACAAATTCTTTTATTTCTTTATCCATTATCAAGTTTATCGATTAGTGTTTTTTCTTCTAAATGCTTCCGATGAGCTTTTTTATAAATCACATAAGCTCCACCCATCGCTAATATTGCTATCAAAATCAGAGACAGATAAGGGAACTTGTCCTCGGATGCGCCACTACCTGTTACTTCCGACACACTTGCCAATCCCTCTTCCTCAACCATGAAATTAACCTGCATCGTCTCACCTGTTATTCCATTGTCCTCCGGATAAAAATACACAACGTGCTCACCAGCCTCTTCGTATAGCTCTTCCGGCACGTCCGCTGTAAATGTCCCATCCTCCGTATCAGCAACAATCACCGACGAAAAGATCATACTCTTGTAAGTCAGATATATGTTCGATCCTGGGGATGCTTTTGCTTGTATTAGGTCTGTGCTTTCATCGGTTCTTTCTGTTACCTCCATTTCCGGTGCATCTACGCCGCTGTCTACAGTAATCGGGACTGATGTCGACATATCACTTGCTTCACCGTCTGTAACCTCCATAACCAACATGCTGTACTGCCCATCTCCAAGGTCTGCCACTACGGCAAAGCTACCGCTATCATCAGATTCACTTTCTAGAATTTGCACTGGTTCGCCTTCTTCATTCACTATGTTGATAAGTAGGGTTCTATTCGGTTTTGAATATCCTTTTAGAGTCGCGTTTGAAGCGCCTATCACTATGTTTTTCATGTTTGTTATTTTTGGCGTCGTTTCTTCGAGGTTAATCTGGGTTACTTCGTTAGGGTTGGTGTCTTTATTTAACACCTCGTCCCCGTCTGTTAATCCGTCGTTATCACTATCGGCATCATTAGGGTCTGTACCAAGCTCCATTTCTTTAAGGTCACTTATTCCATCGCCATCGCTATCTGTGTATTCGACTGCTTTTTCTAATTTAGTTGTGTCTATTACGACCTCTTCTGCTTGTGTAATTGAGCTTTCTTCATCGAGGAGTTCTTCTCCATCAGCTTTACCATCACCATCTGAGTCCCATGAGTTTGGGTCGGATCCTATAGCTTCTTCTGTTGCATCTGTAATACCGTCGCCGTCTGAGTCTGCGCTTGTCGGATCTGTACCTGCGGCTTGCTCTTCTGCGTTGGTTAATCCGTCGCCGTCGATATCGTCATCTTGATCTGCGTCTGTATCTAGGTATTTTTCTTCCCACCAGTCTGCCATGCCATCATCGTCGTCATCTTGAGTTACTTCTTCGATTACTTTTACGATGTCGGTTTTTATTTCTACTGGGGCGGCTTCTATGATTTCCTCTACTACTTCGATGTATTCTTCGATGATCTCTTCTTTTTCTTCTGGGGTTATGTCTTCTAATGTAAATGTGACTATTGCTGGTTTCGGCAGGGGTTCGATTTCTTCCACTATTTCGATTTCTACGATTTTTTCTTCTCCGGTTTCCTCGTCTGTCATCGTGATGGTTACAACCCCTTCTTCTTCGTTGATTTCTTCGGTGGTGCCGTTAGTTATGATTGTTGTTATGCCTTCTTCCTCTACCGTGACAGTTTCCGGGATTTCTTCTTCGACGACTTCGATTGGGGTTTCGACTATGGCTTCTGTTTCATAAACGGGCTGTATGGTGACGGTTTCTGTGATTTCTTCTTCCTCAGTGACCGTTATTTCTGTACCTGTTGGGAGCCAGATTGTGTCTTCTTCTTCGACGTCTATATCAAGGTCGTAATTTTCCTCTCCGGTTTCCCCTTCTCCGGCCAATTCATCCGAGCTTGATTCTGTTGTTTCTTCTACCGTTTCGTCGCTTGATGTGTCTGATGACGTGTCGCTTGTGCTTGTTGAAGTTGACGATGACCCGCCTCCGCCTCCACCACCGGTCGTTGTGCCTACGATGCTGGCTGATGCTGCTGGGGATGAATTTCCGGCGGCATCAACGATCGTTATGCTGAAAGTATTGGTCGCGTTTGACGCGACACCAACACTTATTGTGCCATTTCCGTTCGCGTCTGTATCTGCCGATGTGTCGACGCCGTTTGCATATATTGATGCATTTGCCTCACCTCCACTTATCGATATCGATGCTGTGGAAGCGGTGGCAGGAGAGTCGTAACTAAGTGTCGGTGTGGCAGTTGGAGCAATGGTATCGAGTGTAATTGAAAATGTGCCTGTCCCCGATTTGTTGCTACTGTAATCGTATGAGACGAGATCGTATGTATTTACCCCTTCTGTGAGTGTTACTGCTTTTGTCCAAGTTGTATCTACTGTTTCAGATGCCCATTCAAGGTTACCATATACAACGCTCGCATAAGCTTCTTTTGTCCCTTCGAATGTGTATGCGGCTGTGCTTGTTGGGGTTGTTGCGCTTGTGATTGTTATATCGGCAGGAGCTGTTGTGTCTGCTGTAATTGCTGAAGATGGCAAGCTTGGCACAGATGAATATTTATTGGTTGTGTCATTAGCTGTTATGTAAAAATACTGACCTGCGACCGCATCGAAATCGGCATGTAGCTCGAAAGCTTCGTCGGTAAGGGTTGTGTTGCCTTCGTACGTTCTCATTTCTGGGCTTGTTCCGTCTGTGCCACTATAGACATCAATTACCGTACCATCCGCGAATCCAGCTAGTGTTCCGATTATTGTATTGTCTGTATATGTAGTGATTGATGCTCCTGAAATCACCCAAGATCCCGGAGTTGAAATCCCAAATTCGAGACCGTCGTTGCTATAGACTGAATTCCCTCGAACGAGTTGAACAGCGCCCGCGTCGGATGCATTATTAATCCCAAGGCCCACATTGCCTGTAATCACATTTCCTTCCCCTGCATCCGTGCCACCAATTATTACGCCTGTCACACTTCCGCCTACAAAAATTCCGTTACTTGAGTTGCCTAAATCATGAGTAGATGTACTTTCTGTTCCTATGTAATTACCTTTTATTATGCAGTCATTACCACCCAAGCCAATCCCTTGCGAGTTATTTCCAATGACATTCCACCCTGTTGCTGTTGTATTGCCTATAACCGTTGCTCCTGCACTGGACAAACTGATGCCGTCGTTTGTGTTGCCAACACCAGTTGCTGAGCTTTGATTCTTATCAACTCCTACTAATGAAGAATAAATCTCAGTGCCTGTTACGTCATCAATCCGGATACCATAAGTCCCGTTTCCTGAAATCACATTGGTTGCTGCCAATGATGATCCACTTCCTACTATGACCCCGCTATTTTGTGCATCGTCTATCCATATGCCTGACCAAAGGTTTGCAATTGCGGTTACTCCGTTTTTATCTAAGCCGATTATATTTCCGCTGATTGTTCCGCTTGCGCTGTTCCCTGCGACAACCACTCCTGACCCCGAGTTCCCTGAGATCACATTGAAGCCTGTTGTAAGGCTATTATTTCCTAATTGGAATCCCGAATCAATTATATTGACACCAAAAGTGCCGTTAGCCACTGCCCCTGTTCCCGCATAGTTCAAACCCATTATCGTTGAGTAAACATCAACATCTTCTGTATCGACTATTTTCAGTCCTGCGTTAGTATTCCCTGATATTACGTTGGTGATGCTTGTACTACTTGAATCTCCTACGACATTGTTGCCTCCAGCACCATTAAAACGTATTCCATTGTTTCCGTTTGCGATTGCGGAATCCCCTGAGCCGTTTGTACCAATATAGTTTCCAGATATTGTTATATTGGCAACGTCAGTTCCCGCATTTATCCCCCTGGCGCTGTTCCCTGAAATCAGGTTGAACCCAGCGGTAAGGCTGTCGTTTCCTATTGTTGAACCATTGGCACCTGTTCTTAATGTAATCCCGTTTGAGGTATTTGCTATTGCTCCAGTACCACCTGCATTTGTCCCAATGAATGAACTATAAACACTGCAGGTTTTTGAAATATCTATACCAGCATTGTCGTTCCCTGAAATCACATTGGTTACTGATGCTGAACTAGAATCACCAACAGTCAGTGTCCCCCCACTCAAGAACTCGATACCATCATCTCCATTCCCTAAATCTGCTAGTCCATCTATATCTGTTCCGATGTAGTTGCCTGAGATTGTTACGGTTGCACTTGACGTATTTGCAACTTGAACCCCGTCATTCGTATTTCCTGAAATTATATTTCTACCGGTGGCACTACTTTGACCTATTGTGACTGTACCGGTTGAGTTAGATGATATCAATATCCCATGTTGCCCGTTTGCAATCGCTGAACTACCGTTCACATCTGTCCCTATTTTATTGCCTTGTATAGTCGCTCCTACCGCTGTTTCTATTCCGTCATTCCCGTTTCCTGAAATCACATTACCATCTCCTGCGCTGGTTCCTCCTATGGTGACACTTGTAGGACCAGCAACTATATTTATTCCATCGCCGCCATTTGCCACTGCACCCGTTCCCCCCGAATTAGTGCCTATATAATTCCCTTTTATGGTGATTGTACTTCCGCTATTTATGTCAATGCCATGGCCTGTATTCCCTGATATTGTGTTTTCTTCATCAGTACCTGAACCACCGATTACGATGCTGCTAGCACTATTGCCTATTTGTATGCCTGCACCATTCGCAATTGGTGTAAGGCCCTGGAAGTTTGTGCCTATATTTGAATTTATGATGGTTACTGTATTCGCATCCTGGATGTTTATTGCCTGATTCGAATTGCCACCGATTACATTTGCTGCTGATGATGTATTCCCTATCGTGATGTTATTTGCGCCATTAATATCGATGCCGATTGCATTTACACCTGCACTGTCAGTCCCTCCAGAATTCACCCCTATAAGAGCATTTCTTACCCCGGAACCGTCAGCTCCACTACCAAACCCTACATTTGCGCTCGAATTATCTACTATTAATATTTCTTCCCCGACGTTTACCCCGCCAAGTGCGTTATTAGCACCCCTGACATCGACACCTGTTGTCCCTCCATCTGCCACCATCCCTGGCGACATCCCGACATAAACATTTTTAAAATCGTTTCCACTCCCTGTGACAAAAATCAGAGCTGTTGCCGGTTCATAAATATACATCCTATTTCCTGCTCCTGACGTACCTATTGCATTACTGTTCCCGCTTATCGTTACTTGCTGTCCTGTAAATCCAAAGATTGATAAGCCCGTTATCGTACATCCATCGGCGGATATTGTTAATCCGTTTTCAATCGTCGCATCCCCATCTATATTTGTATCTCCTCCTCCTTCAATAACAGCCGTATCTCCTACAGCCGGTAGTTCCGTTAATGGAGTAATTGTCCCTCCGCTTATCGATGCATCAAATTGTATCGTATCTGTCCCCGCCGTATTATTTGAAGCACAGATAGCTTCTCTCAAAGTCAAGTTCCCGTCTACCCCCGGCAAATCCCCCACAACTACTGTTCCACAAGCACCTGCGTCTATTGCGTCCCCAACATTGTCTACCGTTATTGTTGCTGCTTTTGCAATCGGGATATTTCCCAAAAAATACATAGGCAACATTACCGTGACGGCCAGCCACGCTACAGTTACCGCTGATATGAGCTTCAGGAATCTTTTATGCATGCATGTTTTATTTCTTTTATATCAAGAAATTATACCACATTTCTGCATGCTATTCAATGCGTGAATTGCGAAATTAACGAGCTACTCTTCGAGCTTGTTTTTCGTAAATTTCGCAATTCACGCTTTTGAACCTGTCTAAGTGATTGCCTTCTGTTGTTTCTCGAGTTTCTTGAGTTTTTCGAGCGCTTCTTTTTGTTTTGCCTTCTCCTTGTCGATCACTTCTTTTGGTGCGTTTGCTGTAAATCCTTTGTTCCCGAGCTTTTTCTCGATGGAATCTGCGAATTTTCTGAGGTTGTCGATTTCTTTTTCGAGTCTTGCTTTTTCTTTTTTTAAATCTACCATTCCTCCGAGTGGCAGGAATATTTCGACCTCTTTTGCGACTGCGGCGAGTGAGCTTTCAACTTTTGGTCCTGATTTCTTCACTTCGAGCTTGCCGAGGTTTGCGAGTCTCTTGATGATTTCTTGTTTTTCTTTGACCAAATCTTCATGGCGGCCTGCGTACAATATCGCTTCGATTTTCTTGGTTGCATCGACGTTGCTCTCGGCTCTCAGTGATCTGATTTGTGAGATGATTTCTTTGATGACTTCGATCTCTTCTTTTTCTTGAGGAAAACTTTCGCCGGGCTCCGGCCAATCTGCATTGATGAGTAGCTCCTCTTGAGGACCCTCTGAAAAATGTGCTTCCGACTGTAATTTATCCAATTTGGCTGCAGGAGGCTCATCGCTCGTCGACGTATCGTTACCTGATACGCCTTCCTCGCGCTTTGCCTCCTTCGCACAAATTGGAGTAAATTTCGTCCCGAAACCACATTTTTCAGAGGGTCCTTGATTTAAATTTTCCCAAAGCACCTCTGTTACAAAAGGAACAAATGGATGCAGAAGGATTAGAGTTTGTTTCAAAACTTGCATCAGTACTTGAGGGTTTTTATGAACCTTGCTCATTTCCAAATACCAATCACAAAACTCACCCCAGAAAAAGTCATAAATTTCCATACCGGCATCGGAAATCGCGTGTTTTTCAAGTTTCCCGGTAACGCTTTCAACCGTCTCATTCAACCTGGTCAAAATCCATTTATCAGCCTTCGAAAGATCTTTCTCACCATCCTCAAGATTCATAAGAACATACCTCGCACTATTCCAAATTTTATTAACAAAATTTCGATAACCAGCAATTTTTTCCTCATAAAGCCTAATATCATTGCCCGGACTCGACCCAACAATCAGGCTCAAACGAAGGGCATCGGCACCGTATTTTTCAATCATATCAAGAGGATCAATGCATGTCTCAGGCTTCGACTTACTCATCTTCTCACCCGTCTTGGTTCGGATCATCCCATGAAGATAAACCGTCTCGAACGGGATCTCCCCAGTCGCATATGTCGTCATCAAAATCATCCGCGCAACCCAGAAGAAAAGTATGTCATAACCTGTCTCCATCAAGCTGGTCGGATGGAAGCGCTTCATGTCTTCGGTCTTCTCCGGCCAACCAAGTGTCGAGAACGTCCACAGCCCCGATGAAAACCAGGTGTCGAGGGTGTCTTCGTCTTGTTTGAGCTTCTTGCTTTTGCATTTTGAGCATGCGGTTGGTGGCTCGACGCTCACGATGATTTCATCGCATTCTCGGCAATAATAGACTGGTATTCTGTGTCCCCACCAAATCTGTCTTGAAATACACCAGTCTCGGAGGTTTTCCATCCAATGATAATAGGTTTTGTTGAATCTGTTGGGGAGAATTTTGATATCGCCGCTGCGAACAGCTTCTATGGATTTTTCTTTGAGGGTTTTGCCGTCTGGAGTTGGCTTGTTGACGTCGATGAACCATTGGAGCGATACGAAAGGCTCGATGATCGTGCCGCATCTGTAGCAGTGGCCGACGCTGTGTGCATGGTCTTCTACTTTGATGAGTGCGTCTTGGTTCTCGAGGTCGGCGACGACTTTTTTGCGGGCTTTGAAGCGATCGAGGCCTGTGTATGGCTTGCCTGCTTGATCGTTGAGGGTGCCGTTTTCGTCTAATATGTTGATTGTTTCGAGGTTGTGTTTTTGGCCGAGGTCGAAATCGTTCGGATCGTGTGCGGGAGTTATCTTGAGAGCGCCTGTTCCGAGCTCCATGTCGACGTATGGGTCGGCTATTATTGGAAGTTCGCGACCGATGAGTGGGAGGATTGCTGTTTTGCCGATGAGTTTTTTGTAGCGTTTGTCTTTTGGGTTAACTGCGATTGCTGTGTCGGCGAGCATTGTTTCTGGGCGGGTTGTTGCGATTTCGAGGTGGCCGTCTTCGTCCTTGAGGGGGTATTTTATGTGGTAAAAATGTCCATCGATGTCTTTGTGGTCAACTTCGTCGTCTGCGAGGGTTGATTCGCAGCGTGGGCACCAGTTTACAAGTCTGTTTCCTCGGTAAATAAGTCCGTCTTCATACATGCGGACGAATGTTTCGAGGACTGCACGGGAGAGGCCGTCGTCGAGGGTGTATCTTTCGCGGCTCCAGTCGCAACTTGAGCCCATTTTGCGGATTTGGTTGCGGATTGTTGATTGTGATTCGGCGACAAACTTGCGGACTTCTTCGAGGAATTTTTCGCGGCCTAACTTGTGGCGGTCTTTGCCTTTTTCGGCGAGAAGTTTCTCTACCTTGTTTTGGGTTGCGATCGCGGCGTGGTCTGTTCCCGGAAGCCAAAGGGTTGGATGGCCTTGCATTCTCTTAAATCTGATGAAGATGTCTTCGATCGCGAGCATTATTGCGTGGCCGAGGTGCAGAGTTCCTGTTGCGTTCGGAGGCGGCATTGAGATTGTGTAGGCTTTCTTTTTGCTGTCGCTGGGCTTGAAAGCTCCTGCGTCTTCCCACTTTTTGTAAATCTTGTCTTCGTGTTTTTTTGCGGTGTAAGTTTTGTCCATTTTGGAATTTGGGATTTCGAATTTGGAATGTGGAGTACGGAAAATTTATATCAGAAAACTGTAACAAGGTAAATTTGACACATTAAGCTTGTCGTCGTATAGCTTCATGGTGTATAATGTTAAGGATGGCAGACACAAAACCAAAAAAACCGGAAACTAAGTCTGAAGCTAAGGAGGAAGTCACTGCTGATTCTGAGGCTGCTGATTCAACGGTTGTTGATTCTAGTGAGACTTCTGAATTTGTAGATAAACTTCCTGGTGAGGCTGGCGAGAAGGCGTCAGAACAGAAGTCGGATTCTGCAGGTGGAGGCGTTCAAGGTGACGATGACGACGACGCTACCAAGATTTCCAGTGATTTGAAAGAGATCAAGCTCCCCTCTCGTCGAGTGATGAAGCAACAGGTTCGAAGTGCACTTATAAAAGAGGAGACTAAGCTTATTCGTGATGCTAATAAATATGCACGTCGTGGAGATTTCTTTAATTTAAATGAAGCTCTCGCTAAGGTTCGTGAAATCAGATTTATGCTTTCTGAGCTGGTGAAGGCTACCCTGGACAGCCTGAAGAGTCTTTGGATGAAGTATGTTTATAATAAGTAGGTCGTAGTTCGTAAGCCGTAGGTTGTAGCGCGGAATCCCGAATGTCGAATTTGGGATGTCGAATGTCGAATCCCGAATGTCGAATTTGGAATGTCGAAATCCGAAATTCAAAATTCGAATCTCGGATTTAGAATGTGGAGGTGGTGTTTTGCTATACTCTAACTTGTTGTATACTTCCGTTCGCATTAAGTACTACACCATGGATCTAAAAGCCGAAATCGCAAAACTCAAGCAAGAAAAAAACGCCATCATTCTGGCGCATAATTATCAAGTCCCAGATGTGCTGGATGTTGCTGATTTTACCGGGGATTCATTCAATCTTGCGCAGCGTGGGCTTGAGACGGATGCCTCGATTATTGTTTTTTGTGGGGTGAGTTTTATGGCTGAGACTTCTAAGATTCTGACACCTGAGAAGAAGGTTTTGCTTCCTAGTTTGGCAGCGATTTGTCCGATGGCGGCGATGGTTGACGTGGCGGCTGTGAGGCGACTCAAGGCTGAGCATCCTGATGCTGCTACTGTTTGCTATGTGAATACGACTGCTGATGTGAAGGCGGAGTGTGATGTTTGTTGTACTTCGGCGAATGCGGTGGCGATTACCAATTCCCTGCCTCAGGATAAGGTTATTATTGTGCCGGATCAGCATTTGGCTGGTTATGTTGCGGCAAATACTGACAAGGAGATTATTGCACCTGAGGGATTTTGTTATGTTCATAGTAAGATTTTGCCGGAAACTGTGCAGGCGGCTAAAAAGAAATATCCTGGTGCGGAGGTTCTTCTGCATCCTGAGTGCCCTGCCGAGACTTTGAAGTTGGCGGATCATGTTTTTAGTACTGCTGGAATGGTAAAGCATGCTGTCGAGTCGGATTGTGAGGACTTCATTATTGGGACTGAGGAAGGAATGATTGAGGTTCTGAAGCGTAATGCGCCGAATAAGGGTTTTGTTCCTGTTGGTGGCGTTTGTATTCAGCAGAAGAAGATTAATTTGGAAAAGGTTTATGAGTGCTTGCGGGATGAGAAAAATGAGGTTACGGTTGATGAGGAGGTTGCTGTTGGTGCTTTAAAATCTATAAAAAAGATGCTTAACGCGGGAAGAAATGATTAAAAACTTTATAAACAATCCGCATCTCTCGACTGATAATTCTTGGTATAGCCGATACTTGCGTGGGCTTGCGGATTTATGGTTTCTGAGTGATTTGGCGGGGAAAAAAGATGTTACGACTGAGCTGACTGGAGTTAAAGGGGTTAAGAAGGCACGGATCGTTGCGAAATCCCCCGGAATTCTTGCCGGGATTGACGAGGTTAGCTGGCTTTTTGAGCGGCATTTGCGGTTTAAGGGGGCTCAAGTGAAATTCAATGTGAAGGATGGTTCTAAGGTGCGGAAAGGTCAGATTATTGGTGTTGTTTCGGGGAAATATGAGGTTTTGATGCGAGTTGAGAGGTTGATTTTGAATATTTTGCAAAGGATGAGTGGGATTGCGACTCATACGGATGCTTTGGCGAAAAAGGTGAAGAGGTATGGCGCTAAGCTAGCTTGCACGCGGAAAACTTATTGGGGCCCTCTGGACAAATGGGCTTGCGTGGTTGGTGGCGGAGCTAGTCACAGACTGGGCCTGTGGGATGCGGTTCTTTTGAAAGACAACCATCTGAAGGCTGGGGCGAAACTGGATTTTTCTCGAGTTAGGGGTGCGAAGTTTATAGATATTGAGATAGGGAGTCTTGCCGAGCTTGGTAAAGTTCTAGGTGAGTTGAAAGTTGGTAAGACACCGGTGATTTTTATGCTTGATAACTTCGACACTGCGAAAATTCCTGCCGCGATTAAGATAATTCGTGGTGCTGGGCATTATGTTGAGCTATCTGGTGGAATTACTGCGGCGAATTTGGTGCGATATGCGAAATTGAGGCCTGACTTCATCTCGATGGGAGGGCTTACGCAGGAGGCCGGGGTTGTGGATGTGGGGATGGATCTAGCATCTTCTTAATGTTGCCATAGCCCGTCTGCTTGATAAAAGGACTCTCATGTAGACTGCTAACTGTAATTGCTCATCTGCCCCTGGCTCTTTTCCTTCTAGTTCTAGGAGGGTTTTGATTACAAGTAGAAAGCCTGCTGTTTGATTTTCTACTTCATCTCCAAAAAGATCTATATGCCGTGGGAGTTTGCCCTCTCTTGCGGCCTTTCCGTATTCATGTCGCTTGGCTCTAAATCCTGCAAGTCTTTCAGCTATAACTCGTAAAGCTTCCTCTTTCAATTCATTAGGGATCCTTTCGAAAACTGATTGAACCATCGCGGTGATCTGTTCTGGATTTGCATTTCCTGGTTCAACTGCTGCTAGCCCTGTCGTTATTTGGGCTAATGCTGTGACTGGTTGGTTTCTTGGTTGTGATACCATATTGCAAATATTTACTTCCATCCCAGATAGGGATTCGCTACCATCCCATGACATGCATATGCACATGCATGACTTCTTGTCCGCCTTTCTCCCCTACATTGAGTTGGAGGCGGTAGCCTTCTGCGCCTTCTTGTTTTGCTAGTTTGTTGGCGACAGAAACCATGTGGCCCATTAGATGATCGTGTTTACCTTCTTCTAAGTCTGAGACCATTGGGATGTGCTCTTTTGGGACGATTAGTAGGTGGATTGGGGCTTTTGGGTTTATATCTTTAAAAGCTATGCAAAGGTCGTCGTCGTGGACCTTGTCTGAGGGGATTTCGCCTGCGATGATTTTGCAGAAAATGCAGTCGTCAGTCATATTTATTTTGGTTAAAAATTTTCGTGATCAAAATACACTACAAGTACCGCATGTGCCAAGTATCTAACTCTCTTATTTTACTAATGCGTAAGTCGCACGTCCGACTCTTTCGAAACAATCTCTTTTTTGAAGGTTTAGGGAAATTGTGCCTTTCTTAACTTGTCTTTGCTTCATAACTCCTTTGATGATCTCTTTTTTGGTCATTTTTTTGTTCTTCGCAAGTAATTGCTTGATCACATCGGCAACTGTACCTTCGCTGTATCCCCATTCGTGAAGAGCGTAGAGGCCACGTCCAACAAGAACGAACTTATCGCATCTGATGAGCTCGTTATGAACCGCTTGGACGGTTACTACCTTTTTATCGAATTTGGCTTCTGTTATTTTGTTTGCAAGTTCTACGAAGTGGAGAGGTCGGCCGGATTTCTTGAGGACTATGTAGGCCTTATCACGGATGCTTTTGGGATTAACATGTCTCCAAGTCATCAATCCGTATCCTGAATCGATCTTTTTGACCGATTTGTCGATTGTTAGGCATGAGGCGATGAAGTCTTCTGCGTAGTTTTGGCCTTCTGCTTTGAGGGTCGATTGTACGTCACGAACCAGTTTCATTTCTGCGATTGTGTCTTCTTTCTTCTTGAGCTTTTTCTGAGCTGTGGTAAGGACTGTTTCAATATCGGAAAGCTTTATTGTGCTTAAGTACCAGAAATCATGATATGCGTTGATTTTATGGCTGCTTGAAAGATCTTCGTTGACCGAGAGAGCTAAGTTGATTATAGCTTTGTCGACTTCGCCCGGTTTGTCGATTTGGTTTAAAATTCCACTGATAACGTTGTCGTGAAGCATGATGCCTCCGTTTTCTCTGATCAATGTTGTTGCGATTTCGTTTACCAGGCTGAGCTTGGTGTTTTTTGCTGTACGCTTCAGCTTGGTAAGTGCAATTTTTTCGATTTGCCTTACTCTTTCGCGTGTTACTGAAAACTTTTGCCCGATGCTTTCTAGAGTTTGTCGCGGCTTTAAATTAAGCGAAAAACGCTTTACCATTACCTCCTTTTCTTTTGCTGTTAGAACCATAAAAAGTTCTTCCAGTACTTCAGCAAGATTTACCTCACTAATGGTTCCTCCTCCATTTGTGAATGTTCCTGTGGACATGGTGTATAAGTTAGTAAATTACTTTATTAGGTTGGGATTCTATATCCCCCTTCGAGAATTGTCAATAAAAAAACATTTTCTGTATATAGTCAATTATCCTGAAGGGGCGTATGATAACCTATGGAACAAATTTTGTCAATAGTCAAATTTGTGTTTTAGTTTTGACACGGTAAAACCGTAGTGGAACGGAGGGTGAAGATCTCGAAAATTAGTGCTATTCATCATCCGTACTAACGCTCTCTGGATTGTCAAAATCAGCACTTTTGGCAGCTGCGAATCACGGTGCCTGAGCTCACTTGATGTTGGCTATGACGTGAAGCATGACGCCGCGATTCACGGTGCCTGAGCCCGCTTCATGTGCTCTTGGTATTTGAGATCTATGGAGTTGGGCTGCGGTGTTTCGCGGAGACGCCACTTCTCAGGTGGGTCGTGTTCGTTCTCGATCAGGCCGGCATGGGCTAATTGATGGTGCTCGTGGCAGAGAGCAACTATTCGGTTGTGATTCTGAGTAGCAGCATATCTATCTGGGTGGTGGTAACAGGTGTGTGGCTTGTTGCAGCCTGGGAATGTGCATTTGCCGTGATTGTCGGTTCCTCGTTTCTTCTGGGCTGAAACGTTGCGGCCTGTTGTGCCTTTGGATTTTCGGGTCTTCTTTTTGGGTTCTTCGAGTTGGTTGAGGAGTGTTTTTAGTACTTCTCCGAGAGGGACCGGCTCTCGACGTTCTTTTTCTAGCCTCTGTTGATACTTTTTGAGCTTGAATTGAGTGTCTTTGTCGAGTTTGAATGTTACAGATTGGAATTCCCACCCGGGTGAGTTTTTACAGGTT
>CAZIHU010000008.1:0-53176 GCA_964538865.1 uncultured Candidatus Peribacteria bacterium
TAACAACTGTCGTCGGTTGTTCCACAAGTGTAGTTACCGTAAGAGTCATAACAACTGTCGTCGGTTGTTCCACAAGTGTAGTTACCGTAAGAGTCATAACAACTGTCGTCGGTTGTTCCACAAGTGTAGTTACCGTAAGAGTCATAACAACCATCATCGGTACCACAGTTACAGTCATTACCGTCCCATGGACACATTGAACTACAGTTACTTCCATCTTCTACTACACAAGAAGTTCCGTCGTACCAGTAACCTGCTCCACAATCTACCCAGCTACTATCCATTTCACATGTTTGAGTAGTGTCGTCCCATATGTAACCGTCACCACAGTATGTTGTGTCAGTGCTAGTATCACAATTACAGAAACACGTTCCTTGGGTACAATCTTCCCAACAACCGGTACCATATGTGGAACAGTCTAAGGTGTCGTCAGCTGGTTCACATAGGCCTGTCGCGGTGTCATAGTACTCACCGTCTAGACATTGGTCCCAGTCGTTAGTGGTACCATCATCTACTACACAACTGTAACCATCCCAGTAGTAGCCTGCGCCACAGTCTGTTGTAGTGGTAGCCGATTCACAAGTACCTACACAACAACTATTTCCATAGTCATCAGAATAGGTCCAGTATCCACTACACGACTCAGTGTATTCATCACAGTACGAACCGCCTTGGTCACTACAGTAGTTGGTTGTAACTGTACATTCACAATAACTACCATTCCATGGACAGTCCAAAGTACAATCCTGTGATGGATCGTAGGTGTCGACATAGTCGTCGTACATACAACTGTACCCATCCCAGTAGTAGCCTGCGTCACACTCAACGTAGTCGTTCTGACCGGTCAGCCATGCGACTAAGTCATCAAACATGTTCGCCTGCATCGCACGTCCCGCGCTTGCTACACTACCAAGTGCAACAACGCCGACTAGTACGCCAAGCGCTATTCGTTTGAGTGAGATCTTTTGTTTTTGCATTTTGTTTTTGGTTATGAAATGCATTTTTTTTTATTATTCGTTTCGTTACTGACTTCTGCAGATATCTCATTTATATGTAAACCCCTGACTATTGTTCTGTTTGTATTGATCTCGTTTTTCTACGAGATTATATAATTTTAACCCATCCTGGATGTTTTGTCAAGTCTTTAAGGCGTGAATTGCAAAGCAAGTGAGTATATGATTGCTCTCGATGAAACACCCTAATTGGATAGAAATTTCGCGCGAAGCTCTAACAAGCAATATCAAGCAGTTTCGTGAACTTGTTGGGTCTGATGTACTGCTAACCTGTTGCGTGAAGGCGAATGCTTATGGGCATGGTCTTGTGGAGTCAGCGAGAGTTATGCTTGAGGCTGGTGCGGATTGGCTCGATGTGAACGCTTTGTATGAGGCTGAGGCGCTACGAGATGCGGGGATTGAGGCGCCGATTTATGTTATGGGGTATGTTCCGCTTGAAGAGCTTGAGAGGGTTTCTGATCTTGATTTGCGGCTTGTTGTGTATAATTTGGAAACTCTTGAGCGGCTGGAGGAGATTGGAAAGCCCGTTAAGGTGCATCTGAAGCTTGAGACAGGGAACAATCGACAAGGCGTGAGCGAAGAGGATTTGCCTGCGTTTTTAAACCTGTTTGCGAACACAAAATTTGTGCAGCTTGAGGGGGTGGCAACGCATTTTGCGAATATTGAGGATACTCTTGATCATAGCTTTGCGATGGAACAGCTTGAGAAGTTTGAAAAGATGGCAGCTCGATTTGATCCCAAGATTAAACATTGCGCGAATAGTGCTGCTACTATGCTTTTCCCAAAGACTTATTTCGATATGGTTAGGGTCGGGATTTCTGCTTATGGGATGTGGCCTTCGAATGAGACCCGTGTGGCTGTCGCTCGGGAAGTTGATCGCGAGATAGTCTTGGAGCCTGTTTTGACCTGGAAAACTTTGATTGCACAGATTAAGGATGTTCCTGTTGGTGAGTATGTTGGGTATGGCTGTTCTTCTCGGGTTTCGCGAGATTCTAAGATCGCGGTTTTGCCCACCGGTTATTATGATGGATATGATCGAAAGCTTTCTAATCAGGCTTATGTTCTTATTAATGGTAAAAGGGCTCCGTTGCGTGGGAGGGTTTGCATGAATATGATTATGGTCGATGTGACAGATATACCGGAGTCTGCCTTGGAGGATGAAGTTGTTTTGCTGGGTTCTCAAGGAGACGAGACTATCAGCGCTGAGCAGCTTGGAGGGTGGATTGGGACGATAAATTATGAGGTTACAACTAGGATTAATGAACGTATAACCCGCATTGTTGTATGATAGAATTTGAATTAAATGATGAGCCGCTTGTTGATCCTCGTGAGTTTGGGTTCTTAATTGAACCGATGTATCACAAGCAAGGTTTGACTGATCGTGATGAGGTTTTGATTCGGGAGGGTGTTTTGAAGCGTATGCAGGTTGCGAAAGAGCGTTTGCCGGAGGGGCTTAATTTCAAGATTTGGGATGGATATCGGACGCTGCAGGTGCAGACTGTTTTGTATGTGGGTTTATATAAAAATATAATTCGTCGTCAGCCGCTTTTAACTTATGAAGAGGTACAGAAGGAGGTTGAGAAGTTTGTTGCGCGTCCGAGTTTTGATTTTCATAAACCTTCTCCTCACAATACCGGGGCTGCTGTGGATTTAACCCTAGTGGATCACAATGGGAAGGAGCTTTCGATGGGAACAGAGTTTGATCATTTTGATGTTGAGTCTTATACCAAGCACTATGAGGAGGCCGAGGAAGGTTCAGATGAGTTCAAATGGCATATGAATCGCATGATTTTGCATTCGGTTTTGACCGGTGAGGGGTTTTATAATTTCCCTGATGAGTGGTGGCATTTCAGCTACGGGGATAGGTTTTGGGCAGAGGGGTTTGAGGAAAAGGCGCTTTACGGGAGTAGTGAGATTTAGATATTAGACTTGGAGACTTGGGGGGTGTTTTTTTTAATAAAAATTTAAGGTCGACCTGCTAGCATCAGGTTATGACTTATAAAAAAGAAAATAATTTTGCTTTTATTGACGGCCAAAATTTGCATATGGGAATTCAAGAGTTGGGTTGGAAGCTGGATTTAAAGAGGTTTCGCAAATATTTGCGTGAGAAATATTCTGTCAGGAAGGTTTTTTATTTCATTGGCTATATGCCTAAATATAAATCTTTGTATAAATTACTGAGGAAATTTGGTTATTTGTTATGTTTTAAAGAAATCGTTGTTGATAAATATGGAAACGTAAAAGGGAATGTTGATGCTGATTTGGTTTTGAAAGTTATGCTTGAATATAAAAAGTTTGATAAGGCGATGATTATTTCAAGTGATGGCGATTTTGCAGGTTTGGTTCGGCATCTTTACCAAGACGGCAAATTGAAATCTGTACTTTCTTCTCATCGTAGGTTGTGTTCTTTGTTACTTAAAAAATCTGCAAAAGGTAAAATTGATTACCTGGCTGATATTCGACATTTAATCGAATATACGAAATGAAGCCGTACCGCGTAAGGACAGAACCTTAAGCCATACGACTTCGTGAGAATACACCTGAATCATACCTTAACTTTTTGCATAAATCAAGCATTTCGTGTTACAAATCATTTACAGTTAACCTTCAAATCCATGACCAAAATCGGCATAATTTTCGGCGGCAGAAGTGGTGAGCATGAAGTTTCACTTGTTTCGGCTAGTAATGTTATCAAGGCGCTTGATCCTGAGAAGTATGAGGTGACGCTGATTGGCATTACTAAGGATGGGAAGTGGGTTTTTGGTGAGGAAAGTCTTGAGGCGCTGAGGCGTGGAGAGGCCGGCGGACTCGAGGAAGAAGATGTGGTTGCGCGGCTACGAGATTTGGATGTTGTTTTCCCTGTTTTGCATGGGCCTTATGGTGAAGACGGGACGATTCAAGGTTTATTTGAGATAGTTGGAGTTCCGTATGTTGGATGTGGCGTGATGGCGAGCTCGGTTGCGATGGATAAACTGATGACGAAAGCTGTTTGGGAGCAGGCTGAGTTGCCGCAGGTGCCTTATAGCTCTGTTATGCGGCGTGATTGGGAGGCTTCGCAAGAGGTCGAGGAGTTGATGCGTGATCTTGAGTATCCTGTTTTTGTTAAGCCGGCGAATATGGGTTCGAGTGTGGGGATTACTAAGGCGAAAGATTCGGAGGGATTGAAGGCTGCGATTGATCTTGCGATGAAATTTGATCGGAAGGTTGTGATTGAGCAGGGCGGCGATATTCGTGAGATTGAGGTGGCGGTTCTTGGTAACGATGAGCCTGAGATTGGAGAGATTGGTGAGATTTTGGTGGGTGGTGAGTTTTATGATTTTAATGATAAATATGTTGATGGAAAATCTTCTACGCAAGTTCCGGCTGATTTGACGGATGAGCAGAAGGCGGAAGCTCGTGATTTAGCGATAAAGGCTTATAAAGCTATTGATGCTGCTGGGATGGCGAGGGTGGATTTGTTCCTGGCGAAAGACGGGAAGTTTTATTTAAATGAAATTAATACGATTCCGGGGTTCACGATGATAAGTATGTTCCCGCAAATGTGGGATGAGAAAGGTGTCCCCTACCCTAAGCTGATTGATCGATTGGTGGAGTTGGCTTTTGAGCGGCATGGGGATAAGGAGAGGAGCCAAGTTAGTTTTGAATCGGGGTCGGATTGGTACAAGTAGAGGTTGACTTTTTGCGCATTTTGTTGCAAAATTCTTCTCCATGATGAATTATGATAAAAAACTTTATTCTCTTCTGTTGCGTGCGGGTTTGAAACCGGATGAGGCGGAGCTTTATATGTATGTTCTGGAGAATTCCGGCTGTAGTATTTCTGATGCTTATAAAAATTCTCGCATCTCTAAATCGAGTGCGTATCGCGCTTTTGAAAATCTTCAAGAACTTGAGCTGATTAAGTCTGATTCGGACTCTTGGAAAACTAATCTGCAACCTGTTTCGCTTTCAGGTTTAATCAAGAATTTGGAAAACAAACAGCGTTGTAAAAGTCGTCTTATCGCTGATCTCAAGATGCTGAATGGGGCGAGTAAGCTTTCCGGCAATTCCAAGATTCCGGGCATCGAGACTTATGAGGGTGAAGATGTTTACCGGAAATATATTGAGCTTTCGCAGAGGAGTTTTGATACAGATTTGGTTTATGGGAATTGGGAAGCTTTTAATAATAAAAAAAGTTTGGTTCCTATTGAGAAAAATTTCATTCAAAACAGGATTAAGGATGGCGGAAAATGTATTCTGGTTCTTACGGGTGAAGGGCCGAATACTAAGGAGATTACGGATTATGATTTTGAGGAGGATAGGATTACGAAATATCGTCGTCCTGAATACGATAAGAGGCCGGTTTGGGTGAATGCTTTTGAGGGGAATAATTTTGTTTATATTTGGGGGCTTGATGATGCGGGGAAAACTTCGGCGACGCTAATCGATTCGAAGCCTGTTTCGGAGTTTTATAAGGAGTTTATTTATTCGCAGACTGTGTAGGGATTCCCGGGTGTTTGGGAAAGTTTTAACAGGTTTGGAAGGCGCTGGGATGGCGCTTTTTTTGGTGCACCGTGGTCGCGGGGGCTGATGGGGTTTTGTAGGATGGGGCTATGCAAAATTTATACGCTTATCGGAACGAGAGATCCTTCTACAAAAGAACTTGCGACAAATGCAAGAATTTAGTTGTTTCTATTTTTTCCCAAGATTCAGAGTACAAGGTTTATTGTAACGATTGTTGGTGGAGTGATGAGTTTGATCCGCTGTCGTATGGCATCGATTACGATCCGGGAATGCCGTTTTTTGAGCAGTTTGATGAGCTTCTTAAGCGTACGCCACTGGTCTCTCTCGTAATCGGTGATAGTGAGAACAGCGATTATACGAATTATGCGATGTGGAATAAGAATTGTTATATGGTTTCGAGTTCAGATTACAATGAGGATTGCTTCTATTCTTCTTATATTTTCAGGTGTAATGATAGTTCTGATTGTATTTTTACGAGTGACTGTGAGCTTGCTTATGGGTGCATTGATACAAAAAAGAGTTATGGCAGTGTTTTCCTTCAAAATTGCAGCTCTGTTAACAATTCTTTTTTTTGTTATGCGTGTAGGAATTGTGAAAATTGTATCGGCTGTGTAAATTTGAGGAATAAAAAGAATCATATCTTCAATAAGCCTGCTACCCCTGAGCAAGTTGTGCAACTTAAGGCTTGGCTTGCTAGGAGCCGCTCGAATATGAGGCAGTTTCGGGAGGATTTTCTTAAATTCAAGATTGGATTCCCTCATAAGGCTGCTGAGATGGAGAGTTGTGAAAGTTGCAGTGGAGATCACTTGGTTCGCTGCAAGAATTGCGAGAATTGTTTTGATTTGGTTGAGTCTGAGGATTGCCGAAATTGCACACTTGGGATTGGGGCAAAGGACTGCAGTGACAGTATTGGCGTACCTAGTGCGGAGCTTTGTCATCAGGTTGTCGGGTGTCCCGGGAATTACGGGGTGAGGAATTCCGTTTTGATTTGGCCAAAGTCGAGTTTTCTGGAATATTGTTTGTTTTCAAGAGCTAGTAGTAATTGTTTTGGATGTGTGAGTTTGAATAAAAATGAATATTGTATTTTGAATAAGCAGTATTCGGAAGAAGAGTACGAGGCAATTGTGGCGAAAATCAAAGATGAGCTTAAGGATCAGTTTTTCCCTATCGGAATCTCTCCTTTTGCTTATAACGATACAACGGCGCAGGATTATTTTCCTTTGAGTCGTGAAGAGGCTTTGAGTCGTGGCTATAAGTGGCGTGATCGTTACGACCATTCGATTATTGTCCCTGGGATGCCTGAGTGTTCGAGCTGTGGGAAGAGTTTTAAAATCACTCCTCAGGAGAATGATTTATATCGGAAAATTGGGTTGTGCGAACCTGATCAATGCTTCGATTGCAGGCATAAGGGGTTGATGGCAATGCGAAATCCGAGGCAGGTTTGGGATAGGCAATGTTATAAGTGCGGAGAGGCTACTCAAAGTTCTTTCTCGCAGGATCGACTTGAGGCCGTTTGTTGTGGGAATTGTTATTTAACCCTTATTTAAAATGGAAAAAATCACATCATCAATCGAAATTCCAAAAGGACTCTTTTTATCTGTTGTAAATGCAAATAGACAGGCAGACATACCGTTAACTGCTCATCAAGGCAAGCAAGTTCAAGCTGGGCAAATAGCCCCTGTCAGGGCTATTATACGACCGTTTTTTATTGCAAAATTCGCGGAAGCGATGCGTTCAGAAGGCATTGATTGCCCTGATTATGTACTTGATGTCGCAGTAAATATGGCTGATGCACAGGGATGGCCTTTTTTTGCAACTATCGGTTTATTTCAAGACTTGGTCCAATATTTATTAAATCATCCCGAGGCACTTCAAAGAAAAGTTTGATTTCAGGTGGAAACGCGCTATAGTGGGCTCCTGTAATTTTTTCTTATGCGAAGTACTGCTTTGGCTCTTGCCTCTGCCGGATGCCTTCATTTTAACCCCGGAGTTCAGCCTACAACTTATCTCCAGGAAGCTACTGAGTTGCGTGAGGCTGGTGAGGCTTTTGGCAATACTGATGATGCTTGTCATGCTTTGGATCGTATTTTAGATAACACCGAGCTTGAAACGCGCAGATGGATGTCGATTGTTAATTTGCAAACGTTTTTGGAGTCTGTTGAAAAGGAGTGTCCCAGTGCTGTTTTGGGGCCTATCGAAGCTGTAAGTTCGGGAGATGCACTTGATTGCAATGAGGATTTGCTTTCGGAGCATCCTCAAGTAGATTTGGCCGTTGCACAATATGCATTTGCAGATGATACTGACTATAATTGCCTATATGAGGCTGCCGTGGATGTTAAATTACCTGGTAGGTTCCTGGATACAACTGGAGATGGGTTTATAGACTCTGTGGATTTTGATGCTTCTGCGCCTGGATATTGCAATTTGGGGTTTGTACCAGCTCTTGATGGTGGATATTTTGCAGTTGCGTCTTGTGGCTTGCCGGATGATCCTGATACATGGTCTCTGATTATGGAAGGACATGTCCAATCTTGCGGCCAGGATTAAACTTCCCCTTGTCTTACCTGGCCTTCATTTGTAAACATCTTTTCGGAAGTCCACGTTGATCGGCACGTTACCTTCCTTTTCTTTGTTAAGTTTTTTGATCGTTTTTATTATTTTTTTTGAATCCAGCCCTTTAGCACGAAAAATGCCAAAGCTTTTTTGGTTTTCGTAATATATTGTTTCTTCTTGGGTTGTATTCTTTACATCTTTTTTCATGACGACTCTATTATAGATCATAAACTTCCCCTTGTCTTACCTGCCCTTCATCGAGTAAATTGAATTCACCATGTTCGACTTTTTTAAAAAACGCAAATCCGGCGCTAAGGCAGGACACTATTTTCTCTCCCTCGATATAGGGACAGAGTTTGTTAAGGCGCTTGTTTGTGATGCGCGTGGGCGAACCGGAGCTGTTCTCGGCTCTGCTAAGCGTCGTCAGAATCTTGGTGAGATGCAGAGTGGGGCTGTTACAGATATTTCAGGTGTGATTGACAACTGTCGGGAGGCGATTTATGAGGCTGAAAAACAGGCTGGTGTTCATGCTGAGCAGCTGATTATGGGTATTGCAGGTGAACTTGTGAAAGGTGCGACTTCTACTGTGAAATATACTCGGTCGGATCCTAGTTCTAAGATCAATATTGAGGAGCTCAAGAATATTGTTCATAAGGTTCAATGGAAAGCTTTTGATCAGGTGCGGGCGCAGCTTGCTTATGAGAGCGGGTATAATGAGATTGATGTGAAACTTGTGAATGCGGCGATTGTGGATGTACGAATTGATGGGTATAAAGTTTCGAATCCCGTTGGGTTCCAGGGTAAGGAAGTGGTGATGAGTGTGTTTAATGCTTTTGCGCCGTTGGTGCACTTCGGTGCGCTTCAAACGATTGCGGCAGAGCTTGATATGGATTTGCTTGCGATTACGGCTGAGCCGTATGCGGTGGCGAGGTGTATGGGGCATGAGGATGCGGGGAATTTCAGTGCGATTTTTATTGATATTGGTGGTGGGACTACAGATGTTGCGGTTGTGAGAGATGGTGCTGTTGATGGGACTAAAATGTTTACGCTTGGTGGTCGGAGCTTTACGAAGAGGCTTGCGCAGAGCTTGAATGTTTCTTTCCAAGAGGCTGAGGAGATTAAATTGGCTTATTCAGACGGCAAGTTGGAGAAGCAGTCTCATAAGATTGTGAAAGAGGCGATGAAGAGTGATTGCGAGGTTTGGTTAACAGGGGTGGCTTTGACTCTTAGTGAGTTCACCAGTGTGGATATTTTGCCTTCTCAAATTTATTTGTGTGGGGGTGGGTCGCAGTTGCCTGAGATTAAGGAAGTTCTCGATAGCCGTGCTTGGAGCAAGAATTTGCCTTTTGCTCGAAAACCACAGATTAGCTTCCTAAAACCGAAACATGTCAGTAATATAATTGATGAAACAAAAAAATTAAAAGGTGTTCAAGATGTTACTCCAATGGCTCTTGCTAATCTTGCGCTTGAGCTGGCTGGGGAAGAGAAAGTTTTGACCAAATTGCTTCGAAAAGTTGTCAGACTAATGCAAGTGTGACGTTAGACTAGGAGACGTGGAAACTGGGAGACGTGGAAACTGGGAGACGTGGAGACTGGGAGACGTGGAGACTGGGAGACGTGGAGACTGGGAGACGTGGAAACTGGGAGACGTGGAATTCATATAATATATGAACAAAAAACAAAACGACAACCAGGATCTTCCCGAAGAGGAAGACAACATCAAGAAAGTTGCCAAGAAGAAGGTGATTTATGTCGAACTTGATGAAGAGATAGTTTCGGTTTACGACCGGGTCAGGAAGCTTCAGTTCAAAGATATTTATCTTGTTGTTCCGGAACGTGCTGTCCTGCTTCAGAGCGTTGTAAATTTAAAGATTCTCCAGAGGAAACTTCACGATATCGAGAAGGCGGTTTATATCATTACAACCGACCCTGTTGGGACCAAATTGGCGCTTCAGGCAGGGATCAAAGTTTTTGACAAAATAGATGATGGCAGCAAGGTCACAAAAGAAGTTTTGAATCCGGAGCTCAAGATTCAGCCTATCCGTGCGGCCTCAAATGAATATGAAGAGATCTCCCCTACCAGAATGCCTTCTAAGAAGGTTTCGATCTTGGATTTGATGAAGAATTTCAAGAGCGGTAAGCGGGATTTTTCTTGGAAGTCGCTTTGGGATGTGAAGAAGAAGTACAAGGAGATTATGAGAAAGCGCAAACAGTTTTCTTTGCCCGGTGGACCGAATCGCAAAGCGCTGACAACGCTTGTGGTTATCAGTGTGACGATGCTTTTGATTATTTTTTATGTGGCTTTGCCGGGAGCGACGATTTATCTTACTCCCGAGTCGAATGTTCTTGAGGCGAGTGCGAATATTACGCTTGCCGATGCTTATTTGAATTCTGCTGAGCTTGACACTCATCCTTCGCATACGATCGCTTCTTATGATGTGGATACTGTGGCCGAAGTTTCGATCACTTATGATGCGACTGGTGAGCTTTTTAGTGGAGAGAATGCTGTTGGGACTATTACTTTGATCAATGAGGCGGATTATGAGTGGAGCTTGGTTGCTTTTACTCGTTTGCAAAGTCCCGATGGGATTGTTTTTCGTACTCAACAGTTCGTGACTATTCCGGCGGCGACAGATGCCGGTCATTCGACGCTTGATGTTTATGTTATTGCAGATGAGGTTGATGCTGATGGAGATGTTGTTGGAGATCGAGGGAATATTGATGCTGGAACTCATTTCTTTTTGCCAGGTTTGCGGGATTCGAGTCAGCTTTTGCTTTATGGAGAAAATAGCAGTGCGATGAGTGGTGGTGATACCATTGTCACGAAATATGTGACTGAGGAGGATCTTGATGCGGCTTATTTGAGGGTTGTTTCCGATCTTGAGTCGAGTGTTGAGAGTGTTTTGCAGGCTGAGGTTGATGCTTTGAATAGTGAGACTGGTGGAGATTTACAGCTTCTTACCGGTGATTTTTCTTCTGATACAGGTGATCCTGATGTGAGTTTGCCGGATGTTGAGGGTGATCAGCTTGAAAGTTTTGAAGTTACCGGATCGATGGTTGTTTCGGGAGTTGCTTATAATTATAGCGAGCTTGTAAATATTTTGCGCAGTGAGCTGAAATTGCGGAAAAGTCCTGAAAAACAGCTCCAGTCGATCGATGAGGATTCTATTTATTATGAAATTTTTGATATAGATCGTGATGCGAAAAAGATCAAACTAACTGCTTCGATTAAAGGCGTCGAGGAGTATGTTTTGGATCCTGAGGAGGAAAGCGGTGCGCGGCTTGTGAAGAAAATCAAAGATCATATTGCCGGTAAACCTATCGATGAGGCTGAGGAATACATCCGTAATCTGGATGAAATCAATACCGTCGACATTAAATCGTGGCCTGTGTGGGCGCCGACTATTCCGAGTGTGGTGGAGAATATAAAGATTAGAGTTGAAGACTAGGAGCCGTGGAGACAGTTCTGTTTTAATGCAGCCCATCGTCCCCTAGCGTCTAGTTCTGGATGATGTCCAAGCCCTTTGCTCCTTCTTACAGCTAGCGACTGCCCGGCCCACACCTTATCAATTTGTTTTCGTGGATTTATTACTGTTTTCCTATCTTCATCCACTCTATGATCAAGCAAAACATTAATTGTTAATACCCATTTGCCGTCATCACCTTTCTCAAATTTCATCATTGGGAACTTATATCCATAGAAAGGGCTTGAGGCTCTTGGATATTCAGGAGCTTCAACTGCTTTTAAACCGATTATAGGTGCAAAGTCCATTGTGTCTATTCCAACAGATAACAGATGTAATTTCCCTCCATGCATGACAACATGTCTACTATAATAACCAATTTTGATATCGTCGTCCCATTCATTACCCAAATCAAAATCAACCTCTTGACTGGCTAATATATCAGTAAAAGATTTTCCCTTTAATCCCTCGTCTACTTTGGCTGCTATGTAATTATAGAGCAGCCTCAAAAATATTGCCTCGAATGAACTCACCCATCTTTCTTCCTCAGATTCAATTATTCGAAAATCAGAATAATCAAGCTGTATCCTTAGCACTACACCTGCTTCTTTAGCATATTTGAATTCTTCGCCAAGTGATTCGCAACCACCTGTCATCGTTCCGGTATCATGTCCAAATCCCGCGAGTGCATTCTCTAGGGCTTCTCTTTGCAGTAAGCAGTCAGCAAGATCTAGCTTGTCTATATCGCCTTTAATCCCTTCAAGTACTTCTGTAGCTCGTCTTTCGTAGCTGGCGCAGTCAACTGTGCCACCTTGACTCCGTTCCATTCCGTATAGATATTGTTTATCGTCATGCATTGGATCGTCTTTATCATCCGCCACAATGAATTGCTGGCCTTCTCCCTTACCAACTAAGACCCAATATATTTTGGCGTGCATTTTTATTCTTATGACTTCATATTCCGTCCCCTGATCTATAACAGTGATACCTTCCCGCCCTTCTATACGTCTTACCCCCTCATCTAATGCTGTGGGCACCTCCCTAGGCAAAACCCTAGCGTCTGTCGACGAGTCTTGATCGCCTGCTCCTCTAAATGGGAATAATGTGCCATCCTTTCTCTTGCGGATAGGATGGTCTGTCCCGATTATTGCTTTCCCCCCTTGTTCTATTCCATTTGCCGTTATGCCTTGGACATCAACTATCGTCTTAAACTGTCCTAATTCAGGTATTTTTGCTTCCATACTTTTGACTATTAAAAATTAATTAGTGGCTAATTGTACGAAACTTCATCTAATCATTCAAAATAATTTTCTAAATCGAGCTAGACTATTTAAGAAGAAATGGTGTTTCGCCTCTGGCGAAACGTTTATAGTATGGCTGTTAGATTCTGGCTGGTGTATAACTGGGATGTGTGGTTTTTAACAAAAAAACATGAAAATAAAAATTCTCGTTGCTCTTGTGTGTGTCTTGGCGATTGCTGGGACGGTTTTTGCAAGTTTTAGTGATGTCTCGGAGGATCACGAGTATTATGATGCGATTTCTTATGTGGAGGAGGAAGGGATTGTCAGTGGGTATGCGGATGGGACTTATTTACCAGATCAGTTGGTGAATCGGGCTGAGCTTACCAAGATTATTGTGAATTCGGTTTATGATGAGGATACTATCGAGGCGTGTGAGCTGGATGACGATGTTTTTCCTGATTTTGATCATGGAGAGTGGTTTACCAAATATGTGTGCGTAGCTTATGGAGAGGGCATTATTGGAGGCTATCTAGATGGGACTTTTCAGCCTGCAAATACGATAATTTTTGTGGAGGCTGCGAAGATTATTGTGAATGGGTTTGGATATGAGGTTGAGGAGGGCGATGTTTGGTATGAGCCTTATGTTGAAGTTTTGGAGGAGTATGATGCTGTTCCAGATGCAATTGGGGATGATATGGAGCATCAGATGACTCGAGGCGAGGTTGCGGAGATTATTTATGTGCTGTTAGCAGAGGAGGATGAAGTACCGTCCATGCTAACCCATGTTGATACCATCAATATAGTCCCTGATGACAACTATGATTTTGGGGCTTTTTGTCGGATGAATTATGTTGAGGCGACGGATAATTTTGTGGTGACTTTTGGTGGATCGAATCAAGGACATCCTGATGAGGCTGAGCTAGATGAGTCGAATGCTGGTGGTTTGGAGGGGGCTGGAGGGTATGTTTATAAAATTTACTCGACTGACCTGGAATATACCGGAGAAAATGGGCAATACATATATGGTGGTGGAGATGCAGCGACAGTCATGGTTGATGATGTTTATTATCATTTAACGGGGGGACCAGCAGGCTGGAAGCTTGCTGTTTATGATGCTGTGACATGGGAGCAGCTTGATGAGATTGAAATTGAATTAGATGATGACGAGCAGGCTAACGATCAGATGATTGCTTATGTGAATGGCGAATTTGTTTTAAGCAGTATTCTTTCTTCTGTGGATCAGACCGAAACTGATCCTGAGGTGGGTTATGCGACTCATAATCATGTTTTGGATTCGGATCTTGGGCTTGTTGATGAGTTTGATTTGGATGACGTGGAGCATATCAATGGTTCTTCTTTGGTTTTTGTTGATGAGGTTTATCATTTTGTGACTTCTACTGCTTATTTTGGGGATCTGATTGTGATGCAGTACGATGAGGATTGGAATTTTTTGGAAAGCAAAACTTTGTATGAGAATGCTCAATGGCCACAGGGTACTGTTTATGATGAAGAGAGAGAGCTTTTTTATGTAGCTTATTTGGAAAATGTTCAAGGCTCCATGGGGAGGGATAGCAATACTAAGCTTGGTGTTTTTGATAAAAATTGGGAGACTGTTGAGGTCATCGATGTCACTAACTATTCAGACGAAAACTACATGATGGCTGGCAGGCCTTCTGTGATGATGCATGACGAGAAATTGTATGTTTCTTATGATGTTTCTAGCTCAGAAGGATTTGATTGGGAGTGCTGGGTCAGTGTTTACGAGTTTTGACTGATTTTTCTTTCAGATTTCATGCTTTTGATATAGAATGGCCTGGATATGTCCAAAATAACTCCTCAATCAGAAGATTTTTCTCAGTGGTATCTCGACATTGTTAAGCTGGCTGAGCTGGCCGATTATTCCAAGGTCAAGGGCTGTATGGTGATTAAGCCGTATGGTTATGCGATTTGGGAGCTTCTTCAAGGTGAATTGGATCGGCGGATTAAGGAGGCTGGTGTTAAGAATGTTTATTTTCCGCTTTTTATTCCTGAGAGTTTTTTGCAGAAAGAAAAAGAGCATGTTGAGGGGTTCGCTCCTGAGTGTGCGATTGTGACGCATGGTGGTGGGAAAGAGCTTACCGAGAAGTTGGTTGTGAGACCTACTTCTGAGACAATTATGTACGATAGTTTTTCTGATTGGATTCAAAGTCATCGCGATCTTCCTCTCTTGATCAATCAATGGGCTAATATTGTTCGTTGGGAGATGCGCACTCGGCCTTTTCTTAGGACGACTGAGTTTCTTTGGCAGGAGGGGCATACTGCGCATAAGGATAAGGCTGGGGCTGATGAAGAGGCGCATCGTGCGCTTAAGATGTATGAGGATTTTGACAAGGAGTTTTTGGCGTTGCCTGTGCTGACTGGTCGGAAGAGTGATAAGGAGAAGTTTGCTGGTGCTCTCTATACCTTGTGTACGGAAGCGCTTGCGAAGGATGGGAAGGCGATTCAGGCTGGGACTTCTCACAATCTTGGGACGACTTTTTCGGAGTCTTTTGATATTCAGTATCAGGATGCTGAGGGGAAATTGCAGCGCGTTTGGCAAACTTCTTGGGGTGTTTCGACCCGGCTTATTGGAACGTTGATTGTTGTGCATGGAGATGAGCAGGGCTTGCGGTTGCCGCCTCGAGTTGCACCTATTCAGGTTGTGATTGTGCCTATTTTGAAAGATGATAGTAAGGAAAAAGTTCTTGCGGCGTGTGATCAGGTTATTTCTGATTTAAAAAATGTCCGTTGTGAGCTTGATGACCGCGAAACTGTGACTCCCGGCTATAAATTCGCCGAGTGGGAGGTCAAAGGTGTGCCAATTCGCGTTGAAATTGGGCCTCGTGACCTCGAGGATGGTACTTGTGTGGTTGCACGGCGTGATACGTCTGAGAAGGTCACTATGGAGCTTTCTGAGCTTTTTACAGCTATCCCTAAGCTACTTGAGGAGATTCAGGAAAATATGTACCAGCAGGCGTTGACTTATCAGGAAGAAAACACTCGCGAGGTTGAGACTTATGATGAGCTTAAGAAGGTGCTAGAGGAAAAGGGTGGGTTTATTTTGACTGGGTGGTGTGGGTCGGAGAGGTGTGAGGAGCAGATCCAGAATGAAACCAAAGCAACCATCCGCGTGATTCATGAGGAGGAATGTGAGTGTAAGTGTGTGTTGTGCGGAAGTGCGGGGACTAATAAAGTCTACTTCGCAAAAGCGTATTAGATTTCACAATGTTTCTTGAATATTGTCACGTTTTTCCCCGGGGATTTTCGTGACTTTTTTCGTTTTTGTGGTGAAATCATGCCTTCGCAACAAAAGCAAAATCCCTGGGGTAGAACTTTTCAACTTTGAACCCGTTCCATTCCAAGAACAATTCCAGTTCCTCCTTGAAGAACAGCCTGAATTTGGATTTTTCTTTGTAGATTTTGCCGTCGATGTCCCAAGTGAATTTCATCCATTTCGTAATCCCCACATCTAAGATCCAAGGGTTCTCATACTTTCTCTTAATAGTCATCCCCTTTACCTTGAATGTTTGCGATCCTTTTAAGTACTTGTCGTAATTGAGCAGCCCTTCTTTTGCGTCGAAATTGTCGAATATCAATATCCCTCCTTTTTTCAAGACCTTGTGCGCTGATTTCAGTGCCCTTTCGACATCTTCGTTCGTCGTCATGTATGTGAAGCTTCTGCCAAGGATTATTACTGCGTCGTATTTTTCTTTGGTTTTTAAAGCGCGCATGTCGGCTTTGAAGAATTTCACTCCCGGGTTTCTTTTGCGGGCAATTTTTAGCATTTCTGAATAAAGATCTGAGCCGGTGTAGTCGTAGTTTTTAAGTAGCTTTGCCAATCTTCCTGTGCCGCATCCTACTTCGAGAACTTTTTTACAGTCATATTTCTTGAGAACTTTATCTGCAAGTTGTAATTGTTTTTTGTAATCAAAAATCTGCGGATAAATCAGGTCGTAAATATGTGCGAGTTTTGTATACATCATAGTCTTTGCGCCTTATAAAAATACCCCGGCCCTCCGCCTGGAGCATTTTCTTCGGCGAGCGGAGTATCCAGAATCATTTGCCAAACGACTTCCCCATCAGGAGTAACTTCGATGATTGTGGACTTGTTATCTTTGCCCATTAAAACAGTCACAATCAGAGTGTTCCCATTCGGCAACCTATCGCAATCACGACTTCTGCGTATGCCATCTGCGCTATATCCCCAAACCATTTCACCTGTTTCCATATTTATTTCTACAGCTGCATAATCCGAGTCCTCCTGAAGACAAACCAACAATGTATCATCATTTATTTCCGCTTCATGCGGGTCTACATCCTCCCCATAAGTGTTCCAATCGTATTCTTCGACAACATTTCCTTCTGGATCGACAATTATAGTAAGGTCGAAATTTCTCAGATTTATCATTGTATTCCCATCCTCAAGCCTATCTGCACCATTAGTATGCGTCCAACCTCCTGATAGGATCCCTGTATATTCTGAATCGCCATAGGCACTCCTTGCATACCATTCCCAGACAATTTCGCCATCCGGATTCACCTCTTTAACCTGAGCATCTGTCACCCCATCTCTATTCCCAAAAACAACCAACGTATTCCCGTTTTCCAATCTATCAGCATCATGACTTACGTCCGGATCAAGATACTCCCACACGATTTCCCCTTCCCTATTCACTTCTATAACACCGTACTCCGATAGAACAAAGAGTATCGTATCGTCTTCCGTCAGCTCTGTATCAACCCCAACCCCGGTTGCATCGATATTTGGGTCAATCGTGTATTCCCAAACTACATTTCCTTCCATATCTACCTCAATAATGCGTCGATTTCCTGAGCCGTACCCGTCATATAGCAGGGTCGTTCCATTGTAAGCTTTTTCTGCATCGTAAACTTCAATAACAAGAAGCTGATCATCTTCATCAACCTCGTTTGTTTCTGTGTCTTGCGTGATCTCTTCTGTGGTCTCTTCTGTGATTTCTTCAACATCTACAAACCTAAGCCCTATCACGATTACTATTAAAGCAAACACTATCGAAATAGGGATGATTAGCATCTGCCATGGCACTCTAGCCCGACCTGGTCTTCTAATTCCTGGTCTCATTGTGATATATTTGTTATGGAATTTTCACACAAAACATAGATGAAAAATCTCACTCGCACAACTCTCTTGCTGCTCTTACTCTCTGCTTTCTCACTAGCATTCGCCAGCGACCTGAGCCCAACCGCTTCTCTTACTGTCTCCCCTACCAAGGGTTCTTTTGATACGGTTTTTACATTTGATGCGTCTGCCTCCACCGATAGCCGTGGTTTCAACAGCACTCTCGAGTATAGATGGAGTTTTAATCTCGGCGTAACCGATTGGACCGACTGGAGCGATGATGCCGTTATGGAGTATCAATATATAAGTGAGGGCACCAAGCAGATTAAGGTCGAGATACAGGATGAAGATGGCTATACGGATTATGCGTGGGCTGAGGTTGATGTCGATGAGGATCTCAGTTATGAAACCGAGTTCAATGTGTCGCCTGAGACCGGTGACACTAATACCGTTTTTGAGTTTGATATAGATACGACGACAAGTATTTCGATCGGGGTCGATAATTTTGAGTATAGATGGGATTTCGATGGGGATGGCGAGTGGGATACGGATTATATGAGTGCGACCGCCATCGAACATAGTTATGGAGATAATGGGACTTATGTACCTATTTTGGAGGTTTTGGCGCCGGATGAGACGACGACTGTGATTCGCGGGTATGAGGACGATGGTGCGTCGAGTGGAGGGTATATTTTGGTTTATTCTTCGGATTATCCTTCTGCTGCGATAGAGGTTTATCCTGCTTCGGGAGATGAAAATACGCGTTTTTATTTTTCTGCGGAAAATTCGTGGGATGCGGATGAATTGAGGTGGGATTATGAGGGGGATGGGATTTTTGATACGGATTGGACTACTGAGGTGACCACTGATCACAAATATGATGTTGCCGGTGAGTATGAGGTGATTTTGCAGGTTCAAAATACTGAAGGATTGACTGATGAAGCTACTCTCACTATTACAATTGCGGAGGAAGGTTTTGCGCCTGAGGCTAAGTTTACTGTGACTTCCGATAGTCAGCTTGCGGATAGCGATGTGGGGACGACTGCGACTGAGTTTAAGTTTAATTCTAGCTCTTCAAGCGATGAGGAGGATTATTCAAGTGAGCTTGAGGTGAGGTGGGATTATGATGGCGATGGGGATTTTGATACGACTTGGGATGACGAGAAAATCGCTTACAACCAATATCTTGAGACTGGAGAGTATGAGGTGACGCTTGAGGTCCGAGATACGGATGGAAATGTTTCGGAGACGACTTATGATATTCGTGTTGTGGAAAATACTGCGCCTTATGCGACTTTTGAGGTTGCGGATGATGAAGCTACGCCTGGAGTTGAGTTTGAATTTGATGCCGGGGCTTGTTTTGATGATCAATATAAGTCTGTTTATCTTGAGGTGAGATGGGATTATGATGGTGATGGGAACTGGGACACAAGTTTTTCTACAGATAAGACGACTGAGCATTATTATGATGATTCAGGGACTTACGATGTGATTATGCAGGTTAAGGATCCTGAAAGTCAGACCGATGAGGCTAGCCAGACTGTGACGGTTTTATCGAATACTGCGCCGCATGCGACGTTCTCGATTGATCCTGAGAGTGGTGGGACTTATTCTGACAAATTTACTTTTGATGCGTCGGCTTCTTATGATGATCAGACGGCTTTCGATGATCTTTGGTTCAGGTGGGATTTTGATTATAACGGTGAAAGCGATATTACTTATGATACGAGCTGGCGGCATAGCGAGAGTACGACGCATTATTTTGATAGTGATGATGGGACCGGTGATATGTATATCCGTTTGGAGGTGAAGGACGAGGATGGCGAAACGAGCTCGGTTATTGGGACGGCTTCGATTCATTGGTCGTCATCTTATCTGGAGGAGCTGAGGAGTCGAGGGATTATTAAGGGTTATGATGATGGGATGCGGCCTGATCAAAACATTACTCGGGCGGAGCTAGTGAAGATTGTTGTTGAGGCTCTTGAGGAAAGCGTTTATGGGATGGATTATCAGGGGTATTTCAGTGATGTGACGGATGATGATTGGCATTGGAAATATGTGGAAAAAGCTTATGAACTAGGGATTATTGGGGGGTATGATGATGGGACTTTTGGGCCTTCTAATGATGTGAATCGTGCTGAGGCGGTAAAAATTATTGTCGGAGCTTTTGGGATTGATACGAGTGGGACTCATGAAGGTGGAGTCTTCGATGATGTTTCGGCGATGGATTGGTTCTTCAAATACGTGATGACCGCTTATGATGAGGGGCTTGTGAGTGGGTATGGTGATGGGACTTTTGGGCCTGGGGATAGTATGACGAGGGGTGAGGCGGCGAAGGTGGTGTGGCTTGCGATGTAGTAGTGAGAAAGCAGAAATCAGAAATGAGAAGTGGAATGAGAAGTGCGAAAGTGAGAAGAGTAGGTTTTGTTTATTCTTGTACTCCCTCTAGAAAATGCTTTCGCAATAATGTTTGTTTGTTCTCTACGTTTTCTTTAGGCCCCTACGCTTGCGCTCCGGGGCTGTTTTGTGTTATAATAATACGATTTAATTTTAACAAAACTCAAAAATGAAAAAACACATTCATATCGCAAAGCTGTTCACTGCATTTGTGACAGGTCTTCTTGTGATGGCTTTTGCCGGATCTTCTTTTGCATCAAGCTCTAGTGATGTAATCCCAAATTTCACAGCTTTGAAAATTGGCACCACTGCGAGCGAGCCAACTGAAGGACAGATCCTAACTGAGGGCAAGATTTACTCTGAAGGACAGATATATGCTGAAGGGCGAGTTTATGCTGAAGGCAATGTTAAGTCTGCATCATTATTGATAGGCACCGGTGTAAAAACTGCTGCACTTGTTCCTACTGCTTCTAGCATTTCAGTGACTGGGGATTTGGATGTTTCGGGGGATCTGACTAGTGATGCTATGGGTTCTTTTTATGTTGTGAGTGATTCCTGTGAAGGTGATTGTGCTAACTGGTATACGAGTGATCAGATTTGGGGCCTTTCTATATCATGTGAGTCAGGCGATATTGCTTTGTCGTGTGATGGATTTTCTCCTTTAACTACAGATGATTATGAAGATGGATTGGTCAATTACTATTTAGTCAGTTTTCTACAAGAATCAGCTCCTGGTTCATGTGTGACTTTGAGTGATGTTGATAATGTCTATGCAAACTCTTTATGTTTTAGCCCTGACGGAGAGCCTACAGCTGGTGTAGAGAGTGATCTTTCTACTTCATTAGAAAGCTTCTTCACCGGTGAAACTTTATATAGTGTTTCTCCTTTTGAGTCGAGTGCTGAGTTGGTAGATGAAATAGAGCTGTTACAAACAGAGATAGATGGCCTTACAAGTACGCTCGATTCTTATGCACTCGATTTTACAGACCTCTTAAGTACTGTAGACTCTCTTGAGACCGGTTATACTAGTCTTATCGATATTGTAGACACCATTGATACATGGGCAGCAACTAACTACAGCGCTACTTACGGGTCTAGCAAAGTGATGGATATTCCTAGTTGGTGGTAATTTCCTCAACACAGCTCTCTTGATCGTACTCGTTTGTGAGTTGTTCGCACATTGAGGTGTCACCTGTTTCGACAGCGGTTTCATAAATGAATCTTTGTTCGCAAGTGTCTCTTATTTCTTCGTTTTCTATACTTGCGCAATCTTCCTCTGTTGCTTCTTCGTTTTCTATTATTTCAGTAAGAGCATCGACACCTTCCTCAACGGTTACATCAACAGTTTCTTCCTCTTCTTCTGCGACTTCTTCTTCTACTACGACTTCATCTACTGTTGTTTCATCTACCTCTAATTCTGCGTCCCCATCTTTTTCTTGAAGCCAGCAGCCGTTGATAGTCAGCAAGGAGCAGAGAGCAAGGAGCATAATGATTGTGATTGTTTTTTTCATTTTGTTTTTGTTTTAGGTGTGTAAACTGTAAATAAACTTACTACGTTATGCGTATTTTTGTCAAAACATTAGGGTGTCGCGCTAACAGATATGAATCTGAGAAGCTTATGAATCAGCTCGTTGATGCTGGGCATGCACTTGTCGCTGGTGCTGATGATGCGGAGGTTGTGATTGTGAATACTTGTACTGTTACGCATACTGCTGATCGCAAGTCGCGGCAGGAGATTTATCCGCATGTGGGAGCTTCTGTGGGATCCTCTTGCGATAACGAAAATTCAAATTCTCAGGCGAAAGTGGCAAAAGCTGACGAAGCCGTATCAGAAGAAGATACGGTGAGGAAGCATGAGCCGCTTGCAGCCAAGAATTTGAATTTGCAGTCGCAAAGGTATCCTACAGAAGCTCCCAAGAAATGCGTTGTCGTTTTTGGGTGTGGGCCTCGTGCCTCCGAGTATGAGATTGAAGGAGTTGATTTGGTGGCGAAGGAGCCTGCTGAGGTTTTGGAGTTTCTTGGGAAGGGAGATCGTGGCGAGGCTGACGAAGTCTTCATGACCCGTGCGAATCTTAAGATTCAGGATGGGTGTGAGAATTTTTGTACTTATTGCATCGTTCCTTTTGCACGTGGGAAATGCGCTAGCAAGCCTTATGACGAGTTGCTTCTTGAGGCTGCGCAGATAGTGGTTTCTGGAGCTAAGGAGATTGTTTTGACGGGTATAAATATTGGTGAGTGGCGCGATGATCATTTGGATTTTTGGGATATTATGAAAATTTTGCTCGATGAGTTGCCGGTGAGGATCAGGATTAGTTCGATTGAGCCTTTTGATTTTGATAAAAAAGTTGAAGAAGTTTTGAATCATCCGAATTTTTGTCGTCATCTACATATTTGTGCGCAATCTGGATGTGATTCTGTTTTGAAGAGGATGGGACGGAAGCGTCAGGCGCGCGATTTTAAGGATTTGATTAAGAAAATTCGTAGCGTTGTGCCGGAAATCGCGATCACGACCGATATTATTACTGGATTTCCTGGTGAGACTGAGAAAGAGCATAAGGAGACTATGAAATTTCTTAAGGATGTTGGCTTCGCGAAAGTGCATGTTTTTAAGTTTTCTCGACGTGAGGGAACGCCTGCGGCGAAAGCTAAGGAGCAAGTCCCCTACCCTGTTAAAGTGGCTCGTTCGCGTGAGATTCGGGATCTTGCTGATAAGATGCGGTGTGAGTATCAGGAGAAGTTTGTTGGTCGTACGTTGGAGGTTTTATTTGAGCAGGAAAAAGGTGGTGTATGGCTTGGGACGACGGATAATTACTTACAGGTCGAGATAAAGGGTGATGCAGATTTGCGAAATGAGCTCAGGAGTGTGAGGTTGGGTATGCTGAAGAAGAGTGGGCGGTTTAAGGGGCGGAGTGTAGAGTGTAGAGGGTAGAGGGTAGAGGGTAGAGGGTAGAGTGCGAATATTATTAATAGCCGTTTTTGCGCAGCAAAAACACCATTTACTATGATCTATGGCCTATGATCTATGGCCTATGATCTATGGCCTATGATCTATGGCCTATGATCTATGGCCTATATCCCTAACTGCTTCTTAATATCATCAACCTGTCCGTCTTCTTCCTGTTTTCTGCCTGCTTGTTCGTACATCATTTCGATGTCTTCCCAGTCTTGTTTGTGCTCGTCTTCAAGTTTCTTAAGTTGAGCTGCGTGTTTAGGTGAAAGTTCGATGAATTTTTCTTTTTCTTCTTCGAGGATTTTGATTAGTTCGTCGACCTGTTCTTGTCGTAATTTAGGGATTGAGTCAACGATTCTTTTTTTCTCTTCTTTTGTAAGGGAAATTGATCCTGCTAGAAGTTTAATGAAGTATGCTTCGTCGAAATTTAGGCTGTGTGCAGGAACTTTTATAGTAGTTTTGAAATCTTTCATGTGATCCCAAAACTTGTAGTTCGCTAATTTTGGGTCAGGTTTTGGTGGTCCTCCAAAGCCTCCTGCTCCTCCGAATCCTCCTCCCATCGGAGATCCTCCGAAGCCTCCTCCCATTGGTGCTCCTCCGAAGCCTCCTGGTGCTGGTGGCGGTGGTGGCATTGGTGCGCCTCCTCCGAATCCTCCTGCTGGTGGCGGAGGTGCTGCTCCAAATCCTCCCGCTGGAGGTGGTGTCGCTGGCCTTGGCGGTGGTGGCGGCATTGGTGCGCCCCCAAATCCTCCTGCTGGTGGCGGTGTCGCTGGCCTTGGTGGAGGCGGTGGCGTTGTCGCTCCGAATCCTCCCGCCGGTTGTGCCCCGCCTGCTGGCGGTGGTGGCGGTGGAGGGGGTGGAGGTGTCACTGGCCTTGGTGGTGGCGGAGGTGGTGGAGGTGTTGTTCCAGATCCTCCTCCTGCCGGCTGTGCCCCGCCTGCTGGCGGTGGCGGTGGCGGCGGAGGTGGAGGTGGAGGTGGATTCCCTCCTGTACCTGCCGTTCCTTTATTATCGCCTTGTAAAAAAGATGGGGGGTTGTAAGAACCACCGTCATCTTGACCTTGCCCACCTGTAGGGTTTGTATCGTCCATAAGTTTTATAAACTTATCAAAAAATAATTTATAGTCAATATTAGTTTCTCTTTTAAATTATACCATGAAAGAGGTTGAGAGTCTAGGGTTTTTGTGCGGGCGGCTAAATATCGCTTCTGTAATCGTTTACGTAAAATATTTTACTCCTGAATTGCCCTTGTATACTGCTCTTCTACCAAAGATCCCGCGTAATAAACACTGAAATCCATTGTGTTTCCGTCTTCGGAAATGGCATAAGTATAAACCAGTGAATCCAGGACCTCTCCAGGACAATCGCTGGCAACGTATTTCATAGTTAATGCGTTTCCTTCTGCCTCAAGACCTCCTGCTGCGGAACAGATTGCTGTGTATGAATCGAACCAGTTTTCTTTCAAAACCAAGGTTGCAATACCGGTATCCATCGCTTCTCCATTTACCCAAGTGCCCGCTCTTTCCCACATACCGATATATCTCATGTCTGTCTCTTCTGTGATGTCCATACTTGGATCAACCTGTTGTTCGAGCACGATATCTTCTGCATCCATCACCGAGGTTTGGCCGAAACAGCCTGTGATAGTGAGAAGGCAGAAAGCAGAAATCAGAAGGAGGATTAGTGCCGAGGAGCGAGGAGCGAGGAGCGAGTGAATGGTGTTTTTGCTATTGCAAAAACGGGTTGATAGTACTTGATGCCTGGCGGCATCTTTTGATTTTTTCATGGTGATTTTTTGTTAGTTTTTAATTAGATTCAAGATAAGTTTCGACGACTTCCCATTGTGAAGCCCATTGGATAATACCTTCTTCTTGGAGTTTTTGCATCTCTTCGAAGAAATAACGAAGAATGACCTCATTTTTTTCAACAAACATGTTGGAAGGGATATAGACATTTAATTTTGCCACTTGAGTTCTGTCACGATATCCGTCAACTTCTCTGATTATTTCCACTAATACATCGACATCTGCCATTGCAAGTTCGCAATCCGGGTAACAACCTCCTCCCTCTTCTATCCCGTCGAGTGATGCCAAAGCGCCGTTTGTAAGCACTATCACTCCATCTTCATCATGCTCTAGATCCGTTGCGTCTTTTAGTTTTATCAAATAAATACGATCTTCCAAATCCTCCGGGGCATTAATATGAAATCCCTCTTCTGCTATATATTCATCCGTCCAAATTTCTCCTGGTCTATCCTCATAATCCATCGAGAGCAAATGCATCCCCACAGGCCCTTGCAAATACTCAAAACCTGCCAACGCGGCTGCCAAAACCCAATCAGTTGGCGCTCCTCCACCGCTACAACCGTGATTATTTTCTTCCCCAATCAGCATATCGACCAATTCTTTGTTTTCCTCGAACTCTTTCGCGAACATCTCAACGGTTATATCCCCCTGGTCTACACCTCCAATATCGCAATGAGTACCAACTCCATGCCCTCTTTCCAAAACCTCAGCCATGATATTGTAATCCCATTTAATACTAGCGGTTGCGAAGGGCTTTTCGGTCTCGACCGTAATGATCGCATCGTATTCATCTGCCAGATCCATCCCGTAAGTTAGCTGATCGACATGACTCCAAAACATTATCTCATTTTCGTCGTCATTGAATCCCGCTTCCATGTGAGTCATGGTTGTCATGAAGAGGGGCATTTCTTCTTCGGTTTCCGTTGGGATAGTGTTCTCTACGATTTTTTCTTCTTGGTTATCCAGCATCATGATCGTCGCTGTAATCGCGACTCCTATGAGTACTAGTATCAAGATTGGGATGAGGATTTTTTTGTTCATGGGGCTAGTTTAAAGGTTTCTCGAGATAAGTTCTATTTTTTCGTTCTTCGATAGTTGTTTGATTCGGTGTTCTTCTTTTAAAGCTTGTGCTCTGTTTCCGATTTTGTGTGAAAATACTAGTTTCACAGGGCGTCTTCCTCTTGTGTATTTGGCACTTTGTGGGGAGGTGTTGTGCTGCTCAATGCGTCTCTCAACATCAGTTGTGATGCCTGTGTAAAGAGTCCCGTCGGAGCATTGTACGATGTAGGTGTGCCACATGAGGAAAGTATAGCAATATTTGCTTAGAAGTGATATTTTGTTGTCTCTTTAAATTATATTAATGAGTGAATTGGTCCCAAAAGAAGCTCCGTGGATCGAACGTAGTGATGCAACTACTCCTTATGCAATGACACTTATTGATTTGCATTCTATGGCCTGGGATTTTGGGATACAGCTTTCTGACAGAGCAATTAAGGTTTTGCATGCTATGGCGGATGCGATGAATCGTCTTGATACCCCTATGGATAGATCTGGTGAGCCTGAGAGAGTTGCCCGGGATATTTGTGAGGCTTTAAAACCTGGCGAACAACCTGAAACTGAAGTAGGTAATATCTTGAGACCTTTAGTCAGTTTATTGGATGCCGAGACACTGAGAGAATTGCTGACAATTACAGAAGATATGTTGGATCTGAATTTGAGATTAAAAAGAGCTACCGATGTTGGAGAATATATTGATTTGACCTTAGAAGAAGGATCTAGGACTGCAGATATGGTTCTTTTACTAGTAAGAGATGAGGTGAGAGGTCGTTTTGCTGACTTTTTAAAAGATCTTGTTCCGACAGGTAATTTGATAGACGATATCCAAGATTTGAGGGAAGATCATCAGGAAGGAGAAAAAGCTTTAAAGCCGAGTTTGGGTTTTTATCTTAGAGCCATAGCAACTGCTTTTAAAGGACTGTTAAAACTCGGGATTCAATATCCGAACAAGCGTTTACTCCCTCATTTTGCACTACGCATTGTGACGAAATTCCTCGATATCCAAATACCTCGTCGATTTTTGCCAAAAATATCAGACGCACAGGAAGAAAGGACAAGGTATCTACTCGAGGAAATACGAGCTAAAAATACCCTCTCAGAATCTTCCTAACCGAAAGCCCCAAAGATCTTAGGATTTTATTTCCTCTATAAGCTTTCCCTATCATCGAGGAATCTTCCATTTCTGCATTATTTTCAAAAAAGGTGATGAATTTATCTATGTCAAACGCCTCCGGAGTTAGATCTTCGACAATTGCTTTTCTCAGCTCCTCTCTATCACCCCCTGATAACGGCAATCCGAATGGATTCTCTAGTAGCGCTTGATCGAAGGCGGCATCGAAGGCGGTGTTTTTTAATAAGTCCCATGCTTCTGCGTCTTGTGCAAAAAATCCTCCTACTTCTCCCACAATATTCTTGATGTCGGGGTGTCTGAGAATTGAAAAATCGCCACCTTTTCCAAAGCTCATAAACGCTTGTGCTGTTTCTAAATCGGTAAGAAGATGGAGGATCGATTGTTGAATTTCGTTATTGGCCCCTATTAATCCGCTCAATCGGTTAGCGACGGTCCCCCACTTTGCATCGTCGAATTTCATTCCGCGTCCTTCCATGATCGCTTTTGCAATATTCAAAGCCGTTTCTGTTCCTTTTTCAAAAATTTCACTTCTTGATTTTTCCCATTCTTTACCAGCAATTTCACCAAAAGTACTATCCAGCACAGATTTCAGGTCTTTGTTCGCCATTAATGCATCGATCACAGCTTCCATTTTTTCCTCGGGGAAAGGATCTAAATAATCGACCACTGTTGCGATTTCTAAATTACCCATGTAAGTGACAACCGTATCTGTAATAGCTGATCGGACTTCCGGATTTGCTAGTAACACCGTTTTTACGGTATCAATGACTTCCACTAATTCCTGATTACCTCCTATTAAGTCAATGACTTTCGCGGGGTTGAGATCCTCTTTTTCCACTTCTCCCATTATTTGAGCTAATTGACTTAAATTATCTGGGTTTGATGCAAAAGCAATCAGTCTTTTTTGGATTCTTTCATTATGGGCGAGGATATTTCCGACGCTATCTAAAGCTTTGTCGATTTTTGATAAACAAGCTTCGCCAAATGTGTCTAGCAGTTTCCCTCGTACTACTTTTTTTAGACTTTTCATAACCTGCTCTACTCCGGAAGCAATCGTGTTTCTCCATTCTTTTCGATTTTTCCCCAAATCTTGCGTAAATTCATCTATAAATGTCGCTAGTCCCGGATGAGCAGCGAGTTTACTAACACTTGCCAACATTTCACTTGGAGATGCCTTCTCTCCTGCAACAAACGGTGTCAGCACTTTGGATAGCTCTGCCAAATTCCCTAAATCACAAGCAAAATCCATAAGAGATTGAAGAGCTTCCGGGTTCCGCTGGAAAAATGCTTGTACCGGCTTTAATCTTGCATCCATATGACAGGCATAATCTAAACAAGCATTTTGGATTTCCGTATTTGTCCTGACAAAACTCAATACTTCCCCGGTAATATTTCTTAACTCCGTTGTTGAAGTTACAGTAGCCAAGGCTTTTTCAGGATTATCTTTGTTACTCATAATCAGAGAAAGTACATCGGCCCCTTCCGGGTGAGTTGAAAATGCAACGACCTTTTCTATCACATCTGAATCACGCAAAAATCCTTCGATTTGCGGTTTGAATTCTTGGAATAACTCTTTCCCATGAGGTGTCTGGAACAGAGGTATGTTTTGCCCAATGTAAGCCAGTGCAATTCTAGTCACGTTTTCTTTCAATGCTACTCCGGGTCCTTCATCTTGCCCCAAGACATCAGTTAATTTATCTAGCACTATGTTTAATTCAGGGATATCCCTTAGTGCTACTATTGTCTCTCCCAAATTTTCAGGGGTAACATTGCTCAGGATGTTTAAAACTTGGCTCATTTTATCGGGGTTAAGAGCCAGTTGTAGTATGTTTTCACGCATTACATCATCCTCTGTTACGACTTGCTGTAAAGCTTCTGTAAGGGCTCCCCGTTCCACCTGAGGGTATGCTTTATTCAATGCCCTTCCCAGGTTATCTATCGTTGTGCTGACAAATAATTTTTCTGTTTCATCTGTTTTTTGAACAAATTCTCGAAGTTCCCCCAATATTACTTGGACATTTTCGTTTTGTAGTAGTGTGCTTGCCCCCTGGAAAGGCTCCCCTGCCATTATTCTCTGAACGCTTCTCAATAATTCTGCTGCGTTTTCTTGTTTTAAAAGCCCAAAAACAGCATCTTGTAATTGAGGATTGTCTGCCAGCAACGCTAATTCTGCTTCTAATTCTTGCCAGTTTTCAGTTCCTTCCATTCTAGCCCTAGCCATACCCAATCCTGTATCGATTCCTATTTCTGTAAGTACTCTTCTCAAGTTTGGAGTTTTTTCTTTATCTCCTAATTGGTTAGTCAAACTACGAACAAAAGGGATATCAAGCACCTCTCCTGCAACCTTCAACGGATCAAAATTACCTTCCATTGCCTCGACGATGGCTCCTCTTTCAAATTGCAAAAATACAAAGTCCAAATAATCCGCTTGTAATTGTGGATTTGCCGACATTATGCCTTCGATTTCTCCTGCGATAGCTTCCCAATCTCTTCCTTCTCTTTCAGGAGCGACTGCTTTGAGTAATGATATAACTCCTTTTTCACTTTCTTCCAAAATCCCTTCTCGTATTTCCTCTTCCCCCCCTATAAATTCTCTCAACTGACTCATCATACCTCCTAACGATTCATTATTCGCTAAGGCTCCGATAGCCGGGTTTTCAAAATCCCCATTAAACATTGCTCGCACCGCTAAATACAGAACCGGCAAGTCTGCTCCCGCTTGTATAAGCTGTTCTTGGTTCTCTTCGAAAAATTGTGCAACTTTATCAGCATTTTCTTGGTTAGCCAGGAAATCAGGGATGTTTGCTGTTGGGTCTTTTTCTGATTCGACCTCTTCTTGTCCAAGGCTGCTGAGGCCTTCTCCCAATAGATTTGTGGCTATTTCGGATGTCATCCCATCCCAAAAATGACCCAGAGTTGCTTTGAGGTGATTCAGATTCAGTAATTCGTGTCCTTTTCTTCCGAGCGCACCCAGTATTTCAACTTCTGTTTTGATATCCAGATCTTCTCCAGAAATTATCTTTGGTAACACGTCTTCATCCAAAATGACATTCAACAGTGTTATTTGATTTTCCGGGTTTGTTAAAAGCAGATCTATATCTTGTGACAACGTATCCAACATTTCTTGTGGGATAGCTTCGCCGGTGTGCTTTTTTATAGTTTTAACAGTAAAATTTTGAACCCAATCACTCAATATATTCAACATATCTGTGCGAAGCGCTTCATCTTTAATGATCCCTTCGCGGAGAGCTTCCAGCAAAACAGGCAAATCCGGAGAATCTCCAATCGCTTCCAAGTTCCCAGATTTCAATGCCGGGAGCAAACGCACCAAAGACGGCAAGACATCAGCAGAAATCGCTGATAATCCACCCATATGCTTCAGTAACAATGCTTCATACTCATGCAAGTCTGGAGCTTGGTCTATTAATTCTTGCATTTCTGGTGTTCCTTCCGGAGCTTCTTGCAGATCAACAGATGATTCTGCGCTCAATTTTTCCGCTTTTTTTGACCATTTGGCTACTATATCTGACATCCCGGTAGCAGCTGCCTTTTGCGCCTTTTGAAAAATTGTTTCCGGACCTCCCGCTTGTGAAAGCTGATCCCGAATATCTGCCGCCTCTTCTGCGATTGAAAGTGCGGTTTTTTTAGCTGCATCAACGATATCTCTTTGTTCTACGGTCATTTTGTTTTTACATGTTTAATAAATCTTCGGCCAGGTCTACGTCTGCTTGGGCTTTATCATGTTCTTCTTCTCGGCGGTGATCTGATTCTATTTCCTTCATTTGCTTGTGTGTCTCTTCATGTTCCTCTCCTTTTATTTGGGCTATTTTTTGTTTTCCTTGGTGTATGAATTTTTTTTCGTGTTTTTCAAGTTCCTTTATCAATTCTGTGCGCAATTCTGGTGGATATTTGGCAGCTTTTGATAAGAAATATGTCTTATCTTCCTCGGTTAGAAGGGCTGTGCTTTTGATTTGTTTTGTGAAAATTTTGAGATCCATAAGAGTTTTTTTAATCTTATAAGTATATCACGAATCAGGTTACAGGGTCAAACTTGGGCCTGACTGGCTTAACTATAGTTTTTCCTAACGCTCAACATGTCAAAACGGCACTGGTGTTTTTTTCAATGCTACTTGGCCCTTCGTTACGCTGCGGGCCTGTGGTGGGCGATACTGGATTCGAACCAGTGGCCTCAACAACGTCAATGTTGCGCTCTAACCAACTGAGCTAATCGCCCCGGAATGTATTGCGGATTTTCAAGATGTTTCTAGCCTAACGATTTTGTTTCTGGTTGGCTAGAGCGCTTTTTGCGCTTTTTGCATGGTGCCAGAATCGCTACGCGCTTCTTGGCACTGGGCTGGAGGCCCTCCAACTGAGCTAATCGCCCCTGAATTTGCTGCGACGTAAAAATACATGATTTTTGCAGGAATGCAAGTTGCTATCACGCCATGGTTTTTCGGATTTGTCACGAAAAATCCCGGGGATTTTCTGGCCAAGTTGCTAGTTTCATTGTGTTGTCACTTTTCCTCATCATCTGAAAGCTCCCCTGCCCCGAACTCCAGATTTTCCTCACTACTACTGTTCAGATAATCTTCCGCTTTATCAAGCAACTCTTTCGTCGATTCGAAGGTCAGCATTTTGTAAGCCATGTTGAACGGGAGCCATTTGAAGGCTCTGTGTTCTTTTGAGATTGTTATGTCTTCTTGATTGGTTTCGCCGAGGAAGAAGGTGACGGTTTTGAGGGTTTTTGTGCCGTCGCGGTGGAAGATGTATTTTATTTCTTCTTGAAAATTTGGGTCGAGGTCGATGTTGTAAATGGATGTTTCTTCACGAACTTCTCGGAGTGCTGCATCTTCGTCTGTTTCCTCAAATTCGATGTGGCCTTTTGAGAAGCCCCAGTGGCCTTTTTGATAGTGCAAGAGGAGGTAAAGTTTTTTGTCTTTTACTCTGCGGAAGATGATGATGCCTGAGGAATGTTCGCGTGCCATGAGGTAGAGGGTAGACTTGTAGAGGGGAGACTTGGAGAGTGGTGTTTTGCTTCGCAAAACGGTTTTTTAAGGAAAATTTAAGGTCGGTGTGCTTTTGTATCTTATATGGTTTTAAATTTGTCTGCAATTCGAGGTTGGGTTTTGGAGCTTTTGTTCCCGCGGAAGTGTGTTGCGTGTGGGGCTGAGGGGGCTTTTTTGTGTGAGGCGTGTTTTGGGCAGATTGAAAGGGTTGAGGAGCGGTGTTTTGCTTCGCAAAACAGTTATTTGTATGGGCCCGGGGATCGCTCCGCTTCCTCGGGCTGGCAGATTTCGGCGGCTCATTTGGACTCCGTTTTTGCGATTTATCGGTATGAGAAGGGTGGCAGTTTGCAGAAGGCTGTGAAGGCGATGAAGTATCGGTTTGTGCGAGGGGTTGCGGAGTGTTTTTGGGAGGATTTGGAGAATTTTTTGGAGAAAAAGTTTATGCGGGATTTCGTATTGGTTCCGGTACCTCTTCATTCTAAGCGAGAGAAGTGGCGTGGTTTCAATCAGGCTTTTGAGTTGATTCGGGGGGTTGATTGGGCGCGGGGTGATTTATTGAAGCGTGAAAAATATACGAGTGCTCAGGCGGAGCTATCGAGGGCTGGGCGGCTTGAGAATTTGAGTGAGGCTTTTTGTGTTTGCGGGAACGTTCGGGGCAAAAAAATCATACTAATTGATGATGTTTGCACGACGGGGGCTACTTTGAGTGAGTGTGCGCGTGCTTTACGGGGGGCTGGGGCGAAGGAGGTTTGGGGGGTTGTTTTGGGGCATGGATGAGATTTTTATAATCTAAAATAAAAGACCTCCCGCTAACTTGTAGTGTATGAACTACGGGCCGAAAGCCTTTTCTACTTAAATATTATCAAAAAAACGCTTCGTAGTCAATTTTTTGTTATACTGTGGCCGCCATGAAAATCGCAATCGACGCATCTCGGTACGGACATGAACAATCGACAGGAGTCGAGAAGTATTCTTATGAGATAATTCGGCGAGTTTATAAGCTTGCCATTGAGGAGGAGCATGAGGTTCGGCTGTATACTCGAGAGATTTTGGCGGATTTCCCGCCGGAGCATCAAGTTGTGATTAAGCGGCGGCGGCTTTGGACGCTGGTTGGGCTGAGCTGGGCGATGTTGCGCCGGAAGCCGGATGCGCTGTTTGTTCCGTCGCATGTTTTGCCTTTGATTAGGCCCAAAAAGAGTGTGATTATGGTGCATGATATTGCTTTTAAAAGGTATCCTAAGGTTTATCCGCGAAAGCAGAGGCGATATTTGAATTGGAGTACTAAATATGCGGTAAAACATGCCAGCAAGATCTTGGTTCCGAGTGCTTTTACGGGCAAGGAATTGCAAGAGGTCTATGGTTGCGATGCGAAGAAGATTGAGGTTGTGCATCATGGAGTTTCGGAGATGCCTGAGAGTTCTGATGAGCATTTGGAGAAGTTTGGGCTTGAGAAGGGCGAGCCTTATATGCTTTTTGTAGGTAGGCTTGAGTATAAGAAAAATTTGTCACGGCTTGTGAGGGCTTTTGCCGGGCTTGGGCATCGTGATTGGAAACTTGTTTTGGCTGGGAAAGGAGGATATGGGGTCTCTGATATTATGGATGCGGCACGAAATACGGATGCGCGGGATCGGATTATTTTTACGGATTATATTAGTGAGGAGGAGAAAGCTTGTTTGCTCCGGAATGCGGGGATGTTTGTGTTTCCTTCGTTGTATGAAGGTTTTGGGCTGCCGGTTTTGGAAGCTTTTTCCGCTGGTGTGCCGGTACTTGTGTCTGACATCCCGGTTTTGAGGGAAGTTGGGGGACAGGCTTGTTATCCGGTTGCGGCTTTGGATGAAAGTGACATCGCGCAAGGGTTGGGTGAGCTGGTTCGGGACTTGTCTATGCGGGAAAGGATGGTTAAGATGGGGAAGGAAAGGTTAGCGGAGTTTGATTGGGATGAGAGTGCTAGGAGGGTTTTGGATGTTTTGACTTGACTCTTATTGTTGCTTTAGTGTAATATTAGTATGAAATTATTATTAACTTTATGGTATGACTTCTTTAACAATCCATCTCGAGGATCAGCTCAAAAAAAAGGTTCAAAAGAAGGCCAAAAAAGATGGTGTGACTTTGACGTTTGTTATTGTACAAGCATTATCAGCTTACAAAGATGATAAATTGAAGTTTGGTCTCGTGTCAGATGATGAAATTACTGCATCTTTTGATGTCTCAACTAAAGTAGGAAAGAAAGCTTGTTTAGAAAGCTTTGAATCGCTTTGCAAATGAAGAAAATAATTCAGCGCACAAAACGATTTGAGAAGTCTTTTTCAAAATTGACTTTTAAAGTACAGAAGCTTTTTATTAAGAAACTTTCTATCTTCATTGATGACGAGCATCATCCCTCACTACGAACCCATAAATTAAAAGGTAAGCGCAAGAATGAACATGCTTTTTCGGTAACAGATGATATTCGTGCTATTTATCAAAAGGCTAATGTTAAAGGTAAAGAAATTATTATTTTTACCTTTATTGATATTGGCGGACATAGTAAGGTTTATTAGAACACTAAAAACAAACACTTGAACGTCGCACTCATACATGACTTTTTGATCCGGATGGGAGGAGCCGAGAGGGTCCTGGCTGAGCTTGCGGAGATGTATCCGAAAGCGCCGATCTATACCTTGTTGTATGATGAGGAGGTTGCTGGGGGGACTTTTCCGAGGGAGCGAGTTAGGACGTCTGGGTTGCAGAAATTGCCCGGTTTTCTTCGCAAGAGGCATAAGTATTTTTTCCCTCTGATGCCGATACAGGTGGAGCAGTTTGATTTGTCGAAGTTTGACGTTGTTATCAGTTCGAGTAACGCTTATGCGCATGGGATTGTGTCGAATTTGCGTACCAAGCATCTCTGTTATTGCCACTCCCCTATGCGATATGCGTGGGATTGGACGCACAATTATCTCAAAGAGCAGAGGATGAGTGAATTTATGAAGCGTGTGGTTGCGAAGAAGGTTGATAAGGTGCGGATGTGGGACCGGACGGCTTCGGATCGCGTTGACCATTATGTTGCTAATTCTGATACGGTGAGAAGGCGGATCAAGAAGTATTACAGGCGTGATTCTGAGGTGATTTTTCCTCCTGTTGATGTGCGGCGGTTTAGTCCGCGGCATACACATGAGGATTATTTCTTGATTGTTTCGACTTTGACGCCTTATAAGAGGATTGATCTTGCGATTTCGTTGTTTAATCGACTTGGGCGGCGGCTTGTGATTATTGGTGATGGGAGCGCGCGCAGGGAGCTTGAGGAGATGGCTGGGCCGACTATTGATTTCTTGGGTTTTAAGTCGGATTCGATTGTTAAGGAGTATATGGAAAATTGTCGAGCGCTGCTTTTTCCGGGAGAGGATGATTTTGGGATCGTCCCTGTTGAAGCGATGGCTTGTGGGAAGCCTGTTTTGGCTTTTCGGCGTGGTGGAGCGACTGAGACTGTGGTTGAGGGTGTGACTGGTGAGTTTTTTGATGAGCCGACTGCGGAGTCGATGGAAGATGGGTTGGCGAGGATATTTTTAAATGAAAAAGATCGGAAGTTTATGAATATCCGGAAGCATGCGCTTGGGTTCGATCGTGAGGTTTTTGTAGAGAATATTAAAAAGGCTTTGAAAACGCTTTGATAAAGGGTAAAATTGCGTTCCTGTAATACACGAAAATGTCCGATATCGCTTTATACCGCAAATACCGTCCCCAGAATTTCAGTAATCTTGTTGGGCAAGATCATATTCGGCAAACGCTTTTGAATGCGATTAAGGAAGATAGTGTTTCGCATGCATATCTGTTTTGTGGGCCGCGAGGGACCGGGAAGACGACGACTGCTCGGCTGGTTGCTAAGGCTGTGAATTGTGAGGAGCTTTCTGAGGCTGGAGAGCCGTGTGAGAAGTGTGATATGTGCACTGCGGCTACTGACGGCAAATTGATTGACTTGATTGAGATTGATGCCGCTTCGAATCGTGGGATCGATGAGATTCGTGCTTTGAAGGAGAAAATTAAGTTTGCTCCGACTCACGCGAAGTCGAAGATTTATATTATTGATGAGGTGCATATGCTTTCGAAGGATGCTTTTAATGCACTTCTTAAAACGCTTGAAGAGCCTCCGTCTCATGTTTTCTTTATTTTGGCTACAACAGAGTCGCATAAGGTTCCGGAGACGATTATTTCGAGGTGTCAGAGGTTTGATTTTAAGAGGGTTGATGTGAAGTCGATAGTTGCTCGGCTTGGTTATATTGCTCAACACGAGAAGATTGAGGCTGAGCTTGATGCTTTAGAGCTTATTGCAAGGAATGTGGATGGGGGTCTTCGCGATGCGATTGGGCTTGTGGAGCAGATTACTTTTGAAGGAAAATTGACTTATGAGGCTGTGAAAAAAAGTCTTGGAATCACAGGTCACAAGGCTGTTGAGCAGCTTTTTGAACAGGTTCTTAAGAAGGAAACTTCTAAGGCTTTGGCTACCATCAATGAGATTCATTTTGATGGGTATGATATGAGCCAGTTTACTAAGGATTTTTTGGAATATTTGAGGGTAAAAATGATTGAAGCTGTTAAGGGAAATGATTCGGCAATGGTGACGCGAATTCTTGAGATGGTGGAGCGGTTTCAGGAGGCTTATGAAGCTGAGAGGACTGCTGTTATTCCGCAGTTGCCGCTTGAGGTGGCGGTTGTACAGGTATGTAAGTCAGAAGTGAGAAATCAGAAAGCAGAAGAGGAAGTGAAGAGTGAAGAGAAATCAGAAGTCAAAAATCAGAAGTTAGAAAAGGAAGTGAAGAGTGAGAAGTCAGAAGAGCCAATCGTGGAGGCGAAGCAGGAGAAGGCTGATGTTGTCATCGAGCTTTCACTCGATAGCGTGAAGAAAAATTTTCCTCGAATTTTAGAAAACATTACTACTCCCGCTATCAAGAGGTCTTTTCAAACAGGCGTTGTGGCTAAGGTTTCCGGAACTACGATTACTGTTGGCTTTGCGAGTAATTTCCATCTGGATAAGGTCAACAATGTCCAAGGGCACGATGTTGTGGAGAGGGCTTTTAAGAAGGTTTTTGGGCAAGTGGTGAAGCTGGAGTGTGAGCTTAGCAAGGTGAATATTGCGCCTGCTTATAAGGAGAAAAAGGAGGAAGATTCGAAAGCTAGCAAGATAGTTGAAGAGGCTATAGAGGAGGTGGACTGGGAGTCGATTTAGGTTTTTCAATCGTACAAGCACGATTACGCAATAAAAACCTTGAATTGGCCAGAAAATCCCCGGGGATTTTCGTGACAAAAGTCGTGATTTATTGTCTTATGGGCGCGATGAACTACCAACAAATTCTCAACAACCTAGGCGGATATGAAAAGAGTGGCAAAGCTACCGATTTTGCAAGCGGACTTGAGCATGTTAAGGAGGTTCTTGCATCGCTCGGAAGTCCGCAAGATAAGTATCCGATCATCCATGTCGTTGGATCCAAGGGTAAGGGGTCGGCTGTACGCCTGATCGAGCAAGGGTTGGTCGAGGCCGGAAAGCGGGTTGGTTCTTATTATTCGCCGCATGTTTATCGTGTGAATGAGCGGATTCGGATTGATGGTGAGGAGATCAGCGATACGGACTTGGATCGCGTTACGAATGAAGTGCCGACGGATGGCCTGACTTATTTCGAGTTTCTTACTGTTTGTGCGTTTAAATATTTCGCGCAGCGAGGAGTTGATTATGCTGTTATTGAGGCCGGTCTTGGTGGGCGGCTTGATGCGACGAACGTTGCGCGTGAACCTGCGGCTGTTGTTCTTACGAATGTTGAGCTGGAGCATACTGACTTGCTTGGGGGTACCGTTGAGGAGATTGAGCGTGAAAAGCTTGGAGTTCTTAGGGGTGATGCGAAGCTGTTTCGGGATGCTGGGAGTGTTTTGGATCATTTTGGGTATGATTTACCGAGGGAGCCGGCTCCCTTGCCTGGGCGCTTCGAGAAGCGGGAGATTTTTGGGCGGGAATGCGTTCTTGATATGGCGCATACTGTCGGGAGTGCGCGGTTTTTGCGTACGCAGCTGGATCGGGAATATCCGGGGAAGAAATTTCTGTTTGTGATGAGTTTTTTGGAGGGGAAAAACTCTCGCGCAGTGATTGATGCGCTTGTGCGGGATGGGGATCGGGTGATGCTGGTTGAAATGGATGATCCGAGGGCGATGAAGTTTGATGAAGCTGAGCCTATGCCGACGAGTTGGCCTGAGGATTTTGTTCCGGTGATTTGCGGATCTGCCAGGTTATTGACAAAATTTTCATGAACTCTTAGGATAGGGGCCTTTAATTTAAAGTATGGCTCCTGATTTTTTAGAATTAACACCTCATAATCCTGATGTCCCGGAATCCCTCGTAAGGATGGGTGATGTTTATGCAAAGCTGATTGGGGCTCATTTTGATGATCTGGAAGAACTTATATTAGGATTGCATGGTCTTCCCGGGGTGGAGTCACGTCAGGCAATGATTGAAGCGCAAGCTCGAGAGCTAGTTAAGCAAAGAAACGACGTTGCTGTTTTGGTTGCAATTGCGAGTGGAGTAAGTTTGAGTGCTCGGCATCTTGGACTTGCTGACCCTAAAGATCTTCGTTGTGTTGTTGACTCATATCCTGGTTTATTTAGGAATCGTCTCTCGATTCAATCATTCATTCGTGAGCTAAGTGGAATTATTGGTCTGACTCGCCGTTCTTTGCGGGATCATACTGATTTGCGTCTTGCAGCACATTCTTACGGTGGATCTGCAGGGCTTATTGGGACCAATCAAGGAATGTTGTCATCAGCTCATCTTCTTGCTCCTTTTGTTCTAACCTCGATGACGGATCCGAGATATGCGTTAAATGTTAGAAATCAAGCTAAACATCCTAATCATGTTGCTCCTCAGGAATCGGTTTTGTGGCAGGTACTTAGTGGTTGCAAGAACTTTTATTCTGTCCCTGAGGGAGGTACTGAAGTACTTATAGATGGTCATCGTGCTTTGTTTAATGCGAGACTTTTTGATGAGGTATTAAGCAAAGCAGGAGAAGCCTTTGCTGGTATCCCCGTTCACGTTGTTCTTGGAGGCGAAGATGGTCATATTGGCGTTGAACATGCGGAATTTATTGAGGGTCTCATCCCTCATGCAGTGAGGCATGTTTTACCAGAAGACACTCATGACCTTGAATCCTGGGACATCAGATCAGTCCTAAGAACTTCTCCTCTGTAAGCACTTCCACCTCTAGCTCCTCCGCCTTCTTAATCTTGCTGCCCGGGTTCTCCCCTATCACGACGTAATCGGTTGCCTTGCTGACTGAACTTGAGACGTGGCCGCCGCCTTTTTTGATCATGTCTTTTGCCTGATTGCGGCTCATCCCTTCGAGTGTGCCGGTTAGGACGAATGTTTTGCCCAAAACGCCTTCTTTCCCCTGGATTTCTTCCATTTGCAAGACGTTTACGCCTCTTTCGTACAGTCTTTTTAGAAACTGTAAATTTTCGTCTTGTTGGAACCATTCATAAAACGTCTTACCGACCTTCTCTCCGACTCCTTCGACGTGGGTTAGTTCTTCCAAAGTTGTTTTTTTCATCGCATAGACAATTGCTGTGATCGGGAATATATCTTCTTGCATTTCTTCTTCTCCGAATAGTGACTTTTGTGCTTTTTCGCGAGCGGTAGCTTTCATGAATTCGCTGGGGATTTCTTTTTTTTGTAAAAATCTTCCGATCAGTTGACTGGTTTGTTCGCCGATGTATCTGATCCCGAGTGAGAAAAGGAATCGATCTAGGATGATATCTTTTGAATTTTCGATTGCTTTCAAAAGGTTATCAGCTCTTTTTTCCTGGAAAAGTTCCAGATTTAAAAGGTCTAGTCGATTAAGCTTGAAAATATCTGCGGTGTCTTTGATCAAACCGACATCAACCAGTTGATCGACAACTTTTTCGCCTAAGCCATCGATGTCAAAACCATGTTTACCAACAAAATGATGGATCGATTCGCGCTGGACTGCGCTGCATCGCTTATTGCTGCATCTCGACACGGCCTCCCCTTCCGGTTTAATCACTTGTGAAGCGCAAACCGGGCATCGCTTTGGGAATTTGAATTTTTTCTCGGTTCCGTTGCGCAAGTCTGTCATCGCACTTACGACTTCTGGGATTATATCCCCGGCTTTTTGAATTACGACTGTGTCCCCTATTTGCACGTCTTTGCGCTCGATTTCGTCTTCGTTGTGGAGGGTTGCGCGGGAGACTGTTGAGCCCGCGACGAGTGTTGGTTTGAGGACTGCAACGGGAGTGAGGGCGCCTGTTCGACCGATTTGGATGATGATGTCGAGGACTTTGGTTACTGCTTGTTCGGCCGGGAATTTGTATGCGATTGCGAAGCGAGGTGCTTTGGCTGTGTAGCCGAGTGCTTTTTGAGATTCGAGGGAGTTGACTTTTGTTACAACTCCGTCGATTTCGTACCCAAGGGAGTCGCGTTTTCCTATCCAGTTTTCGCAAAATTTGAGGACTGATTTTATGTCTTGGTGATGTTCATAATGAGTGTCTGTACGGAGGCCGAGTTCATGCAGTTTTTCCATAACTTCTTTCTGGGTTGAAACTTGCACGTCTCCTTCTCCAATCTCGTAAAAAAACAGGTCGAGATTGCGACCGGCCGCTATTTTTGGATCCAATTGTCTGACCGTTCCTGCGGCTGCATTCCGAGGGTTCGCGAATCCATCGAGCTTCTTGAAGCTTTCCTCCGACATATAGACCTCTCCTGAGACTTCGACTGTAACAGGTTGTCGAAGCTCAAGCGGCACACTCTTGATCGTGCGGATTGTGTGTGTGATGTCCTCTCCTTCTCGGCCATTTCCTCTGGTAATTGCCTTAATGAGTTTTCCCTTCTCGTACCATAAGGTGACGTTGAGACCGTCGATTTTGAGTTCGGTTACGAAATCGAGATGGGCGTTTGGTGCGAATTTTGCCAATCTCTCTGCCCATGCAAGTAAATCGTCTTCCGAGAAGGCGTCTTGAAGGCTCCATTTTCGTGATTTGTGAGTTACTTTTGCGAATTTTCCGTCGAGTACGTTTCCAACTCGTTGGGTTGGCGATTCCGGGACTACTAATTCTGGGAACTGGGTTTCTAATTCGATCAGTTCTTTTTTGAGTGCGTCGCGAACAGATTCGTCTACTTCCGATTGGTCCAGGACGAAGTACTTGTAGTTGAGATCGTTGATCTTGTCTCGCAGTAAAGTAATCCGTTCTTTTGCTTCTGCCTTGTTCATATTGAATTTTTCTTCTGAAAGTGGTATAATTCTAGGATAAATATACTCAAAAAACAAACTCATGGTTCCTGATCCGGAAAAACAAGAGGAATTACTTCCTGCTTCAGTCGAAGAAGATGAAGCATCGGAAGCTGTTGCGCCTACTGCCGAAGGTCAGCGTGCCGAGGCTGGGCGTGAAGATCTTGAGGATGTTACAACTGCTGCAACCGCTGAATTTCGTGAACGGATGATGAAGGAAGTTGATAGTGTTGATACGTTTTTTGATGAAAGTGGTGTATTTGATTTGGAAAAGGCGAAACAAGTTGCGGATTTTATACCTGTTGAAACTCTTTCCAAGCTTGAGGATAGGCATCCGGGAGCGCTTTTGGAGATTTTTACGGAAAAAATTGATGATAAGACTTTTGAGGTTAATTTTCGTGGAAATGGTTATGCGGAAAAGCTGATAGGTTTAAGTTGGCTCTTGAAGCATAAGCCTGGTATTCGAGCTGTTGAAATTACTTATCCACCAGAAAAAGGTGGTCATACCAGAACCGGTCACAGACAAGGACTTAAGGGGAGTTTTTATGATAGTGAAGGGTATGTTGAGGTGCTGAACGGATATAAAGTTTCTGTATCCAGGGAACTTGATGAAGATTCTCGTGCGATCAGGCGAATGCAGGAGAGAGTTGATACTACGATTGCTGAATTTGATGAAAATAAAGATGATCCTAGGTTCAAGGAGTTTATGGTGATGCTTTCCGATGAGAAATATTCATCGATCGCTGAGGAACCTGCTGATGTTGCAAAACAGGTTGTTGAGGCTGCAGCTAATTACGGTACTGATCCTTATTTTGTTATGGCTTTATTGAAAACTGAAAATGGTAATGGAGGTAAGTTTTTCGGGGTTTTGCAGGAGGGAGCTATTGGTTTTGGCATACAGCTTGAGCTTGCTCTTAGGAATATTCGGGAATATGAAGTTAATTATAGAGCTCTTTCCGGTAAGAAAGCTTCCAAAAACGGGGTTTATACCGCCGAATTTCTGTCTTATTTCTCGGAGATTTATGCTCCTTCGGCACAGAATGCCAATCATTTTAATAATTTGCATAGAATTTATTTCAAATATCGAGGTGAAAGTGTCCCAGAGCTTGGTGATGATGTGGCTGAAGGACGAAAATTGGCTGATTCGTATCGAAACGGGCTTTCTTTGGCGTCTCATGTGCGAAGGCCGGTTACCCGTGAACAGATAAGTGCTACTCTGAAAGGAGGAGTTAACATGCGTGAACTTGTTCCGGCGATGACTAGATTCTCTTCTGAGTTTGGTATGCGCACACATCCTATTGAGGGGGTTCGAAAGATGCATCCTGGAATAGATATCGCTGCTCCTCAAGGGACTCCTTGTAATTCATGGCGAGCCGGCAAGGTTACTTTTGCAGGTCCGATGGGCAGTTATGGTAACGTGGTTTTTGTAAAACATCCTGACGGCAGTGAAAGTCGTTATGCTCATCTTTACAGCCTGAATGTCAGAAAAGGCGACAGTGTTGAAAAAGGCGGGCAAGTTGGGACAATCGGTAGCACAGGTATGTCTACCGGACCTCACTTACATTTTGAAATAAGGATAAATGGCCAACCTATTAACCCTTTAGAACAAAATGAATAATCAAAAAACACACAATCCACTTTTCGATCCAGCGACGGATAACGCCCCTGTTTCTGATGAATCACAACAGGTGGTCAACACCCCTATAGAAGATCCGACAGGCATGGATGATGATGATCAGCAACTCGTTGATATGATTGTTAGTCTTGTTGATGAGAAAAAAATCAATCTTTACCAACCTTCAAGCCTCTTGAATCAAGATGTTTATGAAGCTTTGGATGATGAAAAAAAAGGAGCTGTGGATCAGAAGTCTTTTAATATGCTCACAACCGTTCGGGATGTTTATAATTTTAATAAATCAGAGTTTACAAACAACAGTTATCAGTTTCAAAACATGGTCCATAAGTTGAGACTGCAAAAAGAGGAGACTGAGAAATCATGTGGGGATGTATTTAAATTTTAAAAATGACTGAAAAAGCAAAATCCGGTCCTGCGGAAGGTAGTGAAAGTGGTGAAGTAACCACTTCCTATCCTCCTGCTCTCGAAGGATTTACCAGAGAATTGGTGAAGAAATCTGTCGCACATGATTATATAAAAAGTGAGCATGAGGTTTCGGCATATAGGGTCATGGCGACTTATTTGAAGGATCATTTTGATACTTATTTTACTCGTGAGCAGCGAAGCGCATTGCGGAGTGTACAATCTGATGATGTGTCTTATGATGGTCTTTTTGAAGATTCATCTCTTTTTGAAGCCTTGAAAGGCTTTAAATCTTGGGATGATCCTGCAAAAGTTGAGGAAGTTATGGGCAAATTGAGGCCTTGTTTTGCTGCTTTGGTTTCTAATCTTGAAGGATTGCAGGAGACTGAAGATGTATTGCAAAATTTGGAGAGTTTGAAGAGTCATTATGGTGATTTATCGGATGAAGTCCCTGAAGTAGCTACTGTTTTGGGTGAGGTGAATGGATATTTGAGTGCCGATCCTTCCGATACTGCTGAGATGGCGGATAAATATAAGGCCTGGAAATCGCAACTTGAGGGGAGCTTTACCGCATTTAAAACAGCTAAAGTCGATGAATTGAAAGGTAAGACTGGTGTCACACAAGCAAAGCTCGATGAATTACAGGCTATTTCGGTTCCAAAAGATTTTCTTGCTGAATTTGCGGCTTATTCTGCAGAGCTTGAACAGCAACCAGAAACTCCGGAGACTGCATCTGAAGAGCCGGAAGATACTGAAGGTGATGGTAACGCGGATACTACTGACCCTTCTGCTATCGCCACTCAATTCGGTGAGGAGTTGGACAAAACCGGTAATGCGGGTTCTGCATTGCTTAATATGACCTTAAAAGGTGGGTTTGTAGGTATGCTTGCTGGATTTGCTATTAAGATGTTGCGTCAGATTTTACCGGATACTTACGACAAGCTTTTTGAAGGAGTTGAGTCTTCCGACACTATGGAGGTTTATGCTGATTTGGAAACCGATGGTCATATTTCATATAAACAACACGAGGCCACCGATGAGGCGTGGTTGACTCATCGAGAACTTCAAGTCCAGGCTACAACGTGGTTCCAGGAGCAATTGCAAGTTGGTAGTAACCCGGTTGGAAACAAGCCGGAGCTGGCGAGTTCTCTTTTTAACTCTAATTTTACCGTTGGAAATCTTAAAGATATTGCTGAGAGAGGCTCACATGAAGGGATTATCGAGGAGGAAGATTTGCCACCGAAATATCAGGACGATTTGGAGGTTATTCGAGCTGTTCATAAAGCTGTTACTGATAAACTGGGAAATGACACAGACCATGATGGAGATACTTTGGCGAAATATGTTGTGGAATCGGAGCTTTATGAAGAAGCTTCTGCATGAAAAATTGCTTTTTCTCAAATTTGACTTAAAATAACCTTTAGAAACAAAAATCAAATATGGCTGACGATAAGGCTACAATCAATCTGAAAGGCAAGGGGCAAGGTGATGGTTCCGGCGGTGCTTCTGATGAATCCAAATTCAATATTTCTGATGATTTAAAGAAAAAATATCCCGAATTAGTTAAGTTGATTCTGGAAACTGAGTCAATGACAGATGCAGAGCGAACATACTGGTTCCAGATTTTGCCGATAATGACAGAAGAACAGGTTGAGAAATTGCGTAAGATTTTGATCAGGGAGAAGGACCAGTTGGCCAAGCTGGATTCTGAGTATGAGAAAGAATTAAATCGAATTAACGATAAGCACATTGTGGAGTGGAAAGAGTTCGAGGCGCGAAAGGCGCGTGAGAAACGGCAGAAGGCTGAATCCGCCCACGAAGCGGAAGAGGCGAAAGCCGAGGAGGATATTTTGTCGCAGTTGGACGAGGTATGATTTTTCGAATGTCGAGTTTGGAATTTCGAATGTGGAATGTGGAATTTCGGATTTGGAATGTTGAATTCCGAATGTGGAATTTGGAATTTCGGATTTTGAATGTTGAATTCCGAGATTCACGATCCGAACTTCCATATTCAAGCTTCGAGATTCGACATCCCATATTCGAGATTCGAACCACTACATCATCTCCCCTATCAGGATCAATCTCTTGATATTCATCCCAACAGGTGTGCAGGTCATCAGTGTTAGGCGATTTACTCCGTCAGGTTGGGCGAGAACATCGACGTCTGATGGTGAGACTTCGTATTTTTCCGTTATCTGGTAAGTGTATTTCTGTTGGTTGTAGTAAATGATCACTTGTTCTCCAACTTCGACTTGAGGCAGAAGGGCGAAAACGTCTTTGTAATCACCGTCATCCCACAAATAATAGCTACTGTGGCCTGTTATGAATGTGTTGCCTTCTTCTCCCGGAAGTGCTGTCCCAGGGTATCTGACAACTCCGTCTTTTAGGGCTTCGAGTATGTCATCGTCCATGGATGTCCAGTCTGTATCTATGGTGCTAGTTTCGACTTCGGTGATTGGGATGTTTTTGCCTATTGAAGGGATTATGATGCGGTTGTCGGGTGGAGTTATTGTGAGGTCGAGCTCGGGGAATTGTTGTTTTTGTTCGATTGGATCTTTGCTGAGGACCATGAGTTCTTGTTCTGGTGGCTCTGTTGATTCGGCTGGTTCGGTATGTTGTGCTAAGCGGTTTTCTTGAGCTGTATTGATTATGTGATTGATGTCGTTTTTTAAAATTTGGTAATATGCCGGTGCGTTGAATAGGAGGAAAAATATGAAGAAAAGCACTAGGGCGGTTGCGAGTGTTTTTAGAAAGCTTCCGAGTATTTTTGCGAGCTGGATTATGCGGTTCGGCGAGATTTCGTATGCTAGGACTGCGTTTATGTCAAAAGGGTGACCTGGAGGTGGAAAATCTATTCGATAAAACTCTGACTCCTTAAGACTTGCGATCTTGCGGTCGACTTTTTTGACTATTCCTTCGATTGTTTGTTTGTGTGGCATACTTCAGGTTCAATGAATGCAATTTTATCTGTTTATTATACCCTATTTTCGTACTTTGCTCAACCGAGGTAGTTTGACGTAATAGGCATATATTACTTAAAATTGAAGTCCTATTCTTTAAAAAATTTAATATGGGAACTCCAGAAGGAAGACGACATCTTGGTACAGCTGTTTTCTTTGCTCTTGCAACTACAGCACTACCTGGCCAAGTTACTGCCGGTGAAGACTTGAAGGCATCTGTTTGTGCAGGAGAATGTGGTGCGCTGGCAAGAGATGCACTCGGTGATGAATGTGGTCCGGGCAGTATGGATACAAGTGGTTTAGATAAATATTTCTGCCCGCCTCCATCTCCTGATGATCCGGGAGCTGGTCCTCCTTGCGGGACTTTGGGGCTTTGGGACACTGCCAGTTTACAAAAAGATGTTGTAGGTCAGATGAATGCCAACGCTATGTGGGCATATCCTTGGCAGGTTTTGACCGCCATGGGCGCTACTCAGGAATCTGAAGGACACAAGATGGAAGATCCTTTTTTGCAACTTCCGACAACTTATTCGGAAGGCACTTTCGCTTTTGGACAGCCACTCACTACATTCGAATTAGAAACTGATTTTTCTTCTTTGGCAGGCAGATCTATAGTTTATATTGATGATGTGAGGCTGATGGCTCGAGACGAGGGTGGCGAGGTGTCGTTTGTTATAAAATCTGGTGAGGCTAATGATTGTATTTCTTTTCGTACATCGATCGATTTGGATAAGTCCGATGGAGATCGTAGTTTTTCTACCGCTTTTGTAGGTCAAATGGATTCTCATAAAGGATGTTTGCATACAGATGGCCAAGAATGGCGTGTGGATGTATCTGATTCTAAGCGTTATACGCCTGGATATCCGTCAACACTTGAACAGACACAGGCAGCCGTAAGAGCGCTTCTCGCTAGAAGCGATTATGCTACAGGGCGCCCTACTGTTGAGTAAATCGCATCACTCCACCGCCAATCACCTTCGTTCCCTTGTAGAAAACGATCGATTGGCCTTCTGTGAATGCGCGGACGGGTTTTGGGAAGCGCACGATTGCATGATCTCCATCGACCTTCACTGTGGCTGGCTCCAACCGGCTTAGGTGGCGGATTCGAGCGCGGCATTTGAAGGGCTTCTTTGGGATTTTACCTGAGATGAAGCTTAAGTCGTGTGCGTAGATTTCCTTATGCCACAATTCTTCGTCCTCCCCGACAATGAGTTTGTTGTTTTTGTGATCTGTTTTGACCACGTATAGAGGATCCTTCAATCCGCCGATTCTGAGTCCTCGTCGTTGGCCGCAGGTATAGAATGGCAAGCCTCTGTGGCGGCCTTTTTTGTTGCCTTGTGTGTCGATGATTAAGCCTTCTTTGAAGTAGGATTTTGGGAGGTTTTTTTTGAGAAAATCTGTATAAAATTTATCTGGAATGAAGCAGATTCCTTGGCTTTCGTCTCTTTCTTCTGCGACGCTCAGGCCTAATTTTCGAGCTATGCGGCGTGTTTTCGGTTTTTTTTGCTCTCCTAAGGGGAAAAGTATGTGTTTGAGCTTGTCTTGTGTGAGGCGATAAAGGAAATAGCTTTGGTCTTTTTTCTTGTCGACACCTGCATGTAGCTCATTATTTTTAATGCGAGCATAGTGTCCGGTTGCGATGAAGTCTGCGCCCATTTTTTTGACTTTTTTCAGGAGTTCGCCGAATTTTATCTCCGGATTGCAAACAACGCATGGATTTGGGGTCTCCCCTTTTTTGTAAGCTTTCAGGTAATAGTTGACCACTTTTTCGTGAAATTTTTTCTTCAAATCTATAACGTGGAACGGAATTTCCAGCTTGGCTGCGATTTTTTTGGCGTCTGCGATGTTCTTTGGAGTTGATTGTGTACCTAGATCCAGGTGTACACCAAAGCATTCGTAGCCTTGTTCTTTGAGGATTGCGGTTGCAACGGAAGAATCAACGCCACCTGACATTGCGACAGCAACTTTTGTGTTTTTTCCCTTCATCAGTTAAAATGTTATGCAACCGTTACTTTACCATATTATGCGAATTGATACTGTAATAAAACTCGCAAAAGAGTACCTTCCCGATCTAAACGAGAAGAAGCTTCGCGCAGCTTATGAATTTGCCAAGAAAGCTCATGGAGATCAACGAAGGAAAGATGGTAGTTCGTATATTATTCATCCCCTTGCGACTTGCGTCATTCTTACAAATTACCAGGTTGATGAGGAGACATTGTTAACGGCTTTACTTCACGATGTTCCGGAAGATACGGATTATACTATCAAGGATATTGAGAAGAAGTTTGGTAAGAAGGTAGCCTATCTTGTTGAGGGCGTTACCAAGCTTTCCAAGGTTTATTATCAGCATAATATGGCGGATAGACAGATTGAGTCGCTTAAGCGGCTTTTTATTCACAGCGCCAAAGATTTACGAATTATTCTGGTTAAGCTTGCGGATCGTCTTCACAACATGCGAACTCTTGATTTCCTTAGTGTCCCGGGCAAAAGGCTCAGGATTTCCAAGGAGACTCTGGAGATTTATGCTCCGATAGCTAATTTGCTCGGGATTTGGGATATCAAGTCCGAGCTTGAGGATCTTTGTTTTAAATATATTTACCCATCTGATTTCGAGAGGACCAGGAAGCTTGTCAGCGAGAGTGCACTTCAGAATGACGAGATTCTTAAGGCTACTGTTCGCAAAATCAAGGCAGTTTTGAAAACTAAAAAAATTAAGACCAGGATTCGTGCCAGGCGCAAGAGTCTTTATAGTATTTTTAAAAAGATGCTTTATACCGGCAAAACTTTTCATGATATTTATGATCTAATTGCTCTAAGGGTAATTGTTAAAGATGTTGATGCTTGTTATCTGGCTCTTGGAGCTATTCATCAGGTTTTCAAACCCAAGCATAAGCGGGTTAAGGATTACATTGCTGTACCGAAAGTGAATGGCTACCAGAGTTTGCATACGATTGTTTTTGGTATTGATGGTACTATGACGGAATTTCAAATCAGAACCGAAGAGATGCATTTGGAAGCTGAGTATGGTATAGCGGCCCATTATTTTTATGATGCGAAACTCAAAGGTCAGCAGAAGAACCTTCCCTCAATCTTCAAAAAACATGCTGAGTGGGCGACAAAAGTTTTGGACATTCAGAAGGAGGTCAAAGATAATTATGATTTTGTTGAAAGTTTGAAGTTTGACGTGTTTCAGGATCGTATTTTTGCCTTTACTCCGAAAGGCGAAGTCATCGATTTGCCTTATGGAGCTAATGCTATTGATTTTGCTTATCATATCCATACGGATGTTGGGAATAAAGCTACTACTGCTGAAATTAACGGTGAATCTATGCCGCTTGTGACCCAATTAAAGACCGGCGACACAGTCAAAATCTTCACTTCAGCAAAATCTTCACCCAAGCGTGATTGGTTGACTATTGTTAAGACCAGTCAGGCCCGCACAAAAATCAAAGAGTACTTTAAAAAACAAGGTTCTAAGAAAAATTATAATGCCGGTAACAGGCTATTGAAAAAAGAACTGGAGATGTTTGGTCAAGATAAGCTTAAAAAACTTCCTCCAAAAGTTCTCGATGAAGTTCTTCAGGGATTTGAGGTTAAGAACATGAAAGGATTAATTACTGCTATAGGTAACGGCGGAGTTAATGTAAAGAATGTTATTCACACATTTTTCACACCAAGTGAGCTGCTTGGCAACCCGATCAAGCAGAAGATGAAATCAGGAGATAAGGAAAGATTATCCAAAGACAGAATGAATCGTGCCATGGCAATAATTTCCGGTAATGAAGAGCTTTCTGAGAAGGCTGATCGTGGTTCTTTGCGTATCTATCGTATTGACATATGTATAGAAGGCCTCGATCGCGTTGGCCTGCTTAAGGATGTTACGGTTAAATTATCCAAACTCGGAGTTAATATTTATAAAGTTAGCGTCGCTAATACTGATGATCCCAACATAAGAAGGCTTATTTTGAAAATAGAAATATATGATCTCGATCATCTCGAGCGAGTTCTTAGGGGGCTCAAGACGGTTAAGGATGTTGTGAAGGTGTATAAAAAGTAGTTTGTAGTTCTTAGTTCGTAGACCGTAGAGAGGAGGTTGGAAGACCTGGAGATTGGAATTTGGAATGTTGAATGTCGAATTTGGAATGTTGAATGTCGAATTTGGAATGTGGAATGTGGAATTTGGAATGTGGAATGTCGAATGTCGGTGTTCGAATGTCGAATTTGGAATGTGGAATGTCGGTGTTCGAATGTCGGTGTTCGAATGTCGGTGTTCGAATGTCGGTGTTCGTGATTTAAGATCCGAAATTCCATATTCAAAATTCGAGATCCGAAATCCGAAATTCCATATTCGAAATTCAAGATTCAAGATCCGAATCTCTAACTCCCGTATGCCCCGATCAGTTTTTTAAGTGAAAGTGCATTTTCCATGAACGCTCTCCCTATGATTGCGCCTTTTGCACCTGCTTCACGCAGGAGTCGCAGGTCGTATTCGTCTGCGATTCCGCCTGAGCTGTAGATATCGATATCTCCTCCTGTTTCGTAAACTATTTTTTCGATCATGTCGAAGTTTGGGTGGTAGAGGGCTCCTTCCGTGTTGAGGTCTTTGTAAATTATTTGAGTTACTCCTACGCTGGCGACTTGTTTGGCGAGGTCTGTAACCTGTGGTGTCTCGCCTTCCAGTGTGAAGTCTGTATCTACTTCGTCATGGCGTCCTTTTATACCCATGATTATCTTGGAAGGGCCGTATTTTTCGAGTGCGGGTTTGAGTATTTTTATAGATGAAACTCCTAGTAGTACTCGTGATGCGCCTAATTCGAATGCTTTGGCGACTTCTTCTATGGATCTTATGCCTCCTCCGAGTTGGACTTGTCCTTTTAATCCTTGGCAGATTTGGCCAATTATTCTGGTGTGCTGCAACTCTCCTGATAAACTGCCGCCGAGGTCGATGATTTGGATTTTGTTGGCGCCTTCGGATTCGAAGAATCTTGCCATGTGGAGCGGCTCTTTGTAGTAGATTTTCTTCTGTTTGTTTTGTTGGCCTTTGTACCAGGAGACGATTTTGCCGTCTTGGAGGTAGAGGCTTGGGATAATTTCCATGGGTTCGAATTTTGAATTTCGAATGTCGGATTTCGAGGATGTGTTTGTTTTTCCTCGTTAGTATGATAATACTTTTTTAGTTAATTAAAAACCAATATCAAATGTTACAGGAAGTAGTTATCTTGATTGGAGGGTTGCTTGGTCTTTGGCTCGGTGCTGATATTGTTGTAGGTTCTGGTAAAGCTATCGCCCATAGATTGGGACTTTCGGGCTTGGTCATTGGTCTTACGATTGTGAGTATTGGGACGAGTTTGCCGGAGATAATGGTTTCGGTTTTCTCCGGGGCAAAAGGTGCTCCCGATATTGCTGTTGGGGCTATGGTTGGGTCTTGTTTGGCTCAAATTACTTTGATTTTGGGTTTGGCCGGACTGGTTCATAAGATTAAAGCTAAGAAGAAGGCTCTTCGGATAGATGGTGTTGCGCTTTTGATTGCTATTTTTATCTTTTGGCTAGCTGTGTTTACCGGTGAAGGGGTGAGTAGAATTGAGGCGGCTTTGATGATTGTTTTTTATGTTAGTTATATTGTTTTTACTGTTAAGCATGATCATCTGTCGGCGCAGGCGGAAGAGCGAGGAGAGCATGACCCTCAGGGTTATCCTTTTGGGCTTAGGATTCTTTTCTTGATTATTGGGGTTACTCTTTTGATTCTTGCTGCTGATATTGTGCTTTCTAAGTCGGTTTTTATTGCAGAATATTATGGTCTGTCTGAAGCTTTTATAGGTGTGATGATTGTTGGGGTTGCAACCTGTTTGCCTGAACTTAGTACTGCTGTTGTCAGTGCTTTTAAGAAGGCTCCTGGTATTGGGATTGGGACTTTGATTGGTAGTAATATTACTGATCCTCTTTTGTCTACTGGTATTGGTGCTCTTATTTATGATTTTAAAATTGATGGGAACGGTCTTGCTACTTTTGATATTCCTTTTTGGTTCGTTTCGTCGATTTTGGCGCTTCTTTTGCTACATAGAAAACGCCTCACCCTGAATCGAGGTGAGGCGTCTATTTTGGTCGCTATTTATGCGATTTTCGTTTGTCTTAAAATCTTCATCTTCTAGTCTCCAAGTCTCCACGTCTCCTAGTCTAGTAGTAGTACTCGCTGTAACTCAAGTAGATTTCGATTTCTGGTTCTCCGTATCCGTAGTCGTAAACGCTGTAATCAACAGAAGCGTATTTGTCGTATCCTTTGTCGAAGCTGGCTGTTCCTGAATCGGTTATGAAGTCTGATGTGTACTCAGAGTAAGAGTATTCAGTCCATCCTTCATCTCCGAGAACTTCTCGGTAGTATTCGATAACTTCTTCTTTTGTACAATCGTCGCATGTTTGAGTCATGGAGAGATAGACATCAGTGTCATACGAAGAGCTTGATGAGCCTGTAACTTCCCAATCTGAGTTAACAGGAAAGTCGTCTGGCCAATCTGTGTCGCCGGATGAGGTATCGCTTGTTGTAGTACTTGATGTATCATCTGATGTGTCCTCAACGGTCACGTTGATACATCCTGTTAGAGCCACCATGAGGCCCAGTACCGCAATCAATGAGATGATTTTTTTCATTTTTCTTTGGGTTAAGGAATATTTTGTAATTAGTACATAGTAC
>CAZIHU010000008.1:53276-59699 GCA_964538865.1 uncultured Candidatus Peribacteria bacterium
TTAGTACATAGTACCTAGTTGTTGGTGTTTCGCTTCGCGAAACGGGAATTGTTATGGAGCTGTGTTTCGCGTCTGTTAGGTTGAAAATCTGAAATGCATTATGTCTCCATCCTGAACTTCATAATCTTTCCCTTCTATTTTTAGCAGACCTTTTTCTTTTGCGCCAGTCTCTCCACCATGTTCTATGAAGTGTGTCGAGTTGATTACTTCTGCTTTAATGAAGCCTTTCTCGAAGTCTGTGTGTATTACTCCGGCAGCTTTCGGTGCTAAATCTCCTGCTCGAATTGTCCATGCTTTTACTTCTTTTGGACCTGCTGTGAAGTAAGTTCTGAGGTTTAAGAGATCGTATGCGTTTCTTATAAGCGCATTAAGGCCAGTTTCTTGCAGATCCATTTCCGCGAGAAATTCCCGTGCTTCTTCATCAGAGAAACCGATAAGTTCCTCTTCGACACGGGCTGAAATCGGGATTATTCTGGTTGATTCGTGAGTTGAGAGCATGTTTCGCAGTTCTCCGTGATCTACACCAGCTACTTCATTTTCGTGCATGTTGGCTATGTACATAACAGGTTTGGCTGTGAGGAGGTGGAGGTCTCGGATTGATGCGTGGTCTTCCGGTGTGAGGTCGATTAAGTGTGCAAGTTTGCCTTCGTTCATTTCGCCGTGGATTGTTTCTATGAGGTTTGCGTACTTCATTGCCTCTTTGTCGTTGGATTTGGCTGCTGTTTTGGCTTTTTGGAGGCGGTTTTCTACTGTTTGAACGTCTGCGAGGAGAAGTTCGGATTCGATTATTTCTTTGTCGCGTCTTGGGTCGATTTTTTCATGGACATGGGTAACGTTGGTATCTTCAAAAACCCTTACTACTTGTGCTATTGCGTCACATTCGCGAATATGCGCCAGGAACTTGTTCCCGAGTCCTTCACCTTTGCTTGCTCCTTCAACAAGACCTGCTATATCGACGAATTCTATGATTGTCGGTACGGTTTTGGCCGGATTAACTAGCTCCGTGAGCTGATGTAGTCTTGAGTCGGGCACTTCCACTACCCCGACGTTCGGTTCGATTGTGCAAAATGGGTAGTTTGCAGCTTCTGCACCTTTCGTTCTGGTGAGAGCGTTGAAGAGTGTTGATTTTCCGACGTTTGGGAGGCCGACGATGCCGATTTTTAAGCCCATGGTGTTAGAGTGTAGAGTGTAGAGTGTTTCGCTGGCGCGAAACGGGTTGATAGTATTGCGCTTTCCGAGCGCTGCTTGACGCCTACGCGTTGCTACGGCGTCTGCCAGTATTCGTTCAATTCTTGATACGTTAGCTGACCCGGTGCTGTCGCGTCTTTTGGGTTGATCGGAGCATAGTATAAGTAGTTTCCCAGTTTTGGGGCAAGGATTCTTGTGATTTTTCCTTTTTCGCCCATGCCGAGGGTGATTATTGGCTGGTTGTCTTCTTGTGCTTTTATGATGAGTGAAAAAAGATTTGCGATGTCGCGAGATTTGTTGATTTTGGTTGCGAATTTGATTATGTCGGGTTTGTACGAGCGCATTTTTTTGTAAAGTTGGAGGAGGTTCCGTGGTGTTTTTTCAAAATTGTGATGTGAGATTATGAGTTTTTTGGAGCTGCGCTTGAGTTTTTTGATTAGTTTGGGGGGTGTTTTGACATCAACATCGATATAGTCCCCTTCTGATTCGATTAACAGGTTTGTTTTTTGTGTTTCTGTGCCAGGGAATTTGTCTTTGCAGACGTAGAGGAATGGTTTTTTGAGTTTTTTTCTTAGTTTTTTTAAAGCTTTGAAATCTATTTCCTTCAAGTGGTCGAGCCAAATTTCGATAATGTCAGCTTCAGGAGAAGCTTTTTTCTCGATTTCCTTGATGGTTTTCGCCCTAATTGGCTGGCAATATTTAGCTTGCAACTTGCAACTTGCAGATTGCAGTGGTGATGGTAGTTTGGATTTTTTTCTGTGCTTTGTCATGTTAAACTGGGTTCCGCTATGGAAGACTTTAAAGCAAAACTCGTCTCGATAAAAGACCTGACGCACGATGTTAAGCAGTTTATGTTTGAAACTGAGGAGGATTTCAGGTTTGAATCCGGGCAATTTGTTATGGTGAAAGTTGATGATGGTGCTGAGCCTCTCGCTTCGAGGGCTTATTCTATTGCTTCCGCTCCAGATGGCAGTGAGTTCTCACTTGTTATCAAATTGCTTCCCGGGGGTCGTGGTTCTGAGTTTCTTTCGCGGGTTTCTGTTGAGCAGAATTTTGATTTAAAGGGCCCTTTCGGTCATTTTGTTTTGGATAAAAAGTCTGAGAAGGATTTGGTTTTTGTTGCTACCGGGACTGGCGTTGCGCCTTTTCACTCAATGCTTGTTTCACTTCTGGAAGATAAGGATCCGAGACATGTAACTTTGCTTTGGGGCCTAAGGCATTGTGTTGATGTTTTTTGGCGCGAGAGATTTGAAGAGCTTGCTAGTGAACACGCAAATTTTGACTTTAAATTAACCCTTTCCCAACCTGAAAACGAGTCGTGGGACGGTCTCCAAGGACGTGTGACGGATCATTTGGACGGTTTTGATACAGCAAATATCCGGGTTTATATCTGCGGCAATAAATCGATGATCGATCAGAGCAAAGAGTATTTTTCAGAGCAAGGTGTCCCTGGAGATGATATTAAAAATGAAATATTTTATTAACTTTTAAAAACATGAAGAAATTACTAACAATTCCCCTCGTTATCATGCTTTTCGCTGGTTGTAGCTTTGGCAAAAGCTATATGGACGAGATGACTTTCTACAACACATATATCGGTTACGTTAACGGGCTCACGAGTGATATGGATTATGCGATGGATGATTATTTAAATAGCGTGCCGGAAGAGATTACTGCTGAGGTTGAGATTGATTTTTATGGTTCTTATTATGGTTCCGCTGTCTCCAATATCGAAACTGTTAGAGAAGCTTTGCTTGCTGAGGACATGGTGATTGCTGACGGGCTTAGGCAGCAAAATGTTGAGGTTGCGATGAACGATTTTCTCGATGAGCTTGAATATTTTTTGAGTATGTATAATGAAGCTGCTCTTTTTTACAGTAGTGACGCTTACAAAGAAGATGTCGATGCTGCTTATGAGCTAGATGGAGTTGTTATCGAGGCTTATTACGGTGCGGCTTATGCTCAATTGGCACTTATTGATCTTATTGATGAATATCAGTCTGATCTTGTGAGTGATTTTGATGAAAATACTGACAATCCTCTCGAGAAGATCGGTATTTCAATGTCTCTTTTGTATGATGAGGCAGATGCGATTGTTTATGAGCTCTCTTATTGGGATATGGAAAACCCTGATATTGATGGGATTGAGGCGCTGTATGATTCGTTGATCGCCGTACATGCCGAAGAAGCTAAGGAGGTTGCTGACCTTTATGATGATGTTTATGTTGATGTTTTTGAGGCTTTTGAGGTCAATTATTTGGGGGTTTTGACCAGTTTTGAAGAGGGTGTTGCAGTTTTAATTGAAGACGGCCGAGCCGGACTTGTGACAGAAGAGACCACTGCTGATTATGATTATATTTTTAATCATTACGATGATTTGATAGATCTGCATAATTCGATTGTGGATATGCTTTATAATGAATATTAGGGCGTTTTGTTTTTGAGTTTTTTATATCTTAACCCTTATTCGCATGAAAAAATCACTGGCATTTCTGATGGCTACTTCTCTTGTAGTCGCTTTTTTAGCCCCTCTTAATGTTGGCGCAGACAGTAGTGACTATGATTTCGAAGTCACGAACGTGGAAATTGTGCCTTGTGTTCAAGATGAGGATCTTGATGACGAACGTTATGATGTTAATTTTAGTGGAGGAGATCGAGAATATGTGGATTTTATTTATGAAAAATATCTTGACGGGGAATTTGAAGAAGGAGGTTCGAGAGAAGAGTATGAAATGATTGAGATTGCTGATGATGAGTCTTGGTATCGCTATGCTGAGTATGACAACAGTGATTATGGCACTACAATTTACAGGAAGGTTTGTGTTGCGATTGATTTTACTGCAGAAGGAGATTTTGATGCTTTGGCAAACAACATAGGTGATTCTGTTCCTACAAACTGGGAGGACTTTTTGGCTTATGTGCCTCAGCGATTTTCAATCTCATTAGTACCAGTCTCTTCTACTGCAATGCCAGAAGGAGAATATGTGCCTTATTACTATACTTCCTCTGGTGGAGGTAGTATAGAAGCTACTTATGTTGATGAAGAAAGCACTATTTTTTATCTCAATGAAGAAAATACTATTTTTTCGTCTATAAGTTTCCGCGAGAACAGCTTCAACCCTGAGGATAGTTTTGATTTAATTGCTGCTATTGATCTTGATTTTTCAGAGAGCCGAGGCTTATTTGATCGTACTTTTTTCGATGGTATTCGTCATTATAATGAAAGCCCTCGACTTGCTGAAACTGATGAAAGTAACAATGTTCTGTATATTGAGGATTTTCTGGAACCGTGGATGGAATCAGAGCATCTTGCAGCACCGGATGTCTCTATTACATCGTCTGATGATGACTCTTTTTTGGTCGAATGGGACGCTGTAGATGGAGTAGCAGAATATATTGTTAATCATTGGAAAAAACATCTCAGCAGTGGATCAGAAGAGTGGGTAGCACAAGAATATCAAACTGATCTCAGTTATGATGCGGTTTTGGCTACGGCAGACAACTATATCGACTGTGTTAATGTTGTAGCTGTCGATGAGAATGATATTTATGGAGCAAGCTCGGATGATGTATGTATGGGACAGTTTTTCTCCGATGTTGATGAAGGACTTTGGTATACGAATTATACTCATAATGCTGTCCAAAACGGTATGATTTCAGGGTATCTAGATGGTGACGGGAATTTATCGGGTGAATTTGGGCCAGCCGATACTATTACTACAACTCAGGCTTTAAAAATGGTCTCGATATTAAATGGGCGTTTTGTAGACCCAGATGCGTTTGCGTTTGATTTGCCTTATGAGATTTCTAGTGATTTTGAAAGTCATTGGGCATGGGAATATATTTTGAGTGCGTTTATTTTGGATTATGATCTTGTCGAGGATATAGATGCGTTTGAAACGGATCGTGATATCACTCGTGCCGAAATGATTAGCTTGATTGTTGAGGCGATGGAAGTGCAGGTCCCAAGTTATACTTCTTATTCTTTGAGTGATATTGAAGGTCATGAGTATGCTGATGAGATTGAACTCGCTTATCAGCTAGGCATTGTTTCCGGATATGGAGAAACCGGTGCATTCGGACCGGATAATTCACTTCTAAGGGCAGAGGCGGTTAAAATCTTTGTCGAATCTGGTAATGCGTTTGCGTTAACTTGGCCTGGGTATGAGTTTTAGCGGTTTCGCGCCGAAAACAACTGGATACTCCGCAGAATATGTGATAAAATAAATACTGCTTTAATATACCTAATATTATGCCGTCAATAGATCGAAAAAACATCAAAGGCAATCTGTTTTTTTACCTTTCAGAACAAATCCGTCTTAAAAAGGGCTATAAAAAAATCCAGGTTTACTTGGGGAAATCTATACCTAAAAATTTAAGACCTTATTATGACAATTTAAGAGATAAGGAAATAAAGCTAGTTTTGGAAAATTCATGTGATTTATTTGCAAAAGATAAATTACTAGACGGATCTGTATTAAAAAAACTTGAGGAATTACGGATTAGGTGGAAATATTTGGAATTGGCGATGACTAAATTGCAGAAAGAGAGGTTTTGGAGGGAATTTGCAATTCAATTTATTTTTGAATCCAATGCTATAGAGGGAAGCAGGCTTTCTGAAAAAGAAGTTTCATCTATTGTTAAAAAGCAAAATATCAAAAAATCGATTGGTCGGAAAGAAATACAAGAAGTTGTAAATTCATTAAAGGCGTTTGAGTATTTGAAAAGTGGAGATTTCAGGCTTAATCAGCGAACTATTATTGCTCTCCATTCTCTTCTTATGAAAAATCTGGACGTCAATGTAGGATATAAAAAGGCTGAAATCGTGGTGAATAACAAGGCTACAACTATGCCTGGAAAGGTGCGAGGTGATATGGCGCGTTTAATCACCTGGTTTAATGCAGAAAAAAAGAAGAAAAGGCATCCTTTAGTGATTTTTGCAGATTTCCACCAACGTTTTGAGAGAATACATCCGTTTGAGGATGGCAATGGGCGTACTGGTCGATTGCTATTTAATTGGATGCTTTTAAAAGTTTCCTATCCTCCTATATTATTCCGAAAGAAAAATCGTAATGCATATTTCAATGCTTTAAATCATGCGGATGAAGGAAGGAAAATTAAGTGGTATTGGCATGTTACTAAGGTTTACAAAAAGACTGTTAGGGATTGTTTGGAGGGTTATGCTAAGTAAAGGCGCCAGTACTAACGCGTTGTTTAAGATGGTGAGAGAGGGCA
>CAZIHU010000008.1:59799-62972 GCA_964538865.1 uncultured Candidatus Peribacteria bacterium
CTTATTGCATCAATGGTTGCATCTAAGTTAGAAGGATCATGTTTGATCCAATGAATGCCTCTTACTCTACGATATGTCTGGTGTTGTTCTTGGGCAATCCTAAGGAGGTTATCACGAATTTTCTTTTGACATGCTTCGAAGCTATCGTTGCCTCGAAGATGATCTATAGCGGGTTGATAAATACAGCTTTTACGCATTATATAAGTATCAGCGAGCCCACCTGCTAGTGCTTGTTCAGTTTCTTCAACAAGACCATCTTGAAAAAATCTGGCTGTTCTTATACCAATTCTTTCCACAAGCGCATCTATATCTTCCCATTCTAATCCTATAAAAGGCCTGAATTGAAGCACTCCAGAGCTAATGAGTACCATGTTATAACTCCTTGAGCATCCTTCAAGTAAAACTCGTCCGCCTCTAGATTGGATATCGTCCACGGTCCTACGTGCTAATTGCAAATACTCTTTTGGGGTAGGGAGGGTATCGTTTATATCTAAAGTCCCGTAAAGATGTCTTTGAATACCACTAACAGCTAAGGAGTCAGCCATGCCAGTACAAGTTGCGAGTCCTGGATGATGATAAAAGTAAAATTTATCTACATTAACCATTTCGTACCCATCAGCAGCTGCAAGCGCTTGTGCAACATCTGATTTCCCAACGGTGGTTGGCCCTGTAAGTAGCATGAAGTAGAATAAAATTTGTACATCAAAATAAAGGCATATGAGTAATATGTCAAGATGGTGCCGCGGGGCAGAATTGAACTACCGACACGAGGATTTTCAGTCCACTGCTCTACCACTGAGCTACCGCGGCATGGTTTTTACTATGTTATTTGAATGAGCTTGGTTTGCGTTTTGTTGAGTTGTATTCTTCCGTGATTCTATGCTTCGCAAGATGTTTTCGTATTTGCTGCGGTTTTGATGGTCGCTGCGCTGCGCTTCGCGACCACTGAGCTACCGCGGCAAATTTTAATGACATTATTTGAATGAGCTTACCGTTTTCGTTTTGTTGGTTCTCGAGCAAGGGGTATTTTATAGAAAACGCTTTCTTTATTCAACTTCTTTTTTGGGACTTGGGCGTTCGCTTCGCTGCCGCCCTTTTCAACTCCAAAATCTTCTGATTTCTGATTTCTCACTACTTCAGCAATTCGTCAATATACCACTTTATATAATCCCAATCTCCTCCATAAGGAACCAGAGTGTAGACAAAGAATTTTTCCTCACACTCCCCTGTCACCTCATCACAAACCTCTTCCGACGCAGAAGTTTCGAACCCAACATATTCATGCTCAGTCGTAAGAACATTTCCCGTACTAATCACATTCCCACGCGAGATATCGTAATCTTTATATTTTACATAATACAAAAGTGCCTCGTTAAGGCCGATATCGGTTTCTGTATTATCCATCACTACTTCGACCATTTCAAAAAGCGCACCTGCATCCGAAAGACCCATGCTAAGAGCTTTATCCTTAATCGCCTCGAGAATCAACTGCTGGCGCTCGGCCCTATCATAATCAGACGAATAATGGCGCGAGCGAGCCACACGAAGCGTCTGAGTCCCATTAAGGTGATAATCCCCCGCCGGGTAATAAAGCGTGCTCCAAACGCCGTTATCGTAAGTCGTATAACTTGGATCAATGAGATCCTCTTCAAGTGTCAGATCAATCCCACCCATCAAATCAATAATATCTGCGAAGACGTACATGTCGATCAAGATGTATTTATCAATTTCCCTACCTGTTATCTCTTCGATCTGCCTAACGAATTCGTCTATCCCGTAAAAATAATAAAGGCTGTTGATTTTTTTGCCACCGTAGTAGAGATCGCGAGGAAGGCTGATCATTGTGACTTCCTGTGTCTCGGGATTCACGTTTGTGAAGATGATGGTGTCGACATTCGACCCGTGTTTGCCGCAAATAAGCATATTGAGGCCTTCGTCTGAGGCTGAAACTAGCTCATCACCGTACTCTGGGATCGCTTCAGGCAAATCCAAAGTTTTTTTTTACTTGAATCGGTGGCGACGGCTGCCATTAGCTCTAGAGTTTCGCTTGCGTCGGCGTTTCGGACCATGACTTTGCCGGTGTTTTTGTCGATGTAGATTGTGCTGAGGGTGTTGTCTTCTAAGTCCTTGATGTCGTAGTAGATTCCTTCGTCGTCTTCCCATGCTTCTGCCATTTGGACTTCGTTGTCAGTGAGGGCTTGGAGGAAGGCTGGGTCAGCGATGAGGCTTTCGAGTTTTTCGCGGTTTTCTGTGATTTTTTGTTCGAGGCTTGTGCTCGCGTCGAGAGGTTCGATCAAGGTGGCTATGGTTGCGTCGTCGATGTCGATGGGTTGTGACTCTCCTGTTGTGAGGTCGAGCCATGTTACTGTTTCTGGGTCTGTTTTGCTGAGTGTGAGTGATGCGAGGCGTGTTTGGTCTTGGTTTACTAGGTAGTATTCGTATGCTGAGTCTGTGTCGTATTCTGCTTCTGCCCACATGCCTTTTAGGGTGAGGGCGTCTCCGGCTTCTCCTGATTCGTAAAGTATTGTTGCGATGTTTGAGCGTGCTGCAGTGAGGGTGTCGATTCTTGTTGTTAGCGTTGAGATGTTAGTGATTTCTGATTCGAGTGTTGATTCGATGCTTGTGGTTATCTCGATTGATTCGTCGAAATGGTTGGTCAAAGTGTACTGTGCGTCGTCTTCGGAGATTGCGATTGTTAGGAGTGTGCGCTGCGATGAGTCTTGGATTTCGTAAGTGTCTTCGAGGCGTGTGAGATCGTTGTCTGTGAGGAGTGTTTGGGTCTCTTCTAAGGCGAAATATTCGTCGAGTGCGGCTTGTTTTTCTTCGATTGTGCGCGAGAGTCCGATTTGGCTTATGTATGTGAACATGTCTGAAATGACCGATTCTTCTTCCTCTTCTTCGGGTACATAGTCTTCTGCGTCAAAAAGTGTGTAGCTTTTGGTTGGGAGAAGGAGAAGTTCGCGAATTTCGTTTAAGTCTGTGCCAAAATCTATTACAAAATCTGCTGCGGTTGTCGCTGTTGTTGTTTGTTCTGTTGTTACTTCTCTGATCTCTGCGATTTCTGCTCGTAAATAAAAAACTTGCCAGACGAGGAAGGCAATGATTATTGCTGAGAGTATTGCTGCCGCTTTGCGCCAGATGTGTATTTTTTCTTTGATGATTGTGTTTTTCTT
>CAZIHU010000009.1:0-22090 GCA_964538865.1 uncultured Candidatus Peribacteria bacterium
TAGAGATCTAGTATAAAGTCGCATACATGTTCTCCCGGGAACCATGACAAGAGCTCGAAAAAGCCATATTCAAATATTGCTTCGGAGAGTATGATCGTAGCCAATATGGCAACAGGTATGTAACACCATAAAAGCATCATTATGCCCTTTTTTCTTTTTTTCGAAATTTTATCAAGGCATTTCACAACAATAGATATACCCCCTGCTACTAAAACATAAACTATCAATAAAGGAACTAACACCATAAGCCCCCATCCGAACGCGTAATTAATACCGGGCTGAAACGCATATGCAACCTGTGGGATAGCGATCAATGCACATGTCAGAATGAAAAGTAGTTTTTTGTTCATATGGTTTGGTTAAGGACCTTCTGATAAATGCTGGTTACTCCTTCTATGCAATTTAAGTTTTTGTCGACAACGAAATAACCAGATTTAAATTTAATGCATCAGCTACTTTTTCAAGGAAACTTAAACTTGGGTTGTAATTACCTGATTCAAGACGTGATATAGCTGACTGTTTTGTACCTATTTTTTCAGCAAGTTCAGACTGGGTTAAACCTTCTTCAATTCGTTTTTCAATGATAGCTTTAGCTATAGTAAATTCAGGTTCAAGCTGATCGTAAGTTTTGCGAACTTCTTTATCTTTTAGCAGCTGTTTTTTGAAACTTGAATAATTTTTCATGACATCACCAGTATAACGCATATGTTATATTCAGTCAATTGAATTTAGATGTTTTTTCGCTAATCCAATATGTCTTTTGGGTGTTTTTTGAGTTTTTTTAATAAAACCATGCAAGAGAATTATGCTGTTTTTGTGAAAACAATAAATAATTCTCACTTCTGTCTTACCTCTTATTCTTAATTCAAAAAGGCTTGTGTCTATTTTTTTGCTATGAGGCATGCCTAACTTGTCCCCGAATTGTTCTAATAAATCTAAGGTTCTTAAAGCTTTTGCTATTGTTGACTTGTTTAAATCCGTGATGAAATTCTCTGTTTTTTGGTTAAAAAATTTTATTTTCATGTAATGACTAATTTGAATGGGCTGTTACCATACTCTTGGCTGATTATTTTGGTCAATTATTTGCACTTTTTTATTTATTAAATTGTTGAAGTGTTTATTTTTTTGCATAAAAAAACTCGCTGTGGTGTCCCCGACAGGAATCGAACCTGTAACTACTCCTTAGGAGGGAGTTGTTATATCCATTTAACTACGGGGACGTGATAGTTTGCAGTTTGCAACTTGCAACTTGCAGATGGCAGTAGTGGTGTTTTCGCTATCGCGAAAACGGTTAATAGTACTTGGGACGTTCGCTTCGCTCCGTCCCTACCCCACCATCGGCTTGAGCACAACATAATCCGTCTTGTCGCTAGGTAGCTCTTCAACTTTCTTGATTTCGAGTGTTTCGATTTCTTCTGCGTCTGTCTTCCCGACAGCTTTTAAGAATGGTTCGAGTTCTCCGACGTCTAGCTTTGATCCTTTGATTTTGTAGTACATTGGGATTACTAGTTTTGGCTCGATTTGCTCGATGACTTCGACGGCTTTTTTGTGGTCGATGACGAGGTTTCCGCCGATTGGAACGAGTAATACGTCTACGTCCCCTATCGATTCGGTAAGTTCGCTTGTTAATCTGTGTCCGAGACCGCTTAGATGGCAGACTTTGAAGCCGTTTACGAAGAAGTTGTAAATAACGACTTTGCAGTTTGCTTTTTCGGCTGTTTCTTGGCTTTTTGCAAAATGAAATGCGCTGTAGCCTTCGATTCCGACTCCTTTTATATCGTATTCGCCGGGCCATGAGAGTGTGCGTGGTTCGCCTGCTACTTCTGCGATGTTGCCTTCGGTGTCAATGAGCTCGTCTGAAAGGGTGACGATGTCTGCTTTGAGTTTAGGAAGTTTGGTTCCGAGGTTTGTATAAGGGTCTGTGACGATGGTTACGCCTTTTTCTTTGATGGTAAAACATGAGTGTCCGTGCCAGGTGATGTCCATTGTTAGTGAGAAGTTAGAAATTAGAAGTGAGAAGAATTTGTGCTGAGTTATTTTAGTAGAAAAGGTGTTTGGTAGCAAGTCGCCCTTGACGTATCGGAGTGCTTATGCTTTAATTCACGCCTTATACCTTAAAAAGACACTATGCATTTAATACACCCCAAAGATCTGCAGCTAGATTCCCCAGAGGCTATAGATGATTGTATAACTCTATGGGAAAGTCTTGATTTTGAAGATCCTACATCTGTAGAGGAGATGAACCGATTTTTTACATCTGATGTTTTTCAATGGAAGGACGCAGGTGATACTTTGCAAAAAGTTAATTACGGGACTTTTGTAGCTTTTTTAAGGAATGTTCAAAGTGTTGCTGATCCACAGAGAAGACGTGATACTATGTTGGCTTTTATAAATCTGCGTGATGATATTGTAAAGGGTCGTCCTTTAACTCAAGATGACCTCGCTCTGTGTAGGAAATTTGAGTTGGGGAATTTAGCTGGTGCTGAGATAAGCGACATGGAAGTACCGCATAGTCTTGAGGCTGATTTAGCAAGGTCCATAATCCATAATCTGCGTGTCGTAGGGAATCTTTCTATCCTCCGTGTAGACTCTGCGCTTAATGTTTCAGCAACGGGCAGTGTTTCAATCGGGGTTGCAGAGAATAATGTATTGATAGAAGAGGCTGGCGATCATGCCTCTATTGGCAGAGCTGGTGGGCATACTGTTGAAGTTGTTAAGGCTGGTGGAAAGGTTCATATTGGAGAAGCCCCTAATAGGTTGAGTACTATGCCTTGGTATCATACATTGCTCCGCGAGCTTGGTTTGATTTAAATATTATCGTTTATAGCTTGCCTCTTGCCTTCCTGCTATAATCCCACACGAAACTTTTTAACAAACACAAATATGACCAAAATCACAGATGTACATGCTCGCGAGGTGCTTGATTCGCGTGGAAATCCGACTGTTGAGGTTGAAGTTTGGGCTGGAGACGTGATGGGGCGTGCGATTGTTCCGAGTGGAGCTTCTACAGGTGTGCATGAGGCTGTTGAGCTTCGGGATGGAGATAAGAAGAGGTATCTTGGCAAGGGCGTTTTGAAGGCTGTGACGAATGTTGAGGGCGAGATTGTTAAGGCCGTGAAAGGTATGGATGTAACTAAGCAGGACGCTCTCGACCACAAGCTGATTGAGCTTGATGGGACTGAGAACAAGGGTCGCCTTGGTGCGAATGCGATTCTTGGTGTTTCGATGGCGGCTGCCAGGTGTGCTGCTAACCTTAAAGGGGTTTCTCTTTATAAGTATCTGACTCCGCATTCTCATATTCTGCCGGTGCCGATGATGAATATTATGAATGGTGGTCAGCATGCTGATAGCGGGCTTGATATTCAGGAATTTATGGTGATGCCGGTTGGGGCTAAGCGGTTTTCTGAGGGTCTTCGGATGGGGGCTGAGATTTTTCATAATTTGAAAAAGCTCCTTAAGAAGGATGGTTATTCGACTTCTGTTGGTGATGAGGGCGGTTTTGCGCCGAATTTGCCGGGGAATGAGGATGCTTTTGATTATATTTTGAAAGCTATTACGGCTGCCGGTTACAAAGCCGGTGATGATATTGTGCTTGCGATTGATGCGGCTGCGAGTGAGTTTTATGAGGAGGATTCAGGCTATCATATTAAGGTTAAAGGTAAGGAGGCGGTGCTTTCGAGCGAGGAGATGATTGATTATTATAAAGGCTTGGTGAAAAAATATCCGCTGATTTCGATTGAAGATGGGCTCGCGGAGGATGATTGGGCCGGTTTTCGAGATTTGACTGAGGCTGTTGGGGATAAGGTTCAGATTATGGGTGATGATTTGTTTGTGACTAATGTAAAGCGCTTGCAGCGCGGCATTAACGAGAGTACTGCGAATTCGATTTTGATTAAGTTAAATCAAATTGGAACGATTACCGAGACCAAAAGTGCGATTCATATGGCTCATGCTGTGAATTGGACTTGTGTTGTTTCGCATAGGAGTGGAGAGACTGAGGATACGACTATTGCTGATTTCGTTGTGGCGATGGAGACTGGGCAGATTAAGACTGGGTCGTTGTCGCGAACGGATCGTGTTGCTAAGTACAATCAGTTATTGCGTATCGAGGAGGAATTGGGTGACAAGGCTAAGTATCTTGGGAAGAAGGTGTTTGTTAACTTGAAGTGAGAAAGCAGAAATCAGAAATGAGAAGTGTTGGAGTCCCCTAAAGCCTGGCCCTCTGCTAGTGCCTGGAGCCTAAAACGCAGTTGTTGGTAGTTACAAGCCTTGTGAGTACTGGACACAGTGCTGCTTTTTTGGTATAATATGCTGATTAACTCAATTACAAAATGAACCTATCAGAAGAACCTTCAGAAGAACAACCATCTTGTGTCCAGGATCTATCTGTACCTGCTGAGCACAATCTTCAACGCTTAACTGACGAACGTTGTGGTGGTGAGAATCCTGTTTATCATGCTACTCCTGAGGTTGTTAGAGAATTGTTTATACGATTATATAAATTAGCTTACAAGTTTCAGGCACCTGATATTCATGAGAAAGGTGCGGATTATGCTGCTGAGGTTCAGGAGCAGCTAATTGCGTTGATAGCTGAAATGGTAGAGTCTTTTGGTATTGCTAATAATATAACTGCTATGCGGTGGCTTCGGTCTGATGTTATGTCTGTTGGACTTCATGCGAGAAATGCTTATGATGAGTACATACTGAGAAGAGCTATTCAAAATTGATATTTTATGGTTAAATGATGCCCTTAAAAGCTTTTTATGGGTGTCAAAAATTATGAAATACCGGAGACTGCGCCTGAAGCGATGCCAGGATATGATCGGTTGCGTATGTTTTTGCCTGATATGATTCATGATTTGAGATGGGCTGTTGGGAAGCAAGCTTTTGAAGTTCTTTATCCGCCTGTGCCTGAAGATACTAGGACCCCGAATCAGGTCAGGCTTGAGGTTGCGCAGTGGAATGAGTATTTCGCTGCGACGGCTGATCAGATGCTGAATAATGCACCTGAATTTGCATGGAGGAGTAGGCATGATGCAGAGAAATGGGCGGGGGCTCATGCTACTGTTTTGAAGCTTGTACAGAATTTATTTACTGATCCGTTGTTCCGTCAGCAGTTTGAGTATCGAGAAGTTGAAGATACTGAGGAGCGAGATGGTGATATTCGAGCTTTGCTAGATCAAATTATTATCGATCCTAGGCTTGTTACGGATCATATGCTTGAAGTTTTTGGGCTAGATCATTTGAAACCGCATGAGATTGATGATCGTGCATGGATTTATAAGCATGAGCAGATTGAGATGAGGGCTGCGGCTATTGATGCTGTCCGAGAATTTCTTGTTGATGGACTTGAGCCTTTGAAGGCTGATGGAGGTAGTCGGCTTAGAGTTTTTCGAATCACAAAAGGTAAAAACAGAGGGAAAGTTGTTGTTTCACGAAGAATTAGGGGTGGTGAATTTTGTACTCTTGAGCTAACTGAATTGCATAAAATTGGGCGTCGGGTTGGGCATATCAAGGTGAATTATACTGAGGATGACATCAAGGTGCTTGGTGAGATTAGGAGAATGATCGATAGTGTTTCTAGGCAAATTACTGATGATTGGGAAGCGTGTAAGCCACGTGTTGCGGAGCTTGGACAACAGGTCGCTGGAGCTTTGGGGCAGCTTAGTGAGCATGTTACTAATCATGATAAAAAAACAATCCGTGAAAGGCTTGAACGTTGTCTTACGATGAGGGATAAGACTGGTAAATTTAATCCTTATTCGAGGATTGCGATTTTGGATTCTGTTAAGTGGTTTATTACTTCGAGGCTTGAAAGTGTGTCGAGGATTTCCGGTTATACAGCTGGTGACGAGATGCTTGCATTGTCACATATGCAGGATGATCTTGCGCAGGCTCAGGTTGCTTCCGAGATTAAGTTTCCCAAGTGGTATGAGGACAGTGTTGAAAAACGAGGTAGACAACCTGGAGTCGGCAGGCCTTTGCCTCCTGATAGAGTTCCAGATGCGATTGCTTCGTTAGAGCAAACTAAACGAGTATTCCGAGGGTTCAGATTCCAGCCTTATCTTGCTGTTGCCGAAAAGGCTGTAATCGAAATCGATAGCATTCTTGCGAGATTAAGGCCTGGACTTGAGTCAGATGAAGTAGCGGCGCTTACTAGGGGTGGTTTTGATCTTGAGGGTGATTTTGATGATATGCGTAGAGCTTATATTCGGGTTTTTGCATTGGCGAAACTGATTGAGGTTGAGCGGAGAGTTGTGAATGTGAGAAACAAGTTCTTCACTCCTGGTCAAGACTTGCGAAATGTCTATCCGAACCAGGTTAGGCGAGATATTGTTTCGATTTTCGGGGTTTTGAACTACGACAGGATAGCTCCCGAGGTAAAAGTTCGAGATTATTATGATGCTTATGTTTCTGTATACACATTGGTGCGAGAGATGAATGAATTGGCTAAGCATGCTTGTAAACAGATCCCAGAAGAAGAGCGCGTTGAGACGCTTCGGCAAATTGATACTCTTTTGAAGAATTTTAGTGTTGCTGAGATTCTTGAGAGTGCGGAGGGGCGGGGGGCGTAAATTGCGAAATTAACGAGCTGTCGACTGCACCTGCTACTCGGCAGAGCCGGGTACTCTGTGCAGCCGACCTTTCAGGTTTGTTTTTCGTAAATTTTGTAGCTCACCGTATCAAATGTACGTTTCGCTACCAAAATTTACTGCTAAACTGCGCATCTCATTTAATTTCGCAATTTACGGCGGGGGGAATAGACAAGGCCACGTTTTTTGTGTTTTGGCCAGAAAATCCCCGGGGATTTTCGTGACAACTTGGGGGAAATGTTGTGGGATCGTTATTTTCTACCTCTTACAATAGGGATTCGCAACGGATTTCTCGCTACTATCCAATGGGGCTCGACTTGATTCTCTACGAAACAGCATTTTGTTATTTTCTACCTCTCACAATAGGGAAATCCTCGCCTCATTAGGAAATTTCTTATCCCTCCAAAGTCGAGATTCGAAATTTCCTATTCGGCGTGCTCCGCTCCCGGAAGGCTCGAGGGACCTCGCCTTCCTAACGCTTCGCAACGGATTTCTCGCTATTACATAAAAACAGCCGTTAGCTCTGAAATCCTATCAATGGGTTTTTATACTCACTGAGGACAATGTCCAGAATCAACGGCTGGTGGGTAGGTGACCAAACCTCCTCGAAGTTTACCTTGCTCAGGTCAGTTTTATGGTCGGACCGGGACCGCTCCTTGGTGTAGTTTAGTGGGGACCGAGGTCCCGCTTTGGAGAGACTAAAATACGAAGCAATTTTCTTGTAAGTTTCCAAACTTACAGTAGGTTTCCATGGTCTCTTCTTTTTAAAGGACCGAAGTCTTAGAAAGAGAAGATGGCTCCCCTCGCAAAGTAATCCTGAGAACTTTGGAAGTTTTTGGCCGAATTTAGGTTCGGGGGTAACGTTGGCTTTCGACTCTCTGGTCGATTGAGCGTGTGGTCGGTTGTCTTTCTAACCTGTTAGATCTTGTCGGCCAGTCTATTGTTGTGATTTGTAGACTTTGAAAGCCGAATCTGTTAGATCTGTGTGAGAGAAAGTGTTTTCCTAAGCTCCACAGGGTTACTTTTGTTTTGGTTTTGATTGTGAAGGAACGATTGGACTGAACTTAAGTGTTCGTGAGATTGTATCAAATATTTTTTAAAAGTCAAACTTTTAGTACTTGATTAGCGTATGAAGTTGCTTTTTAATTCGATGCTTAACAGGTTCAGATTGATTTTAAAAAAACTCATATGATATAGTGTTTTTGTATTTAATTTCATCAAATCATGAGTGAATCAGCGCCAAACAGCCCTGCCCAACCTACTTTAAAAGAAGTTAAAGGCGGCAAATTAACCCAAAGATCGATTGATAGACTGCTAGATATGATGCACCCTGGCCAATATCCTGATCCATATGAAGTAATTATTCAGATCATTCCGCTAGAAGGTGACAGAGCTTCAGCTCGGGTTTTTATAAATAAGGAGAGATTTGATAGTGGTGCATTTTATGGCAATTTTCCCGATTTAACTTTTAATTCAGAGACTGGCGAATATGATTTTGAGAGTCATTTTAGACGAGTTGACTCTTGTAACCCATAAGTATGTACAAAATAGCAGTCCTTGCATCCACAAATGGTACCGATTTGCAGGCAATTATCGACGAAATGAAGGCCGGGACTCTTCCTGACGTGGAACTTTCGGTAGTTATCAGTAATAAGCGGTGTTATGCACTGCAGAGAGCGCAGGAGCAGGGTTTTGAGGCTGTTTATGTGGATCCTAAGGGCAAGAGTCGAGAGGAGTTCGATCGGGAGATGGCAGCCGTGCTTGATAAGCATAGTGTGGATTTGATTGTTCTTGTTGGGTATATGCGGATTTTGAGCAGTGAATTTGTGAAAAAGTACTGGCGGCGGATTATTAACGTGCATCCTTCCCTAGTCCCGAAATATTGTGGAGAGGGGTTTTATGATGCGAATGTTCATGAGGCTGTGCTTGAGGCTGGTGAGAAGGAGTCTGGGATGTCGATTATGTTTGTTGATGAGGGGTGTGATACGGGTGATGTTATTTTGCAAAAAAAATGTGAGGTGCGTGAGAATGATACGTCCGATACGCTGAAGGATCGGGTTCAGGCTCTTGAGAAAAAGTGGTATCCGGAGGTTATTAGGATGTTTCAGAGGGGAGAAGTTGTTTGACATGGGTGGTACTATCAAGTAGGTTGAGTGCCTGTGTTTTTTAATTAAATAAATATGACCGCAGAATTGGATTCTTCAAAATTGGATCCTTCAGCTACTCTTAATAGTATGCATATCATGCCTTGTCTTGGAGGACCTCAGATACATCCAAAGGAGGCAGCACTTCCTGGCCCTATCACCTGGACAAGCGAATGGGCTCAATCTGACAAGAGATTTTCTCCCAACGACTTTATTGTTCGTCCTGCAGACTGCATTCCTACTAACAGACCTCCTGCATTAGATGAATTGGCTCAAACACCCAACTCCGCATCTGGATTGAGGGATGATATTGCTATGTTACGTCGTGAAAGTATTTTCACATTAGAACAATTACTGTCTAAATGGGATCAGCTAGAAATAACCGACACCTTGAGAGAAGCTCTCAGAACTTTGCGTGTTATCGATGATCAAGACGTTTTCCTTGTCGACTAAATCTTTTTGCGTATAATGGGGCCCGACTACTTTATAATGATTTTTTGTTATGGCTAAATACGTTGTCACGCATGATCATGATGGATGCATTGGATGCAGTGCTTGTACTATGGTTTGCAGTAAATTTTGGGATATGGGGGATGATGGCAAGGCGATCTTGAAAGGTGCCACCGATAATAAGCTTGAAATTGATGAGGAAGACCTAGCTTGCAATAAAGAAGCTGAGGATTCTTGCCCCGTGGATGTAATCAAGGTTGAGTTACAAAATTAGCGAACTGTAACTTGAGCCTGCTTCTTAGCAGAGCTAAGAACTCTGCTCAAGTTACCTTTCAGGCTTGTTTTTCGTAAAACTGCGCATCTCATCTGATTTTGTAATTCACGCTGAAGAAGTCGATTAACCCTCAGTTTCTTCTGTCGTCGCCTCTTCTGCTGCTTCCTCTTCTTCATCGATCATTTCGATGCCTTTTCTGATTGCCATTTCTTCGTCGTAAGTTCGGAAGCTTTTTACGGTTAATAACGCATCGTCTAGGCACATGTCGTTGATATTTTTTATTGCGAAATTATAGTCGATTTCGTTGTGATTTACTGTGACATATATTTCGGAAACTGCTCCGTTTTCATCATATAGAGTGTATTGTTTTGCCATATCGTTGTTATCCATTACCAATACATCTTCCTCGTAGCTTGCAAGCTCGGTTGGATCTTTGTCCTCCATACCGGCATGTATTTCGCAGCCGTATTCTTCATTTTTTACATAATCTAAGCCTTCTTCCGATTTGTCCACTATCCAGCCCATCGGCGGATAATCTACAACTATTCTGTCGTCATCGCTTCCTTTGTTTTTTATAGCAAAAGTTACCCATTTCGGCTGGAATATTTCTGCTTCTATATAAGTTTCCTCCAGAGTTGTATTCAAAGTACTAAAAGTTGTAATTATATTTGAAAAATCCTCATGACAAGCGGTGTAATCTTCATCCTGAGGAAAATGCATTTCGAATAGATAGTAATTTCCGTCCCCATCAACAAATTCTATGACCCTCATTATCGGTTTCTGCTCTGTATCTGAAATTGTTTCATAAAAATAGTAATCATCAGCTCCTCCCCAAGGAATCAAGGTGTACCATTGTTCAATCTTTAAATCGTCCGACACTCCATACCCCATTGTACCCGGTAAAACCAGGCAAGCGTTGTCGTCGTATTCGTTGGATACAAGGTAAATATCAGTATTGTATTCGTCATTTTTGTCCTCTTTTACTTCCCAATAGTCCGGGATGAGCAGTTCGAATGTGGCGTCTTCATTCCATATCGTTGTGGCTCTGAATATATTTCTATTGTTCGGGTCTCCTTCTAAGTCAGCTACATAGTATTTCTGATCCTTGCCTTCGTATATGCCGCTGCCGCAGGAGGTAGTGAGAAGGCAGAAAGCAGAAAGTAGAAGGATGAATAGTACCGAGTGTTGGTGTTTTGCTGTCGCAAAACGGTTATTTGTAGTGGTTTTTTTCATTTTGTAAAAAGTTAAGTATCGGATTGTGATTATACTTATGCTTCGACAAAGATGCTAGGTCAATTTTTTGCTTTGTTTCGGCACTTCCACTTCCAGAAATACTTAATCGAACTTACCACATGAATCCAGAATACTTTTTTTGTAAGTTGGCTTAGGAGTCCGCCGTCGCTTAAGCGTTTGTGATAGTGGATTGCCTCGACTTCCGGATAATAAATCACCTTATACCCTTTTAGACGAACTTTTCTACACAAATCGAAGTCTTCCATGAATAGAAAGTATCGCTCGTCGAATCCGCCAACCTCGTCGAAGATTCGTCTCGGCATGAGGAGGAATGCGCCGACTAACAGGTCTACTTCCTGTGTTTGTTTGTGGTCAAAATCGCGCATCAAATAGTTTTCGCAGCGTTTTTTGAAGGGTGGGATGTGGCGGAGGGGTGTGCGTTTGAGGACCAGGTCTGTGAAGGTCATGTCGCGTCTGCAAGATTCTTGGATGTGGCCGTTGTGATAGATGAGTTTCGGTGCGAGGATGCCGATTTCTGGGTGTTTTTCGAGGTAGTCGATGAGTTTTTGAAGGGCATCCTTCTCGATTGTCATGTCGACGTTCATTATGAGGATGTATTTTCCTTGTGCGTTTTTGGCTGCGAGGTTGTGGCCGCGTCCGTATCCAAGGTTTTTTGGGGATTTTATGAGTTTGATGTGGTCTTTTTTTGCTGATTTCTCGAGAAATGCGACGCTTTCGTCTTTGGAATTGTTGTCGACTACTATTATTTCATACTTAAAATCTGTTTTGCTTTTGCGCAAAGATTCGATGCACATTCGGGGGAAGTACTTTTGGTTGTAGTTGACTAGGGTGATTGAGAGTTTCATCTGTTGTTATGGAGTTCTGCTTTGCAGAACGTTTATTTATATTTGGAGCTGGCCTCCGGCCGCTCTGTTGTTTTTGCGAATTTCTAATTCAGTTTTTCCTTTCACAAAACTGTTATCCGGTATGTCCTCCCCTATTGTGAGGCCTCCTGCGATGAATGTGTTTTTGCCGATTTTCATGCCTGGCATAATGGAGACGTTGATTCCGATGCGGGAGCCGGGGCCGATGATTGTGCCGAATTTATTGGTTTCTGAGGAAAGCTTATCGCCCTTGATGGTGACTTTGACGTGTTGTTCGTCGAGTCTCAAGTTGCCTGTTACTGCTCCTCCTCCCATTGATACATTTTCACAAAGAACGGAGTCTCCGATGTAGTTCATGTGAAGCCAAACGTTGTCGTCTAAGTAAGAGCGTGCGACTTCTGAGTTGAAGCCTATGACTGAGTCTGCGCCTACAGATGATTCGCGGACGAGGGCTCCTGTTGCTACGACTGTGTTTTTACCGATGTAGGTTGGACCTATTACCGTTGCATGATCGAAGATTTTCACTCCTTCTTCTATTATGACTGGGCCTTTTATAACTGCTGATTCTGCGATTTCTGCTGAGTTTGCAGTTTTTGGTTCTTGGATCTGTGAGAGGAGGTGTTTTTGAAGCTCCAGGACGTGCCAAGGGTATTTGAGTGCTTGCCAATAGCCATTGTAAGGGACTGCCTGCACGTGTTTGCCGTCCTTGATCATTTTATCGATTGCAACTTCGTACCAGTCGTCGTGATCTGTTTGGGTTTCGTGGATTGTTTTGATGAAATCGAGAGGTTTGCGGTGGACGTGGAGGACGATGTTTATCATGTCGCTTGGTTCGTTGCCTTCTCCTGGTTTTTCGACTATTTCTGTTATTCTGTCACCTTTGACTGCGATGTAGCCGCCCGGGAAGTATGAATTTACTTTTTTTGCTAGCATTAGGCTGTCTGCCTGTGATTTGTCGGCAGCTTCTTTCATTATTTGGAAAGCTTTTTCCTCGAGATAATCGTTTGCGCTGAGGAGTAGAATTGGTTCGTCGTCTTTGAGATGTGGCTCGAGGCTTTTCATTGCTCCGGCCATGCCTTCTTCGAGATTTTCTTGCTCTACTGTTTCGATATCTAGTTTGCGGAGTTTTTCAAGATTGTGAGCGCCGCCTACTACTGTGATTTGGTCAAATCCGGCCTTGCGAACGTTATCGATTTGGTGCTCGATTAGGGTTTTGCCAAGGAATTTGAGGAAATTCTTGTCCTCGACTGGTTTGATTCGCTTGGATTGGCCTGCGGCTAGGATTATTACTTTCATCAGATTGAATTATTGAAGAATTGAAGAGAGTGGTGTTTTGCTTTGCAAAACGGTTCATAGTATTGGCCCGGGGATCGCTTCGCTTCCTCGGGCTGGCGCGGACATTTTAGCACTAGGTTAGTATTTTCTCCAGTTTCTCTTGCTCCACCGCATCCCTCACTTCCATTGCGATTCTTTCGCCGTAACTGATGCTGTCACCGTGGAGGTAGCCTGAATATGGGGTGAATCCTGTGCCCGGGGAACCGGGGATTCGCATTGAGACGTCGAAGATGACGAATTCTTCGCGGCCTTGGCCGGCTGCGACTGCTCCTTGGAGTGCGAATGGACCGATCATGCCTGGGGGGACTTCTTTGCGCATGGTGGCGACAAATTTTTCGCCGATGTCGTAGGCTTTTTCGACGAGGGATTCTTTCATTGTGACGGCGATGTGGCCGGTTTCGATCATGGAGGGTTTGTAGCCTGCGTTCAAGAGTACTTGCTGTGTGTTTGCGTCAAGTCTGAGAAAGCCGTCGAGGCTGGTTTGTCTGCGGGTGTCTGTGCCTATGAGCTCTAGCTGTTCGTGGACTTCTGAATAAAAGAAATTGAGGTTGATTTGTGCGCCGATGACGAACTCTTCGATTGTCGCGTTGTCGACGTTTTCTTGAGTTGTTATGCCTGAGTCGATTAGCTGTTTTGATTTTGTAAAATAGTCTTCGGTGGTAGTGATTACGAAGAAAGCTCTTTCGTAGGATCGTGTTGCTTCGTTGGCTTTTATGAGGAGAGGGGCTCCGCCATTTGAGAAGTGTGTGTCGAGTCTTTGTCTGGTCTCTTTTTCGTCTATATTTTCGTCTCCGCCACGTACGATTTTTGGCAGTCTGATGCCTGCTTTTTCGAGGAGGTGGTATTGGTTGAGAGGTTGGTCGCGTTCTTCGAGTTTGACTCCTTGTCTGAGGCCGAAAATTGGGACTCGGAATTTGTCTTCGATGTCGGAGAAGTTGTCGAAATAAACCCAAAAGTATCGGTTGTGGATGAAGATTGTGTTGAGTTTGCGGAGTTGCTCTTGAACGTCTTCGCGAGTTATGTCTGAGAATTTGTCGACCATGATGATTTCGTCGATGCAGCCCTTTTTATCGTGAGTTTTGTAGTATTTAGTAAAAGTTTTTTCGCGGCCGCGTTGGCAGACTGCGACTGTACGGAAGCCGTGCTTCTTGGCTCCTCGAGCAACGTCGAGAGCGCTGTGGCCTCCGAGGACGCCGATTGTGAGGTTTTTAAGGTCATAATCGCTGAGGATTTCCTCAACGTCTTGTTTTGTTATCATGATGAATTTGGTTATCCTAAAATTTCTTCTAAGCGTCCTGATTCTATCGCAGTTTTGATCTCCCTGGCAATTCTTCTTCCTGTGCTCATTGGGACGTCGTATTTGAGTGCTGTATATGGTGAGCCTTCTGTGTATGGGTTGGTTCCTGCGACGATTCGGGCTGAGATTTCGAAAACGTAGAATTGCAGTTTTGGATCCAGGATTGCTTCGAGGCAGAATGGGCCGTAGAGTCCTTTTGGCACAAGTTTTCTTGATTCGCGGACGACGTTTTCTCCCATTTCGAAGATTTTTGGGAGAAGTGATTCGCGGACTACGACTGGGATGTTGCCTGTGATTGTGTAACTGGTCTCAATTCCTGCGTCGAGCTGGTCTTTTGCTGCGATTCGTCCAATTGAGTCTGCGTTTGATTCGTATCTTTTGTCAAAGCTCATTACCTCGATTTCGTTTGTGAGATTTGAATAAAAATAATGAGTGTAGATTGGGACTCCGACGATGTATTCCTGGATTGCGTAATCTTCTTGGCCAGGGTGGTCTTTCATTTTTTCATGGAACTCTTCTGGTGATTTTGCGATAAAATAACCGAATCCGCCCTGTGCACCGTGGAATTTGATGATTACTGGGCGGTCGATTTCTTCTCCTGATTTGAAAATTTTTGGCAGTTTAAGGCCTGCGTTTAGGAGCCATTCTCGTTCTTTGGTGCGATCTGATTCCCATTCGAGAATGCCTTTGTCGCCGTAGTGCATGGCGCGGACATCTCGCATGCGTTCGTGGCCGATGTAGCTGACGAACGAGCCGTGCGGGATGATGATTGCGTTTTGATCTATGAGTTGTTGTTCGATCTCGAAGAAACCTGTTGAAAACTTGTCCACCTCGATGATCTCGTCTGCGACGTCGTAGCTCTCGTAAGGTTGAGTTCTGCCTTTTTCGCAAATACAGATTGTTTGGAATCCCTCATCTTTTGCTCCTTTGAGTATTTGGAGTGCTGTGTGGCTTCCGAGGGTGGCTATTTTGTAATTATGTATCATGAATCAAGTATTAGGTATCAGGTATAGGGAGTTCTGCTTCGCAGAATGTTTATTTGTCATGGATGAATGTCGTTACATGTTACTTCTCCGTCTTGGCGAGTACAGTTCATAGGTGTTTTTAGCTTCAACGTAACGCAAGCGCTGACCATGTTTTCTACTGCAGATAGCATTGAGCTATTGTAATGCACCATTACTGGGTCGGTTTCCTCCATTGGTTCCATAGGGAGGCTTGCTATTTCTATTGACCGCCCTGTTTCGAGCCACCGGCTGCTGACGATATCCATGCATTCTTCCAAAACTGCTTCTGGCACTTCGGTTGGTGGCGGAGTCGTATCAGCTGCATCTTGTGGTTTCTCGCCTGAACATCCTGTGAGTCCCGCGAGTAGCATGATTGCTCCGATTAGTTCTCTTGGTTTTGTTAAATTTGTTTCCATAAAATTTCGCTTAACGTATTTTTAGCGATTTTAGCAAGAGTTTGGTGGGTTTGTCTAGTCCATTTGGCTAATCTTCTTCAGACTCACATGCCCATATTGGCCCGTCATAACCTTCTGGGTGAAAAAAATCTACCGCGACGCAACCTCTTGTTTCTTCGCACTCGTCCCAGCTTTGGATTGAGTAGCAATCAGGCTTACTACAACCTGTTAGCGTGATTATTGCGAGCGTTAGTAATATGACTTTTTTCATTGTGTTGTTCTTACCCCATCTCCCTCAAAACCTTCACCCTATCCTCGATCGGCGGGTGTGTTGAGAACATTTTCGAGACCATCCCTTTTTTGAGCGGGTTTGAGATGAATAAGTGGGCTGTTCCTTTGCTGGCTTTTTCGAGTGTGCTGTGATTTTGAAGTTTTTCGAGGGCGTCGGCGAGAGCGTTTGGATTGCGCGTTAGGAGTGCTGCGCTTGCGTCAGCTAAGTATTCGCGCTTACGTGAGATTGCGAGTTGGATCAGGATTGCGATTAATGGTGCGATTATTGCGAGAGCTAGCGCGAGGGCTATCATGACGAGTTGGATTCGACCGTCTTTTTTACCGCCTCCTCTGCCTCCATAAATCGTAAATCTGAGGAATATGTCCGAGAGGATTGTGACTGCGCCAACGAGGGCGACGACGAGCATCATGATTCGGATATCGTAGTTGCCGATGTGTGAGAGTTCGTGTGCGATTACCGCTTCTAGTTCGCGTTTTTCGAGCTTTTCTGCGAGGCCGCGTGTGACTGCGACTGCTGAGTGGTTTGGGTCGCGGCCTGTCGCGAATGCGTTCATTGCCTGGCTGTCGATTATATAAATCTCTGGCGTTGGTAAGCCTGCTGCGATGCAAAGGTTTTCGACGATGTTATAAACTTGCGGAAGATTTTGGCGATCAATTTTCTTGGCTCCGGAAACTGCGAGTGCGATTTTCCCTCCTGCAAAATAGCCGATGAGACCATAGATAATAGCGATTATTCCTGCGAGAGTTAGGCCTCCGAATCCTCCATCGCGAGCTGTGGCTTCGCCGATTACGAACCCGAGTATCATCAAGAATATGACGAAAAAGATGAGCAGGGCGATAGAACGGAATTTGTTTTTGGAGATTTCCGTGTATACGAATGCCATGTGTTATTTTTTCTTAGATTTTTTCTCCTTCTTTTCTTCCTTTTCCGAGAAGTCGACCTTTATGTTTTTCCTTTCTTCTTCATCTTCGATCTCGAAGAATTCGCGTTTTTCGAACTTGAACATGCCTGCGATTATGTTCTTAGGGAAAACTTGGATAGCTGTGTTGAAATCGCGGACTGTTCCGTTGTAGAAACGTCGTGAAGCTTGGATTTTGTCTTCTGTGTCTGCGAGTTGCTGTTGAAGATCGAGGAAGTTTTGGTTTGCTTCGAGTTTGGGGTAGTTTTCTGCGACTGCGAAGAGAGATTTGAGTGCTCCGGCTAGCATGTTTTCGGATTGTGCTTGTTCTGCCGGGGTCCCGTTGTTGTTCATTGCTGCTGTTCGAGCTTTTGTGACGTTTTCAAAAGTTTCTTTTTCGTGTTTTGCGTAGCCTTTTACTGTCTCGATGAGGTTTGGGATGAGGTTGTATCGGCGTTTGAGTTGAACGTCGATGTCGGACCATCCTTCTTCACATCGGACGCGTTTTCTGATCAGGCCGTTGTAGACTGCGACGACGTAGACGAGGATTGCTCCGGCTACTATGGCTGGGAGGATTAGGAGTTCCATGTTGTTGGGATTAAAGGTTTAGTGGGTGTAATTTTACGCGTACGACAACACGATTGCAAGTACGCCGATCACGAACAAGTAATATGCAAAAGGTTTGAGCGTGTGTTTTTTGAAGAAGTGCATCAGGAATTTGATGGCGAAATAGCTGGCGAGGGCTGATGCGATGAATCCTGTTGCTAGAGGTGCTTTGGCGATTTCTAAGGTTTCGACGTCGAGTGCTGTGAGGAGGCCTGCTCCTGTAATTGCGATTGAGCCAAGCAGGAATGAGAATTCTGCTGCCTGTGTTCGTTTCATTCCGAGCATGACGCCTGTTGCGATTGTTGATCCTGAGCGGGAAACTCCTGGGATTAGGGCGAAGGCTTGGGATAATCCTATGAGGAGAGACTTGGAGACTTGGAGGCGAGGAGACTTGGAGATTTTGATTTTTTCAGCTATGAGAAAGTATATTCCCGTGATTATCATGACGATCCCGACTGCCATAGTTCCGCGGAAGATTTGGTCAATTCGGTCTTCGAGGGTGAAACCGGCGATGACTGCTGGGATTGTTCCGATAAGGAGGTAGGCGATGTATTTGTGGTCTTTCGTGAGGATTTTTATTATGGTTTTGCGGAAATAAATTAAAATTGCGAGAAGAGAGCCGACGTGGAGGGCAACATCGAAGCTTTTTAGGGTTTCGACCTCAAGGTTCATGATGGTTTCCATGAGGACCAGATGCCCGGAAGATGAAATCGGGAGGAATTCCGTGATTCCTTGGATGATGCCGAGAATGAGGGATTGGAGGATGGACATTTGGCAATGTTTTTATTGTTTTGTCACGTTTTTCCCCGGGGATTTTCGTGACAATTCTTGGATTATGTGGTGTTTTGCTTCGCGAAACGGTTGATAGCAGGTGGCCCTTCGCTTCGCTGCGGGCTGTTATATTTCAAAATATATTCTTTCCCCGTCTTTCTTCTCATAAAACAACGCTTTTTTACCTTCTGCGTGGTGTGCAGCTACTACTTCTCCAATAAATATGATGTGATCTCCAGCTTCTACTTCTTGATGTAATTTGCATTCATAATTGATCGTTGCATCTTTGAGAAGTGGTGATTTTACTTTTTGAGCCTCGAGGGTTGCGATTCCGGATTCTTGGAATTTATCAATTTTGCTTCCTGAGACAGATCCGAAGAATTTTACTTCTTCTTCTAGTGATTTATTAGGTACAGCTATTACAAATTCACCACTTTCTCGGATTAATTTTTGCGTATTTCCCTTCCCTGACAAAGCGACTGCAAAAAGTGGTGGATCGTAAGAGCATTTCATATTCCAACCTGCGATCATGCCGTTTGGCTTACCATCCGAGTCAACTGAGATTACGAATACGCATCTGTCTGGTTTGTAAGCTCTGATTGCTTGGGTTGGGTCTGTTTGTTTCATGTTTAATGCTTAAAACTCCTAATCCCCGTCGTAACCATCGCGAGCTCGAGCTCGTCTGCTCTTTTGCAAACCTCTTCATCTCGTATTGAGCCGCCAGGTTGAATCACGGCAACCACTCCTGCTCGACTAGCTTCTTCCACTCCATCCGGGAATGGGAAGAATGCGTCGGAAGCGAGGACTGAGCCTTTGATTCTGTCGCCACCTTTGTAAGTTGCGATGTGGACTGCGTCTACTCGGGACATTTGGCCTGCGCCGATGCCGGTTGTGATCACTAATTTTTCGCCAGTTTCTTCGTCTTTCATTGCTTTGGCGAAGACGACGGAGTTGGATTTGACGTGTTTTACGACTTTTCGGGCGAAGAGCATTGCTTCCATTTGTTCGGACGTTGGCGCGATTTTGGTGACTACCTTGATGTCTTCGTCTGTGACGACATATTGGTCTGCGTTTTGGACCAGGATTCCTCCTGATACTGTTTTTATGTCGCGTTCGACTGGGTTGAGGCGGAGTTTTCCGGTTTCGAGCAAGCGTAAGTTTTTGCGTTTTTTGAAAATTTCTAATGATCCTGCGTCGAATGAGGGAGCGATTATCATTTCGACGAACAGTTTGTTGTCGCGGATATATTCTGCGATTTGCGTGGTGCATTCCTGGTTGAGTGCGATTACGCAACCGAAAGCGGACATTGGATCGACTTGGTGTGCGCGGATGAGGGCTGTTGTGATCGTTTCTGCTGATGCGACTCCACAAGGGTTGGTGTGTTTGATGACTGCGGCTGTTGGGCGCTCGAAGTCTTTTACGAGTTCGAGGGCTCCGTCTGCGTCGACTATGTTGTTGAATGAAAGCTCTTTGCCTTGGAGTTGTTTTGCGTTTGTGACGTTTGGATAATGGTTGTGTGGGTCTCGGAAGAAAGCTGCTTTTTGATGTGGGTTTTCGCCGTATCTGAGGCTTTGGACTTTTTCGTAATGCAGGTTGAGGAGTTCCTTTTCTCCGCCTTGGCTCTTGAGATACTCTGTGATTTTTTGGTCGTAGTATGCTGTTTTTTCAAAAACTTTTACGGCGAGGGTGCGGCGCATTTCCATTGGGATGCCGCCGTGTGTTTTTAGTGCGTCGATTATCATTTGGTAATCCTTGATTGCTGTGAGGGCTGCGACGTATTTGAAGTTTTTAGCGGCAGAGCGGAGCATTGATGGGCCGCCGATGTCGATTTGTTCGATGGCTTCTTCTTCTGTTACACCTTCTTTTGAGATTGTTTTTTGAAAAGGATAAAGATTGATAACAACCATGTCGATCATCTTGATGCCGTTCTCTTCTGCTTGCTTCATGTGCTCGTCCGATTCGCGAACTGCGAGGAGCCCACCGTGGATCATTGGGTGGAGAGTTTTGACTCGGCCTTCCATGATTTCTGGAGAGCCTGTGTAGTCGGAGACTTCTGTCACTTTTACTCCAGCTTCTTGGAGTTTTTTGGCTGTGCCTCCTGTTGAAAGGATTTCTGTGCCGTGCTCGGAGAGAGCTTTGGCTAGTTCGACGATACCGGTTTTGTCGGAAACGCTGATGAGAGCGCGTTTGATCGGGAGTAGTCCTTCGGTGCTTTCGGGAGTCATGGTTGGTTAGTAGGTTAGTAGGTTAGTAAATTAGGCATTAGGGAAGATCGAGTCCACCTTTGCTCCAGGGGTTGCAACGCAAAACTCGCCAGGTGCTTTTCCAGCCGCCTTTTATCACTCCGTACTTTTTGATTGCGTTTTTTGAATATTGGGAACAAGAGGGTGTGAATCTGCAAAAACCTCCTTTGAAAATATGTTTTAGCGGGCCGTGATCAGGTGATAATGTAACCTGGTAGAGACTGATCAAAGCCACGGCAAAATTGCGCGGGAGATGTAAGATTTTACGCCACATAAATTTGGGCAAGGAGAATAGACCGAGGCGTATATTAGTGGATTTTTCGAGTTTGTGGAAGGGCATTTTCTGCTAGTTGCAAGTTACAAACTGCAATCTAATAACAGATCCCTACATCACACGCCGGGAATTTATACCCGTTATAACTGATTTCGAAGTGCAGATGGATACCGGTAGCTCCATAAACTCGTCCCGTATTACCCATTTTACCGATTGCTTGACCGATCGACACATATTCTCCTTCATAAACATAAATTTCTTCTAAGTGAGCATATAAAGATTTATATCCGTTGCCGTGATCTATGATTACATAATTTCCGTATCCTCCATTCCATCCATAAGATGATGTTGTGACACTACCATCTGAGACTGCAACAATTGCTGGTTTGTTTCTATCTGCAATATCGTAAGCATAGTGTCCTGAGTAATAACCTTGGGTAAGCGATCCGGTTGTAGGATAAACGAAGTCAGCCGATGCGTATGTCGTATCGACTTCAGTATTCATGTAAGAAGTCCCGACGTCGTATGCATTGTAGTCCGATGTATATGTGTAGCTTGATGTTGTTGTTGCAGAAGCCGTATAAACAGGTGCTATTGAGGCTAGATATTCTTCTGCAACGTCCTCTCCGACAACAAAAAGCATGTCACCTTCCACTACCACATTATCTTCTCCGACTTCGTTTAGTTCTTGTGTTAAAGCTAGGTCTCCTTTGAAATCTTCTACAAGTCCTTCAAGAGTATCTCCGTCCTCTACTTCTATATAAGCACCGTCTTTTGGTGGGATATTAAGTTCTTGATTGGTTTTTAAATAATTGGCGTTTGTCATGTCGTTAGCGGCCATGACTGAGTTTTGGTTCAGTCCAAATCTATAAGCTATCCCTGAAAGAGTGTCGCCGCTTTGTACCGTATATAGTACATCTTCTTTTCTGTTTGTCTGATAAGTCGCTTCCCCTGTCATCGGCATCGCTTTCAACAAATATCCTTCTTGGTCGGCCAATAGGCTGGTGTCCACATTCAGTGCCAGAACATCCCCTTCAAATGAGGTTTGCCATCCTTCCCCTGCGTCTATTGATGCTCGACCTATATCGAATGATGTTATCAAAAAAAACGCCATCACGAGCGTAATCATGTTTTTGGCGAATCTTTGAGGTGTGTAAATTTTGTTAGTGGGTTGTACGTATTGTTCGTTCGGTGTTGCAATCGGGGAATATGCACTTAAATAACGCTTAACCCCTGAGAGTCTATGCTTAATCTTCCCTACTGTTGGCTTTGCAGCGTAGATAGAGAAGAATTTCTTATGCCTTTCTTTGCGTGCTTCTTTGTTGACTTGTGACATAGTTCTTAGTTCTTAGTTCTTAGTTCTTAGTTCTTAGTTCTTAGTTCTTAGTTCTTAGTTC
>CAZIHU010000009.1:22190-58521 GCA_964538865.1 uncultured Candidatus Peribacteria bacterium
TTAGTTCTTAGTTCTTAGTTCTTAGTTCTTAGTTCTTAGTTCTTAGTTCTTAGTTTGTAGGTCGTAGACCGTGTTTTTAGTGCTGGCGTATTTTAGCACTATGAGCGGTTATTGTAACCTTTTTGGGCGTTTTGTCAACCCTAATTGATGTGCATTTTAAAGGGTTGGAATGCGGAATGTCGAATGTCGAATGTCGAATGTTGAATTTGGAATTTGGGATGTGGGATTTGGGATTTAGAATGTAGAATGTGGGGTGTAGATTGTGAAATTTTGATTTTCATACTTATGACTAATATAAAGGTTTTATCCCCTTCTCTCATAAATCAGATCGCTGCTGGTGAGGTTATCGAGCGACCGGCTTCCGTTGTAAAAGAGCTTGTTGAGAATTCTCTTGATGCTGATGCGATGGACATTGTTGTGGAAATTGTTAGTGGTGGGCTCGAGGCTATTATTGTGACTGATAACGGGTGCGGGATGCTTGCTGATGATGCGCGAATGGCGTGGGAGCGGCATGCGACCAGTAAGATTTCTGGGGTTGAGGATTTGATGACGATTTCTAGTCTTGGTTTTCGTGGGGAGGCACTTGCTTCGATCGCTTCTGTTGCAAAGTGTGAGATGGAGACGAAGAGACGTGGCGAGATTGCGGGTGTGGCTGTGACGGTTCGTGATGATGAGATTGAGGTGAGCGAGTGCGGATGTCCTGAGGGGACTAAAATTTCGGTTTTTAACCTGTTTTACAATACGCCGGCAAGGCGGAAATATATGAAGAAGGAGTCGACTGAACGGCAGTATATTGTTGAATTGATGCAGGAGTTTGCGATTGCGAATCCGGGGGTGGCGTTTCGGCTTGTGAGCGATGGGAAGGTTGTGCTGGAGGTAGCGCCGGGGGATTTGGAAAGTCGAATTGCGAGTGTTTTTGGGGTGGAAGTTGCGGGGAATTTGATGCCTGTTAGCTATGGAGGCGCGGGATTCAAGGCTAGTGGTTTTGTTGGAAAGCCTACCATTTCTAAGTCGAATCGGAAGGGGCAGTTTTTGATCTTGAATGGTCGCGTTATTAAGAATCATCTGATTGCGCATGCGGTGAAGGAGGGTTTTCACTCGATGTTGATGCATGGGAAGCATCCGTGGTTTTTGTTAAATCTTGAGGTTGTGCCGGAGGATGTTGATGTAAATGTGCATCCGCGGAAGCTTGAGGTGAGGTTTTTGAAGCAGAATGAGGTTTATCGGAATGTGAAGAAGTGTGTGGAGGCAGCTGTTGTTAGTGAGAAAGCAGAAAGCAGAAGTGAGAAGAGGAGTGAGAAGTGGGTTAGTGAGAAGATGTCGTTGGATTTGCGTGAGCCGAGGGGTCTTGAGGAGCATGTTGAGCGTGAGAATCGTGAGGAGAGTTTTGAGATTTTTCAGGAGGGACGCATCGATGATTTGCAAGCTGCAAGTTGCAAGTTGCAAGCTAAAGCTCAGATTGGTGATTCTTATATTTTGGCTGAGGACGAGGAGGGGCTCGTGATTGTCGATCAGCATGCGGCGCATGAAAGAGTTATGTATGAGAAGTTGATGAAGGCTTTGCGTGAGGCGAAAGTTGTTTCTCAACCTGTTTTGGCGCCGCAGAGTGTGGATTTTTCTGCTTCGGAGGCTGAGGTTTTGAAGGAAAATCTTGAGGTTTTGACTGAGGTTGGTTTTGAGATCGAAGAGTTCTCCGGAAATACTTTTCTAGTTGCTGCTGTACCTGCGGATTTGGCTAAGAATGATGCTGGAGAGGTTCTTCGTGGGGTTGTTGATGATCTTGGGAATGCGCGCCGCACGAATTCGCTTCAGGAGAGGCGTGAGCATGTGATTCATTATGCTGCGTGTAGGAGCGCTATTAAGTTTGGTCAAAAATTGTCTGTTGTTGAGATGCAAAGTTTGCTCGATCAGCTCGCTGAGATTGCCCGGAAAGAGACTTGTCCGCATGGAAGGCCGACTACTGTTAGGGTGACTTATGATGAGCTTGAGAAAAGGTTTAAGAGGAAGAATTTTTAAGCTTTTTTTAAGGTCGTTGTGTTATATACAGGAGTAGCACAGGCTTTTTTATTGTGGCGACAAGAGTGAATCTAACAAGTTCCTGAAGCATTTGTAGTCAAGTTCTTTATTCCCGACAATGCTTTCGCAATGTTGTCTACTACAATTTCGATGTTTTTGAGGTGCGATCTAGGATTTTATCCTGATCGCACTGTTGACACTCTTATTGATAATCGCTATCATTAAGTCGTGCTATTCGATTGTTTAAAAAATACGAAGCATCGCTTAACTCCTCAGAGGAAGATTATCCTGGAGGAGATTCGCAAAGTTCATACTCATCCGACTGCTGAGGAGGTTTTTGAGATGGTTCGTGAGCGGATTCCGAACATCAGTGTGGCGACCGTGTATCGCAATCTTGAGTTCCTGGTTGAGAAAGGTTTGATCATCAAACTTAAATCGAAGGATAAGAAGACTCGTTTTGATGGTAATGAGAAGCCGCATTTTCATCTTGTGTGTAATTGCTGCTTTAAAATAATTGATATTTTTGATTGCAAATGTAAACCCCCTTGCTCCAAGCAAATCAATAAATGTGGTTTTGAAATTGACACTGCTTGCATGGAGCTTTCGGGTTTATGTAAAAAATGTAAAAAAACATGAGCAAATACAGATGCAAAGTTTGCAGTTATGTTGAGACTTCTCTCGAGGAATTGCCCGATGACTATAAATGTCCGGTTTGTGGAGTAGGGAAAGATCAATTTGATCAAGTCCACCTACCTGCTGATGAAGGCCAGGAAAAACATGTTCCTGTCGTTGAGGCTACTGACGGAGGTGTGCGCGTTAAGGTTGGCTCGATCCCCCACCCGATGGAGGAAGCTCACTATATCACTCTTGTTGAGCTTTATGATGGGGGGACGGTTTTTAGGAAAGCTGAGCTTAAGCCCGGAGAAGATTCGGGTGTGTTTTTTGAAGGGATGGAGCTTACCGATTCGATGTATGCGCTGGCTCATTGCAATTTGCATGGAATTTGGACGAGTTAGTTTGCAGGTTGCAACTTGCAGGTTGCAGCTTATGGAATTTTTAATTTTTTAACCCATAAAATCATGACAAAGGAAGAAATGATTGAGCTCCTGAATAAGGATCTCACACTGGAGTACGCTGCAGCAGTCCAGTACATCCAACATGCTGCGAAAATCACAGGCCCTGAATATCAAGCTATGCAAAAAGAGCTAGTTGTGCATGCAAATGAAGAGATTGGGCATGCTATCTTGCTAGCTGAACAGATATCTTATCTCGGTGGAGACCCGACTGTTGATGTTGCTGATAGGCATGTTTCTGATGACAGCACCGAAATGCTTAAGCAAGACCTTGCTGGCGAACAGGATGCTGTTCGCAGATATCGCGAAAGGGTTGGTCAAGCGCGAGACATGGGAGAGTTTGGTTTGGCTCGTGCACTTGAGGACATTCTCATTATGGAAGAGGAGCATGCTAGGGACTTGATGGCGGCGCTGGGGATGTGAAATCCTGGTCATTCCGACGCATATGTATTATCATTGCTTCTCTGTTTGACCGCTGCGGGACTGTTGACAAAATGCCGATATTCTAGTAAAAGTAATACCTTTTGTAATTTTACTATATGTCGGGTGATTTATCAGAAGAATTAAGGGCAACAGACGTACTAGCGGAAACTGACGAGGAGCCAGAAATCCCTAGTGATGTTCCCACCTTGCGAGCTATGACGCTTTTTGATAAGCGACCTGGGCTTGAACCAGGCGAGAAGCAAGAGGCACTGGAATGCGTGAATAGTGTTTTTGGCTTGATCGTGGGAGATGCGTGGGATATTGAGGATACTCAGCTAGAGGTCGATGGGCAACGAGTTGATGAGCTTTATGTTGCGAATCGACTGAAGGAAATTAATATACGGATTGGTGAGCTTAGAGGTGAGGAAATGTCTCAACAAAGAGATAAGGCAATATCTGATCCAGTTGATCATTCCGCTGCTATTGCATCCGCGGAAGCTGAGGAGGAAGAGATGAAACAGTTGAAAGAACGAGTTCTTAAGAGAGGCATGGCGGAGCGTTTGAGGTCGGAGGAGAACCAGGAACTTAGGGATATGGCTTATGATATTGTTATTTCGATTCAGGAATCCCGAAAAAAAGAATCTAGAGGAGGTAATGAGCCTCCTCTTTATACAAAAGATGCCATCATAACATTGGTATATGAGATTGTTTATGGAGATTATCTTTTCCGGAATAAAACCAGGAAGGACCCCGAGAGGACATCTTATTTCCGTTCTCATTGTAAGGCTGCTGCAAGTAAATTAATCGAAAATAATTTCACAGACCTTAAGAGAGTTTTAAGCGCTATTAAACATGATGACTTTGAGGATCTGGCTTTGCATCGTAAAGGTTGTAGCCCTGAAAAAAACGCTGAATATGATCCGAAATCAGATTGGTTGTTTTGTGATGAGTTATATGCCTACAAATTCAGTAATGAACCTTATGGGGATAGACATGGCCGTGAGCGTACTCCCCGCCAAATCCTGAAAGAGGTTAAAAAAGATGTAAAAAGCAATGTTCAAGAAGCTTTGACTAATAAACGACGGAAACCTGATAATCCGGCCTTGCATCGTGAGCATGATGAAGCTGTGCTTGTTGATTTGTATAGATCTTTTTTTTCACACCCTTATGCACTCCTTATAAAGCTTGCCGAGCAAGTTCAGAACGCTCAAACGATTGAACATCTGGGCCGTGAGCGAGCTCATGAGAAGCTTTCTCTCCCTATTCTTCGTCATTATGCAGTTATGGCGAAGATTTTGATGTTGGATGATATTTATCGAGATTTGGTTGGTGGTGGAGTGGATCATTATCATCCTAAAATGAGGAATTGGTTTAATAATATCCAGAGGGAAAGGCTTGTTAAATTCCTGGGATTGAATGGGAGCAGGAAACCTTCTCTTCCTCAGAGGCTTTTTTCTGTCGCAGGTGGAGCAGGGGCTGGAATCGATGGTCATGTGCATGATTTGATTGCTTCGTTCGATGAGTCCGGTATTGAGCTTGCTGAGGCACAAGCCGGTATTCGTTCTCGCGTTATGGAGGTTTTTGAACCTTTTTCTGAAAATATTGAAGCCATTCAAATTATTCCAAAGCCGCTTGAGAAATATATCGATGTTCATCGGTTGCATGAGACTGATTATACACCTGAAATCCCTGAGGGAGATCCTTTGTTTGAGGTTGTTATTTTGACTAAAGATGAGGCGGATTTGGATCGTGTTGTTGGCGACGTTGTCGCTGCTACAGGTGTTAGAGGAGGTGTTCATATCGATTCTAGACCTACACCAGGTGATCAGCCGAATAAAGGCGTCAAGATGAAGCTTACTGACAATTCGTTCTTTGGGACTATCACTGTTCGTGTTAACACTTCCACTAATGAATCCCGTGCTAAACGTGGTCGTCTTGTTGCAGGTGGCAAAAGACCTATCCCCGGTCATATACGTAAACGTCTTCAGCGTGCTTTTCGAGAGGCTTCTCAGTTAGGCATGGCTGTTCCTCCTCCAGCTGTCGTACTTGATCTTATCGAGGAAATTGCTTTGCGTGATAATATCACTGTCACAGCTGACATCCATCCGCGTACTAGTCATATTCTTGTTGAGGGTTCAACTCCTTTGGATTTGATAGGGTGCTTACCTAAAGTAGGTGCACGGGCTTTGTTATATGCTGATCATGCTATTCGCAAGAGAATTCAACCGGTTACTGGGAAAGAAATTGATGAACCTATGGATCTGGAAGAGCCTTTGGAAGATGGTGATGCCTGTCGTATTGTGATGGGAGATCAAGTTACGTTTGGATTAGGGCGGTTTTGTTTTTGTGCCGGTGATGGACTTATTAAAGTTTATAGAAAACATGTCAATGCACAGGTTGCTGCGATGCCTGTTGAGATGCTTGACGCACAAGTTGCTGAGATATTATCCATTGATATGAAGGCTGTTAGGGATATGTCTGAACGTAATAAGCGTAAACTTGTAAGGGAGCGTTTGTACCGTAGTAATGCAATAAGGTATTTGGAGGAGCTGAATGAGATTTTCAACTTACATGAATCTCCACAGATTTTATTAGTTTTGTGTATGCACATGCTGAATCCAGGCTATCTATCTTCTACTTCAAGAGAAGATAAGGTGGAGGAGCTTTATCAGCTTGTTGAGACTATTGGCGATGAGTCAGCTCCACGGGCATTAGCTGCTTTACGTCGCAGAGGTCGTCTTCTTCTTCATGAACTTCGGCAAATGATTTTATTGAATCTTGTTGAAATTGGTAATGGGAATTTTGATCCATTGAAAGCGTTGGCACCTTGTTTGGATAGAAGGAGCCCTATTGAATTCTCTATTTGTCTTCGGGATGTTCCATTAGTTACGTCTAGATTTTCAAAACTTATTGGTGACTGTGGTTTAAATATTCATTACACCAGTGACCCAATGATTCGAGATGGTATCACAACTTACAATGTGATGCTGGATCCTCCGCCTCCAGACGTTAGCAGTTATGACGTTTTGAGGCTGATCTTTAGGCTAAGTCATTGTGATTTTGTGGATGATATAAATTTAAATCCTGAGTTGTTTAGGTTTAGCGAGGAGATGACCATCAAATTCGTAACTGAAGCTAAGTTGGCGCTTCTTACAGCGGAAGAATTTAAAGATTCTACACCTCCAGAGGTGTAAATTGCGAAATCAGCGAACTGTAGCCTGCGCCTGCTTTCTGGCAGAGCCAGAAACTCTGCGCAGGCTACTCTTCGAGCTTGTTCTTCGCATTTCATCTAATTTCGCAATTTACACTTCTACCCCCCACACCGTCCGAACCAAATACCCAATCCCAAAAGTAAGAGCAGCGACGCCGAGGCTGATGCCGACCATTTCGAGGAAGCGGCGCAGGAATGGCAATTTCTTCGCCACGGATATATAGAATGTGAAGACGAGGATTATTAGAACTACACTTGTAAGCGTGATGCCGAGCGCTAAGAAGTAGTTTTCGAGCAGGAGGTATGGTGCGATTAAGATGACGACAGTGATGAGATAAGCTGAGCCTGTGTATAAGGATGCTTGCAGTGCGTCTTTTCTGCCTTCAGTTTTTTTGGCGAGGTATTCTGAGGCGGCCATTGAGAGTGAGGCTGCGATTCCGGTTATCCCTCCTGTGAGTGCGATCAGTTGTGTGTTTTGGAGAGCGAATGTGAAGCCTGCGAGGGCGCCTGTTAGCTCGACTAGGGCGTCGTTTAGGCCGAGGACCATTGAGCCGATGTATTCGAGTTTTTTTTCGTTGAGGATTTCGATGAGGGCTTGTTCGTGTTCATCTTCTTCCTTTGCGATTTGGGCTGCCTCGGGGATGTGTTTGGCGATGCGGTTGTAGTTGACTTGGGCCAGTTCTTCACCTTTTTCCATTAAGCGGACGCCGAATGTGAGGCCGAAGATTTTTGCGATTAGGGAGTAGTAGAAAATCTTGAATTTTGATGGCTTAACGTCTTGTTTTGTGTGGGTTTTCCAAAACTCATAATGTCGTAGTTCGTCTTCTGCGATAGTGTTGAGGATTTTTCTATTGTGAGCGCTTTTTTCAGAGCGAGCCAGCTTTTTGTAAATGAAGTGCTCAGTGATTTCGTTGCGCTGAGCGATGAGTAGGGATTTTTGCATGGGGATTTGTGGTGAGTTAGCAACTTGCAACTTGCAGTTTGCAGTGATGGTGTTTTCGCCGGAGGCGAAAACGGTTATTTGTAGCGGGGATGTCTTAATTACTGAAAACCCCTCCTAAGTGCAAAGGTCTGTTTAAATTGGTTGTGTATGTGTAGGTTAGGTCTGCTGTTTCTGTGAATTCGTTTTTTGGATAAAATGCGTGGCTAGTTAGGTTCGGCGCTATTATTTCTTTGGTAAAAGTTGTATTGATGGCGCCAGGTTGGGTTTCGACATATAAGAAATAATCATCGACCGGATCTATTTCTAATGTGAACGGAAGGCTGTATGTGATTTCGATTTGAGACTCTTCTCCGGCCGGTGTTCTGACGATTGCATAAAAATAGTCAAGTTCGAGGTCTTCGTCATAAAATGTTTCAATTTCTTTTTCTAACTCCCCTTCTACTGAAAGCAACTGCGCACCATACGGCACATAAACTCTTATTCCCGACACATTGTCCCCTGCCCCCAAGATGCTTCGGACTTCTTCGGAAATCGTTTCGAACCCAAAATCCCCTAATGTTTCCATTTGCCACATTTCAACATCCTCATCCCAAACGTGTTCTCGAATAATTGTAAGCTGATTGAGAAGTGTCCCGTCACTCGAGATCAATGTTTTGTGCTCGATATCCTGATAGGTATATCGATCGGTCTTATTCCCGCCTATACCGCTTGTTGTGACAAGCAGATAGTCTTCGTTTTCTCCAGGCATATAAAGCTGTCCATCCACATTGATCCCCTCCCAGAATGCTTGCAAGTCCTCGTCCAGACTGTAAGCGGCAACATGTTTCGATTGCATGGCAGAAAGCAGTGTTCCAACTACTCCCAGTAAATTTTGAGGCTCGGTTATTTTTTCTTTAATAACAGGAATCACATCCCCCAAAATCGATTTTGGCGCATCCACACCTTCCAATTTTGACTCAACAACATAACTCATAACCAGCTCGAAATTCTCGCCTGTCAACTCCCCTTCCAATCCCTCAATCTCAATCGGCCCAACCACATCTAACAGATCCGTAACGAAGTCCAAATCCACCATCAAAACATGGTCCACTGTCGGCCCACCTTCTTTCTCGAAAAACCAAGCAACCGCCTCGGATGAAACGGCATAATCCGGCGAATAATTTGCATCACGGAGCCCCCAACAACAGGTCAAATATTCAATTTCCGAAACCGGCGGCTCGATGTATTCGTTGAACGCACCGTCATATTCGTAAACATCGTGAAATTCTATATTGTCGATGTATCCGTCATTCAAATCCACGATCAAGAAGCTCCCGATAAATCCACCTCCAGGTCTAAGTTCGCTGTTGTTCTCAAGCAGGATCATGTATTTCTGTGGATATTCATTGCCCAGAAGTTCAAGAATAAGTGGGAAGTTCGCTGAGATCTCTTCCAGAAACGTGTTTAGTGCTGCGATCTGTTCTGTCACAAGAACGACTTGTTCTTGGTATTCGTCTGGCAGGACTTTTGTTTCTATTTCTGACAGATGGTCTTGAGCTTTTTTGAGTTCGCCTTGGGCTTCCGGTATGTATGCTTGGAAAGCGCTACTGAGTTCTTCTGTGATTGATGGCTTCCCTTCTGATGATTCTTGGAAAATGTTGGCCAGTGCCGTCTCTATGTCCCCTGCGAATAGTGCGAAAAGTTGGCCTGCGCTTGAGACTGCTTCTCCTGTTTCGAGGAGGTTGGTTGCGGTTTTCAAGTGTTTGTTTGAGTTCATCACTTCGCTTGGTTGGTCCGTTAGGTACCAGATCATTTCTTGTGCTGTTTCAAATTTTTCAAAAGCTACCTCGAATGCTTGTGTTGTTTTGCTTATATCAGTTGGCGTTACTTCGAGTAGGCTTTCTACCCCTGCATAAGCAGCGTCCAAGGTGGCGTTTGCCGCTTGTTTTGTCTTCGGGTACATCTGGGCTATGTTCAAGAGGAAAACTATTGTTACTGCGATTGCGCCCATCCGAAGGAGTTCAGTTTTTCGTGCGGGGCGGGATTTTTTGGGGATGGCTTTGGGTCTGGTCTTTTTTGGGTTTGGATCGATTATGTCGACACATCTTTTGGTTTGTGTTTTTTTGGGTGTTTTTAAAGAAAGCACATGCGGCGAATTTTGGGGCTCGCCGCCCTCTTTGATTTCGTTGTTGTTCGGCAGTGTGATGATTCTGCTCATTGGTTATGTTTTAGTCATTATTCGTTTTCATTTCTGACTTCTCACTAACAAATGGAAAGTTGCTACCCCGTCATCGAAGAAGTTTTTGGTTGAACTGAAGCCGTCCCATGCTGAGAAAAATTCAATCCCCCAGAATTCAGAGTCACGTAAGTCTGATAAGTCGATATAACTTGCTTCGTCAGCTGACAGCATGATCGCATTTATTGCTTCCATGTCTGTGCTTGCAGACAGGCTGCCGTCCGGACTTTTCATCAAGTCTATTGAGTATTTAAGAATCTCGAGATCCGTTGCGAATGCAAAATTATCTGCAAAAACGGTCATATAACCAAGCGTTTCATCGTTCGAAAGGTAGAACATCGTTATTTCAACATCTTCATATGTAATGTTTTGACTCAGGATTTCCGCCAGATCCGCAACAATCTCCTTGCCCTCTGTACCGTCTTCCAATGTATAAGTCTGAACATAAGGTTCGCTGTAAATCTGTTGCTCGAGGAAGCCTTTTTTCAAAGTGTCGATGTGGATTTGTTTATCTTCCTGGTCGCCTAATTCAAGGAGGCATAAATATTCACGTTCGCCATCTTCTCCTTCATAAACCGAGAGCGCATATTCGTACTGGAAAAGTGGATAAATGTCGTAATCCAGGTCTATATTGTCGCCGAAGTACTCCTGTGCTTTGCTTCGCAAAATCGCTTCGAGAATTATTCCGGCCGACTGATGAAATTGATCGAAAATCGTAAGCAAGCGTTGTGTTTCTGAGTCCAGGTCGAGTCCTCCCCAAAAGAAAGTTGGTTCTTCCGGGATGTATTTCGCGAGACGTGCTTGGTATTTCTCCAGTATGTGATAGTAGTAGCTGTCTGTTATCAATTCCTTCTCGACAGCTGTATATGTTTGAATTTTGAAGCCTTCTTCTGTCATTTGTCCTGCCGCGCCGAATGCCGGGAAAATCGCCAGGACCGGGCTTACCAATGACTCAGGTATGACCTCGTAAATCGGGATTGTGCTTTCGATAATTTCCGGATAGTCGCGGATATTCCAGTAAGTGACTGCTGTTGCGTTGTAAGGAAGATTATCTGCAACAGTGGAGTAATATGAATCTGATTTGAGGCTGGAAGAGTTGCCACGGGATGTGTCGATTATCAGGTGTAAATTGTCTTTATTTTCTGCAAGAACAAGATAGTTCCCTGCAAATGCGGCTGAGAAGTTTTGGCTCAAAGGATAATAGTAAATTGTGGCTCCTTCATAATCTACGCTGGATAATTCCTCTTCCGGAGCTGTAAGCGATTCGAGAAATTCTACTGCGAGTGCGCGGTTTGTATATTCAAAGAAGTAGATGTTTTCTGTTTCCTGATTCGAGCCCATGAAGACCGCCATTCCCACTGCACCGCCGAACCATTCTTTTGCGAGATCGAAGCTCTCCTGATTGAGGTAAGTTGCTATCGTGCTTGCCAAACCGGCTTGGGAGTATGCGTAATCTTCCGGGAGTGTCGAGAGGTCGTTTGTATTGACTGTGACAAAGCCCACCGTCTGTTCTGCCGGGAGGATTCGTGCAAGGTTAGTTGGCTCGAGGAGTTTTTGTGTTAAGAAAAGCGCTAACAGCGAAAAAGTTATGATAATCAGTGCTAGGATAGCGCCGTGGAGCGCTTTGAAGCGGAGTTTCTTTCTGGACTTTTTCTTTTTGGTCGATTTTTTTGTTTTTTTTGCGGTCATGCTGAGGGGGGGGTTAGTACCTAGTACGTAGTACTTAGTACCTAGTAATGGTGTTTCCGCTTCGCGGAAACGGGTTATTAGTATTTGAGCTGTGCGCTTTGTGGTGCGCCCTGAAATTTAGAGGATCTTGGTGAATTTAATTGTACCAAGTGGAGGGGTTGAGGGGAAGGTGAGTTTTTGGCTTGCAGTAGCGTTGGGTTTCTTCTATGCTTGTTTCCTACTTGTTAACTCAAAATTATCATGAAAACTTCACTAGATCGTCCAGAGGTTTATCGTTATTTAAATGATGATGGGATTGATAAAGGGTATTTTGAGGTGTTTCAGGGAGTGTCTTGGTTTGTACAATCTCAATTGGAGGGATTGAAGTTCGCTGCTATTGAGAGGCCTCATAGGATTCGTCTTCAGGCTAGACGCGAAGGTGAACTTGATTTTGAAGCTGCTGAGGGATGTCTGATTGATCTTGAGAGCGGAGCAGAACGGGACAGACGTGTTGCCGCGGAGGCTCAATATTCCGATGATGATCGATTGCGACTTTTGCTAAAAGTTCAGCGTAACGTGTTCCCTGTAGAAGGTCGTTGGGTTGAGAGGTATGAGCAATACACTGCTCAACTCCCTTCTCACCAAGGGGTGGATATTGATGTAGATCCTGATGCACTTGCCCGTGTTAATGAGCTGGCCGACGAGGCTAATGATCTTTTTGTAAGATTTATGGGGGGAGAAATTAGTTCGAATGATCTTTTAAGTGGGCTTCAAACCATTGAGAGGCGAGCTGTTACCGCTATTATTCAGCCGGAAGAGAAGCCGATGACTCCGGATGAAGAACGACAAGTATTGCAAGATGCGGCATTCGGTGTTGCCAGCGAGATAGTTAGATTACGCTGTATGGATACCAGGTATGATGCTGGATTGCGAGAAACAGTCCGATTAGGGATTGAGGAGCGAGAACAGCGATTGAAGGATCTGCTTTCTGGGAAGTTTCCGGAGTGAGACTAACGTCCCCAATGCACCAGTCCGTATAGATCCTGTATCCCCATCGCGTACAGATCTTTTGTGATTTGGGATGTTACTTTTTCGTACTGCTCTTTTGGCATTGGTTTGTTCAGGAAGTGATACTCTTTTTTTTGCAAATAAACACATCCAAAGCAGTGATTTGCGGTCCAAACGTTGCTACACCACTGGCAGTCGTGGAGATAATCGCACCAGTAGATGTGTTTGCAATTAAAAAGGTAGCCGTTGTAGGCGCAGTCGTAGCAGTGTTCGAGCGTATTGGCGATTGGGCCGCAGTCGAGTGAGTTTTTTGTGCCGCGTTCCAGGTTGGCGTTGAAAATGTACATGCTGTCTTCGCAGAGATAGCTGTCGAAGCACCAGTAGCAGTTCTTAGAGTGGAGGAGGTAGTCGCCGAAACAGTTTTCGTTGTCCATTTGGTGCATGAAGACGCGGGGAGTTGCGAGATTAATTTCGTGGAATTTTGTTGCGATTTCTTCTGGAGAGAGGGTTTTGATTTTTTCGAAATATTCTTCGCGCGAGTATGACTTATTGAAGATGTGATATTTTTTTCGGGTTAGTCCGGCGCAACCGAGACAATCGTTGCATCCGATGCAGTAGTAGCAATGGCTGCAGTCGCTGCATTGTTTGCAATCTTGGAGGTAGTTGCTGTTGTAGCATTTTGTGCAGTCCACACATTCGTAACAGAGCTCACAGTCCTCGCAAAATCGACAGTCCGCACAGTGGAGGCTCTTGCGTGATTCGCTGCAATGGAAGCACCCTTCCAGGTTTGAACTCCAGAAACACATGTACGAATCTTTCGAAACAACGGTAATGTCACCGTAATCGCAGTTTTCACTCTGGCGGGTCCAATGAGAGACCTGAGGGGACTCATGGTAGAGTTTTTGGAACTGAGTTATGAAGTCTTGGACGTTCATGTCTGAATTATATCACGATTCTTTCCGTTGACATTCTTTCGCAATACCTGTACCCTAGGTATAGGTATTAGCTTTTAACCAACCCTGCCATGATCCCTGAAAACAAACAAAAGACCTTGATCGCGCTTAAAAAAGCTGCGAGCTCTCTTCAACGAGTCATGAAAATGACCGAGGATGAGAAGTATTGCGTTGATATTATTCAGCAGATTCGCGCCGTGCAAGGGCTCCTGAAGTCCGCCCAATCTACGCTTCTTAAAAACCATTTTGGCTGCTGTTTTAAGACAGCTTTTGAGACCAAAAACAAGAAACGTGAAGAAGAGATGGTTAATGAATTGATGCGTGTGTTTGGTTTTTCTAACAAGAAATAAGATGAAAAATCGCAAAACGATAAGGGTCCACGGGATGCATTGCGTAAGTTGTGAAATGCTTTTGCATAGTGACCTTAAGAACATCAAGGGCGTCGAGGCGCACGAGATTTGTCATAAGCGTGGGCATGTTGATCTGAGTTATGAAGGTGATTTTCATTACAAGAAGGCTGAAGAAGTTATTGTTAATCGCGGATACGAGATTACCGAGGGGCCTCCCCCTCCCAAGCAAGGCAACAACCTGATGGATTACGTTGAGATGGGACTGATTGCGGTGATTTTCATTGTGATTGCGTGGATTCTTGGCGAGCTTCATTTGTATCAGTATTTCCCACAGATTGGTGATGATGCGAGTGTTGTTGTGGCTTTGCTTCTTGGTCTTGTGGCGTCTGTTTCGACCTGTTTGGCGCTTGTTGGGGGGATTGTTATTAGTTTCGGGAGTACTTACAAGATCGATCCTGATCGCAAGCATCCTTTTCTGGCTCACGTCAAGCCTCACCTACTGTTTCATGTTGGAAGGTTTGGGGCTTTTGTTTTGCTGGGTGGTTTGCTTGGGGTTGTGGGGTCGTTTTTTAACTTTTCCCTTGGTTTTACGAGTTATTTGACCTTTGCGATTGCGATTGTGATGTTTTATATTGGTCTTCAAATCCTTGGAATCGTGCCGAGCATTACAAAGCTTGGTTTCCATATGCCTAAGCGCTTTTCTTCTAAGGTTGGTGCTCTTCAGGAGGCCGAGCATGCTGCGGCTCCGTTTGTACTTGGGGCACTGACTTTTTTTCTTCCGTGTGGGTTTACGCAGAGTGTGCAGCTCGTGGCAATTGCATCTGGTGATTTTATGATTGGTGCGATGCTGATGGGGGCTTTTGCTCTTGGGACCTTGCCTGTGCTGCTTGGGATTGGTGTTGGGAGTAGTTATGCGAAGGATGTTGAGGCTAAGTTGTTTAAAAAATTTGTTGGGGTTTTGATTATTTTGTTTGCGCTTTATTCTTTTAATAATGGAATGCGGCTTTTGGGAGTTGGAGTCGATTTTTCATCATCTAGTGGTGAGACCGAGGTCACGGTTACTGATGATGGCTATCAGGAAGTTTATATGACTGCTGATTGGACTTTTGAGCCTAATGAGTTTGTTGTTCAGAAAGATGTGCCTGTGAGGTGGATTATTGATGGGAAAAATATTTCCGGCTGTATTGCCTCGATTGTGATCCCTGATCTTGATCTCGAGTTTGATCTTGAGAAGGGTGAAAATATTATCGAATTTGTTCCAACTGAGGTTGGCGAGATGGATTTCAGTTGTTGGATGGGGATGGTTGGTGGGAGTTTTACAGTAGTAGAGTGAAGACGGGGAGGCTTGGAGACATGGGATTTTATTAAAAATTTTAAAGAAGTATGAAGAAAACTAAATTACAGATCACGGGAATGACTTGCGCTAGTTGTGCGAAAATTAACGAGGATGTTCTTACTAAACTCGATGGAGTGAAGAACGTTTCTGTGAATTATGCAAATGGGGCAGCATATGTTGAGTTTGATGAGTCAAAATTAGCTCTTGAGGATATTCGCAAGGCTGTACGAGGGGCTGGGTATGATGTTGTTGAGGAGATGAAGGATGAATCTCGGAAGTATTTTGTGAGGTTTTTGACTTCAGCGATCTTGAGTGTTCCGGTTGTGGCGACAATGTTTTTTATGGAGAGTGAGAGTGTGATTTTTGATGTATTGGTAATGTGTCTTTCTGCTTTTGTGGTGCTGTTTGCGGGGAGGCATTTTCACATTAGTTTCGTGAAGAAATTGCGGCATTTACAATTCAACATGGATAGTCTTGTGAGTATGGGGACTTTGACCGCGCTTATTTATAGTATTTGGGCTTGGACTGCTGGTATGCATGTTTATTTTGAGACTGCTGCGGTGATTATTGTTTTCATAAATCTGGGGAAATGGTTTGAATATAAAAGCAAAGGCAAAGCGAGTCAGGCCATTAAAAAACTTTTACAATTACAGGTTAAGAAGGCTGTGCGGGTGAAGGATGGGAAGGAAGAGGAGGTTTCGATTGATGACTTGCGGATTGGAGACGTGGTATTGGTGCGGGGTGGCGAGAAAGTTCCTCTCGATGGTGAAATTATCGAAGGTGAGGCGAGTCTTGATGAGGCGATGTTGACCGGTGAGAGTATGCCGGTTTATAAGACCGAGGGAGACGAGGTTTTTGGGGCTACGATCAATATGGATGGGGTTTTGCAGGTTAAGGTTATGAAGACTGGTGAGAACACTGTTTTGTCTCGGATTATTCAGATGGTAGAAAATGCTCAAAGTTCTAAGGCTCCGATTCAGCATTTGGCGGATAAGGTGGCTGGGGTTTTTGTGCCTGTGATTATTGGGATTGCTGTTGTGACGTTTGCTTCCTGGTTTGTCGTGACTGGTGACGTGGAGGCGAGCATTTTGCCGACTGTTGCTGTCCTTATTATTGCGTGTCCTTGTGCTCTTGGGCTTGCGACGCCGACTGCGATTATGGTGGCTTCTGGTGCTGGTGCGAATATGGGGGTCTTGATTAAAAGTGGTGAAACTCTGGAGAAGTCTGGGAAGGTTGATACTGTGATTTTTGATAAAACTGGGACTCTTACTGAGGGGAAGCCTAAGGTTACGGATGTTTTTGTTCTCGGGTTCCCGGAGGAGAAATTTTTGAAGGTTGCGCATAGTTTGGTAAAGCATTCTCATCATCCTTTGTCGCAGGCGATTGGGTTGTATGTTAAGAAGGCTGATTTCACTGAGCTTACTGGCTTCAAGGAGAAAGGTGGGATGGGGCTGATTGCTAAGTGCAAGGCTCATAAGACTGGTTTGGCGTTGGGGAATGATAAGTTGATGAAAAAGGTTGGGGCTAAGGTTAGTAAGAAGCTTGAGAAGGCTGCTGAAAAGTTTAGTTCTAAGGGGAAAACTGTTTCTTTCGTTGCGCATGGAGATAAGGCGATTGGGCTTTTTGCGATTAGTGACACTGCCAAGAAGACTTCTCGTGATGCTATTGCGTCACTGCATGACATGGGGATTGAAGTTGCTCTTCTTACTGGTGATAATGAAAAAACTGCTGAGGCTGTAAGTAAAGAGCTTGGGATTGATAGATATTTTTCAGAGGTTTTGCCTGGAGAGAAGGCCGATATTGTTAAAGATTTACAGAATCAGCATAAATTTGTCGCTTTCGTTGGGGATGGGATTAATGATGCACCGGCTTTGGCTCAGGCTGACCTTGGAATTGCGATTGGGACCGGGACTGATGTCGCGATTGAGACTGGTGACATGGTTCTTGTTAAAGGTGATCCTCATAAGGTTGCCAGTGCGATCAAGTTAGCCCGAAAAACTTATTCGATAATTAAGCAGAATTTGTTTTGGGCATTCTTTTATAACGTGATTTTTGTACCTGTTGCTGCTTTAGGATTCTTGCAACCTATTTTTGGAAGTATTGCGATGAGCTTCAGCTCGGTAAGTGTTGTTGGGAATAGTTTGAGGGCCAAACGTCAATAAACGGTTTCCAGATAACACTTCTCACAATACACCTGTTCTGGTCTGTCAGGCGAGTAAGTTGTTTGGATTGGATTACTGCATTTGCCACATTGACGATTCCACAGATGTTTTGGGTTTTTGAGCGCGGTGAGAGCTTTGTATCTGCATTCGGGACATTGTCTTGGGGCTGGGATGCTTAGTTGGCGATATAATTTCAGTTCTTGGGCTATGATTCTGTAGTTGCGGCCGCAATCTTCGCAGGCGAGGAGTTCATTGAGTATGCTGTCGTCGGTTTCTGAGACATTGCGTGGTGGCTTTGCTGTTGCGGGGCTGTACTGTTTTGGATCTATGTCTTTCCATTTGTAGCCTTTTTCTAAAGATTGTTCGCGAGTAAGCGGAAAATAGTCTTGAGCTAATGTTTGATTATATGGGTATGGGGAAAGTTTTATTGGGAAAAATTCGCCATATTCATCGGTTTTTTTCATGTGCTCGACTATTTGTCGTTTCATCCATTTGTAATCTTCGGGGGAATATTTTTTGTTGAGAATGTAGTTTTGTCCTCTGGCATGGAAACCATCACAGCCGAAGCTTTCTGCTAAATAAAAGCACGCATATAAGTAATCTGAGTCTGGGCTTGCTATAGTGCAGTAAGCAAATTTTAGATTTTTATTGCTTTCTCCGCCCGAGGTTAATTCATAACAAAGTTCTATGTCTTTATCATGTTGCGATAAATCCATTGAGTCTTTCACATTTACTGATTCGATTACGTATTTGCAGTCTTCAATGTCGAAGCAGTCGTAACAGTCGATGGCGTTTTTGCAGCTTTGGATGTAGTCACCGGAGGAATTCTCGCAGTTGATTTGGTTTTGGTATTTTTTTGGGATAGTAATGCTAAATTTTTTGAACTCTTTTATTAAATCTTGTGGATCACGTGATTTATATTCAGCGATTAATTTTTGGTATTCTTCCTGTGAATATTGTTTGTTTTTTATTTTAAATTTACTATTTGCAATCCCGGCACACATAAAACAGTACTGGCATGCTGAAGAATCGGCCATGTATGCACAATCCGAACATGAACGACAGTTGAGCAAGTTGCGTGAGTTGTAACATTCTTTACAATTGACGCTTGATGCCATTAGTTCGCAGTGATCTATCAGGTTACTGTTCACACAGTCTTTGCAGTATTGGCTTTTGCGGCAGTATAGACAATCTTCCATGAAATAGCTCCCCGGGCTCATGTATGTATTTTTGCTGTATGCGACGAGGGCGTTGTATTTCGAGTTTTCGTTGTGGAGCTGGAGGACGCTGGCTTTTGGGACTTTATGCATGAGTGTTTCGAATTGGGTGAAAAAAGGTTTTGTGAAATCAAAATCTTGCCCATATTCTGAAGGGTCCCACCTGTCAGACCACCAACAATCCGGGCAATAGACTGGGAAGGGTGCATCAGCATCGAAAGTTGAGACGATTTCACCTTGGCATAAATCGCATTTGCGTTTGAACAGGTAGCGCTCATTTCTGTATGCGATTCTGCGTTGGAATCGGCAAGCTGGGCATCTTTGTGGTTTTGGAACTTGGATTTTTGTGTAAAAAGCTTTGTCGGAGTCTGTGATTTCGAATTGTTTACTGCAAAGGGTGCAGGTTTGGATCATAAGCATGGCCAATTAAGTACTGTATCTTCTTCCGGGTGAGCTGGTGGTAAAAATTTTCTACCATAGAAATCTTCTTTTCTAAGTTGAGCTATTTTCTGGAAATATTCTTCGCGCGAATAAGGTTTATTCAAAATATAGTATTGCTTGTTGTGAAGGGAAATGCAGCCGAAACAGTCTTTGCAATTGAAGCATAGTTCGCAGTATTCGAGATCACTGGCATCGCAACATAAAAAACAGAAGTTACAGTTTGTGAGCTTATAATTACTACTGCATTCATAACAAAGCTCTGCATGTTCTAGGCAAAAAATATCGCAACTATCTTTGATGTCTTTCACTTCTGCTATGTACATAATGTCCTGACATCCATCCACATCGAAGCAATGGTAAGCGTTCTGTGAATGAGATATGTTTTCGCCTATGCAATTCTCTGCAGAGAGTTGGGTTGAATACACTCGAGGTGTTTTTTGTTTTACTTCCGCGAATCCTGCTTCTATTTCTTCTGGAGCTAATGTTCTGTTCTTTTCATAATATTCTTCCTCTGAGTATGGCTGGTTAAAGATGTGAAAACTTTTTTTGCGGAGGCCTGCGCAACCGATGCAATTTTGGCATCCTCTCAAGTCGTATCCCCATTCACAATTTTGACAATTCCAGCAGTCTTGGAGGTGTTTGCACTCCCAACATTCTTTTGCATTAACACATTCGTAACAGGCAGTGCATTTGAGAACGTGGTCACAATCGACGCAGTCCGCATTCCCATAAAAATCTCTTCCATACATGCAATCCTCGTTCCCAACTGCATTAGCGATCAGATAGCAGTTTTTGCATTGGTCGGTGTTGTGGGTGTACTCGCTGTTTATGTTTTTTAATCGAACTGAACCGATGCGCGGCTGAGTTTTGCGACTTTGAATTTGTTGAAGTCGATTGTGTTGAATTGAGTGTAGGCTTTGAGGAGTGAGACCAGTTTGTTGCTGGCTTCTGTTTGGGTTTTTGCGCTGTAGGCTAGGCGGAGGCTTACTTTGAAAGCTCGTTTTTCGGCTTTTTTGTTGAAAGCTTCTTTCTCCTGTTTGCGGAGGTTTTGGAGGCCTTTTAGTTTGACTCGGTCGCGTAGGCGGAAAATTCTTGCGATTGAGTTGAATTTCATTTTCCATCTTCTGGAAAAGTTGAGCTTAAAATTGTCTTCGAGCGGCTGGACTAGGGTTTGGATCCAAATTTCTTCTCCTGCTCCGGCTTTTGATAAAACTGAAAAAATTCCTGCAAGTGAGTCTCCGTCGAATTCTGGATAAGTTTTTATCGGGTAAATATCTTGGCGTTTTAAGTAAAGTTCTGCTGCGGCGAAACCACCTCCTTGTTTTGGAGTGACATATTCTTCGGATTCGCTGATTTCGGCGTGCGGATAAAGTGCGTAAATCTGTCCTTCAACGGCTGTTTTGAGCTGAACCGGAACGCGACAAAAAAAGTAGACGTGTTGGTCTACTGATGCGATTTCTAATCCGATTGTTATTCCTGTTAGGACCTCATGCAAGTTCGTCAGCATCTGCTCAAATGTTTCAGCTTTGTTTTCGCCGACGGGAATCTTGATTTTTAGGAGAGTGGATTTCATGTGAGTTTGCAACTTGCAACTGGCAGTTTGCAGTGATGGTGTTTTGCTTCGCAAAACGGTTTATAGTATTGCGAGGTGGGATTATAGCATTAAATTTTTCCAAGGCATAGCTTTGCCTCCTTTAATTATACCACAAAGGCGGGGGTAAGGCAATTGGGGGTAGTGGTGTGGTGTGGAGGTTTTATGCTAGGATCGCGTCCTTAAGTTTTAAACCTATTACAGTTGGATCCTATCCCTTCACCACCTTCTGACGCTGATTCTATAGAAGCTAGTATTGAGGTTTCCCTCGCTGAGACAGAGCTTCTGGTCACTGAGCTTGAGGATTTTATAAATAGACATTATCGAGACATGCTTGCGCATCCTGTAGCTACTGAGAATCCTGTTATTGCTAATGCGATCGGCGCATTGGTAGATGAAGTCCAAAGAGTTAGTAGAGATTTCCAATCTTTGCAAGACGCCGAACAGAGGGCTTTTCTTACTGATGAAGTTTTGCAACGCGTGCGTGATGGTATTATTAAAGTGCGTAAGCTTGCTGTTTATCTTGCTCGAGGTTCTGAGATTGAATTCCAGTGGGCAGGTCAAGAAGACGTTATCGATGGAACTTTTGAAGAGGTCCTGCCTCCTCAGCTCATTGATGGTTCTTGCGAATGAGTCTGGGTTCTAGTAAATTGGCAAATGTCTTACATATATCTTTATGAGTGTAGAACGAAGTTCAAGTGGCGACACATATAGCGTACATGCTTTAGACTTCTCTCCGGGGACGTCTCCTAGTTTTATGATTCAGGAAATTTTGCATCATGAAGGGTCAGACGGGTTGGCTAGGTGTGCTGAGTTACTTGAGGGAAGAGTTCCTGAAGAGATGATGCCAAGAGTTGAAATGTTGCAGGGATTTGTTACACATTATTTATTCCGGACTTTGGATTCTTTTAGGGGATGGGGGGATGCTGTTTTTTATGTATATATTTTGGCTCCTACAATTTCTGATTTTTTATATGGCCGCATAGATCCTCCGAATATTTGGGGGTTTGTGCGTGTTGCTAGAGAACATGCCGCAAGACATCCTGAAATTTTCGGCCGGCAGGATGCTGCATGAAGGCGTTGTCTTGCAGGTTTGGCCGACTTCTAGTAAATTGTGAGGGTAGTTTTTACAAATACCCACATGAAACCTTCCGACCTCCGCCGCAAATACATTGATTTTTTCGTCCAGAAGCATGATCACAAGGAGATCACTGGGTCTTCCCTGATCCCTGAAAATGATCCGACAGTCCTTTTTACGACTGCTGGGATGCATCCGCTTGTTCCTTATCTGATGGGAGAATCTCACCCTTCCGGGAAGCGGCTGGTGAATTGCCAGAAGTGTCTGCGGACTGACGATATTGATGAGGTTGGGGATGATACGCATTGTACTTTTTTTGAGATGCTGGGGAATTGGAGTCTTGGGGATTATTTCAAGGAGGAGGCGATTCGGATGAGTTATGAGTTTTTGACTGATCCGGATGTTGGATTGGGGCTTGATCCTGCGAAATTGGCGGTGAGTTGTTTTGAGGGGGATAGTGATGCGCCGAAGGATGAGGAGTCAGCTGCTGTTTGGCGTGAGCTTGGCATGGAGAAGGTTTGGTTTTATGGGAAGGAGGAAAATTGGTGGGGGCCGGCTGGTCAGACCGGGCCTTGTGGGCCGGATACTGAGATGTTTGTTCAGGTTCGGGAGGAGACTTGTGGAAAGTGCGAGAAGATGGGACCTGCTTGCGATTGTGGTCGGTATGTTGAGATTTGGAATGACGTTTTTATGCAATATAACAAGACTGCTGAGGGTAAGTATGAGCCTCTTGAGCAGCAAAATGTTGATACTGGGATGGGTTTTGAGAGGGTGCTTGCGTTTTTGAATGGGGCCAGTACGCATTATGAGACTGAGTTGTTTTTGCCGGTGATTGAGTTTTTGCGGGAAAAAGGTTCTGGGCGAGATGTCGAGGCTGAGCGAGTGATTGCGGATCATTTGCGTGCGGCGGTTTTTATTCTTGGGGATCCTCGTGGGGTTACGCCGTCGAATACTGATCAGGGATATGTTTTGAGGCGGCTGATTCGGCGTGCGATTCGGTTTATGCGGAAGATTGGCGTGCAGGAGAGTGTTTGTGAGGTGGCGAGGAAGTTTTTTGAGGTTTATGAGGAGTTAAAGGAGTCCGAAGATCATATTTTGGTTGCTTTGGAAAAAGAAGAAGCGCAGTTTTGTCGAACTTTGGCTCAGGGGGAGAGGGAGTTTGAGAAAATTTTACCGAAGTTGCGCGAGAATAAGGTGACAGTTGTGAGTGGGCGTTTGGCTTTTAAGCTATACGACACTTATGGTTTTCCCCTGGAGATGACTAAGGATTTGGCGCGTGAGAATGAGCTTACGGTTGATGAAGAGGGTTTTTGTAAAGCTTTTGAAAAGCATCAAAAGTTGTCGCGATGTGGTGCGGAGCAGAAGTTCAAAGGAGGTTTGCAGGATGACAGTGAGGCGACGACAGCACTTCATACTGCTACTCACTTGCTGCTTGCGGCGTTGCGCGAGGTGCTTGGCGATCATGTTTATCAGAAGGGGTCGAATATAACTGCGGAGAGGTTGCGTTTTGATTTTTCGCATCCGGAGAAGATGACTCCCGAGGAGAAGGAGGCGGTTGAGAAGTTGGTTAACGAGTGGATTGAGGCGGATTTGGAGGTTAGTTGCGAGGAAATGACGCCGGGGAAAGCGCAGGAGCGTGGTGCGATTGGGGTTTTTGGTGAGCGGTATGGTGATAAGGTGAAGGTTTATGTGATTGAGGGGGCTTCTGATGAAATTTGTGGCGGGCCGCATGTTGAACGGACTTCTGAATTGGGCAAATTTCGCATCAAAAAGGAGCAAAGTTCGAGTGCGGGGGTGAGGAGGATTAAGGCTGTGCTGGAATAGAGGGAGCCGGTCGAAGACCTCACATTCCCTTGCCTTATTTATATAAATAATATATAATAATGGTGCATTTAACCTATTTATCATGAAAACAATTATTCTGAAAGTTGATGAAAAGATCCCTCAAGAACTTGATTTAATCAAAGAAGCTGAGGGCCTTGGTAATCGGACTTCTACATTTACTTTTCTTATAAAGTATTACCTTCTCACTAAGAAGAATTCCCTAGATAGCTCTATTCAACTTCTTAACCGACTGTTAGACAAGCTTGACACTAAAAATCTCCCTTCTATGGAAGAACAGCTTTCTGACGTGTAGAATTGCTGTATGAATATATTTTTTACTAAGCATTTTAAGAGTCAACTCAAGAAGTTGAAAAAGAAATACCCTCATGTGAAGGAGGATATTCTTGCCAAGTTTAAGGATTTAGATTTGAAAAAGGAAATTCATATAGGACGTGATATTTTCAAGGTTCGGATTAAGAGTTCTGATCTCAAGAAGGGAAAGTCGGGAGGCTATCGATCTTATATTTATTTGTATCGCAAGAAAGATCTTCTTGTCCCTTTGTGTATCTATGTCAAAGGACAAAAAGAGAGTATTAGTGAAAATGAGTTAGAACACTGTTTTGGGAAGGCTATTGAGGGGTTGTTGGAGATTTCTGGATGAGGGAGCCGGCTCCTTTTTTGCAGGTTAGAAAGTGTTCCCGGGAACACTTTTGCAGGTTGGATTTTTATAAAAATCTAGAGAACCTCAACTAAAGTAGCCACATTCGTCATGCTGGTCTCAGTTCCGACGTATTGATAATCAGTTATCGTAAATGTCGCTTCTCCCGATTCGTCCGGCATCATCTCTTTAGCTTCTTCAACATTTTCGAAACACATATAAGTGCGGCTGAAATCCTCTGGAAGAGGTAATTTCGCTAGCGATTCCTCATCTAATTCTGTGATGCATACTATGTCACCGTAGTAAGTCGATAGTTCATATGTACCAGTTAATGTAAGCACTCCCTGAAAATCAATAATCGCATTCCAACTCGCTAGAACGGGTATTTCCACATCTTCCGCTCCTTCTTCCTCTGCCCTGGTTTCAAGTGGATTTTCGATCGCTAAGACCATAAGTCCTCCAATGTCATCACCAATCGCAACTGTATCAAAATCAATAGTGCTATCTGCGAGTTCTGTTTCGCCTACTGTGTAATCTAGAACTTCTACTAAGTTCGCCCAATTCCAAACTGAAGATTCGATACCGACGTATTGGAACCAATCAATAATGAATGTGATTTCTCCCGTAGTTTCTTCACCTGTGATTCCGAGTGCTGTTTTCGCATCCTCGTAGTTCTCAAAACACATATAAATTGTTCTTGAGAATCCTTCTGGAAGCGGCAATTTTGCTTCTGACTCTTCGTCAAGACTTGTGATACAAACTAAATCTCCGAAGAAAGCCTGGTCAGCATCGTAGTAAATATATTCACCTGTTAGTTCGACTTCTCCGTCGAATGAGATCACAGAATTCCACTCAGAAAGAGGGTTGTCTTCGGTCTCGTACATCTCGTTGAGATGGTTTTTTATTTCTGTCACTGTCATGCCTCCGACTGTGTCGCCAACGACTATATTGTTGAAGTCGATGATGTTGCTTGCTAGTTCTTCTTCTTCAACGACCTCCTCTTCGATGACTTCTTCCTCTGACACGTCTTCTTCAGCAACGTGCATGCATCCTCCTGTCAGGATTAACAATAATCCTACGAGTGTTAGTGTTTTTCTCATGGGTTTTTTGGGTTAAATTAAGGTTAAAGTTATATCACACTATCTCTTTGAAGGGAAGTCTTCTCCGCGTCCTTGTGTAGCTTGGCTGCAACCCCTTGCGGCTGGCCCTGATGTCAGACTTAATTTCCCAGCTTGTCTTCGCAATACCTCTCTTACTTCCTCAAGACGTACTTCTTGGGTAGGAGTCGGGTCTCCTTGCACTACGCTTGGGTGTTTTGATTTTTCCATTTTATTTTTTGTTAATTATCTTTCCGTTGAGAAGCCATTCCCGGGCTTCAGTGACTTTCACCGGGATTATTTCGCCGATCCAGTCATGATTTTTGTCGAATTCCTTGATGTGTACTTCTTTGAATTCGCGGGTCCTTCCGGTTAATTCGTCGTCTTGTTGCTCGACGAGCACTTCGACTTCACGACCGATTTGTGCTTGGTTTTTCTCGAGAGAGGTCGCTGTGAGAAGGTCGTTGAGGCGGTGCCATCTTCTTGCTTTTTCTTCTGGTGGCACATCGTCTTCGAGTTTTTTTGCTGCAAAAGTGCCTTTTCGGGGTGAATATCGGGCGAGGTAGGCCATATCGAACCTGATTTCTTCGAATAATGAGTAGGTTTCTTCGAATTCTTCTTCCGTTTCGCCGCAAAATCCGACGATTACGTCGGTTGAGATTGCGCAGTTGGGGATTGCTTTGCGGATTCTTCGGATGATGTCGAGGTATTTTTCGCGCGTATATGGCCTGTTCATGCGCCTGAGGCATGAGTTTGAGCCTGATTGGACTGGTAAGTGGATATATGGGCAGGCTGTCCTTAATTTGGCGATAGTTTCGATTAATTCTTGGGAAAAATCTGTCGGGTGTGGTGAGGTGAAACGGAGTCTGTTGAGTTTTTCTAATTTGTCGATTTCTTGGAGTAATTGAGGAAAATTCATATCGCCGTCATCGTATGAATCGACCGTTTGGCCGAGGAGTGTGATTTCTTTGGCTCCGGCATCGACTAGTTTTTTGCATTCTGCGATGATTTCTTTGTGAGGACGGCTTTTTTCTCGGCCTCGGGCGTATGGGACGATGCAGTAAGTACAAAACTTGTTGCATCCTGTCATGATTGGGACGAAAACTTGGTAACGGCTCGAGACTTTTGGGTGGATTTCGAAATAATTTTCGAGGCTTCCTTCGTCGACAGCGAGATCCCATCCGGGACGGAGACGCTTGATTAATTCTCCTATTTTTCCCATTTCTTCTGTTTTCACGGCTACGTCTAGTTCTTTGATTTTTGTTTCTGCGTCGGTTTTGCGCACCATGCAACCTGTCAAAACCACGAGTAATTCCGGTCTTTCCCTGCGTAATTTTCTCATGTTTCTTAATTCGCCATAAACCCTGTCTTCAGCTTTCTGGCGGACCGAGCAAGAGTTAAATACGACTAAATCAGCTTCTTTGACCGGGCTTTCTGAAAAACCGAGTGCTTCGAGTAGAGTATGGAGGCGCTCAGTATCAGAGTAGTTCTGTTGGCAGCCGTAGGTTTTTATATAGTACTTCATATTATTTGCAGCCGAAAAACTTTTGCCGCAATAATATATGGGAACTTTACCAATTTGTCATTGTAATCTTCTGCGGAAGCTTTGAATTTTCGCCATACCTCATCGATTTCCACGGGAATATCTTTCCGCAAATCTTTTTCTGCTTCCAAGAAGCCCGTGCTGTGTCTGACCTCTTCATGTTCACGAGCGACTGCGATCATGGCTTCTATTGCATTGCCGAGTTGTTCTTCTAGGTCGAGTCTTTGTCTGCGTTCAATCTGATTCGACATGAGCTGTGTTCTTTTGTCTTTGAGAGCTTTCCATCTCCCATCGTCAATTCGTGCGCTTTCGAGCAAATATGGGACAGTGTCGCGCCTTTTGACCCAAACTTTGTCCAGCTCATCCCACGCTGCCTCGGCTTGAGTCTTTTCCTGAGCAAGGACACTCCACATCGTGAGCATGAACAAAACCAGCAGCATTGCCAGTGCTGTGATAATTATAATCGTGTTGACCATGATTTTCCGTTATGTTTTATGAGAGCTTCATCTCTTATCTTCATTATCCGTCTCGATGTTTTGAAGGGATAAGGGATGTTATGTATTTTGAATACAATTTTTTCTGCAGCGGTTTGGATTTCCAGATCTCCGTAGTTAAGTATATTGCTCAGAACTCCTCTTTCGATACCTTTTACATCTTGGATTTGAGTAAGATTGGTTTCCGAAACTGTTCTTTCCATAAATTTAACCTGATCTAAATTTATAACTCGAATATTTGTCACAATTATCAAATCGAGCTCTTCATTTAGCCATTTTATGTAAATATAAAGCCATGCATACAGCAGCCCTATCAACGACCCAACTATTGTAAGCGCACTGAATTTGGGCCAATAAGCTATTACGAAGCTGATCAGCGCCATAAATGGCAATACGAATAGCACCAATGTCATTGTGGCTATCTTCAGATCTATGATCCAATGTTTCCTAACCAGAAATTGCACTCTCTCGCCTTCATGTTGCCCTGGAAACCGCATAAGTATCTTTTTTATTAGTCTTTAGCGCCTCCAGTCTCTGCTGTTGTCTATGATAGATGTAATCTCTTTTGGCGTTGTTGACTTTTCTGAAAAATCTATCGGGATCCGGCATCGAGTTCAAAATCATCGGCTCTATCATCGTCGGCACTACGACGACCAGTTTACCATAATTCAATATATTTGCGATCAGACCTTGTTGGATTTTTTTAATATCCTGGATCTCATGCAAATCAACAACGTTCTTATTATTCCTTAAATAAAGTGTTTTCTGGAGCCTTATTACCCTGAAATTTGTTACCAACACTATTTCCAGAAAATAGTTCATGAATCTTATAAATATAAAGTGGAACCAACTTGTTATGCCTATTATCATGAGCGCCATTATCGTTCTCATGCCTATGCTTTCGCTTTGCATCAATAAAAGCAACGACACCAATACCGCCAGCACCGCTAAAACTGCTATCGCATGCAGTAAAATCGGCAGGAGTACAATCCAGTGTTTGCGCGCATAGTACACGAGGTTTTCGTTGCGTTGTTGTCCTTTGAAATATTTATTCGTGTTGTCCATTATGCGGCTATATAGAAATAAAAAAAGCCTGTTGTAACCAGGCCCCATCCGATCATCGTTATTGCATAAATAATTACCAAGTACTTTATTCTAAAAAAGCCCCATAACTTCTTGTAATAAGTTCGGGGCAGTTGATAACGGCGTAAATATGACACCATGAGCCAAATGGTAAGGCCTGTGAACAGTATTGAAACTATATGTATCCCGATGAGCCAAGGCATTGTTTAGAGGGTAAATGGGTTGTTTTCTGGTAAGATTCGTACGTTTTTTTTGCGGATTTTTCCCAGGTGTATTTTTCTTTCAATTTGGATGCTTTTTTCTTGTATTTTTCTTGGAGATTCGGGTTGTGAATGAACTGTTTTAGGGTTTTTAGCGCCTTTGCATTGTTATTCAGGGGAAGCAAAATTGCATGTCCTTCGTATAGTTCACGGTGGACCGGTATATCGGATGTGATGATCGGAGTTTCTGTGTAACCTGCTTCCAGTAGAGGGAGGTTGAACCCTTCGTTTTCTGAGATGTTAATTACCGCCACCGCTGATCTGTATAATGCGCCTAACTCTTTTTCGCTTACAAAACCCGTTTTGAGTATATTGATTGTACTTTTTTTTGAGCTTTTTTGCAAGTCATACGCATTGTAAAATTTGTTTTTCATGATTTTGCCTCCTGCGAGGACGAGTGTGAGGTCTGGTTCGTTGAGTTTTCCCAGGAGTTTTATGAGTTTTTCTACGTTTTTGCGCGGGTCGTAGCCGCCGACGTAGATTAGTGTAGTTCCTAGGCCGTAGTTCTTAGTTCGTAGAGCAGATTGTTGTTTGCTGTACTCGGGTGAGACCGCTTCGTAAGTAACGGTTATGCGTGAAGATGGGATTTTGAATTCGCGGGAGAATTTGTTCTTAGTTGTTTCGGAGACGGCGATGAATTGTGGGCATTTTCTTAGGGCTTTTTTTGTGAGCCAGAAGTAAATTTTTGAGCGGAGGGATTTGTTATAACGTTTGTCTTCCCACGGGATGATGTCGTGGATTGTTGTTATTGCAGGTTTACTGATGCCGCAGAGTGGGTATGCTGGGTATGTGAAGTGGATGAGGTCGAATTTTTGCTGGCTGAAATATTTGCGAAGTTGGCAGTGTTCCCAATATCCTTTTTTTAAGCTTGAGAGGAGGAGCCATTTCTTTTCGGGGATGACTTTGACGTGGATATTTTTGGGGAATTTGTGTTTGATTTTTTTGCGGACTACAAGTGTGAATGTGTCTTTTGGGTGGTCTTTTGCGAGCTGCCTGAACAGGTGCAGGGTGTATTGGCCTATTCCTGTGTAAGTTCTCTCGAGCCATCTAGCGTTTGCTGCAATTTTCATTTTGGCGTGAGGGGGCACCTTAGGTTCCCCCTCACGAGCTCCCCCTCCCAGCTGTTGTTCCCCAGAATAACTTTCACTAAGCTTCAAAACACTGCGGCTTGGGGCCCACGAGACCCATCCCTTGTGTTTTGTTAGCGTGTTCAAGTTATTCTGGGTCACTTATTTTATAATGTTATGATTTTTACGATTTCTTGGATTGGTTTTTTGAAATCTTCTTTTTTGACTGGTCTGTGTTTGAATTTTGTTAATTCTTCTACTGCGTCGACGAGTGCTTTTGAGGTGAATTTTTCGTTCTTGATTATTTTGTGGCGTCTTTTGTCTTTTGCATAAAAATATTTTGCGTTGTCTACCTGATCCCCGCGAGTGTATTTCCCTGGAAGGGGTACGATGATTGCTGGAACTCCGAGTGCTTCTATTTCGGCTAAGCTGTTTGCTCCGGCACGCGAGATTATTAGATCTGAAATTGCGTAAATGTGGGCCAGTTTTTTGCCCATGTATTCGTATTCGACATAAGATTCTTGAAGTTTGTCCAAGAGGAAGTTTGATAAGACTTTTCCTGATTTACCGTGTCCGCAAATATGTACTACTTGGTATTTAGGTATCAATTGGGTTAATGCGGACCATAATGTGTTGTTGATTTTCACAGCTCCTAGGCTTCCACCCATTGCTAGGATTGTTTTTCTGTCTGATTTGAAACCTGTTAATTTGTATCCTTCGCGTTTGCTGCCTTCTAACATATCCGGTCTTACAAGCGGGCCTATAAACTGAGCTTTTTTGTTTTTTCGATAAGTTTCTTCGTATGCTGTTAAGATTTTGTTGGCAAAAATGCCTGTGATGCGAGTTGCCAAGCCCGGGGTTGAATCCGATTCGTGGATTATTATTTTTTTCCTCAAAATCCATCCCGCAAAAACTACCGGCACTGCGACATATCCACCTTTTGAGAAAATGACATTCGGTTTGAATTTACTGATATGATAAAGGGCCTGAAAAAATCCGATCGGCACTTTGAAAAGGTCGATAAAGTTGTGGATTGAGATGTATCTTCGCAGTTTTCCTGTGAATATCGCTTTAAATTTCATGTCTGCTCTCTGGACCAGTTCGCGGTCCAATTGATTTCGCGATCCGATATAGAGGATCACAGCTTTTTTCTTCTTAAGCTCGTCTGCGATAGCGATGTTTGGCATAATGTGACCTGCTGTTCCGCCTCCTGTTAGAAGTATACGCATGGTTTGTTGTGTGTTTTGAAATATTTAAAAGTACTCCTATCCCTATCATAGACATAACAAGTGATGATCCGCCATAGCTTATGAACGGAAGTGTTATGCCGGTAACCGGAAACAGGGAAATATTTACAAGAATATTTATAAAAGCTTGGGCCGTTATCCATATCGTTATCCCCGCCGCCAACATCATCGCAAACTTATTTGGTGCATGGTTAGCTATTTGAAGTCCTCGATATCCTATCAACATATATGCCAAGACAACCAATACGATGCGGAAAAAGCCCAGTTCTTCCGCTGAAGCCGCAAAAATGAAATCGTCCGAAGCTTGTGGAAGCCAGTATGATTTCTGTATACCCTGCGTCAGACCTTTTCCCCATGGGCCACCGCTTCCGATTGCAATTTTGGCTTGTTCCGATTGCCAACAATAGTCTTCGCTGCAATTTTCATCTGGGAACAGAAAAGCTTTAAATCTGTTTTGCAAATAATTTGTACTTCCAATTGCGACAAGCGCAAACATCCCTGCAATGAGTGCACCTGCGAGAATATGTTTAATCGGAGCTCCCCCGAGGAAATACATTATGGTGGCGATCGCTGCCAATACTAGTGTGGATCCGAGGTCTGGTTGAGCTATTACTGGCAACACTATTAACCCTGCAATTACTACGAATGCTAGGAATCCGTTTTTCCAGTCGTCGAGACCGTTGCGTGTCTTCATTTTTTTGGTTATCCATGTGGACAGGTATATGACTAGTCCGAATTTGGCGATTTCTGACGGTTGGATTGAGCTAAGGAATGGGAGGTCTATATTGATCCAGCTTCGTGCGATTGTGTTGTTTGCTGTACCGAAGATGAAGACGGCTATCAGGAGTAATATTGAGGCTAGATAAATTGCCGGTGCGATTTTTTGCCAAAATTTATAGTTGGTTCTTAGGGTTATCAGGAAAATGATTATTCCTATTACGACTCTTACGAGGTGTTTTTTTAGGATTAAGTAGCAGTCGACAGCTGCGTCGCTGCAGTTTGGATAGGCGATGTCCGGTGCTGAGAGCTGGATTGACTTTGGGACGCCGATGCTCGTGATCATAATTATGCCTACAACCAGTAGTACGAATACTGTTATCAGGAGGATTTGGTCGATTTGGTGGTAGGCTTTGCGCATGCGTTGTAGTTGGAAGTTGGAAGAATTTTGAATTTCGGAGTTCGAATGTGGAGGTTCGAATGTGGAATTTTGGATTTCGAATGTGGAGGTTCGGATTTCGAATGTTGAGCGTGGAGATTCGAGATTCAAGTTTCGAGATTCCAAATTCCACCTCCCATATTAAATGGTTGGTGCGAAGTTGGGAAGTTGCAAGATTGATGATCTGTGTGGTAAATTTGGTGTGGAATTTAATTTATAATGGTATGGGAGCGCGTGAAACGTTGGGAGGTGATGATAGTGAAGGCTTTGCTTCTCGGGCTTTGGCTTTGAGTTTAGAATTGCTTGAAACACCCCCGATGCCTGGTGATGGCGAGGAGTTTCTTGATAGCGATCTTGGTTGGCGTCTTACAGCATGTATACGTGATGACTCAGATGATCCTCCTCTCAGGGAGCCTGCTAGGTCTTTGGTTGCGTATTATGTTCCGGGAGAAAGTGATTCTACTTAATCCTGCTTCCCGCCTTTTTCGCCTTTTCCTTTAAGGCGTTTTTTAAGATAGCGTGGTAATAGCCATGATCTTTTTCTTTCTAATCTTTCTTGTGCTGCTTTGTCGGCTGCGGCAACTTCTTCTCCCGGATCCGGTGTATCTAGGCCAGTGAAGAATGTTCCGGTTCTCAATCCTCCTTTGAGTACATCGTCGATGGCTAGTCCGAGGATACCTCGTTTTGCACGGCGTGAAGGTCGGATTTTTCCTTCTTTATTCCTCCCCCAATCGACACCGGCAACTGCGAAGAACGGATCGCCTAGTGTAAGTGCTACTGATTTTGCGGTACCTGCTATTGTTGAATGAACTATTTCTCCTGCTGCTTCTTTAGTTTTGGAAAGGAAAGGCTGCTTGGTACGCATAACATTTATTGGTGCTGCGAGATTTGAGACTATCCCTCCTATGCCTATTTCGGCTCCTTTGACAGCTTCATCCAGGGTACCTGTTGTTGATCCTGGAGCATTACCTACTGTTCCTAATCCTCTTCCGAATCTACTAGTACATTTGCCAGCAATTGACATAAGGCCCGTTGCGATGCTGCCCATGGGCTTGAGGATGCCGCGTTCGTACCATTTTGATGAGTTTTTTGATTCTGACATTTTGATTTTTTCAGTTTTATCTGTGAATTATACCATATTTCGCGGCGTGGATCAAGGGGCGCTGCGAGATGTTCTCAGGTAGAATCGTGGCATGATGACTCGCAGCGTGAAAAACAAGCTGATCGGCCTTGGAATTATGCTCTTGGTTTTTGGAGCGGATTTCGGGTTGAAGCAGTTGATGATTGGGGTGGATATTTCTTTGATCGGTGATTTTTTGGAGCTTGTTTATCATGAAAATACGGGGATTGCCTTTAGTTTGGCTGTCCCGATTTGGGCTTCTTCTGCGGCGACGATTGTGCTTCTTGGGGTTGGATCTTATCTTGCTGGGCGGCATCTTGATTGGCGGCGGCCTATCGTGCCTGTGATTTTTGGATTTATTGCTGGTGGGGCTGTTGGGAATTTGTTTGATCGGGTGCTTTCTGGGTATGTGATCGATTATATTTCGGTGTGGATTTGGCCGGTTTTTAATCTGGCGGATGCTGTGATTTTTGTTGGGGCCGTGATTTTGGTTGTGAAATTTGATAAGATCACTCTAGTTAAAAATAAAAAATAAATTATGGAAGCTAATAAATCTGATTTCGGACCTCGAAAAGTGTCTTTGCTGATGCTGGGGCTTAGGACTATTGCCGGTCTTGGGGGTGGCGTGGTTGGGACTACTGTTCTTTTGGTCGCGGTTTTTTTGGGGGCGAGTGTTCTTTCTTCGATCACCAGTACTGAAGGGGCTATGAATCCGCTTGTGATTTTTGTTTTTATGGCTGTTACTTTTTTGAGCAGTTGTTTGGCGAATGTCGGGAGTACTCTTTTGATTGGGCTGACTGATCGTGCGAAGTATAAGACGATTTTTTCGACTATTTATCAGGTTTTTGCTGTAAATCTTGTGACGCTGATTTTGATGGCGCCCGTTTATATTATTGTTTCAGGACTGAGTATTGAGATGATGGCTTATGTGGCGGCTTTGCAAATCTTGATTACGATTGTTGCGAGTAATCTTATTTTGGAAATTTTGTCAGATTCAAAATATGCGCTTTTGGGGGTTTATAGTACGATTTTTGGGCTTGTTGCTGCGAGTGCGGTAAATTTTGCTCTGTTTCAGTTGGCCGGGCAGAACGGGACTATTTTGCTTTTTGCGGCGTTGCCGGTTATTTGGTTAATGTTGGGATTGATGAACGGTTTGGTCGGTATGGGATATCGGTTTGTTTATGATGCTTATGGGGTGGATTTTTTGAGTAAATATATAAAATACGGCGAGGATGCAGAGCCTCAAGTTGAGGAGGAGATTACGGAAAAAGATGTCCTTTCGATGAAGAAGGATGTGAAGGGGGAGGAGTTTTTTGATAGTGAGAAAGCAGAAGTCAGAAGTGAGAAGTGATGGAGTGATCTTCAGAGGACAGCCTCGATCGCCTTTCGCATTACCTTGCGTGGTGCTTTTTTGCCTGTCCAGCCTTCGAAACATGCATAGCCTTGGTGGAGGAGCATTTCGAGTCCGTCGATTGTGATGACTCCGGTTTCTTTTGCGTCGCGGATGAATTGGGTTTCTTCTCCGTAAACCATATCGAAAGCTATTTGTGCGTATTTGAATACATCTTTTGAGACGGGTGATTCGTGTGGGTTTTCGAGTCCGACGGGTGTGCAGTTGACGATTATTTCGGCTTCGATTGGGACACTTGATGCTTTTACCTTGAATTTTTTCGCTAAGGCCTCTGCTTTTTCGCTGGTTCGATTAACGACTGTGACGTCGCCTCCTACTTTTTTCAGTCCAAAACATGCTGCTTTTGCTGCTCCGCCGGCGCCTACGATCATTATTTTTTTGCCTTTCAGTTCGGTCAGTTTCTTAAGCGGTTCGACGACTCCTATCCAATCTGTGTTTGTACCGTAAAACCTGTTATCTTCCCTGTAAATCGTATTGACCGCCTGTATTTGTTTGGCAATTTCGTCCGCTTCGATGTACTCCATGACCGCTTCTTTGTGAGGCATTGAGACGTTGAGGCCTTGGAATTTCTCTTTATATAGGATTTTCATGAACTCTCCTAGATCCTGAGGCATTACGTCGATTGCGCGATACTCAGCATCGATTTTGAGGTGCTCAAATGCAGCAGTATGCATCACCGGTGAGAGTGAATGCTCGACTGGGTATGCGATTATTCCGTAGATTTTCGTCATTATTGAGCTTGTTGCCTGAGGGATGCGATTCCTTTAAGTGCTTCTAGCCCTTCAATTGGTACCATCCAAATAGTGGTGTTGGATTGGTCTGAAGACAAGTCGTTCATTGATTGGAGTGTTCTTAGGTGAAGTGCCCCTGGAGCTTCGCCAAGAGTTTTTGCCGCTTTTGCCATGTTGTCGGCTGCTTGGACTTCTCCTTCTGCTTTGATAACTACAGCTCTTCTCTCACGTTCTGCTTCCGCTTCTTTCGCAATAGTTCGCTTCATGTTTTCCGGAAGAATGATATCCTTGAGCTCAACATTATCTACTGTGATTCCCCATGGATCGGTTAGTTTTTCCACAATATTCCTAATACTAGCCGAAATCTCTTCTCTATTCTGCAAAAGTGTATCGAGTGTTGTCTCACCAACGATATTACGCATCGTAGTCTGAGCAAGCTGACTTGTTGCGTAATAGAAGTTTTCAACCTGAATAACAGCTTTTGCCGAATCAGTAACTTTATAGTAAATGACTGCGTTAATGTGGACCGAGATATTATCCTTGGTAAGAGCTTCTTGATCCGGGACATCGACGGCCTTAACACGAATATCGATCTTGCGCATCTGCTGGAAAACCGGAATTGCAATGCGCCAACCCGGCATTTTGGTGCCGGAATACTTACCGAGTGTGAACATGACACCTCGTTGATACTCGTTGACCTGTTTGATAGAGGCGACGAGGATACCGAGTGCGACGATAAGGAAGGGTCCGAAAATGAACCCGATGAGTGCTGCGAATACTTCCATGATTGGGGTGGGTTAGGGGGTGGAGCGCGTGGAGGCGCGATTTTTTCTGTGGCTAATTTAACATGGTTTGCGGATTTTTGGCTAGTGGAGTATGATGGGGCCCTGGTTATTTTTTAATGAGAACCACCGGCAGAGCCGGGGGTTTCAGGAAAGCCCCTAGAAGGGGCTAG
>CAZIHU010000010.1:0-18630 GCA_964538865.1 uncultured Candidatus Peribacteria bacterium
AACTCCGGTATGTGAGGAGTGTGGAGGTGTGGGGCATGATAGCGCGGACTTGGTTTTATTGCAAAAATCGTTGTGGGATATGGAATTGCACATACCGGAGTTGTTGATGTGTGTTTATGTTGGAAAAGCGTGGGTTTTGCAATGGGGCTCGACTTTTTAAGCTTTTTTTAAGGTCGGTATGGTATTACAGGAATAATCTAATCGAAAAAACATGGAAAATCATTTGCGGAGGGTGAGGGAGGAGCTGGTTTTGAGGGGGTATAGTTTGCGGACGATGGAGGCTTATGAGAGTTGTTTGAAGGGTTATTTTGCTTTTGTTGGCAATAGATTTGGGGATGTTGCGAAGGTTCGGGAATTTTTACTTCAGAAGAAGGCGGAGGGGTTGGCGGCGTCGACGGTGAATCTTTATCTTAGTGCGATTAAGTTTTTTTATCGGCATATGCTTAAGCGATCTGTATCTGTTAATATTCGTTTTTCCAAGAGGCCGAGGCGGATTCCGGAGATTTTGACGCGGCGGGAGATTTTGCGGATTTTGGGTGCTATTTCTAATCTAAAGCATCGGACTATGATTGCTCTTGCTTATAGTGCTGGTTTGCGGGTTTCGGAGGTTGTTAATTTGAAAATAGAGGATCTGGATTTGGAAAAGTTGACTATTTGTGTGCGGAAAGGGAAGGGGAATCGGGATCGTAGAACGATTTTTTCGGGAAAGTTGAAGAAGGATTTGGAAAAGTTGACTTGGGGGAGGAAGCGCAGTGAGCGTGTTTTTAGGAGCGAAAGGGGAGGCGGGCTTAGTACGCGGACGGTGCAGAAGGTTTTTAAAAAGGCGCTTGAGAAAGCGTATGTTCCGAAAAATGCGAGTTTTCATGCGCTTCGGCACAGTTTTGCGACGCATCTGCTTGAAGACGGGGTCGATATTCGCTATGTGCAGGAACTTCTGGGGCATCGGGATATTACAACCACGCAGAAATATACTCATGTGACGCCTGAGGCGATCTCGCGGATACAGAGTCCGTATTAAACTCTAGAAGCGCGTGCAATGTCAGCTGCTATTGTTTTGCACTCAAATTCAAGGCAACAGCGGATTGCAGCTTTTCCGCAAAGTGCTTCGAACATAGATTTATTGTCGCATTCAGGGTTTATACAACCTGGTTTTTGATAATCGGACTTAGGCAGAAATTCTACTTCTTTTGTGGAGGTGGGTTTAGTCATTTTATAGTTGATTCATTTTCGCTTCTAATCGGGCATATTCATCGGGAGTGAGCATGGCAGCTTCGTCAATGTTAGGGACTTGCTCAGTAAATGGCCGGCTCTCGCGGTTCCGTAAGTACAAAGTTTTTGCCAGAAGGTGCTTTGTGCATCAGTCCAGGTCACTCCTGGGTGCAAATTGTTCCCGAATCTTGCTTGGAATTCGTCCATTAGGTCTCGGACAGTTTTCAGTCTGGATGGTGGTTCTTCTCGCATGGAGTTATGGTTTAATATTGAGGGTTAATAATATGTCAAAATACTTCCTTTTGGCAAGGAGAGTGGGTGATGTAGCTCGCTAATTTTGAATCTTGACTCCGCAATTTGTGAAGTCTTTCATGGGGTTGAAAGGAAAAATTCACATTCTCTTTTTGCCATTGCTGTTAGGCCCGAGTTGCCGGGGATGTCGCTTAAGCTTGTGACTGTTATCCCTTGGAACTCATCTACTTGTGCAAGGCATCGCCTTTGTGTGTCGGCTGAGACTGATGATAGTTTTTGCATTGTGGCTTCGAGCCATGACTCGTTAATTCCCATTCGGTCTCCACCCCATGTCAATTCTTCAGCGTTTGGGTCGTCTAGTCCTGTTTGGAGTGCGGCTGCTGTACAGATGCTGGTCAGTACTTCTTGGCATTCTGCTGATGGTCCGCTGCATGCGGTTGTTGCAGCGAATACGGTTGCTGCTAGGGTTCTGTTCATAATGTTTTGGTTAGTATAAATATGTCGCCTTATTCATCTCATGTTCCTCATTGCTCACGGCATAGATTGTCTCTCCCGTCTCGGTTGCGGTTAGGAAGAACCAATAATCGTTGGTTTCTGGGTTGGCGGCGGCTTGAATTGCGCTGAGGCCTGGGTTTGAGATGGCTGTTGGTGGGAGTCCGGCGTAGATTCTTGTGTTGTAAGGGGAGTCGGTTGCGATGTCTTCTTGAGTGATTTCGCTTTCGCCTGTTATGTAGTTGATTGTTGAGCACATGCCGAGCATCCAGCCGGCGTCGAGTCTGCGCCAGATGATGTCTGAGACCATTGCGCGGTCTTCTTCTGTAATCACTTCTTTTTCGATGATTGAGGCGACTATGATGATTTCTTCGAAAGTTCGTTCTTCACTGGCAGTGAGTTCTATTGTTTTTGATTTAAAATTGTCTAGAAGAGTTTTTATGAAGCTTTCGGTGCTGAAAGTTGATGCGTCCAGGAAGAATGTGTCTGGGAAAAGGTATCCTTCGAGCGATTCTGGTAGGAATGTATATTCGGAAAAGTCGCATGTTTCGGTGCATGCGGTGAATTCGCCGGTTTCGATCAATCCCTCTTCTGTTAGAGCTTCGTCGATGTTGGCGATTGTCCAGCCTTCGATGATTGTGAAGACGATTTCTCCGGCTCCCTGGTTTGTGAGGATTTCGATGATTTCTACTCCTGTCATCGAGGGGCTGAGGCTGAATCTGCCCGCTTGGATTGATTCGCTGAGGTTTTCTCCTTCAAGATAGCTTGAGAATCCGTAACTGCTGTTTATTAATCCTGCCGATTCGAGATTTGAGCCGACTTGTGATGCGGTTTCACCTGATTCTACTTCAAAAATTACTTTGCCGGTGTCTTCGAAATCAACTGCTCGGTAAATTGATCTTGTTGCGTTAACATGGAGACCTAGTAAGATCACTCCTGTTAGCAGGATCGCGGGAAGGATGTTGAATTTCTTTTTTTTCATAGCATTGCTTTATGAAGCTCCCGGCATCGAAAGCCCCATCTGATCCATTACCACTTTCATGTCTTCGGCGGCGATTTGTTGGGATTTCTTGATTGCTTTGTTGAAGGCTTCCAATAGGTATTTTTCGAGTTTTGGGTGGTTGCGTTTGTCTTCGGGGATTTTCACGTCGACGACTTCTTGTTCGCCGTTAATTGTTACGATTACTCCCTCGACTTCTGCTTCGATGTGAGTTTTTGCAAGTTTTTTCTTAATCTGCTTGGCTTGCTTTTGCATTTTGTACATATCTTTCATTTGGCCGAATGTTCCCATGATTGTTTTGATTTAAATTTTAGTGCCTTGATTTTAGGGGAAGTAGACATGAATTGCAAAATTAGATGAACTGCGCTGTTCACAGTAAATTTTGATGACGAGGCGTACTTATTGGTACGGTGAGTTATCAAAATTTGCGAAGAACAAGAGCTTGAGCAGAGTCTCTAGCTCTGCTAGAGAGCAGGTTCAAGCGGACAGTTCGCTAATTTTGCAATTCATAGCTTGCACGCAACTGTTTCTTATAGTAATATCTGCGCGCTTTAATCTAAAATTTTTGATATGGATACTTATAAATTGACCGCTGTAGCTCGAGATTCGGCTGTAAAGGCTCGAGACATACGGAGTGAAGGGAATATTCCTGCTATTTTGTATGGCCAGGGGCTTGAAAATGTTGTTTTTCAGATGGATTATCAGGATTTTCGTCGTGTTTTCAAGGAAGCTGGTAGTAACTCAATTATTGATTTGGATGTGGCTGGGAAACCTTTTAAGGTGATTGTTCATCGCATCGATTTTGAACCTGTTACTGACAAGATTTCTCACGTTGATTTTATGAATATTAAGATGGATCAAGAGATTACGACTCAGATACCTGTCGAATTTGTTGGGGTTGCGCCTGCTGTTAAAGATGAGGGTGGTATCCTTATGCATGGTCGTACTGAGATCGAGGTGCGTTGTTTGCCTGGTGATTTGATTCCGAATATTGAAGTTGATTTAAGTCCGCTTGTGGATTTTCACACAAGTATTTCTATTGGAGATATTGAGTTTCCAGATACGATCACGGTTCTTGATGAGCCTGGGTTGATGGTTGCTTCTGTTTCTGCTCCTGCTGAAGAAGAGGAAGAAGAAGTTGTTCCAGAAGAAGGTGAGGAAGGTGCTGAAGGAGAAGAGGGTGTTGAAGGTGAAGAAGGTGCTGAAGGTGAAGAAGGTGCTGAAGGTGAGGAAAAGAAGGAAGAGGAGTAGGTTGCAACTTGCAGTTTGCAGTGAGATCGCGTGCGAATCACGGCGATTTCACAGCAACGCCTCTTATCTGTACTTGCTAGAGTTTGTGGTTGGTGTTCTTGAGTGCACGCTGCGAGCTCACGGCGACTGCGTATGCTCCTTCCACTTGAGATCTATGGAACTCGGCTTCGGGTGCTTCCGAACTCGCCATTCGGTTGGTGGATCATGTTCGTTCTCGATATAGCCAAGGTGGGCTAGTTCATGACAGCCGTTGCATAATGGGATGATCTTATCTGGATCGTGTGTGTGATGCTGGGCAAACCTGTCGATGTGGTGCAATACATCATATTTGCGATTACAATGTGCACATCTTCCTGCTGTTTTGTTGACGACGTAGTTTTCTGTCTTCTTTGGTACGTGTCTTGATCCGGCTTGGACTGGTTCTGGCATCTCTTCTAATGAATCTACGAACTTTTCGAGAAGTTTTTCAAAGTCTTCTCGTTCCTTGAGTGCTTCCAATTTGTTTGCTAGTTTTGTGTCGAGTTTGATGAAAATGGTGGATTTTGCAGGTTTGGGTTTCGGGTTAACCCGAGATTTTTTCATGAAAGCTCTCAGTGCATTTTGGCTCATTTCTTCTGCTTTTTTAGCAAAAAACTCATCGGTTTCTTTTGTTGCACTTGTTACAACTGGCCTTATCCTGTTTATCCCTTTTTTCTCAGCAACTTCTTTAAGTTTAGGCTTGTCTTCGATCTTTCGAAGAACCCATAAGCAATCATCAACCTTTCGCCTACTCATCCCAGCCAACTTTGCTGCATATTCATAAATACTGCCATACCTCTTCTTTTTCCATATCTTCTTCCGCTCAATCTCAGGCAAAAGCAGCTCGCATTTTCGCATCCATTCCTTCGCATTTTTGCCGTAGAAAACGAACTTTTTGTGTGTGTTCATATTTTTGATGTTAAAGTACTAATTATATACCATAAAACCGCCCTGATTAACAGGAGTCCGGCTGGACAATCGCGCTAGGGGAGTGTGCGATAGCACTTTTCGCGTTGACGCATGCCGAAATGTGTTTTCGCACCCACCCTCACGCACACTAAAAATGTGCCTTCGCAACCAGCTCTTTCGCATGCAAAAAATCGCTACCTTTACATATATAAAAAAAATCATCGCTCCCCCTCTCCCAACCTGTTGACAAATTTGCGAAAAAGTGCTAAATTACCCTCCTTTTTTTATGTGAGGGATTATGAGTCAATTGTCAGGTCGACAACTAGTTGGTGAAATCGGTGCGCTGGAGCGTGCTCTTCGTGCTGATGGGAGGGGACTGCAACCTGGTAGTGCCTCTGTTCGTCTGGGGACAGGGTATTCTGTTGAGGGGAGTTCTTTGCGGTTGATGAGCATGGGTGATAGGCTTGCGGGAGTTGTTGTTGAGACGGAAGATGGTGTTTCGGTCCCTGTTTTGAAGGGTAGGGAAGCGGAAAGTGATGCTGTGGTGCAAGCTGTTGTGAGGTTGGCTTCGGAGGTTTTGGAGATTGATCAGGGGCGAGTTTTGGTGGAAAGGGATGGTGTTCGGTTGCAGGTTCGTGAACTTGGGGTGCCTCCGCAACCTGTAGAGGCTCTTCCCGAGGAACCTGTTCGGGTTGTTATTCCTAAGAGTTGGAAGGATGATCTTCAGGGTGGGACTGAAAATGAGGCCAGGCAGTATGATTCTCGGGGTATAGCGATGTGGAGGACTGAGCTTTCGGATTTGGCTTATCAGTGTTTTCCCGAGGGAAGGGATGGGTTGCCGTATAATCAATGTAGAGTGCTTTGTTTTCCCGGGATTAACGGGAGGGAGGTGGTTGAAATTTGGATGAAGCATGGGTTTAAGGAGAGTGATTTTGTCTTGGTGGAGAGGGATAGGGATAGGGCGCGTAATTTGAGGAGGCTTTTTCCGCAGGCTTGTGTTGTTGAGTTTGATTTTAAGAATGATAGTTGTTTGAGGGGGATCCGTCGTGCGCTTTCAGGTGGGCGAGTAAAGCCTGATCGTTTGGCAGTTGTGAGCATTGATCCTGATGATACTTTGACGAAGAAGTTTTATGGTAAAATCCGTACTTTATTGGCGGGTAATGATCTTTTGGCGGCCAGGTGTCTTGTTTCTGTAAAATTTTCCAGTGGTGGTAGGAATGAGCAGTTCCGTTTTTATCGGGAGCTGGTTGGTGATGAGAAGTATGCGAATAGAGATTCGCTTAGGGCGGCTGTTATGAGGGGTTTTATTGAGGGGATTTTGCGGGGGAAAATTGATACTCAGAGAGTTCGGATTAATGAGGATTTGAGCAGGACTTTCCCTTATGAAGGGGATAGTCCGGGGACTCAGATGCTTTGTGCGATGAGGGTGTTAGATGTTTATAACGATTAAATTTATGCTTCAAGAAGCTGTCTTACAACCAGAACTACAACAGGCTTTGCCGATGATGCTTGAGCAGCAGGTTGAGGATGTTGCGTTGCCGGCAGTTTTGGATAGAATCAACGGATATAGCGGTGCTTTTTTGTTAAGTCAGTTGCCTGGAGTTGAATCGAGAGGTTATCAGGAGAAGTGTTTGGACAAGTCTATTCTTGCGTTTCATCAAGGGATTACTAAGACTCAGTGGGTGATTCCTACTGCTGGGGGGAAGACTGTGATGGCGATGGCGATGGTGAATCAGGCTAAGAGGTCGCTGCTTCTTTTCCCGAGTAATATTGCTCTTAGAAATGCTGTTGAGGAGTATGAAAAGTTTGGAATAGGAAAATCGTTCCAGGTTATCCAAGGCAGGAATAATTTTAATGGATTTGATCCTAATTGTGAGGTGACTTTTGCTTCTGTTCAGACTATTAACAAAAATGGGAGATCGGATGATGAAGAGGGAATATTCGATGGGTTTGCTCCCAAAGATCATTTTGATTTGGTAGTTGTCGATGAAGCTCATCATTTCATGGGGGAGCAATATAGGCAGGTACCTTTGCATTTTGAAGATGCGGCTCAGCTTTGGATGACTGCGACGCCGGGCAATACTGTGTGGGAGCTAGATCAGTTTGTGCCTCACAGGTCGGCAGATATGACTTACGATGATTTGGCTAAGCATGAGGGGTATCCCGATATGGTGGTTTGTACTCATCAGGTTAAGACGGATCGTCTTAGTGAAGCGAAGGCTGTTTGTGGAAGGCTTAGGGTTCCGAAAAGTAAGAGGGCAGAGGTGCTTAATCTGTCGCATCGTTATGAGATTAGTGAAAAGATTACGTTTGATGCGATAGAGAAAGGTGAGAAAGTGCTGGGCTTTATGGATTCTACGACGTCTTCTAGTGAGTTTGTTGATGAGTATCAGAAGAATCATCCGGAGCATGCGGATAAGATTGCGCATGTTGATGGGAAGATGAGTGATAAGAGGATCGGTGAGGTTTATGAGGCTTTTAAGAGAGGCGATATTTTGGCTGTTTATTGTTGTGATCTTTGGAATGAGAGTTTGAATATCAAGGATATTAAGCATCTTGTTTTGGCGGATGTTTGTTATTCTCCTGCGAAAACTTTTCAGCGTATTGGAAGAGCTGCTCGGGAGGCAGAAGGGAAAGATGAGTTTTTTGTTCATGATATTGTTTCGTCGATTGCTGATATGGATCCGGATGATTTTGGGAAGATGATGGCTACTCCAAAGAGTGTAGCTGGGATGATGGGGTATAAGAGGATTCCGAAAGGAGGTAAAGGGCTTGTTGTTGCGGGTAAGGATGCGGGCAAGGTTGTTACTTGGGATGATGTTGCTGGGAATTGTCAGCGTAAACTTGTTAGTATTGCTGAGGTTGAGACCGAACAGATTCACTATACGCAGACTGTGAGGAATCTTAAGGCGCTTAGCAGTCGTAAGGTCGCGGTGGATATGTTTAGGACGTTTGCGGAAGCTTTCTCCACGAATTTGTTGGGGCTTACGATGTATCCTGAGGCTTATTTGGAGTCGGATGTTGAGCTTGCAGAAGTGGTTGATGAGAAGAGTGGGCGGTCCTTTCCAGTTACTTTTAAGAACGTTTATGATGCGGCGAGGTTTCAGGGGACGTTGGGATATGTTCGTGATATTGCTTGCAGTGAAGTTGGGATTTTGGCTGGGGAAATCAAAGGGCGTGTTCGTGAGGCTCGAGAAGGGGTTTCTCAATCTGAAGTTCCTGCTATTGCTGATAATCCTTTTGATGAGGATAGGTTACCGACGTTATTGGCACCGTCACCGTTTTATGAGAAGTTTTTCAAAGAGGTTTTTGGGCGGGTTGAAGTAGGTCGTCGAGCAGATGTTTTAGTTGATTTGAGTTATGGTGTGAATTTTCCGGAATGGGGTGAGTTTAAATCGGTTTGCGAAGCTAATGGTTTTTTTGTTGAGATAGATGATCCCAGGGCAATGTTTGGACCGAGGGCTTATGTTAAGGTGCTTGTTGCTAAGTCTCGTGAAGTGTGGGAGGGATATGTTGATAATTCACGACATCAGCGGGTTGTTTTGAATGTTGATGAAGACATTGGTCGTCGTTATAAGTTGGCTTTTCGATCTGATCCTAAGTTTAAGGGGTATTCTGTGGGATATCCTTCGAAGTGTGATCGTATTGATCGTGATCTTGGTGCGAAATTGGAGAGGGCGAAGGATAGGGGTGATAGATATGTTGTATTCAGTCCTCAAGAAGTTGCCAGGGATGGTGCGAGGATTGCTGAGTTGGTGGGACTGATCAGGAATATGGGTGATGATTCTCCTGTGAGGTTTGTTCATGTTTTCCGAAGGGAAGACGGAAGTGTGTGTATCCCGATTGATGATATCGAAATGTGTCGTCATTCTGAGTTTTTGGCTAGGAAAAAAAGTAAGAGTTTGCTTCCTGAACAGGATGATGGGTTGAGTGAGTTGTTTGCGCGTGTTGAGCTTTCTGATCCTTTGCATGAAAAATTGTGGGCGTTGATTGCGAAAAATGCTTGTACGAAGGGTATGGGGGCTAAGTTTAGTAGGGAATATGCTGCTGAGGTGCCTGTTGGGGTTGATGATGTTCTTGGAGATGAAGAAAGGTTGCAGCAAGATTTTGTTTCTGAAATGGAGGCTTTTCATGCTGCTGTGAGGGGATCTGGTGTTATTTTGGCGTCGTCTGCTGGGGGTGATAGGTTTTATGTTGATTTTGCTCCTTTGTTTGGGCAGGCTCCTCAGGTTGCTGATCGAGCTTTTGTAGATTTATATATTAAGTCGGAGCGGGTTATGTTTTCTCAGGAGATGGAGGAAAGTTGGCATGGCGAGACGGAGCTTGGGGTTATTATGTTTTATGATCGGCTTTGGTCGCTTTTGAAGAATCGTATGGTTGGTGGGGCTATAAGGACTGCAGTTGTTGATTATAGTGAGCTAAATGAATTGGCTCGGTCTGTTGGTATGAATGATGTTGATTTTACTTTGAGCAGTGATGAGGAGGGGAATGTACTTTTGAAGTGGTTTGTTCAATGTTTGAATTGGCAGGGGGTTTTGATTGAAATTGCGTTTTGGGGGGGCGGAAATTGTCGATTTAGATTGGGAGATTTGTATCAGTATAGGGAAAGTGGTGAGCGTGCTCGTGTTAGGAGAGAGGCTGAGGTTCGTGAGGCTAAATTGCATGTTGGTTTGGAGGGGTGTGATGAGAATGGTTTGTCTCTTAGTGATGTGAATATTGATTGGCAGAATGATGATGTTGTGATGGGAGATTTCCCTTTTAAATCTAGAGAAGGAACGACATCGCTTGAAGAGAGTGTTGCTCAGGCTCGTTATGGGAAAGGTGCTTATCAGTTGAGCGATGAGGAATGGAGAGAAATGTGGTTTGGTGTTGGAGACCTATTAGGTTGGCAGGAAACTTTGTGTGGCATGTATGGAATAGGTTTTTCTAGAGAGGAATTGAGGCATCTTCGTGAAGGTACGCGTTTTTGGTGTAAGGAAATAGATTTTTCCAGGATGGTGCCAGTTGCTTCGAGTGCAGTGGTTCCTGCTGGAGCTTATTTAAGGTGTCGTGGTGAGGTTTGTGAGATTGCTGGCGCTAGAAAGCTTGTGCCATTGGATGTAGATAATATGCCTAGTCAGTGGTTTATAAAGAAAATTTATGATGCTGTGGAGCGTGGGGATGAGGTTATGGAGTTTTCTTTTAATGAGTTGGATGATGCTCGAGAAGTTGAGTATGAGCTTATGTGGGCTCGGAAATATTTTAGGGCTCATGGGTATGGAGGTAGTATCTTGGCTCCGTGTGACCGGCCGAGTACTAGTGGATGTCGGGTTTCGTTAAGAGGTATTAATATTAGGCCTTTTGAGGTAGATATGGAGTTTGAGCCTGATTTGGCTCCGTTACGAGTTGAGGTTGATTATGGTACGGAAAGTTGTCCTGCCGGTTTGGTTGCTGAGGGGATGGGGGAGGTTGCCGGTGAGTTGGTTCCAGAGGGGCCGACTCGTGAAGATTATGCTGGGGCTTTGACGAGGCTTAGAGACGTTTTTAATGGGATGCTTGATGATTTAGAGTTGCCGAGAATTTCTCTTGACGGGGAAAAAGGAATGCATTTGCTTGGATTTAAAAAAGACGATCTTACTGATTTGAAAGAACTTTTGAGATACGGGCCGTTTTTTATGGTTTTGTCTCCTTGTGAATCTGTTGAGGAGTTGGTTGCCGGTGCAGAGAGATTGATGGATGATCCGGAGCAGAGGAGGATGGTGCGCAGTGTGTTTCATGATGTTTTTCCTCAGTGGCTTCTTAAGTCGAATCAACTAGCTAATTATTATGGAAATGTTACTGCGACAATGAGGAGTAAAGGTGATGTAAGGTGGTATGAGAGAGAGGGTATGGCGGAATTGATGGAAAGTTGTCATCCGGGGGTTTGTGCTGCAGGAGTCGCTGATTTTAGAGAAGAGGTGCAGGCTCAGGCAGAAGCTGCGGTTGAGGATTTGCCTAGGGTGGAAGAGTACGAGGCTGCGATTTGTGAGATAATTAATGAGTGGAATGAGGAGGTTACGGCGGCTAGGAGGTCACATTTAAGTATTAATGTTCATAGGGAAGCCAGATCTGATCTATTCGGTGAAGGAGTGCATCGTATGCTTGCTGAGCGTTTGCGATATGGGGTTTTTGTGCGGGTAGTTGATGAGGAGGAAGGTCGGGTGGAGGCTGCACGGCAGTTGATGGCTAATCCGGCTCAGAGAAAGTTGGCGAGTAAAGCTTTCAAGAGGTTATGTCGCAGTGTTGATCTTTCTTATGTCAGGTTTGGTTCGTTACAGAGGCGTGGAATGGAGGAGAATTGGCATCGTATCCCTGGAGTGTGTGAAAAGGCAGGAAGTGTTGACGGTTATAGTCTTGATGATTATGTGGAGGCTTTTGAAAAAATAAGGGCTGGAGGTGGTGGTTTAAGAGGGAAGACTAATGGGAATCTTAAGGTTTTTTATGAGTTATTTTGGAGAGTGGCGAATGGAGATAAGCGTGAAGCGGAAAGGTTGATGGATGATGTGGCTCATAGACGTCTTGCTGCGATGGCTCTCCCTCGAGTTTTCTCTAGATATTGGAGTAGGGAAAGTTCTTTTAGGTTTTACTTTGATAATTATATTGAAACTTTTGCTTCTCCTAAGGCTGGAGGAAGGAGAGGACCTTCTTGGGATGCGTTTGTAGAGAGGATGAGAGTGGAAGCAGGTCCTATTGATAGATTGGTATTAGATTCAGTTGATAGGAGGAGGGGGGCAGAAGTGGAGAAAATGCCAGTGGTTGCGGATTATGAGAGGGGTTTTAGATATTTGGCTCATTGGTGGGATGCTCATATTGTTGATGAGCCAATGGCGTATGATGTTGGAATTGGGAATGGAGATGGGACCGATTCACCTCATCAGGTTGATTTTGCGCGTTTGTGTCGGGTTGGTGTGTTTATTACGGCTCTTTTGCCGGATCGATTTGATGATAATTGGCCGAAGAATATAGCGAAACTTGCTGTGGATAGTAGGCAGAGAGGTCTCGCTGCTGAAGCGTTTATGAATGTGTTCGGGGGATCTAGGGAGAGAGTTGAGAGATTGTTTTCTGATGCTGATTCCCCATCGGATTTGTTGTGTTGTGATCCTGGTGATGATATTCGTCATTTGGTTGATACGATACAGACGAATGGGCCAGCTGTTGAATTTGCTTTTATGAATAAATTGGTTGCTGAAGCTGAAGCTGTTGTTGAGGCTGAGCCAACCCAGGCTGATTATAATAAAGCTATTGGCGACATGTTGTCCGAGTGGAATGATTGGGCTCGTGGAGTTCGTTGTAAGTATGATATTGATTTTGATACGAAGTGGTCGGTTAGCTTCCGTAATGTGGATATGATTGTTCTAAATGAGCGTTTGAGATATGGGGTTTTTGTTAGGGTTGCCGGTGGTGATATGCAAAGAGCAAGGAAGCTTATGGATGATCCAGCGCATATGATTTTGGCAAAGAATGCACTTAGACATGTGATGGGGACATCGCGCAAAGGCTCTATTATGTCTTTTGGACTTGTAAGTAAACCTCTTCCTCATGAGGATTGGGCTGATATTCCTGGGCTCATGGCGGAAGATGTTGTGGATGTAACTGAATTTGGATGGGTTGTTAGAGATGCTTTTTCCGGTGTTGAGTTTGCTAATTGGGATAATGCAATGACTTTTAATTCTCAGATAAGAGAAGCGATTTTAACTTCTTTGGTTAGAGTTGAGGGTGCGGATGATCCTGATAGGATTAGGGAAATGGCTAAAAGCACTCGTTTTAAACATATGCTTTTGATGTCGCTTATGCGAGATCTGCCTAAGGAAATATTTGCCGCGAATATTATGCGTTTTTTGAGAGCTATAAAAGCTGTTGCTGAGAGTTCTGATGAAAAGCTTCGTAGGAGGTGTGCTGTAGAGCCGCCTGCTGCACTTCGAAATATGGGTGAAGAGACTAGAACGGCTTTAGAAGCCGCTCTTCAGGAAGCAAATATCCCATAGGTTTCTCCTTTACTTGTCTGTTTCTTCTGGCAGTATGTCACGGTTTATTGCGGCGTAAGCTTTTCGGAGTTCATCAGGCCACTCGCTGTTATCGGGTTTCCTATAATGTGGAGCCTTAGTGAATGCAAAGAATGATTTTACTTTGCCTGCTGGCATATTCTTGAATAGTTCGCACATGGCTTTCACTGCTGCTAGTCTATGAGGTTCTTGGCTGAGTGGTTTATCTCCCATGCGTTCTCCTGCTTCGGTTATCCAATCTTGATCACCTTGGATTTGTTCGTCTTTTGCTACTAATGATTCTACAAATGGACCGAATTTAAGGAGTGTTTTGAGCGCTTCTGGGATGTTATCAGCTTTTTTTATATTAGCGTTGTTGACGTGTCCATCTTCTGTTGTTGTGTGACAGTTATTCCAGTCTACTAAGATAGTTGCCATGATTTCTAGCATTCTCGGCTTTAGTCCCTCTGCTTCTTGTTCTACTTCGGTGACCGGACGTTTTTTTGGGGCTGGTGTCGTTCTTTTTGGTGGTCTTCCTGGTCCTCTTCTTTGGGGTTTTTGTTCTCTTGGTCTGGTTAAAGCTTGATACAGAGCTTTTTTTAATAATGATTGAAGGTTTGTTACTGATGGCAGAGTAACTTTCAAAGCAAATATCTTTAGTGCAGCGTCTACTGTTGCTTGCGAGACGGATTCTTCTCCTTCAAGGATATCTATCATTGCTTGTGCAGATCGACTACATGTGTCCATGATTTCGGCTGCATTCGATTGACCTACTGTTTCTGTGCCAACTCTTCCGAGTGCTAAATGCAATTTGTCGGTATTACTTCGTGGTGGCATATTTTGTTTGCTAAAAGATAAAGGAGGTGATTTTAATGCATTGTTCATGCTTTTGTCAACCTTCTAGTTGATCAGATCGTACAGCAATTCCCTCAGTTCTTCGAGAGATTTACCGTTTTTATGTTCTGTTCGAGGCTCGAGCTTGTCGGAAATTGTTATGTGGAAAGGGTCGCCGATTGCTAGGGATTCCGGAATAAATTGGATCGGCCAAGTTATTTGTGTGGTTTGTCCGGTGTCGGATGTCATGGAAATGGTGGTAGAGTCGATCAAAATGGCTTTTATTTGCATTTTTTGTTTTTTATTAGCTTGCAACTTGCAACTTGCAGATTGCAGAGAGGTGATTTTTTATGGTGTTTTGTTTCGGTGTCAGTTGGAGGAGGTTATAATATTCTTGTCGAAGCTTAGTTTCAATGTGGATTTGTAAAAATCCCGTCAACCGATGTGGCGGGATTTCGGTGGTGTTGTGTTATTTATATTACACCTAATGCGGAGCACATGCGCCTTAGATACTCTACTTGAGATAGAGGAATGTCTCCTCCTTCTCGTATAGCTGGTCGCTTTGCAAGACGTTCGGAGTCATTTGCCAAAGCTATCAAGGTTGGATTACCAGGATATTTTGTTAGTGCCCTTACCAGTAATGTGTAAAAGTTATTCCGGTTTAGACCGCCTGTTTCGTGTTGTTCTCTCATATAGAAATGATTTGGTTTTTCAAGCTAGCAAAATTTTTGTTTTCATACAACTAAAAAAGCCCTCGCCCTCGGCGAGGGTTCTTCCTTCTCACTACCCCAACAAATGCGTTGTCGCGATAATCGGTGCAATTATAAGAGCGATAGTGTTAATCACCTTGATAAGTGCGTTGAGGGCTGGGCCTGCTGTATCTTTGTAAGGATCTCCAACCGTGTCACCGACGACTGCCGCTTTGTGGGCATCGCCACCTTTACCGCCGTGGTTTCCGTCTTCGATGTATTTTTTTGCGTTATCCCAAGCTCCGCCTCCGTTTGACATTTGAATAGCCATCAGTAGACCTACGACGATGACACCTACGAGGAGTCCTCCGAGGGCCTCAGGCCCTAGTACGAATCCAACGAATAAAGGAGCGATTACTGCCATTGTTCCCGGAAGTACCATTTCTTTGAGGGCTGCTCTTGTCACTATATCGACGCAAACGTCGTACTCCGGTTTTGCTTTTCGTTCCATAATCCCGGGGATCTCGCGGAATTGTCTCCGAACTTCTTCTACAACTTTGTGGGCAGCTTTTCCTACTGCTTCCATGCAGAATGAGCTGAATAAGAAGGGTAGCATTCCACCGAGGAATAGTCCGATTAAGACCATGTGATTTTCGACTCCGAAGCTGAAGTTGGATCCGATGGTGTTTTTCATTAATTCTTCTCCGTATGCTTGGAAAAGCACGAGCGCTGCGAGTGCTGCTGATCCGATTGCGTAACCTTTTGTGACCGCTTTTGTTGTGTTGCCGACTGCGTCGAGGGCGTCGGTGTTTTTGCGGACGCTTTCCGGTAAATCGGCCATTTCTGCTATGCCTCCTGCGTTATCAGTGATTGGTCCGTAAGAGTCGGTTGCGATTACCAGGCCTGTTGTTGAAAGCATTGCTACGGCTGCGATTGCGATTCCGTAGACTCCGTTTTGAAGTGTTGAAGTTTCTCCGAAATAGTATGCAAGTGCTATTGCAAAACAGATTAATAGTACGGGTACTACTGTGCTTTGGAGTCCTACTGCTAGACCTGTAATTAGATTTGTTCCTGCTCCTGTTTCCGAAGATTTTGCGATTTTGCGAACAGGTTTGTATTCAGTTGAAGTGTAGTATTCTGTGATTAAATTTATAAAAAGTGTTACGCCAAGACCTACCAATGCTGCATAAAAGATATTCATGTCGTTGAGGACACTCTTTGTGGCAAAATAGAAACCTACACCCGACAAGACACCTGTTACGAGCATTCCTTTGTACATGGCGCCCATGATGTTTTCTTTTTTTCCAAGTTTTACGAAGAAAATTCCGATAATAGAGGTTATAACGGCGATAGCTCCCAGAAGCATAGGGTATATTATTACTTCTTCTCCTGCTGTTCCAACAAGCGTTGCTGCTGCTAGAATCATTGCTGCTATCAAAGTGACTGCATAAGTTTCAAAAAGATCTGCTCCCATCCCTGCACAATCTCCGACGTTATCACCGACGTTATCTGCGATTACAGCTGGGTTTCTTGGATCATCTTCAGGAATGCCTTTTTCAACTTTTCCAACTAAATCAGCTCCTACATCTGCTGCTTTGGTAAAAATTCCTCCACCGACACGAGCGAATAATGAGATTAACGAAGCTCCGAATCCGAATCCGATAAGCAAGCTTGGAGCGGTGTCGACAGGTATATCCCAAACATTTGTGAACAGATAATAAAATCCAGAAACTCCCAAAAGTGCGAGTGCGACTACGCATAGTCCTGTAACCGAGCCTCCTCGGAATGCGATTTTCAGGGCATCGCTTAAGCTTTTTTTGGCACAGTTTGCTGTGCGGACATTTGCGCGTACACTCATACCCATTCCGATATATCCGGCCAATGCTGAGAAAAAAGCGCCAACCAAGAATCCGATAGCTATCATATATCCGTTGTTATAATCGCCGGCCGGGAGGAATATCCCCAGTGCAAAAAATATAAGGATAGCGAAGATTGCGATGGTTTTGAACTGTCTGTTCAGGTAAGCCATTGCTCCTTGTTGGATCGAAGTTGCGATTTCCTGCATGGTTGTTGAGCCGGGTTTTTCTTTCAAAACCTGGATCACGAGGAAACCAGCAACTGCGAGTGCGACGAGGCTTACGATGATCGCAGATGTGATGATGTTCATGTTTATTTTGGGTTAATTGTTTAGTTGGCAACTTGCAACTTGCAGATTGCAGTTGTGGTGTTTCTGCTTTGCAGAAACGGTTGATAGTAGCTTGGCACCTGCGGTGCCTGCTTGATGCCTACGCTGTTGCTTCGGCATCTGTAACGCGCGAATTTTACAGGAAAAGGCTTTTGTGGTGTATGGATTGTTTGGGGAAAGGGGTTGATTCATATAGCGCAATATGTTATAATTTAATGAATAAAATGAAAAAATATAAACATGAAAAAATTACTTAAGTTAATCTTTCTGCTAGGGATCTGTGTTATGACCTTTTTTGCAAGTATCTCGGTGGCGAATGCGGCAGTTGTGACTTGGGAGGGAGATGTTAATAATAACTGGAGTACGGATGGGAATTGGGATACTGGTCTTGCTCCTACTGCCAGTGATGTAGCGACTTTTGTTGGTGGTGGAAATGTTGCGTGTACGATTGATGCGGCGATAGATGTTGCGGGGATTGATATTAATAGTGGATATACTCAGACGATTACGCAGTCTGCGGCGGTGACGATAGGTACGAGTCACTATGACCAGGCGGATGGTACGTTTACTGGGGGGAGTGATAATTTTGATTTGGCTGGGAATTTTACTCTTTCTAGTGGGACTTTTACGGCAACGTCAGGTACGTCATATGTTGCTCAGGCTTTTGATAGTTCAGCAGGTGGTACTTTTAATCATAATGCTGGTTGGTGGGTTTTTGATGGGAGTAATGATTACAATGCCGATGTTAATGGGACCGGTACATTTTATAATTTGCAGATTAACAGGGCTAATGCTAATGATGTAAATATCGCGAGTGGGGATGTGCTTTTTGCATTGAATGATTTGACTTTGACGGATGGGAAGGTTGATACAGGGTCATCATTGAGTGCGAGTGGGAACGTGACGATTGAGTCCGGGTTTGATGGTGGTACTGCTCTTTTGAAATTCGTGAGTGATGGTGATCAGACGTTTGATTTGACGGGGGCGACAGCTAAATGGGATAGCAATCTTACGATAGACAAGAGTGGTGGAACTGTGACTTTGGCATCGGAGTTTGATTTGGATGCTGTCAGTAAGACTTTTACGCTTACTGCGGGTGCACTGGATTTGGATGGGAATGCTTTTTCTGTGGATGGTAGTTCATGTGCGTTTACGCAAACTGGAGGGACGATGACGGGTCTTACGGGGGCCTTGAGTTTTATGAATTTTACTTGGGCGACAGGTACTTTTGATGCGAGCTCTGCTAGTTCGATTAATGTCGATGGGCCGTTTGTTCTTTCGGGGGGAACTTTTAATGCAACTTCGAACAGTACAAACTTTGGTGATGCCTTTACCGATACGGCAGGAGGCACGTTTAATCATAGCAATGGGACTGTGGTTTTTGATGGGCCTAACGATAGAACCACCGATGTGAATGGGACGGGGACTTTTTATAATTTACAGATCAACAGGCTTAATACTAATGATGTGAATATAGCGAGTGGGGATGTGCTTTTTGTTTTGAATGATTTGACGCTTACAGAGGGGAAGGTTAATGTGGGTACATTGAGTGCGAGTGGGAATGTGACTATTGAGTCTGGTCATGATTCCAGTACTGCAGATTTGAAATTTGTGAGTGATGGAGATCAGACGCTTGATTTGACTGGAGCTACTGGGTTGTGGGATGGAGATATTACGATAGATAAGAGTGGAGGAACTGTGACTTTGGCATCGGATGTGATTATGAATACAGGTACCCGTGATTTTTATTTGATTGCAGGGACGCTCGATCTTGCTTCTTATGAGCTTGAA
>CAZIHU010000010.1:18730-21178 GCA_964538865.1 uncultured Candidatus Peribacteria bacterium
CTAGTTCGATTAATGTCGATGGGCCGTTTGTTCTTTCGGGGGGAACTTTTAATGCGACTTCGAATAGTACAAACTTTGGTGATGCTTTTACCGATACCGCAGGGGGAACTTTTAACCATAGCAATGGGACTGTGGTTTTTGATGGGCCTAACGATAAAACCACCGATGTGAATGGGACGGGTACATTTTGGGATTTGCAGATTAATAGGCTTAATAATAATGATGTGGATATAGCGAGTGGGGATGTTTTGTTTGTTTTGAATGATTTGACGCTTACAGAGGGGAGGGTTGATGTGGGTACATTGAGTGCGAGTGGGAATGTGACTATTGAGTCCGGTCATGATTCCAGTAATGCAGATTTGAAATTTGTGAGTGATGGTGATCAGACGTTTGATTTGACTGGGGCGACTGGGTTGTGGGATGGAGATATTACGATTGATAAGAGTGGAGGGACTGTGACTTTGGCATCGGATGTGATTATGAATTCAGGTGTCCGTGATTTTTATTTGATTGCAGGGACGTTTGATCTTGCTTCTTATGAGCTTGAAGTTATTGATGATTTTAATCAGAGCGGAGGGACGTTTACGGGTAATACGGGGACGTTGGATGTTCTTGATTTCATACTGTCGGGTGGAACGTTTACAGCGACATCGGGGACATCATATGTTGCGGAAACTCATACTCATACAGCTGGAGGTACGTTTAATCATGGAGGTGGTTGGTGGGTTTTTGATGGTGGCAATGATAAAATCACTGATGTTAATGGGACCGGTACATTTTGGGATTTGCAGATTAATAGGATTAATAATAATGATGTTGATATAGCGAGCGGGGATGTGCTTTTTGTTTTGAATGATTTGGCGCTTACGGAGGGTAAGGTTGATGTGGGGACATTGAGTGCGAGTGGAAATGTGACGGTAGCTTCGACATTTGATGGTGGTACTGGAACTGCCACTTTGAAGTTTGTGAGTGATGGAAGTCAGACGTTTGATTTGACGGGCGGTACGGATAAATGGGACGGTCATGTTGCAGTCGACAAGAGTGGGGGAGCTGTGACTTTGGCTTCGACCTTTACTTTAAATTCAAGCGATAGCGATTTTACTATTATAGAAGGTACTCTTGATTTAGATGGTAACAACTTCACTGTAAACTCTGATTGGAACAACAATACGTTTATCGTTGAAGATGGGGGTACTTGGAAGATGGATGGGGATGAGACACTCTCATTTGAGACTAATTATCCGCAGTTGGATTTTGGGAATACGGTTGAGTATGACGGTTTTGGTACGCACACGATTGGAGATTATACATATCATCATTTGACTACTTCCGGTACCGGTGTTTACCAGATGGGGGCTGCTGAGACGCTTGGGGGAAGCTTGACTATTAGTTCAGGTACGTTCTCTTTGGCTGGGAACAACTTGGTTTCTAGTACTGGTACATTTAGTAATGATGGGACTTTGCGTTTGCAAGGTGGTGAGACTATTACTTTGGCAGCGATGGATACGAATTCTGGGACTGTTGAGTTTACTGGGAATGGGAATGCTGGACCAAATACGTATACGATTACTGATTTGTCAACGACCTATTACAACCTAACGCTTAATAGTACTGATGGGACTACTGATAAGTTGCAGTTGGGTGCAGCGTTGGATGTTAACAACGATCTAACCCTTACTGCCGGGACTTTTGATTCAAGCACCAGCAGCCATGGGGTTACGGTGGGTGGTAGTTGGACAGATACCGGTGCGGGTATATTCGATGAGCGCTCGGGGACTGTGACTTTTGATGGGACTGGGACGCTGAATTCTAATGAGCCTTTTGAATATTTAGTAATAAATACGTCCGGCACAGTGACACTGGGTGCAGCTTTGGATGCAGATAAAGAGATTAAGCTTACGGCGGGAACTTTTGATGTTAGCTCGTCTAACTACGGGATTACTTCTGGAAGCGGATGGATTGATTCTGGGGCGGCAACTTTTGTCCCACAGTCTGGCACTGTGACTTTTGATAATTCAGGAATTATAAACTCTAATGATTCGTTTAATAACCTGGATTTTAATAAAGGTGGTGGGACATTTACTTTGGGTCAAGCTTTGGATCTAAATGGACAGATGAAACTTACTGCAGGGGAATTAGATGTTAGCAGTTCAAATTATGGGATTACTGTTGGAAGTGGATGGGTGGATTCGGATGACGGAAATTTTATAGAGCAATTGGGTAGAGTAACGTTTGATGGGACAGGAATAGTTACTACGAATGAACCTTTTGAGAATGTGACAATAAATACGGCAGGTACTATCACATTGGGTTCGAACTTTGATGCGGATGGAGAGGTTGTGATTACGGCAGGAACTTTTGATGTGAGTTCGTCGAATTATGGAGTTACGGTAGGAAGTGGATGGGTGGATTCTGGGGCAGGTACATTTGTGGAGCAAGCTGGAACTG
>CAZIHU010000010.1:21278-32436 GCA_964538865.1 uncultured Candidatus Peribacteria bacterium
GGAAGTGGATGGGTGGATTCTGGGGCAGGTACATTTGTGGAGCAAGCTGGAACTGTTACATTTGATGGAACAGGTGCCATCTATTCGAACGAAGCTTTTAATAATGTGACAATTTTCCCTATGGGAGTAGGGTTATTGACATTGGGAACGGCGCTGGATGTGGATGGGAACTTATCTTTGAATGGTGGTGAACTCGATGTAAGTGATTCTAATTATGGGATTACGGTCGGAGGGACATGGATGAACGATCCTATGGGTGGGGTTTTTACTCAGGGGGAAGGTACAGTGACATTTGATGGGAGTGGTACGGGTGTAGTTGCAGGCAGTACGGCGTTTTATAATTTCACATGTACAACTGCTGGCAAGGTTCTAACATTTGATAATATGGGGATCCAAACTGTTACCGGTGCCCTTACTTTGACTGGGGCTGATGGCAATCTACTTGTCTTGCGGTCTGATGTTCCTGATCAGCAGTGGGGGCTTAAGGTGAATGGTACAAGTTCGGTAGACTATGTTGATGTGATGGATTCCGATGCTAGCACTGGAAACGCTATTACGCATGCGGTTGATGCTGCTCGATCTACCGATTCTGGTAACAACTTGAACTGGTCATTTAATGATGAACCGACGGTTACCACTGTGACCGGTACTCAGGCTACAGATGGAAGCGGAGGGGTGACGGTTTCATTCATCGCGGATGATGCGGATGACGATGACACTTTGCAAGCTGTTGTGGAATACAACACAGGTGGTGGATGGACTAAGGCAACCATATCTGAAACAAGCGGTACTTCCGCAACTTATGACTCTTACAATGCTGAGAACGACAACGTCCACCAGCTTGGTAATAGCAACGGATATATCACGACATCTTCAGGTGCAAACACAGTAACAGCCACTTGGAACAGCGCAACGGATGAAGCGACTGCAGATCTTTCTACAGCACAAGTTCGGGTTTACGTTTATGACGGAACCGGGACAGGTACTGTAGGTACATCTTCGAATTTCATTATGGACAATGTCGATCCATCGGGAGGCTTGACCAGTTTGGGAAGCAGTAGCATGAAATATAATACTTTCACATTGAGTTGGGACGCTGTCACCACCGAGACTAATTTCAATAAATATCAGGTTTATTACAAGCTTTCTTCAGCGAGTACTTATGCGTTGTTTGGTGAAGATACGACGATGACAACAACGAGCATGGGGATTACTGGCCTTGCTGAAGGAACTGGTTACGATTTCTATGTGAAAGCTGTTGATGATTATGGGAACAGCCTGACGGGCACTGCTACTTCGTTCACTACCATTGATACAGATAATCCTTACTTTGGAGCTGTGACAGGTGGATCGGCGTCGACAGGAGAGTCTACTAGCACTACAACGACATCAACAGAAGACGGAGGAGAGGATGATGCTGTTGCGGAAGAAGAAGATGCAGTTGCTGAAGCGGATGAGGAAGAAGAAGCTGAGGAAGAAGAGGAGGAAGAAGAGTATATTCCGATCGAAGTCGAGGTTGTTATTGAAATCGAAGAAGAGGAAATCGCCGAGATTGTTGAAGACCCTGAAGCTGCCGCTGAGGTTGTAGAAGAGATTATCGAAGAAGCGTGGGAGGAGGAAGAAGTTACGGAACAGCTTTCCGGGCATTGGGCTGAACCTTATTTAAAAGATTTTTATGAGGCGACTTTGGTTAGTGAAATAAATGATATTTCTCTGGGGACCAGTATTGAAGCTACGGTTATTTCATACTTGTTTGATCCTGAACAAAAGATGAGCAGAGTCGATTTCTTGAGGTCTGCGATGGATCTTTTGGAGGTTGATCCTGCTTATGATGTGAGCAAGATTCCGTTCTCGGATATGGATTTTGATTCCGAGGGTATTGAATATGTTATCAGTGCTCATAACATGGGAGTTATCAGCGGTTATCCTGATGGTACATTTAATCCTGATGGAGAGATTAACAGGGCTGAAGCTCTCAAAATTATATTTATGATTGTTAATGAGGACGTTGATCTGCTTTATGGTGATGATCTGCTCGATTATTATTACTTACCTTCAAATCCGTTCCCTGATGTTGATATAGATGCTTGGTATGCGCCGTATATTGTGTATGCGTATATGAACGGAATTGTTTCCGGTTATGGTGATGGTTATTTCCGTCCTGATCAACAGATTGCACTTGGAGAGATGGCTAAGATTATTACGCTTGTGATGGAGATGCAAGCGCAGGAGGTTTGAATTGCACAATTAACGAGCTGGGTACTCTGCTAAAGCTACTCTTTTGTAAGGTGTTTTGCTTTCGCAAAACGGGTTTATAGTATGGCCCGGGGATCGCTATCGCTTCCTCGGGCTAGAGCTTGTTTTTCGTAAATTTTGTAGCTCACCGTACTCGTTGTACGTCTCACCACTAAAATTTACTGCAAAACTGCGCATTTCATCTAATTTCGTAATTCACTGTGAATTACGATTCGTGAAATGTTTTATGCTATATTTTAAGCATGGAACTTTCTATCGATTTTGGTGGCAGTACTGTTGATATGGTCTCTTGGGATGGAGATGAGATTTCGGATATTCGGACTTTTGAGTCCAGTCAGGTTCCTCTTGCGAGTCTTGAGGATTTTTTTCAGGAGGCTGATGTGGAGCTTGATGATTTTGAGAAAATTTATGTTACAGGTGGAAAGAGTCGTTTTTTTGAGGGTGATTTTGTGAAAACTTCTGAGATTGATGCGATTGGGAAAGGCGGAGCCTTTCTAGTGAGAAAGCAGAAAGCAGAAATCAGAAGTGGAGTGAGTGATGATGAGAAATTTCTAGTCGTGAGTATGGGGACGGGGACATGCATGGTGGCGGTAGACCCGATGGAGAAAGGTGATTCCGATCTGCAAGCTGCAAGTTGCAAGTTGCAAGCTACCCACATCGGTGGTACGGGTGTTGGAGGCGGAACTTTTCTTGGTTTGGGGCGTGAACTTCTTGGCGCTCAGAGTATTCCTGAACTTCTTGAAATTGGGTCGCGTGGATCGAGCAAGAAAGTGGATCTTGCGGTTAAAGATATTGTTGGTGGTGATATTGGGAAAATTTCTGGGGAGGCGACAGCGTCGAATTTGGGTAGGTTGGCTCGTGAAATTGAGTTCTCGCGTGAGGATTTGGCTGCTGGAATCATTAATTTGATTGGGCAGACGGTTGGGGCTTCTGCGGCTTTTGCGGCTCAGGCAGAGGAGGCTGAAAAGGTGGTTTTGATCGGAAAATTGATTCGGGCGGAAGCTATAACGGAGGTCGTGAAGGAGATTTTGGAAAGTTTTGGGTTTGAGGTTTTGATTCCGCGGCATGCACAATGCGCAGTTGCGATAGGGGCAAGAGTAGCGAGAAATCCGTTCCGGAGCGTTAGGAGTGCGAGTTCCACGAGTGCTCCGAGAGCGGAGGACACCGAATAGAAAATCTCGAGTCCCGACTTTGGAGGGATGAGAAATTTTCTAATGAGGTGAGGATTTCCCTATTGCAAGAGTTGGTGATGATAATTTACAATCTTTTTAGAATTATCAATTACAAAAAAACAAAAATGACACATCACACATTCCATTTCCCAAAAACTGCTGATGGCTGGAAGAGGGAGCTTCTCAAGGCTATCGAGGTTCTTAAGCTGAATAAGGTTGCAATGAAGGCTGTAGCGGCGGATCAGAAGGCCTCGGGGCCGGCGCTCGTCTTTATAGTGCTTAGTGCGTTTCTAACTGCGTTTGGTAATTTTATTTTTCCGCAGCAGGTGCTTTGGGTTACTTATCGGCCGAGTTTTGCTTGGATTATAGGTCAAACTCTTGCGTTAGCTGTGGGGATGATTGTTATTGGGGTGATTTTGAGCTTGATTGCTGAGCATGGTTTTGGGGGGAAGGGTAAGACTATGAATTATTTAAAGGTTTATGGATTTGGTGCTTTGATTGGGATTGTTGGCGTTTTTCCGGGTGCTGAGTATGTTACTGGGCTTTGGATGCTTGTGGTGGCTGTTATTGCGCTAAAGGTGGTGCATAAGATTTGATGAAAACTGCTTTAGATATAAAATCTCTTAAGGGTGAGCGAGCGATTGTTGCGTTGACGGCGTATGATTTTTTGATGGCGAAAGCTATTGCGGATGAGGTGGATTTGATTTTGGTTGGGGATTCGTTGGGCATGGTTGTTTATGGTGAAAAGAATACTCATGGGGTGACGATTGAGGATATGATTCGGCATACTGAGGCGGTTTTGCGCGGTGCTGGAGATGCTTTGGTCGTTGCGGATTTGCCTTATGGGTGCTCCGTTGAGGAAGCGAAGAAGTTGCCTTGTAAATGTGTGAAGGTTGAAGGGCAGCCTGAGTTGGTTCGTGCTCTTGTGGAAGAAGGTTTTGATGTGATGGGGCATACGGGTTTGAAGCCGCAGGAGGCTGAAGAGTTTAAGGTGCAGACAGGTTTTGAGGAGGAGGCGTTGGCTCTGCAAGAGGCTGGTGCTTTTTCGATTGTTTTTGAGTGTGTGCCGAGTGATGAGGCCGCGCAAGTTACGCGAAAGCTGGAAATTCCGACGATTGGGATTGGTGCTGGCCCAGGTTGTGATGGGCAGATTTTGGTTTTGCCGGATATGTTGGGGATGAATCCTGGTTTTAAGCCTAAGTTTTTGCGTGAGTACGCGGATCTTGATTCTGTTGTAAGGGGCGCTGTGAAAAAATATAAGAAGGATGTGATAGCTGGAGATTTTCCGTCGGGGGGTGAGAGTTATTGAGGTATGTCGCGAATCACGGCGACCGCGCATGTTGCTGGTACTTCAGGTCTATTGTGCCCGGTTTGGGCTGCTCACGAACTCGCCAGAGATGTGGCGGATCATGTTCGTTTTCAATGTAGCCAAGATGAGCTAGTTGATGGCAACCCTTGCAGAGTGGGATGATTTTGTCGGGATCGTGTTCTTTGGTTGTTGCGAATCTGTTGATGTGGTGGAAAGCGTGGTATTTGCGGTTGCAGCGTGCGCATTTGCCTCCTGTTTTGGCGAGAGTGTATCTCTTGATCTTCTCGGGGATATGCCTGGATTCGGTCTGTACGGTTTCCGGCTTTTCTTGTTGCATGAGCTGCTCCATGAATTCGTTCCAGTCTTGATCTCCCTTCATCTTTTGGAGTTTTTTGGCGATTTCGGGGTCGAGTTCCATGATGATTTTTACAGGTTGGGAGTCCTCCCCGGGGAGGGTATCTGATCTGTAACTTTGAACGTATTTTTCGAGCGCATGCTTGCTCATGGTCGATGCTTTCTCCGCCCAAAATCCTGCATCTTGTTGAGTTGCTATTGCTGCTACAGGTCTTACATTTTGTATTCCTTTCTCTTCTGCTACTTGTTGTAACTCCGGCTTATCTTCTATTCGTCTGAGTACTCTCAAGCATTCATCTACTTTCCTTCGGCTCATCCCCGCCAGAACAGCAGCATAATGATAGATATCTTTGAACCTTTTCTGCTTCCAGATTTCCTTGCGAGCAATCTCCGGCAAAAGAAGCTCGCATTTCCTCATCCATTCCTTCGCATTTTGTCCGTAGAAAACGAATTTTTGATGTGTGTTCATATTTTTGATGTTAAAGTATTAATTATATACCATAAAACCACCCCGATTAACAGGAGTCTGACTGGACAATTCGCATGGGTAAGTGTCTCATCGCACTTTCCGCGTTGACGCACCCAAAAATATGCTCTGCATCTCGTCTCCGCAACCACGTCGCAACCGCCATCTTCCCGCACGCCGAAATGTGCTCTGCATTACGTCTCCACACACGTCCTTCGCAACCGTCCCCACACGACCCTCATCTTGCCGAAACATCGGCTACGCGATAAGCTGTAATCCATGCAAGTTTTAAGAACAATCCGTATCACACACCAAATGATGTCGCTTACTCGAGAACAGGGTAAGACGATTGGTCTTGTCACAACGATGGGAGCGCTCCATGGTGGGCATCTCGCACTTATTGAAGCTGCGAAACAGGAGTGTGACGTGGTTGTTGTCAGTGTTTTTGTGAATCCGACGCAGTTTTCCGAGGGCAGGGATCTCCACAATTATCCACGGGATTTTGAGAAGGATCGTCTTTTGCTTGAGAAGGCGGATGTGGATTATCTTTTTTATCCGCGTGAGGATGAGATTTATCCGAGCAATGAGATGATTGAATTCAAGTTGCCTCGAGAGCTAACCGATTGGGGATGTGCAAAAGCGCGCAAGGGGCATTTTGAGGGTGTTGCGCAAGTTTGTACGAAGATTTTCAACATAATTACTCCTCATAAGGTTTATTTTGGGCAAAAAGATTATCAGCAGACGCTTGTAATTGAGAGACTCCTTAAGGATTTGAATTATGATATTGAACTTCGAGTGATGCCAACGGTAAGGGAGGCGGATGGGTTGGCGATGAGTTCGCGGAATCGGATATTGAGTCCCGAGGGGCGCCAGAAGGCGAAGCTGATTTTCAAGGCTTTGCAAGCTCGAGATAAATCGATTCTTGATGGGCTGGATGTTGAATATTGGGAGGAACATGATGGGGTGCTTCTTACTGCTGTGAGGATTGATGGGGTTAGATTAATCGATAACGTATGACTTTAGTATGACCTACTTAAAAGATAAAACTATAGTTCTCGGCATCACCGCTGGCGCAGCGATCGGAAAATCGCTCGAACTTACGCGTCGTCTCAAGAAGAAAGGTGTCACCATCTATCCTGTCCTCACTCGGAATGCCGCGAAACTCATCTCTCCGCAATTGTTCTCTGCGATGGCGGGGAATCAAGCGCAGGTTCGTATGTTTTCTAAGCAGGCGGACTCAATGCAGCATATCAACCTTCAGAAGGCGGATCTCCTCTGTTGTGCGCCTGCCACAGCTAACTTCATCGGCAAGGTGGCGAACGGTATTGCGGATGATCTTCTTACGACGACTGTGCTTGCATCGCCAGTACCACTTGTGATTGCGCCGGCGATGAATACGGTGATGTGGGAGAAGCCGGTCGTGCAGGAGAATCTCAGCAAGATCAATGCGACGATCTGCGGGCCTGCAACGGGTGAATTGGCGTGCTCTGCGGTTGGTTGTGGGCGGATGGCTGACATTACGGAGATTTTGGCGTATTGCGAGAGGGTTTTGGCTCCGAATGATCTTGATGGCAAGAAATTCTTAATAACTGCTGGGCCGACGCGGGAGGCTTGGGATGATGTTCGTTTTCTTTCGAATAGATCGAGTGGGCGGATGGGATATTCTTTGGCCAAAGAGGCTTGGCTGCGTGGTGCTACTGTGACGCTTGTTTCGGGTCCTGTGGCTCTCGAGAATCCTTATGGTATGGAAATTATTATGGTTGAGTCTGCGGAAGAGATGTTCGAGGCGGTTTGTGAGAGGTTTCCTGAAAGTGATGTTTTTGTTTCGGCGGCGGCGGTTTCTGATTTTAAATTTGAAAAAGTTTCAGGGAAAATTAAGAAGGATCAGCTCCCAAGTATGAGGTTTGAGAGGAATCCCGATATTTTGAAATGGTGCTCGGAGAATCGAAAGCATCAGAAGATTATTGGTTTTGCGCTTGAGGATGCGGATTTGGAAAGTCGGGCGCATCGAAAACTCGAAGAAAAAAGGTGTGATTTGCTTGTGGGGAATTTACTTTCGAATTTGGGGGTTTCAGAGGGGGAATGCTTGGTTTTTGGGCGGGATGATCCCAAGAGGTTTACAGGTAAGAAAAGTGATTTGGCTAGGGGAATTCTGGAGGCTTTGTTATAATTCGTGCCCTTAAGCTTACTTACCTTGGCATTCGACCTATTTTCTGGTATAATTAACAGATATAATTGTATATTTGCATATGCCTGACGGCGACGTTGTACAACCAGGTCCTGAAGAGGAAGAAAAAGATAAAAAACCTGCTAAGCACAGTACGGTTGATGATGATCCGAAAGATGAGGAGGTTTCTGATGCTCAGGATGAGACCAAGGATAAGGCTGAAGATGCTAATGAGGATGAAGAGATTGGTGTGCAGGATGTTCAACAAGGTGTAAGGGAGGCGGCATCTGTGCTGGAGGATGAAGATGGTGCGCTTACGGCGCAGGCGGATATAGCTCGTGATGTTGATAGTTTTTCAAGTAAAATGGATGGTGTTCTTCAAGATGCGGGTCTTACGCGGAAGCATGTTTATTTCTGTTGTGGAGGGGTTTTTGTGCTGGTGATTTTGTTTGCCATTGTTTTCTTTGGGGTGAAGTTTTTTGTAGGGTTTATGGATGGTGGCGATGATATTGATGACATTGATGATGTTGTTGATGAAGTGCCGGTTGATGTTGTTCCTGACGATGTTGTTGATGATGAGGGCCAGGTTTGGGTTGATGGGTCTTTGTATGGTGGGATTTTGCTGGGTACGGATAGTGCGATTGAGGGGCAAACAGGTGTTGCTGAGGGGATTGATGTTGGAGAGGTTGTGGATACTTATGATGATGAATATTCTTATCAGATTGAGCATTATGGGAAAGTTTTGAATGCTCTTGAGGTGGATGTGAACGAGTATTTGAATGATTTTGAGGATAGGACGGAGGGTGTTGATGGATTGCTTGTTGATTTGGATGAGCTTTATGAGGAGGGGAAAGAAATTATTTCTGATCTTGAGTATGAAATTTCTGAGTTTGAGGCTGTTTTTGAGGGGAATGTTGATGAAAAAACTTTATATGAGGAGGAGTTTTTTGCTGAGCTTTCTGTTCAAGATGGGGATGATGCTGTTACGGCTTTAAATTCTTTTGTTGAAATTTCTCAAGAACAAGTTGATATAAAAGCGCAATATAAGGCGCGTGAGAAGCTGTATGAGCTCCTTTATAGCTCTCTTTTGTATCTGAATGCGCGGATTGATGATATTACCTACAACCGCGAGGCTCTTGTGAAGGGAGTGCAGGTTGTGGATGTGAGGGGGTCGGATCTTGAGTTGATAATTGAAACTGACCTCGATTAATTATGACAGTACCTCGAGAAGAACTTCTTAAATCGCATGAATACGATCCGAAGGGTAGTGAGGCTGACTATGCTTATGTTTTGACGCATCAGTGTGGGAGTCGTCCTATGCCTGATGTTGTTCTTGAGAAGGTTCCATTGAGAGAGGAGGATACGAATATTTTTCTCAGAGGTCAGCTTAGGGCGCCTTTGAGGGAGGATGAGTGTGTTTTTATTGGTGAGCATGGAATTCGTACAAGTGTTGTAGATCGTTTTGAGGTTCAGCCTGATGGGAGGGTTGTGATTTGTACGAAAAACTCGAGGTATTGGTTTGATCATTTGGAGGAGGAGTTTTTGACGAGGCAGATGGTGCTTAAGTATTTGAGGTTTGATTACTTGGATTTTGATGATGTTATGCCTGATGGGTTTTATGATGCGGGGCATGGTGCTCATTTTAAGACTGAGCATACCGGTGGTGAGCTTAGTGTTGTTCCTGATGGCTCTGGTAGGGAGATTATGATGGTTGATGCAGGGACTGATATTGGGTTAATCGAGAAGTTGAGGCGTGCTGAGAGGATTCTTGAGGGTGTTTCGGATGAAGTTTCTAGAGTGAAGTTGTTGGCGATGTTTGTTGCTGGTGCTTATGGGGGAGTTCAGTTGAGTCGTGGTGGAGATCGGATTTTGGGATTGTGTGAGAGGGATATGGGGCTGCGTAAGAATGACGAGGGTAAATTAAAGGTTGGCCAGCTTAATTTTGGTGCTTGTAGGCATAGGGCTATCGTTTTTAAATATTTGGCTGATCGATTGGGAATTAGGTCTAGATTGATTCGGGGGCGTTATGGTCCTGACGGGCACGCGTGGAATATTGTCGATATTGGTGGGAAATATTATGTTGTTGATGTTTCACGAAGCCCCGGGGAGCTTAAAGAGGTTGATTCGATTGAGGTAGATTTTTACAGGAGAGAGATGGGAGGGCGTATTGCAGGTGCTGGTGGGCATAGTTTGGATGAGTAGATTCGAATTTGGAATATTGAATTTGGAATGTTGAATATCGAATTTGGAATGTCGAATTTGGAATGTCGAATATCGAATTTGGAATTTCGAGATCCGATATTCGAACTTCGATATTCGAACTTCGAAATCCGAGATCCGAGATCCGAACTTCGATATTCGAACTTCGAAATCCGAGATCCGATATTCGAACTTCGATATTCGAAATCCGAGATCCAAACCAGAAAGCCTAAAAACCTCATGCCGGGGTTGTCCGAGCCCCCGTTTTGTGCTATAATTAACCTATGAATAGATCAGAAAGCCCTCGAAGAAGGGCTCTAGATCCGGTTAAAAATGATAACGACTATGTCGAAGTTTTGACGATGAGTAGTCCTATGGTCAGACTTGTCAAAACTCAGATTCTTCCCGGGCAAAGATCGAAGGTTCCGGTAGGAGATTCGATGCAAGGGACATTGAGAGGCCCGGTAGTTCCAGGACGATCTGTTTCATTCAGTGATTCTTCCAGGTCTACGAGTGAGGTTGTGGCTGTACAAGTAACTACGGAAGGTGTTGTTAATTTGCGAACGAGTACTTCTGTTTATAAGTTGGTTGTGGCAGAGGCGCATGCGGGTCGGCTTCGGTCTTTGAAATATTTGAGAAGGAATTATTTGGATTATAATGAAGAGATGCCGGATGGTTTTTATGATGGAGGGCATGGTATGACGTTTAGAGTTGGTGCTGATGGCAAGTTGGGTGTGAGTTCTTCGCGGGAAGTTATTCTTGTTGATGCTGGTAAAGATGTTACTTTGGGGCCTAAATTGGAGATGGCCCGAAAATTTATTGAGAATGCAAGGACATTGCAGGAGAAAATTCAGATGCTTGCGATGTTTGTTTCAAATTCACTTGGTGGTTCGCAATTGGTTCCCGGGAGCAGCATGCCAGGCATTGTTGATTTAACGGATCAGGATGTTGATCAACGCAAAATGTCGGGTAAGAATGCCGGAGATATTCTGATGCTGGGGCATTTGAATTATGGTGTTTGTAGGCATAGAGCTTTGATGTTTAAATATCTTGCGGATCGGTTAGGGATACCATCGAGACTTGTTAGGGGTAAAACGAGTGATTGGCATGTTTGGAATGTGGTTCAATTGCATGGAAAGAACTATGTTGTTGATGTGATGCAGCAACCATGGAATCTTATGGAGGAAAATAGCCCTGAAGTTGATCAGTATAAAAGAATTTTTAACAGAAGAGGG
>CAZIHU010000010.1:32536-58207 GCA_964538865.1 uncultured Candidatus Peribacteria bacterium
GGAGGAAAATAGCCCTGAAGTTGATCAGTATAAAAGAATTTTTAACAGAAGAGGGATACGTGTTATGGCAGGGATGGGTGGGAGGAGTATTACGAGGCCGTAGCTTTTGGTAGTTGGAATTTGGATGTTGAATTTGGAATGTTGAATATCGAATTTGGAATGTCGAGATCCGAGATCCGAAATCCGAATAATAGCAGTATGGAGCTGGCCTTCGGCCGCTCTGTTTGCTAAACTGATTCTCCGAATACCACTCGAACATGGACCAACTTCAGGATCTCACAATTGAGGATGTGATTGAAAAGGCCAAGGAATATATGCCTTATCTTGATGAGGCTTCGATTCTTGAGGCTTATTTGCTTGCTGAGGAGGCGCACGAGGGTCATTCTCGTGATGGGGATGCTCCTTATATTCAGCATCCGTTGCAGGCGACACATCTCATGCTTGATCTCAAGCCCGATATGGAGGCGATTTTGGCCTGTTTGATTCATGATGTACCTGTGCATAAGAGGGATGCTTTTAAAATTATTGAGAAGAAATTTGGGAAGGAAGTTGTGGGTCTTGTGCGGGATGCTTCTAAGCTGGGGATGGTGCAGGTTCGTAATTATGAGACTCAGGTTGAGAGTTTGAGAAAGCTTTTTATGGCTTTGGCGCGGGATCTGAGAGTTGTTTTTATTAGATTGGCGGATCGTTTGCATAATATGCTGACGCTTGATCAGCGGGAGGAGGAATATCGTCTCTCGATGGCACAGGAAACGATGGATGTTTATGCGCCGATTGCTTCTCGTCTCGGTATCCATCAATTCAAGAGTCGGCTGGAGGATTTAGCTTTTAAATATATTAATCCGGAAGAGTATAAATTTCTATTGGAAGAGGTTCAGAAATATGCGGAGGAGAGGCAAGGAGCTATTGATGAAGCGACTTCAGATCTTGAGAATATTCTTAGGGAAGAAGGTTTTGATGCTACAGTTACAGGTCGAGCGAAACATATTCACAGTATCCACAACAAACTTAAGAAGAAGGGTATTCCAGATATAGGAGCTATCTATGATGTTCATGCTCTTAGGGTGATTGTTCCGGATAAGGAAGATTTTTCACATTTGTATTCGGTTCTTGGTGTGATTCATAGTCATTGGACTCCGCTTCCACATCGTTTTAAGGATTATATTGCTGTTCCGAAGCCGAACGGTTATCGGAGTTTGCATACGGCGATAGTTGGGCTTATTGAGAGCCGAAAGAAACCTGTTGAGATTCAAATTAGGACCGAGTCTATGCATGAGCAGGCTGAGTATGGTGTGGCTGCTCATTGGTGGTATAAGGAGAATCCGAGAGTTTCCAAGAAAGTCGCTCAAAGTGAGTTTGATAAAACTTTAAATCAGCACAAGGTCTTCAGTAAGCTCAATCGTATTTTGGATCAGGATCCTGAACTTAGGCGAAAGGTTGAGAAGCTTATCAAGGATTGGGGGATTATGGATAAGGAGGAAATTGCTGAAATTGAAGAGGAGCTTTCCAGAAATGGTTTTGGGCAAGATGACATGGTTATTTTGAAAAATAGCAGGAGTAAGGGGATGATTATGATGAGGCATAAATATTTCCAAGATCAGCTCGAATGGCTCGAGGGGATGGCTAGGCTCAAGACGGAGGCGGCGAAGGATGTTTCTGAGCGGAATTTGAAGCTCGATATCTTCAAAAATCGGATTTTTGTTTTGACTCCGCATGGAGATGTGAAGGATTTACCGAAAGGCGCGACTCCTGTTGATTTTGCTTATGTGGTTCATACGGATGTTGGGCATACATGTGCGCAGGCCAAGGTTGATGGCAGGATTGTGCCGCTTGATTATGAGCTTGAAAATGGGCAGGTTGTTGAGATTATGACTCGCAAGGAGCCCAAACCGAATCGTTATTGGCTTTCTTTTACCAGAACTGCGGCGGCAGCGAATAAGATTAAGGCTTGGTTTAGGACTTCTGATCGAGATCACAACCTGAAGGAAGGGCGTGAGATTATGAATAAATATTTGCAGCGTTTGGGGAAGCCGATTTTGGATCCTAAGCTTACATTGCTTAAGAGTTTTGGTGGGAAGCGATTGACTCAACGTGATCGTGAGGAGGTTGTGGAGTCTGTGGGGAATGGTTCTCTTACTGTTGGGCAGGTCCTTAGGAAGCTTTTTTCTGCTGAAGAGTTGGTGGGGAAGTTCAAGAGTTCTAGTTCAGATTCTGAGGCGAAAACTGCTGCCAAAACTAAGACTCGAAATGATGCACAGCAGGTTTTGGTTGGGGGTCATGATGATTTGGCTGTTGTTTTGAGTGCGTGTTGTAAGCCGAGGTATGGCCAGCCGATTATTGGGTATGTGACTCGAGGTAAGACGATTCGGATACATCGTACCAGTTGCGAGAATCTTGATGGGCTTGATCCAGATCGCTCAGTTCAGGCTGATTGGAAAAGTAAGAAGCCAGATAGGTTTTATCAGGCTGAGGTTTCTATCGAGGCGCAGGATCGTAAGGGTTTGCTTACTGATATAACTACTGTTGTGGCTGATAATGGTTGTAATATTTCTGGGATTTCATTCGATCGCAATGATGATGGGGATATTTTGGGAAAACTTTCCGTTGAGGTTGGGGGATATGATGAATTGGAGGTTGTTTTGAATAAACTGGAGAGGGTGTTTGGAGTCAGGAAGGTAGCAGTTGGGAGTTGAGAGTTGGGAGTTGGAATGTGGATGTTGGAATTTTGAATCTTGAATTTTGATGTTTGAATGTGGAATGCTGAATATCGAATATGGAATGTGGAATCTTGATATCCGAAATTCAATATTCCAAATTCAGCATTCGAAATTCCAAATCCGAAATTCCAAATTCCAAATTCAAGATCCCGAGGGCTTGTAAAAGATTAGTATCGGAGTTAGAATTTGTTTCCAATAACCCATAACCCAATTTAAGATGATTCCTGAAAGGCAAGATCGTACATGTCATGAGGCTGTTGATACTTTTGTGTTTTGTATGAATACGTTGGGGGTTGATCGTGCGTGTAGGGTTGCTCAGCAAGGATTGCTTCCAAAAGAAGCTTTGAGAGATCGGAGGGTGCATGACTCTTTGCAGCGGTGGGAAGATTGGGCGATGAGGCCTAAGGCTCAGCAGGCAATGCGTGAAGATGCACAGAAGCGTGTCGCTCAGGCTCGAGAATTGCTTGGTGATGCAGACCCTTTTAGTTCGGTGGAGCAGATTAGGTGGAGGGCTCGACTGGTTGGTATGCGAATTAATACCAATTGGCAATCAAAATCATACTAATAATTCGATTTTTTCCATGTCTTGCTGCGTTGCAGCTAGTCTTACGATACTTTGGCATCGCTGCGATAACTGCGCCTTACAAGACAAGGAAACAATTCATATTTTTAGTAATGTTTTGATTGCAAATTGGTATAAAGAGGTACTTGGGGGGCTTTCAATGGATTCTTCAGATTTTCTTCCAGGAATAAGTCTGTAAGTGTTGTCAGCTCTGTGATCGATTCTTCGAGGTGTTTGTCATTCTTGAGGCGGAGAGAGTCTGTGATTGCGGCTTTTTTGAGGAAATAGAAAAGTTTGATCGAGGTGGGGGAGAGTTGTGGGCCGTTTAGATCTGTGCAGTTGTCGCAGTAAAAATGGTGCTGACTGGGGATATATTTTGTTTGGGGGGCGAGTTTGTTGCCGCATTTGTGACAGACGATTTCTGGGGGGAGGATGCCGAGCTCTGCTAGGAGTCTTATTTTGAAAGCTAGGAGGAGGGTGGGGCTTTTGTAAGAGTTTTCTCCGAGAAGTTTGAGGAAATCGAGGATTATGACGAGGAGTTCTGGGTGAGGATCTGCGAGAGGTGTAAGTTTGTCGAGGATTTCTAGTGCGAAATATCCGGCGTTGATTGTGTTTAGGTCGGATTTGAGTTTTGGGAATTCGTCAATTGTTTCGCATTGGTTGAGGTAGTAATGATTGGGGCTTTTGTAGAGAAAAACAGTGCCATAATTGAAGAGTTCCATGTGGCCTCCGCGTTTGCTGGTGCCGTTTCTGACGTTTTTTGCGATGACTTCGATTTTTCCTTCTTTTTCTGTGAAAATATGGAAAATGCGGTCTTGTTCACCGAAATCTTTTTTGAAAATGATGAGGCCTTTGAGCTGAAGGGTGCGCATGGGGGGGAGTTCCTAGTTCTTAGTTCTTAGTTCCTAGTTCCTAGTATATAGTTCTTGGTTCGTAGTTCCTAGTGGTGGAGTTTTTGCGAAGCAAAAACGGGTTGATAGTATTGCGCTCTGCGAGCGCTGCTTGACGCCTTCGCTGCGCTTCGGCGTCTGGCCTAACGCCTAAACGGCTTACTCAGGTGGTGTCCGATTGCGGCGCTGCTGCTCAGGATCCCGACTGCGATGCTTATTGCGATTTCGAAGACAATTATGATAAGGAGGCTTTTTGTAGTTGATAAGGAGATTATTTCTATCGGGAGCGAGAGTGATGAGATGAATGTTCCGATGAGAAAAAGACTAATTAGTGCGGCGGTGCTACTGATGACGATTCCTTCGATCAGGAATGGCCATTTTATTGTGCTTAGTGGGGCGCCGACGAGTTGCATGATTTCGATTTCTTGGTGGCGGTTGTGGATCGAGAGGTACATCGAGTTGAGAATGATGAGGAAGCTGGCGATGATGAAAACCAGTAGTATTGTGAGAATGAGGTCCTCGGCGTATGAGCCGATTGAGATGACCTGGTCGATCAAGGATTGGTTTTCGGAGGTGCTTTCCATTGTGAGCATGAGGTCTTCATATTGATCCAGTGTTTCATTGATTTCGGGATGGTTTTCTGGGGACTCTGTTGTTATTTGGATGTTTGCCGGGAGTGGATTCTCGATTCCGTAGCTTTCGAATGGGTTGCCTTGATCCGGATAAAGCTCCAGATATTCGTCGAGTGCTTCTTCTTTGGTTGTGTAGTTCACATCTAGGACTTTGTCGATTGTGCCAAGTTGTTCGGTGAGTGTGTTTATTTCAAAAATATCTGCGTCGTCTTGGAGGTAAACGATGATGTCGACTTCTTCGTAAATTTCTTGGATTATTCCTGTTGAAAGAGCGTTGATTGTTAGAATCACGTTGAATATGAAGAGGATCAGCGCTATTACAGCGATTGTTGCTAGCGAAAGGAATTTATTCCGCCACAGGTTCTTGGCTGCTAACTTCAAGCTGTGTTTCATGATAGAGTTGTTGCTACAGTAGAATCCCTACGATAATGAATAAAATTTAGCTGCAAATGCCCCATAGCTCCTAGCCGTATCATCCTGATACGCCGTTGTCGCTCTTCGCCATTTTCGCATAAATTTAATTCATTCCGCAACGTGATCTACTGTAGCAACAACTCTATTTTTTGTTTTTATGATGGAGGACTTGTTTATCTCCGGTTGGAAGGGCTCGAGGCGTACGATTTTGGTATTGAGTTTGTTTTGGATCAAAACTTTTTTAAGCTGATAAGTAAAAACAAACTGATCGTAGCCTAGTGCTATTATATCAGGTTTGTGCTGCCTGACGACCTTAAATTTGTCTTCTCGATTGCCGAGGACAGCTTTGGTGACGTATTTCAGAGACTTTATATGTTTGAGGCGTTGTCGCTGAGAATGGTCCGGTTTTTTGCCTTTTATCCTCTGAACAGTTGTATCTCGAGCAACGACAACTATGAGTTGGTGTTTTGCTTCGCAAAACGGTTCATTTGTAGAGGGGCTGGCCTTGTGGCCGCCCTGCTCAGTTCCAAGTTTGGAAGCTTGTTTAAGATAGCTTTCGTGGCCGGCATGGAAGTAATCGAAAGTTCCGAAGGCGAGGATTTTCATGTTATATCAGGGAAAAAGAAGTTCGTATATATCGCGGCAACAAATAATATCGCGACGAGGGCTATTAAGATAATGCTGAAAATCCGCGAGCGCAAGCCAACTTTGTTAAGTCCGATTTGAAAAGCGCTCCCTCCATAGATCAGAGTGGCAAGTAAAAAGGGAAGGTCAAGTGTTCGGTATATAGGATCAGCTATTTCGGGAGCGTATGAGTTTGCGAGCATGAGCATAGATAGGACGTGAAGAAGTCCTATTACTGCGAAGAAAATGAATGAAATTTTGTTTATGTTTTCGAGAGTCTTGCTCATTTGGATGTCGCTTTCGCGACGTTTTTTAGTATGCGCGCTTTTGGCGCGTGTCATCATGGGGATTATAGCGCAGTGCTAGATATGTATGTAGTTGGTGGGGTTGCGTGGATCGAGATTTTGGGTATAATTTGAATCCTTAAAAGTTTAGATATGGAATGTGAAAGATCAGAAAAGGAGGTTGAAGTGTTGCGTGAAGAGGAGGTTTTGGATTGGTTTGTAAATGATTATGTGAATGAGTGTTCTGTTCTTAGACAATGCTTGATTTTAATGGGGAGAGAGCCGGGGTCATTTGACAGGTTTCAAGGAGAAGCTGATTTTGAAAGGTTATGTGCTAGGCATGTGGTTTGTGGTTTTGTTGATAGAATTCGTCAGAAAGATGCTCAATTTGAGGGTAGTGAAATGAGGTCTCAGCATGTGGTGGAAGTACATCATCCTAAGGTTATTGAGATTGTTTTCCGATCTGGGGTTTTGGCTGAGCGGATGAATCAGGCTTTAAGGGCCAGAGACGAAGATACGGTTAGAGAGGTTATTGGTGCTTTTGAACAGTTGATGGATAAGGCAAGGGTGTTGAGTGCGGAGATGTGAGGTTTGTCAGACGTGGCTTCCACATTTTTTTCATGTTAAAATGTCGATCGCTATGCCAAAAATCACAAAAGAACAGGTTGCGAAGATTGCCAAGTTAGCCAGGCTCAAGCTTACGGACAAGGAGCTTGAGATGTTTACGGGGCAGCTTGGGGATATTTTGGAGTATATGGAGGTTCTTGATGAGGTTGATACAGAAGGAGTTGAGCCAACTTCGCAGGTGACGGGGCTCACTAATGTGATGCGGGAGGATGAGGTTGAGAGTGATTTTTGTACGAAAGATGAACTTTTGGATTGTTCGCCGCTTCCGGTTGAGCGTGGACAGATCAAGGTGAAGAAGGTGCTTTAATCTCTAACTGCAAACTGCCAGTTGCAAGTTGCAAACTATATGAATCTAATCGATCTAACAATCAGTGAAGCCCATTCAGGCCTTAAGTCTAAGAAATTCTCTTCTGAGGAGCTTACTAAGGCGTGTCTCGTGCGAATTAGCGAGAGGAATGAGGATGTGAACGCTTTTATCGAAGTGATGGAGGATTCAGCTCTTAAACAAGCACGCAAAGCGGACAAGGAGGGGTTCTCGACGCCTCTTTCTGGCATTCCGATTGGAGTTAAGGATAATTTCTCTGTGAAAGGATGGGGTACGACTGGTGCCTCTAAGGTGCTCGATGGATACAAGGCTCCTTTTGATGCGACTGCGGTTTCGCGGCTGCGTGAGGCTGGTGCTGTTTTTCTTGGGCGGACGAATATGGATGAGTTTGCATGTGGGAATTCTAATGAACATTCTTGTTATGGTTCTGCGCGCAATCCTCATGATCTTGAGCGAGTTACCGGTGGTTCAAGTGGAGGGAGTGCTGCGGCCATCGCTGATCGGATGTGTATTGGAGCGATTGGTAGTGATACGGGTGGCTCGATTAGACAACCTGCGAGTTTATGTGGGTGCAGCGGGCTTAAGGTGACTTATGGGCGGGTTTCTAGGTTTGGGGTGCTGGCGATGGCGAGTAGTTTCGATACTATTGGTCCTTTTGGGAAAACTGTAGAGGATACTGCACTTATGCTCCAGGTGATGGCTGGGCGAGATCCCCGGGATTCGACGACTCCTGATGTTCCGGTTCCAGATTATAGTGCTGCTTTGGATAAAGATATTAAGGGGATGAAAATCGGTGTGCCTAAGGAGTTTTTTGGGGAGGGTGTTGAGGATGAGGTGAAAGATAAGGTAATGGATGCGATTCGTTCTCTCGAGAAGCAGGGGGCGATTTTGAAAGATGTTTCTTTGCCGTCGACTAAGTATGCGATTGCGCTTTATTATATTTTGATTCCGGCTGAGGTTTCGGCTAATGTGGCGCGATATGATGGGATTCGTTTTGGATTAAAAGATTCTAAGGAGGCTTCTGATTTGCTTGAGCATTACGAAAGCGTGCGAGGAGAGGGTTTTGGTGATGAGGTTAAGAGGCGGATTATGATGGGAACTTATGTTTTGTCGGCTGGTTATTATGATGCGTATTACAAGAAGGCTCAGCAGGTTAGGACGAAGGTGATTGGGGAATTTGATCAAGTTTTTGAGGAGGTAGATGTGATTTGTGGGCCTACGTCGCCTTATCCTGCGTTTAAGCTGGGAGAGAAGTTGGATGATCCTCTGAAAATGTATGCTGCGGATGCTTTGACGATACCTGCTTCGACTGCTGGCATTCCTGGATTATCTGTTCCTTGTGGTGAGTCTAGTGATGGATTGCCGATTGGATTACAGATTATGGGGAGGCAGTTTGGGGAGGAGGATGTGATTCGAGTGGGGGCTGGAATTTAGAATTTGGAATTTTGATGTTCGAATTTGGAATGTGGAATTTTGAAGTTCGAATATCGAGATTCGACATTCGAGATTCGACATTCGATATTCCATATTCGAAACTTGTGTAAAAGCCTTGACATCCTTATTGGCGTGTGTGTATATTCCTATCCTTGGTATTATTTAATCTAAAAAAATTATGGGATGTCTTTATGTAGGTTCGTTTGGAAATGATGGTGAAGTGTACTTGGAAAGTGATGAGTATGAGGGGAATCCTGATGGTCATGTTAGCTCAGCGGATGTTGATTCGATGCTTGAGGTAGACGGAGGTGATGATTGGCCTGAGGATAATAGTGATGTATGTGATGATGATAATGGACTTGATGCTGAAGTTTTGAATGGTGATGATGGTGTGTCCGGGATAGGGGATGAGATGGTTGAAGATGTTTCTTATGATATGCCTCCTACTTTTCCTGTTCCTCAGACCTGGGAGGAGTATGTTGCTAGTGATTTGTCGATTGTTCCATTTTGCCAGGATGCTCGTAGAATTCGGGTCATTAGGATTCTTCAGGCTAGTCAGGAAGCTGATATGAACTCTGATGGTCCTACGGATGTTGTAGCAGATAATGCACATGCTTTGATGCAGTTTGAGGCAATAGGGAGTAGTGATCACTTGATGCTTGATGGTTTGGAAACTGCAGATCATTTGGCAAGTCAAGGTGGCAATGGTGACGGTGATTCTGATGATGGACTTTGGAGCATGAATAAGCCATCTGCGAGAGTTCATCTAGAAGATGATCCTAGAATCATTTGGCGAAGTCCCATGCCATCTTAAAGATGGTCCTCTGAGTATTTGCGATGTCGCGGTTCTCGATGATCATGCCGATGAGGTCTTTTCCGTATGAGACGATGGCGACTTTGTTGTCGTAGATGTTGATTTCGTTTGAGAAATCGAACTCTTCTTTTGGGACAAGGCGGATTTCGCGGTTGCATTCCCAGTCTTTGGCTTTTTGGGTTTTGCCGTAGTCGTCGTCTGCGCAGATTCCTCGGAGGTAGATGCCGCGTTTTACACGCTGCTTTATGTATTCTTCGTCGTGTTCCGGCCAGTGGGTTCGGATGCCTTCTGAGTCGGCGTAGTTTAGGATTTCTGTTTGGGAGCTTAGGGTGTCGAGGTAAATCCTTTTAATTCCGTTCAAGCCTTCGAAGTATTGGATTTGGGGGTGGGCGGTTTCTCCTTTGAGGCGTTTGAGGTCGGGGAGAGATTTGCGGAAGTCACGTGCTTTGGAGTGGAAGTCTAATGAGATTACTTCTGGGTCGACTGCGGCGAAGTAGAGCATTCCTTTGCGTTTGTGCTTGGTGATAAAGCCTTTTTGCAGGAGTTTTTCGATTGTGTCGTAAGTGGTGACTCTGTTGATACCGGCTTTCTTTGCGATGTGGGAAGCGGGTGATTGGCCGAGCTGTGTTGCGGCGAGATAAATTTTTGCTTCTCTTTTTGTGAGGCCGATGTTTTGTAATATTTTTTGTAGCATGTCAATTTAAAGTTGTTGTAGAAAATTTCGACAGGCAAATTGTAAGTGGTTTTCTTTATCTGGTCAATTTTATTATTTTTTTTGCGACTGGATCGCTTCGCTTCCTGTCGCTGCTGGTGTCGCCGATTTTTACAACATTTTCCAATCATGCAAAAACACCTTTTTTTTTAAAAAAACACGTGGTATCAAAAAACCGTTATCCTCCTAACCCCTCATGAAATGGAGCCTGCCACTCAAGTCACGCCTCCCACTCTTTCTACCATGGGTAAGATCACTGCTACCCGGCATGGGCACACTTATGCTTTCAAAAAAAAGAAAGGACTTACCAAACAGGAAGTTCTTGATATGTGTGTTCAGAACAGGGTCAAGTATGTCAACATGCAGTTCGTTGACATACTTGGTATGCCAAAAGCTGTGACGATGCCGCTTCATAAGCTTGAAAGTGCGGTTGACAACAATGTGTGGTTTGACGGGTCTTCCGTTGAGGGGTTTGCGAGGATACATGAAAGTGATATGTATCTTAAGCCTGATTTGGATACTTTTGCGATTTTGCCGTGGACGCGGGATCGTGAAGATGTGATTGCGCGGATAATTTGTGATGTGCATTTACCTGGTGGTGAGCCTTATCCCGGCGATCCTCGGGGAGTTCTTAAGCGTCAGATGAAGCGTGCTGAGAAGATGGGATATATTTTTAATACTGGTCCTGAACTTGAGTTCTTTTTGTTCAAGAAAAATGGTGATGGGCTCAAGGTTTTGCCGAATGATAAAGGGGGATATTTTGATCAAACCAATGATTTGGCTGTAGAGGTGAGGAATGATATGAGTTTTGCTTTGGATGAGATGGGGATTGAGGTTGAAGCTCTTCATCATGAGGTTGCGGAGGGACAGCATGAGATTGATTTTAAGTATGATAATGCGCTTACTACTGCGGATAATGCGATTACTTTTAGGATGGTTTTAAAAGCTATTGCAGCGAAGTATGGGCTGCATGCGACTTTTATGGCTAAACCGATTGCAGGGGTTGCCGGTAATGGCATGCATGTGCACCAGAGTTTTACTTCGATTAATGGTGGTGGGAACGCTTTTTATGCTGTTGATGCGCAGAATAAGTATGGATTGAGTCCGATTGCATTATCTTTTATTGCTGGGCAGCTTGAGCATGTTAAGGGGATGAATGCGGTTTTAAATCCCACAGTTAATTCTTACAAGAGGTTGGTTCCGGGTTTTGAGGCGCCTGTTTATATCGCTTGGGCGAGGACAAATCGTTCGTCTTTGATTCGTGTGCCGCATATTTCCGGAAGTACGGCTGCTGCTGCTACTCGTTGTGAGCTTCGTAATCCGGATCCAACAGCGAATCCTTATTTGGCGTTTGCGGTTATGTTGGCTAGCGGTTTGGATGGTATTGAGAAAAATTTGGAGCCGCCTGCTCCTATTGAGGAGGATATTTATGAATTTACAGATGAAAAAGCTAAGGAAATGGGGATCGAATGTTTGGCGGATAGTTTGATGATGGCTTTAAAAAGGATGAAGAAGGATGAGCTGGTTCGAGCAACGCTTGGAGAGCATATTTATGACGCTTTTTATAGGGCAAAAAAGGACGAATGGGATCGATATAGGACTTCGGTGAGTGAGTGGGAGCTTGGGGAGTATTTGGATGTTTATTAGACAGCAGACAGCAAGGAGCAGAGAGCAGAGTATGGTGTTTTCGCTGCGCGAAAACGGTTTATAGTAGGCTACTAATCAACCCTAACATCCTAACTGCCTAATGCCTAAAGCGTGAATGTGTTTTAGCTTGTGTTTTTTGTTGCGAACTTGTATGTTTTTTCTCCTGTTAAAAAAATATTATGGATGATGGACCGGAATTATCTGCAGAACTTTCTTACGCTCCAGGGCTGGATATGATTTTGAAGTTTGATGGTGCGGAGAGGAGAAAATGGAGGATGGTTGCGGATGTGAGGCTTTGTGAATTGCTTGAGCAGTATCCGGGGAAGGTGCTTGTTTTGGCTATGGATGCGGAGCAGGGTTGGCTTTTTTGCGGGGCTGCGGATGGGTTGTCCGACGCTGATCGAATTTATCATGGAGTTGCGTCCGAATATAAAGGTATGCAAAATCGAAGGCCTGTTTTGTTTTTCACTCCTTGGCAGGAGCCAAATCCTCGTTTTAATTTGGAGGCGCAGTTGGCATTGATGTTTTCGCTGGAGGCGAGGGGAATTGAGCATTAGCTTGCAACTTGCAGATTGCAGAATGGTGTTTTTGCCTTTGGCAAAAACGGTTATTAGTATGCTTGACGCCTGTTCGGCGTCTGTGGAGTTTTCGCAGAGCGAAAACGTTGATAATAGACTACTAATCAACCCTGGTATCCAAAATGTCTAATGTCTAAAACGTGTATGTCGATTCTATTTCCCCGCTTCAACTATAAGTTTCTCAATCTGCAACAAATAATGCCTCTTATCGCTGGCTAGGTAATGCACTTTGCCGGTTTTGAGCTTGGTGTCGAGCTCGAGGAGTTTTTTGTAAATTGCGTGTAGTTTCTCGGGTGTGTAGTTGTTGACCTGGCTCATCGTTTTGGTGATGACGAAGGGGTGTTGCTTGAGGCGGTCTATGATTTGTTGTTTTTGAAAGCCTTTTCGGATGAGGTCTTTAACCTGAACCAGGAGTCTGAATTGGCGGGCTATCATTGCGAAGACGTATGGGGCTTCTTCGCCGCTTTCTAGGAGTTCGTGGAGGGTTTTTAGGGCTGAGTGTGTTCTGCGGTTTCCGATTTGGTCTGTGAGCTTAAAAATGTTTGTTTCCGCGGAGGAGCGGGTGAGGAGGTCGATATCTTTGGATTGGATTTCACGGGAGCCGGCGTATGCGATGAGTTTGTCGATTTCGTTGGAAAGTTTCCAGAGGTCGGAGCCTGCGTGTTGTGACAGGTAAGAGGCGCCCATTATGTTGATTCGACCGCCACGTTTCGAGACTTGGTCGATGATCCATTGGCTTAGTTGGGTGCCTTGCAGGAGTTGGAATTCGTAAGTTTTGCCTGTTTTGAGCAAGTGTTTGTAAAGGGAAAGGCGTTTGTCGGGTTTCTTGAGTTCGTAAAATACGAGGACGGATGTGTCGGGGATTTCTTTGAGTTTGGAGGCCATTTTCTTCTGGATGTCGGCTTTGTTTCCTGAGAGAAAGTTTTTGACCAAAACCAGTCGTTTTTCGCTTAAAAAAGGCATGATCGAAATAGCATCGATTATCTCTTGAGGAGTTGTTTTTTCACCATCCAGTTCTGTTATATTGGTGTCGCCGTCGTATCTTTTGGCGAACTCTGTTTTCCAGGTTGCGATTTTTTCATGAACGGAATAAGTGTCTTCGCCGTGCATGAAGATGAGATTGCCAAGTTGTCCGTTGGTTTGTGACATAGGGCAACTATTGTAGCAGGTAGCTTGTGATTTGTAGATAGCAGATTGTAGAATGGTGTTTTGGATCAAATGATTTTTTGGTGGAGAAAAACAAGAACATTGACCCTCTAAGCCTATCCCCGGGGACGAATTTGCTAGGCTACGAATTTTCGTCCCGGGACAGGACTCTCTTGGTTAAAGAGTGTAATTTTTGTGGTAACTAGCTACCACATATATGGTAAATTTTTACCACAACTTCACATTCGCTAAGAGTGGAGTATGCATGTGTGAAAGATATTTTTAATTTTCTCCATCTATTTTTTATTTGACCCGGTGTTTTTCGCGTTGCGAAAAACGGTTGATAGTACTTGAGCTGGCCTTCGGCCGCTCTGTGGAGTTTTGCTGACGCAAAACGGTTTTATAGTATTGCGCTCTTTGAGCGCTGCTTGACGCCTTCGCTTCGCTGTGGCGTCTGCTAGTATATGCTGTTTTCCAGTGCTTTAAGAATCGAGATCGCGGCGTGAGTGTTGAAATCTATTCTGAAATGATCTTCGTACATGCTTGCTTGGAATCCTCCTAAGGCGTTTTCATCTGTTGTGTTCTCGGTTGTGTATTGCATGCTTAGCATATATTCCAGGGATGCTTTTAGTGATTTGGTGTATTTTTTTTCGTGTTCTGGGTCTCCGATGTTTTTTGCTAATACGATCATGTCGTTAATACTTTCGCTGTAAGCTGCTACGGTGCAGGTTAATCTGTCTTCGGTGTTGTTTATTAAGAATGCGCCTATATAGCTTTCTTCCGGGGCGTTTTCAGAGGTGTATTGAGTGTTGTCTATTAGCCAATCCGTCATTTCGAAAGCTAAGTCTGCGTATTTTGGGTCTTTCAGTTCATAATAAACTTCAGCAAATGCGCTTGATGCCCAGGATACGAGTCCAGTTGAGTGTCTTTCATCGAAGTAGTTTTTTACCCATTCGTACGATTTTTCTACAGCTTCGAGGTATTTTTCTTCGCCGGTTTTTTTATAAAGTCTTGTGAGAGCTAGATCGGCCTCTCCTGTGTAAAGAACGGTTGATAATTTGTCTTCAGGGTCATTTTCTGGATAGTAGTTTTGGAAACCTCCGTCTTCTTCTTGCATGAATAAGATGAATTCAGCGAGGCCTTCGATAGTTTCGTCGTATGTTGTTTCTCCGGTTATTTCTTCATAATTTAACAATGTAAGGATTGTAATGGCTGCTGTTCCGACTTTAGTTTTGTCATTGTATGTGATGTAAAGCATATCGTCATTCTCCACTAGGTATTCCATTGTGTAGTCTATGCTTTTTTTTGCATCTTCCAGGTAGGTTTCGTCGTTATAATATTTGTATAGTTCTAATAAGGTGTAAGAACCAAGGGTATGTCTAATTATGTTGTAAGAGTCTGAATAACTTTTACTTGAGGGGTAATAAATGTAGTGGAAGCTTCCATCGTCTTTTAAATCTTCTTGAATTCTTTCTGCTACTAAATCTAAAGATTCTTGGAGTTCTTGCGAGAAATCTATTGGTGTTACGTACATCGTGTTTGCTTCAAAATCTTCTGGTTCTTCAAAAGAAATCCCTATTTGTAAAGAAATAACTATTAGGATAACAGCTATTAAAATATAACTGGTCTTTTCGAGTATCATCTGGCAGTTTTGTAAGAATAGAAGTCAATATACTCTGCTAATCCAGGTGGAGTGTTCAAAATAACCCTCTCATCGTATCTGATTACCACTGCACCATGATCGAGTTCGATTGGTCCAACGAATCCGCTGTCTTCAAGTACGGGTTCGACGTCACCATAAACCGATCCGAATATTCGGAGCTGTTCTGATATTGGGCTTCTGGCGTAGTTTGGATTTGAAGGTGTTCCTGAGTAGATGCTTCCGTTTTCAAGGTAATAAACTCCGACCAAGTCGTAAACCCAGTGGCTAACGTACATATCGCTGTCGCCCAGTAATATGAACGCTACTGAGCCGAGATTGTCGTAGTCTGCGTCTGCGCTGTATGTGTAGTAGTTAAATCCGAATGATGCGTCTTCGTATTCTATGTCAGTTGTTATTACTAGGTCGGCGTCTTTTATGATGATTGTGTGTGCGCCCTCTGGGACTTTGTTTCCGTTGAGGTTGAAGTTAACTTCTCCACGGGAGCCTTCCGGTGATTCGTAGTAATAAATGTTTTCGTCGGTGTTTGTGTTTCTGATTTGCTCAAGGTCGTTCCAATCGTAGACGTAAATCTCTGTCGATTCTGGGTCTGTTTCAGCTTGGGTTGTTGAAATGTTGTAAGTTGATCTGTAAACGTGCCAGTTTGTTGTGTCTTCGATTTCTGTGACTTGCCAGTCTGCAAGTGTTTGATAGAAAATTTCTGAAATGTAAGTTGAGAAGTGTTTGAAAGTGTCTCCGACTATGCTTTCCAAAGCTTCATCTATCATTACAAGTCCGTCTGAGTTTTTGAACATATCATAACCCTCGATAAAACCGTCATAAACACACTCGGCATTTGTACCTGTTGAAAGCTCGCCTTCGAAATAAACGTCACCTGCATTTCTGGTCAGAATAAAAGGACAAATTATTGTGATTGTTGAGGTCGCTTCTAGCGTAAAGCTGTCTTCGTAAGCTGTTACTGTGTTTGTGATCCCATTTGCCAAGCACTCATCTTCATTGGTTCCATCACATAAGGTTGAATATACTCGGCCGCCGTAAGTCATGTTTATTTCATCTCCTTCTTCTAAGTAATAGAATTGAATTCCTTCTAGAGGATTGCTTGAATTGGTGAGTTCGTAACATGCTTCTTCGTTTGTGTGGTCGTCTTCTGTACATTCATCGAGTTCGGCCAATTCAAATGTGACGTAATTTCCCCATGCATCTGTGCCTTCGAAGTATTCTATTCTCGAGTCACTTGACTCGCCGTAGATTGTTCCCGATAGGTCGTCTACCAGTAGGGGATCGGGGTCTGTTCCTGCTGTGTAAGTTACGCTGTAATAAATATAGTCAAGATCGTGAGCTGTGTAGTGTGAAATAGTTGAGCCGTAAAAGTTGTAACTTTCGGCCGATTTTGAGATTTCTCCTGGGTTTTCTTCTATATCTACATCACCGTCACCGTCTCCATCACCGCCTGGTCCCGGCCTTGTAATACAAAGATCGTCATAACATATTGATGGGTATTGAGAGTCTTCCACGTGTACACAGTAAGTTGTATCTTCTCCTTGTGAGGTTTCTGTATAAACTGCGGTTGTGTTTGTATCTGTTGGACTAGGTGGGTCTAGTGAAGCTGTACTTGAATCAAGTGTCCACACTGCAATTCCTTCCCAAAGATTGCCATCTGAGCCGTATGTTTCCAGGGTCATGTCTATTGTGTATGCAGCGGTGGACGTTTCCATTGATCCGCTTGGTGTAAGAGTCATTTCTGCACAGATGATCTCTTCCGCTTCCGGTATTAATCTGTCGTAACATATAGCTTCATCGAACATGTCGTATACGTAAATCATGTCGTTTTCTGAGCTATTGCATACTTCGACTTCCGGTGAAGTTGTACACATCTTTCCGACAGTAGTTCGACCGTAAATATTTGTTAATGTTGTGCTTGTTGATAATGCTCCTGTATCCAAATCCCATACCTCATAACAGATTACGGTTGCTCTTTCGGTTCCGTCGTCGTTATAGGTTTCTGTTACAACATCAAAACATCTTCCTCCTAGTAGATCGCTGTATTCCGCTTGAGTAGGCTCGGTGATTTCTAAATATAAACAAGCCAAACTCGGTATAAATTCGATAGTTGCTGAATCGTAACAAATATCTGGAAATTCATTATCATAAACTGAGACTGTAACCTCGGACTCCTCATCCGAGTAAGTTACTGTTGTATTTGTCCCTGTTTCATCATCAGAAAAAGAACCTGATGGAGAGTCTGTCTCCCATGAAGCGTAACCATACCAGGTTCCACCTCCTGAATCTGTCGATGTTATTGTGAAATCGATAGAGTAGGGGATACTTTCTGTTTCTATCGAATCCGGGTCCATTTCTAAGCTGCTACAAATCGGGCTATCAACTCCTGCCTGACAAGCGCTGATACAGTTGTCGTCCTGATCGAGCGCACAAACAAATATTTGATCTCCGGGGCTTCCTCCTTCGTAATAAACATGGTTGTCATCATCCACCATCGGATTTTCTCCCCAAATATCTGCCCAAGATGTATAAAACTCTCCATCTGCAAGACCGCCCTCGTAATCGAGTGCCCAATACCTGTAGTCGTTGAATTCCGAGGCGTCTTCCCAGTCATCACCGTAAGTGTCTTCCGATGAGACTGTTATTTCGACGTCACTGCGTGCTTCTTGTTCAGTTAATGTAGCGTAAGGTTCCATGTCGAGGTCAACACATTCGAGTTCGCAGATGTAGTCGGTTACCAAGGTGTAGGTATGTTCATTCCAGTGCCAGTCGATGTTACCGTCTGAATCTTCGATTTCTATCCATTCGTCGGTGTCTTTGTGCATCGCTTTATGCTTGATCTGGACAGATCCGGTTGTTGTGGCTGTTGCGCCGCTTTCAACATCGTCTTTAAAAGTAAACGAAACTACTTCTGAAAAAGTTCTTTCCGATGGGTCAGCAGTGTCGTAATAATCGTATTCTGCATCGTAATAATTTATTCCCGGAAGTATTGGTATATCGTCAAAATCATCTTGTCCGTATGTCCATTGGATGTAATTTCCATCGTCACCTCGTGATTCTAGATTGAGTTCTATAATAGTTCCACCGTCATATTCGGTTTCTCCTCCGTCACATGTTACTAATTCACCATCTGTTGGTGTGGCACACATGAGGTCGTCCAAATCAACGTTTTCTACAAAATCATCGTCTAGGTATAGCCGAAATCTGTAGATTAGCGAAAACAGGTAGTAATCATCGTCAGGTCCACCGGTGTTTATGTATCCGTGTTTGTGCCATGCATATACGGTGTCGGAGCCTACCCATTCGGAACAGTCGTATGTTTGGGAGTCGGGATCGTCATCTTCGAAATCGTTTTCAGCGGCTACAGCTCCAGTTGAAGATAGATCTGTTGTTGGAGTTGAAGCTGCCCATGAAATCGCTTCTATCGAAGTGAGTGTCAGCAATAAGCTTGTTATGATGATTGGAACTAGGGTTCTCTTGTTGAGGAAGTTCATATTTGTAAAATTTTTAGCTTAAAGGAGTTTTTATTCAGGTGGAGGGTCTTCATCACCCGTAGGATTGTTGTCATCTGCTGGTGCTGTCCCTTCGTCTGTTCCTCGATCTGAGGAGTCCAGAGATTCTCTTATGTCGCTTAGGTCTTGTTTTCTGGTGGGGTCTTTCCCTCCTTCTGGCTGTTCTTCTTCCGGTTCCTCTGGTTCCCACTCTTTCTCTCTTTCTCTCTCCTTCTTCTTTGGTTTCCCTTTCTTATATTCCGTGTGACTGTAGTAAGCGAAGAATTCGAATATATTTCTGTCGGTGTGGTAGTCGCCTTCTTGTAAAGCTTCAGCTCCGGCTGAGCCGAATCTTTCGACCTGCATTATTGAGACGCTTTCGTGTACGAACAAACTTGGATTACCACATTTCTTGTAGATACCTGTCCAGTATTCGGAATTGTCTCTCAGGATGAATTTCAAGCCGTCCATGTTGGTCCATTCTATCTTGCCGAGGTCTCCTTTTTGCATTGCTCGGAAGTCTACGATCAGTTGCTCGAATTTTTCGAATACTCTTTTGTAGGGGCCATCGACGGCCAATGTTGCTGCCAGCTGTGCGGTATTCATCTCGTACATTTCTGCCAGTTTGTCGCTGTGCTCAGGTCCAAGTAGTACTGGTGCGAGTCCGGCAAATTTCACGCCGAGAGGACATCTTAGGAGCTCAGCCCTGTTTTTCGGAATTGGACTTGTGAGTTCGAGCATTGCGGCGCGGTATTTTACCTTTGTTGCTTCATCGGGGAGAGATTCTTCGATTGTTTTGACTTCCATCAGGTCGCCTTTGTCGATTCCTGCGAGTGAAAGCATGTGCCTCAGACCTTTTACACCTGAGCCTACGACTACACTTGCGTAGATATCGTTTCCGTATGGGTTTCCATATTTATCTTTGTCGAGGACTTCTGCTCCGTTTCCTATCTTTGTTCTGTCGAGGTTTGTGTAATCTATGTTTCCGACGATTTTTTCTGCTATTAATGCGGCTGTAGTTGGGTCACTTCTGAGTGTTTCGGTTGCTTGTAAAGCTGTTGAAAGCTGTCCTGTGAACCATTTTTGTAGTTCTAGCAATTTCTCGTTTGTTTGGTTTTGGGCAAAGCTTTCTACGACAAGTCTGTTGAGGATGTAGTTCATCTCGTTGTCGTTTAAGCCGTTAGGATATTCGGCTTTACAGTGTTCGCTTATGAATCTTGCAAGCGCTGGGCGGTTTGCGAAATTCATTTCTCCTCCTTCAAAAGTCATGGTTGAGAGCTCCTTGAAGCGTTTAGCTTTTGCTCTGTTGTCCATCAAGTCTTCTGCAAGTTTTGCTAATTTTGGTTCGTCGGCCTGCCTTCCTTCTGGTGGGGTAGGTTGTTCTAATTTTAAAGCTCTTTGCATCCTTTCATCGCTTGCTGTGACTGCGGCTTTGTATTCGTCGACAGTTGTTCTTGCTTCCTGTCTTTCGAATACGCCGTTGGCTTCTGCTTCTTCCCATGAGTCCCATACATGGTCTGCTCTTGCTGTGCTGTCTTCTTCGCGTTCGACGAATGATCTGTTGACTGCTCCGAGCAAGTATCCACGGTCATCTCTGTCGATGTCGTGTCTTGTTCTTCTTGGGTTGTTCTTGATGTGGATTATCGTTCTTGTCGTGTTTCCGAATTCATCGGGTCTTGCTAAGCGCATTTCCCGTACTTCTATATAAAGCTCTCCTTCGAGTCTGTCGAAAGCCAAATATATGTCATCGTGTGTTGCGGGGGCTCCATCCGGTCTTGCACCAATCAATTCTATTGGGGGATCTGCTTTGCTGTCAGCGTGGATCTCGACTGTTCCTTGGAGTCTATTTTCGAAAAAGTTCAGTCTCAAAGTTTCATGAGGTCCTTCCACAAGTGACATACCCAGATTTTCGAACTCCTCGTTGTAATCCTCCAAACTTGTTCCGAGTGACATATGCATGTTGCCGACTTTTCTTGAGCCGTCCGGTTCGAGTTCTCCGGAAACGTCCAGCTGCAGACCGCCCGATCGTGCTGCCATTTCGTCAAAGGCAGGATAATCGGGATCGTAGAAATTATCCTCCATTAACTGGTCTATTTCCTCATCAGTTCTACCTGTTAACTCGGCTAATGTGTTTCCTTCAGGTAGGTATGGAACAACCATTGTTCTTCCTTTTGCTACGAATGTTAGGAAAGGTATAGGTAGGCGTATTGGAATTGGTATTTTTCTTTTTGGTTCGAGGTTGAGTGCCTTTAAAAGTTCGTTTGGGCCCATGATCGCGATTCCGCCGCCTCTTATTGGGAATACTCTGACAGTTTCCTGTGCGCTGGTTCTGGCATCTTGTTCAACGAGGTTGAAGTGTAGCCAGAGGGCTCTGTTTATCGTTGCTCTTTTTTGAGCTGCTGTGTTGCCTGTAACTGTAGCTTCCAAGTTTTCAAGGGTCGATTGGAATTGTGGTAGTTTACCTTCGCGGATAGCTGTTCTTAGATATTCACCCATTAATTGAGGGTCGTTTGATGGTGCATCTTCTCGTATTTGTGTTAGGCCTGCTTTTGAAAGTTCTCGGTTCTCTTTTTGTTCTCGGTTGTCTTGAGGAGAATCGTAAAATGCGACGCCAATGTTGAGTGACGGGAAGATAAATTGTCCTTTTTCCAGTCCTACTCCTACTCCTGCACCAAGAATGATTTGTCCTTTTTGTTCTTTTCCGATTGAAACGGTTCCGCTTACTGAGGCTGATACTGTTCCTGGGTTGACTTGTGCGGATATACCTATGTCCATAAACTTGGTGTTTATGATTCTGTTTGAGTATCCGGCGCTTGCTGCTGGTAGTCCCAATCTTGTGAAATGTAGGTCTACATTTACTACTCCTAGATTTTCCGGCAGTTTAAAAGTTTTTGTTAAAGATACTCTAGTGAGTCCGGCATATTCGTCTGTTGCTACCCCGGCTCCGCCTGAGATTCTGTTTTCTGTTACATTGTCAGGTTCGAATCCGTGCTCGGTTTGATGGTTTATTTCAGCCATTATCAGTTCGAGCTCTTCTGATGTGTATGTTTTGTCTGGGTTATTTTTTATAGCTGTTAGTACGGCGTATTGTACGGGGTGAGTGTCCTTTGTGTAGTATTCAAATAAGCTGTCCAGTGTTGTGGTTTGTTCTGATTGTTCAACTCCTCTTCCGCTCAAGTAGCCGAGGCGCATTAGGATTTCTTGGGCTTCTTGCATGTCTTCGTAGTTTTCTGATTCAGGATCCGGGTGTAATAGTTTTTCCAGGTTGGCTGGGGCTTTGATTTCTTCCAAAATTGGCTTGTATAGTATGACAAGTTTACCTCGGGCTTCATCGGCCTTTTTCTTATAATGCTCCTTATAGTGTTGCGGAGAGTCTGCCAGTGCATGTTTGTAGGGTATTATGGTTCCTGGTTCGCATTTGTAGCCTTGTTTTCTGTATTCTTTCCTGATTTTTTCTTCGATTCTTGCTACTGATTCGGTTTTGTCTCGTAAGCTTTTGTTTTCGAGTTTTGCGACTAGTTTTGCGATTTTCTCGTTTGATTCGTCGATGTCTTCTTGAGCTTTTTCCTGTTCTTTAATGTATCCTTTCAATTCTTTTTGTTTTGCTTTGATCTTATTTCTCCTACCTGATTCTACATATACGCCTAAGAGTTCCGCCAAATCTAGTATCTCGATAGGCATGCCTTTTTTCTTTGAAAAATCTTCCCTGCTCTCAAGCGAAGCGAATCCGGCCATAAGTAGGCCTCTCATCTTTTTTTCTACTTTTTCTTTCTTTAAAACTCTTCTGCCATCTTCGAATACCGAGCATTCAGCTTCGATTTCTTCGACGATGCCGGTTAAGTCGTATCTACGGGTTAATTCGTCAGTTCTTCGTGAGCTGCCCAGTTTTCTTTCTTTTTGCCTGTCGAATTCTGTATACCCATCTCCACCATGCCTTCTGCGTTTCTTGTCATCCGAGTCGTCAAAAGGTCCGCGGATTTCGTCGAAAAGTGCCTGTTGGTCAGGGTCGTCGTATCTTTCACTTAGATCTTCTCTTTCATATTCTACTTGTTCTTCTCCTTCGACGAGTCCGCCGAGGGCGTCGAATAGTTCGAATGTTTTTTCGATTATAAGTTCGTATCTCTCGAGTTTCTCGATGTGTGCTTGTTCTGCTGCGAGTGCTGCATCGTAAGCTTCTTGTGCGTCTTGAGTGTGAGTTTTTTGTTCTTCTTCCAGTTTGTCGATGATGTGATCGCACAGATCTATTTTCCTTTTTCTCCTGTTGCGTTTCACTTCTTTGTCTTTGCCGTCCCATGTTTCTCGGTCTAGTCTTTCGCGTTCGGCTTCTACTCTTTCTTTCCACTGTTGTGTGGTTTCGCCGGTTTTTCGTCTTGCGAGAGTGTTTACGTATTTTTTGGTTAGTCTTTTTGTTAGGTCTTCCGGTATGCCTTTAACTTCTTGTAGTGTGCTTGGATCTGTTTCGAGAGCTCCGCGCAAGAGGGCTTCTTTTTCTTTTGTTTCTTCGTGTAGTTTTCTTGAAGTGTCTTTTGAAGAAAGCCTTTCATACTCTCTGCTGAATTCTTTGAAGCTTCCTTCAGCGAGGTAGTTAGGTGATCCCGGTTCATGGAGGTTGTTTAGTCCCCAAAGTATGTCGTTAAATCTTATGGTTTTGTTGCCCCAGGCTTTTGCGATTTCCTGCATGGTTGTTGAGCCGGGTTTTTCTTTCAATTGTACTTCGTTAAAACCAAAGGGGTCTCGACCCAATAGTTGCTTGGCTGTGCGCTGCATTGCTCCTTCTGTATCCAATGATCGGAAATGCACACTCCATTCGTGTGCTCTGCCCCATCTTTTGAGGGCTTTGACTCGTACTTTTTCTCCTTTTAGGTCTCTAAATTCTCTTCGTTCTTGCCATCTGTCGCTTCTGCTGTCGTAGGTTCCCTCGTGAAGTCCATCTGTGTATTGTAGTCTTTCTTCTTGTAATGCATCTCCCAGTGCATCTTCAGCTTCTTCGTATTCTGCATCTGCGACGTCTACTTCTAATTCATCTTCTGCTGTTCTGCGTGCTCTTGCTTCATCCAGGGTTACTGGAGCTGCTGTGGCACTCACGCGCAGTGATTCAGGTATTGGTGGGGCAGCTGGTTTGGAAGTGCGGATTTTGATTGTGGTTCCTGCTCCGCCTAGGGCGTAGCGGATGCCTGCTTTCATCCAGCTGGGTGCACCTGAGGCGCTTGCTTGTTTCTTTGTTACTGTTGCAAATTTTGTTCCTGGAGAATCTGCTATGATTTGATCTGCGATTTGCTTGATAGTCATGTCAGGGTATCTGGCTTTGTATTTCTTCGCCATGCCTTCGATTGTGCTTGTTACCTTTACATCTGCGAGTTCTACTGAAGCGGCTGTTACCTCTGTTGCAACTGCTAGTCTATCGCCTGCGGATGTTGCCATTGTGTCTACTCTTCCTCCGAGGTGTTCTTGGTAGGCGTCCCAGAAATCTGTTTTCTTGAGTGCTGTTAGGAAATCGTCGAATTCAGTGGAGTTCACGAGCGCTATTACTTTGTCAGGTGCGTTGAATTTTTCTTTTCTAAAGCCAGCTTGGTCTAGAGATTGTAGTATCCCAAGAGTTTTTAGGATTTTTGATTCTTTGGCGGATAATCCTTTATCTCCCTCTAGTGCTGCTGTCAGATTGATAATCTGCTGATTCGTTAAATCATCCAACGTTTCGGTCAGAGCCTCAGCTTTCTCCGCTGATGACTTCGGAGCTCCTCCTGCTGCGAGGTTTGGATTTTTTGATTTCTTTTCAAAAATTTCCAAGAAGAAGTTTTTGAGTATCATTTTTTTGTTTTTAAAAAGTTTTAAATCTATATATTCTATCATAAATTGCTCCGAGATTCAATACCTGATATAGTTGCGAGCGAGTTTTTTTAACCAAAACAAAAATGGATCTTCCTGTAATCATCACAAATTTCAAAACTTATGAGGAGGGGACTGGTAGTAAGGCGCTTGAGCTTGCTAAGGCGCATGCTAAGGTTGCTGTCGAATGCCAGGCTTCTATGTCGATTGCTGTTCAGCCAACAGATTTGACTATGCTGGCTGCGAGTGTGAGTTTTCCTGTTTTTGCGCAGCATATTGATCCGGTTGAACCGGGTGCTCATACCGGTGCGTTGCTTCCTGAGGCTATTAAGGGGGCTGGTGCTTGGGGTGTTATCATTAATCACTCCGAGAAGCGTTTGTCGATGGAGGATGTTGGGAAAGCTGTGGCGCGAGCTAAGGCTGTGAATTTGTTTACTGTTGTTTGTGCGGCGGATGATAAAGAAGCAGGGGAGGTGATGAAATTTGAACCTGATATGGTTGCGGTTGAGCCTCCTGAGTTGATTGGAGGTGATGTTTCTGTATCGACTGCTGATCCTGAACTGATTGCTCGGTCTGCTGCTGTAGTAGGTGAGGGGAAATTACTGGTTGGAGCAGGAGTGAAGACGGGTGAGGATGTGCGAGTTGCTCTGGCCCAGGGTGCTTCTGGTGTGCTTTTGGCTTCTGGGGTTGTGAAAGCGGCGGATGTTGAGGCTGTTTTGACGGATTTGTGTGGGGGATTGGGGTAGCTTGCAGCTTGCAACTTGCAGTTTGCAGTGGTGCTATGGTGGGATTTGCATGAAGAAGATGTGTGATGCTGCGAATCATGATGGTGCTCGCGCATGTTGCTTCCACTTAAGGTCTATTGTGCCCGGTTTGGGCTGCTCTCGCACCCGCCAAAGATGAGGCGGATCATGCTCGTTCTCAATATAGCCAAGATGAGCTAGTTGATGGCAACCCTTGCAGAGTGGGATGATTTTGTCGGGATCGTGTTCTTTGGTTGTCGCGAATCTGTTGATGTGGTGGAAAGCGTGGTATTTGTGGTTGCAGCGTGCGCATTTGCCTGCTGTTTTGGAGAGAGCGTAGCGCTGGATCTTCTTGGGAACATGTCTCGACTCTGTTTCTACTGTTTCCGGCTTCTCTTGAGTCATGAGTTTTTCCATGAATTGGTTCCAGTCGAGGTCTCCTTTCATTTTTTGAAGTTTTTGGGCGATTTCTGGATCTAGTTCCATGGTAATTTTTACAGGTTGGGAGTCCTCCCCGGGGAGGGTATCTGATCTGTAACTTTGAA
>CAZIHU010000011.1:0-48611 GCA_964538865.1 uncultured Candidatus Peribacteria bacterium
GAATGTCGAATTTGGAATGTCGAATTTGGAATGTCGAATTTGGAATGTCGAATGTTGAATGTCGAATAGGGAATGTTGAATACGGGATGTCGAAATCCGAAATTCCAAATTCTACATTCGAACTCCGAGATCTGAAATTCCACATTCGAACCTCGAAATCCGAAATCCGAAATCCGAAATTCCACATTCCAACTCCCGAATGCTATAATCTCACCGTGAATAAGTTTTTCCAATATTTCAATCTTTCCCTCGATGCGCTTAGGGCGAATAAGCTTCGTACTTTTCTTACGACGCTTGGGATTGTGATTGGAATTGCGATGGTGATTATTGTTTTTTCGCTTGGGCATGCGACGCAGGCGGTTGTGACGGCGGAGGTTGAGGCTTATGGTTCGAATACTGTTGTGGTGGAGGTGAAGCTGCCTGGGCTTTCGGATATGAGTATGGGAAATGCGACTGCGATGATGGAGGGGATTACGGTGACTACTCTCAAGGAGGAGGATATGAACGCGATGATGGACATTCCGGGTGTTACTGATGCTTATGCTGCGCTTTTGGGGCTTGAGAGAGTGGTTTCGTTGTATGATGATCAGGAGTATATGATTCAGGCGACGACTGCTTCTTTTGTAAATATTGATCAGTCGGATGTTGAGTATGGGCGGTATTTTACTGCTGATGAGGATGCGAGTTTGGCTCGGGTTGCTGTTTTGGGAAAGTCTGTTGCTGAGGAGCTTTTCCCGGGGATGGATCCGATTGGGCAAAATGTTCGCATCGGCGAGGTGAATTTTAAGGTGATTGGGATTATGGAGGAGCTGGGGATGGTGTTTTTTCAGGATATGGATAGTCAGGTTTATTTGCCTTTAAATACTATGCAGAAGTTGATCCTAGGGATTGATTATGTGCCTTATTTTTTGATTGAGGTGGTTGATGAGGAAACTGCTGAGCTGGTGAAGGATGATGTGATTGCGGTTTTGGATCAAAGGCATGATATTGCGAGTGAGGATAGGCGTGATTTTCGGGTTACGACGATGAGTGAGGCGGTTGAGATGATGGATGTTATTACTGGGGCTTTGGGGATTTTGCTTCTGGTGTTGGCGGCGATTTCGTTGCTTGTTGGCGGGGTAGGGGTGATGAATGTGATGTTTGTTATAGTTTCGGAGAGGACTCGTGAGATTGGGCTTAGGAAAGCGGTTGGTGCGAGTCAAAAGGCTATTTTGAGGCAGTTTTTGTGTGAAGCGGTTATGGTGACTTTTGCAGGAGGGGTGATTGGGATTGCAGCTGGGTTGGGGTTTGTTTATCTTTCTACTGTTTTGGCGCGGTTTGGCGGGGTTGAAATCGAGTTTTTTGTTCCGATGCAGGGAATTGCGATTGCCTTGATTGCGGCGGCTTTAGAGGGGATTTTATTTGGAGTTTATCCTGCGAAAAAAGCGGCCTCTCTGGATCCGATTGAGAGTTTGAGGTTTGAGTAGGTTCGAATATGGAATGTTGAATGTCGAATTTGGAATTTTGAATATAGAATGTTGAATTCCGAATGTCGAATGTCGGATTTGGAATGCCGCGAAGGGTTGAGGGGCTTGCCGTTTTGTGTTATAATTAACCCGTGAATAATACACCTACAGCACCGGAAGATCGTGAAAAAGCTGCTCATATTGAACAGATGAAGGGTATGTTGGCTCTGGTCTATGAGCGTGTTGATGCAGTTGATACGGTTGAAGATTGGAATAATCTTCGTAAATGGATCCATGGTTGGTTGGATAACACGGACGTGATGTTGCAGAGTTTAGGATTTAGTAAGGATGAAATCGATGAACTTTTTAGTGATATTGATAGGTGTGGGGAAGCTAAAATGAGGAAGTTATTTATTGCTGGTGTTCGTGAAGCAGGTCGGTTTATACAGCAGATGACGGGAGAAACTGCTGGTGAAGTGAGGCAAATGATTTCTGATTTGGAAGGTTTGCAAGGAGGACTTCCAGAAGGGAAGGAAGAACAACTTTTGGCTATTCTCAGGGAGGGTTTTAAGAAGAGAATATGTCCAACTCGTGCAAGTTTAGCAGCGGAAATAGAGGCTTTTGTTAAATCGGGTGGGAGGCGTTCTGATATGATACTGTCTGAGTCGGTTAAGGCTGATCCTATGGAAGCGGCTAGAATTGCGGCTGATTTAATAAGGGAAGCTGTGTCAAAAGCAACTATTGCGAGTATTTACAGTTATCTCGGATATCTTTCGGGTATTCTCAGGTCACGAGGGTTCTGTGATTTGGCAGATGATCCTTATGTGACTGAATCTTCTTTTATTCAGCTTAGGAAGGCTTTGGTAGATCGTCTTTTGCGGTCGGATCAAGGTGTTGATGCTAACCAATACAAGCATATGTGTTTAGCAGTTGCGGGTCGTTCTCATGCGCCGGAGAATTTTTATAGGATGGATTTACAGGAGGCTGTTGCATATTGGGTGCCGGTTTTAAGGCAAATTAAAGGAGCTTTGGAGTGATTTTGAATGTGGAATTTGGAATGTTGAATTTCGGATCTCGAAATTCGAGCCACGACATTCGACATTCGAACTTCCACATTCGACCTACCTAAACATCCTCCCCGCATGCGTTAGGCAGAGATCCCTATCTGATGATTCTTGTTCTGCGGTCGGTCTGGATTCGATTTTCCCCGTGGATTCTCGATAAAATGCGTCAGCGCTGGCTTGGTCCGGGAAATATATGGTTGTTTCGGGTATGCCTCGTCGGCTTTCCATTACGCTTGAGCCGAGGTGAGGATTGAGTCTTTGGAATTCACTTGTGTCTACATCGAGATCCTTTACCAATACTGTTGCTCTTGCTGCGTTTGGGATTAAGATTTTGTCGCCTGGTTGGAGTTTGGTGCTGAATTCGGGGTTTTCTTGTAAATTGTATGCGATGATTCTGGTGATGGTGCGGTCGTGCTGTATTGAGATTGCGGAAATACTTTCACCTTCTTGTACTGAGTGGGTTGTTGGTTTGCCTTGTTCTTGGTAAATGAGTGGGCATGGGAAGATGTCGCGTGGTTCTGTTTGGACTTCGTGGAATGCTGATTTTGCTGCGTAAAATTTGTAAACATATTCTCGTTGTTCTTGGCCGGTTCCGGATGCGCTTAAATAGGCTTGTATGTCTCCGCCGTGTTTTTTGTAAAGTGGAAATATGGATCCTCGGTTATAGCTCAAAAGTACCCATCCCCATCTGTAATCTTCGTTTGGCATAGGGGGATTCCATGTGTAAGTTAGATCATAAATCTCAGAAAGCACTTGTGCAGCTACCTTTGCTGCTTTGGTTGGATCTTTTCGTTCATCTATTATGCCTGGTACGACTTTAAGGCCCCATCTTTCGGCTGTGCTTTCCCTTAATTGGAAAGGGCCGACTGCATCTGCTCTCGATTGCGCATCTAGATCGCATCGAGATTCGGTGAATGCGAGATAAATCAACTCTTCCGGGACTCCTGCGAGGAAAAATTCTGTCCTGATATCCTGATATTGTGCATCAAAATCTTGCCATATCTCTTGGGCGTCTTGTCTTCGGTATTCTTCCTGGTGTGATTGAAATGTGTTGGATTCTTCGGCGTAGCTTGGGATCTGAATCGGGGTTTCTTTTTGTTGGTCGAGTTGTGAGCCTTCGGTGGACTCTTGTGATTCTAGTTGTTCGATATCTTCTGACATATTGCTTTTTTTAGGGTTGGAAAGCCTTGTTTTTTTAAAGCTGATATCGGGATCGGGTTTAGATGGGCGTATTTTTCGAGAATTGACTTCTTGGTTCGATCCATCTTATTGAAAACGTTAATCATCGGCTTCTTATCACATCCTAGTTCTTTCAAAATCTCATCCACTGTCTCGATTTTTTCATCAATCTTGGGATCTGAAGCGTCGATGACGTGGATTAGCAAGTCTGATTCTAACACTTCTTCCAGTGTTGTGAGAAATGATTCGAAAAGTAGAGGGGGGAGATCCGAGATGAATCCGATGGTGTCTGCCAGGAGTATGGGTCTTTCGGAGCCTTCGATATAGATTTGGCCGAGTTTGGTTTCGAGTGTGGCGAAAAGTTTGTTTGCACTGTAGGCTTTTTTCTTGTGGGTGATGTTCTTGAGGAGTGTGGTTTTGCCTGAATTGGTGTAGCCGACTAGGGATGCTGTGAGAAAACCTTGTTTACGGCGTCTTTTGCGTTGGCCGGCGTGGACTTTTTTGAGGGTGGTAAGTTTTTTTTCGATGTTTTGGATCTGTTTTTGGAGGTGTTGGCGTTTTACTTCGAGGATTTTTTCACCTTTACCTCGGGTAACGGTTCCGACTCCACCTTTTTGTTGTGAGTAGCTGGCGTTTTTGCCGAATAGGCGTGGGAATTCGTATTTGAGGAAGGCGAGGCGGATTTGGAGCTTGGCTTTTTCGGTTTGAGCGTGTTTTGCGAAGATTTTTAGGATTAATTCAAAGCGATCGAGGACTTCGCAGTCGATTGCGAGGGTGAGGTGGTGGAATTGATTCGGTTTAACAAAGCCGTTGATGACGACCATCGTTGCTCCTAGCTCTTTTTGGAGTTGTGCGACTTCCTTGGCTTTACCTGTTCCGAGGAAGGTTTTGGCTGAAGGGCGGCCTCTTTTTTGGATGACTTTGAGGATTGTGATGCCGCCGTAAGTTTCGATCAAGCGTTCGAGTTCCTTGAGGCGCTGAAGAGCTTCCTCTCGGGTTACTTCAGGAGGGATGACGTCGACGATTATTGCGGACTCTGGTAGTTTGAAGTTTGAAGACAGAAGTTGGAAGAGTTAGTTTGTAGTTTGAAGAGTTTTCTAAAGTATAGATGATCTGGATTAGATGCGTCCATATGTTATAATTCCACTTGAAATTTCTTTAACCAAAACCAAAATGCAAGAACAGTACATCAATATGGATCTTGATCCTCTCAAGGACGGCAAGTATATGCTGACCGTTTTTCATCTGGTACCGAAGGAGGGTAAGGATCTTGTGGGGGAGGCTTCAGAAGTGGCTGCGGAATCTAGTACGGGTTCCAATCTTCGAGTGGGGACTGCGACAGATTTTTCGGATGATCTGAATGCGATTGTTTATAAGGCTGATGAGGAGAAGAATCTGGTTTGGATTGCTTATCCGTGGGCGATTTTTGATCGTGGCGGTAATGTGCAGAATGTGCTGACTTATGTTGTTGGGAATGTTTTTGGTATGGGTGATTTGAAAGCTTTGAAAGCTCTTGATTGCTGGTTTCCTAAGGAGATGTTGGAGCATTATGATGGGCCGTCGACTACGATTAAGGAGTCGAAAGCTTATCTCGGAATTGAGGATAGGCCGATTTTGGGTACGATTGTTAAGCCGAAAATTGGTCTTAAGCCTAAGGAATTTGCGGAGGTTTGTTATCAGTTTTGGAGTGGGGGTGGGGATTTTGTAAAATTTGATGAGCCGCAGGCTGATCAGGAGTTTTGTCCTATGAAAGAGTGTGTTGATGCGATTCGCGAGGCGATGGATAGGGCAGAGGAGGCGACAGGTGACAAGAAATTGATGTCTTTTAACATTTCTGCACCGGATTTTGCAACTATGAAGGAGAGGGCTGAGTATATTATTGCGAAAATGAAGCCTGGGAGTTTTATTTTCCTAGTTGATGGGATTACTGCAGGATGGACTGCTGTTCAAACTGCTCGTCGGGAATGGCCGGATGTTTTTGTTCATTTTCATCGAGCCGGACATGGTGCGATGACTCGCGAGGAAAACCCTTTTGGCTACAGTGTGCCTTTTATGACTAAATTTGGGCGTCTAGCAGGAGCTAGCGGGATGCATACCGGTACTGCTGGTATCGGGAAGATGGCTGGTACTATTGATGAAGATATTACGGCTGCGCATCAGGCGCTTATGCCAAAAGCGAAGGGCGAGTTCTTCGAGCAAGAGTGGCATAATATCAAGGGTATGTGTCCGATTGCTTCTGGTGGTTTGAATCCTATTTTGTTAAAACCTTATGCTGATGCGGTTGGCACTACCGATTTCATTACGACGATGGGTGGAGGAGTTCATTCTCACCCGGGTGGGACTTCAGCAGGGGCTACGGCGTTGCGGCAGGCTTGTGATGCTTGGGTTGCAGGAGTTGATATCCAGGAATATGCCAAAGATCATGAGGAATTAGCTCAGGCGATTGAGTTTTATAGTGAGAAGGTGCCGTATAGTAAGAAGTATTTGAAGTAGCTTGCAACTTGCAACTTGCAGATGGCAGTGAGACCCAATACCTAGGTGGTTGGTGTTTTTTCTACAAAGGTGAAGGTCCCTGATAGGTGTCTAGGGGAGGAGTATCCTGTGGTTCTGGTTCTGGATGAGGTGGGCATTCTGGTTGTTTTTCTATCCATTGTTGAGGTGTTGGAGCTAGGTGGTTTGTTATTTCGCCATCGTGAGCTATTTTGAATTTCCCATCGTCTACTTGTGATATCCATTGTCCAGGAGGAAGTCCGTTTTCTTTGTCAGGGCAGGTTATACTTCTTTCTTGCCATATGCATTCTGTGTTCCACATTGTTCCTATGACTGGGCTTACAGACATACCTCTTCTGTATCGATATTTCGGGCAGTCATCTATAGGACCTTCCATTAATATTCGTAGGTCGTCTTCCATATCTTTTCTAGCTGTCATTAGCATGCGAACAGCGTGTCTATATGTGTTTTTGCGTTGTTCGATTACGACTTGTTGATCTTCTTCAATAAAGGTTATAGCCAATTGTTCTAGCTGTTCGAAATCTGCTGTTGCGAGTATTCTGGCTTGTTGATCTTCAGTTGGATTTGCGAATTTTATTTTTTGGTCTCCATTTACTGTGTATATATTGAAATCTCCATTGGTGTCTTCTAATGTTTCAATGGTTGTCCCGTCGCGAAGTCTTTTTATAACCTCGGTTCCTCGTTTCATTGGGAACGATCCTTCGGGGACATGATCTTCTGTTATTGCATGAGATATGGCTTCATCTTTTTGAGGGAGATCAGAGGTGGATGTGTATGCAATTTCGGTAGGTGGCGAGGAAGATGTAGTTGCAGTTTCGGTAAGTTGCGGGGGGGGGGGCGGTTGTAATGGTTTCTTGTTCTTTACTGCATCCAATTATTGATGCGAATATGGTTGCTAAAAGGGCTGTGTGGGCTTTTGGTTTTTCCATTTTTTTTTGAGGTTAAGTTTTTTTACGATTCCGGACACTCCGGTTCATGAAAAATCCATTCGTTGAAGTGTTCGGGTGGAGGGCCGGCGCATGCAGGGCCGTTGTGGATATATGCGCCTCCTTCTGGGGCGCTTTCTACTCTAAGTCGGACGTGTCCAGTTTTGGCGAACATTTCCCATGTTTGGTAACTGGTTGCGTGCTCTGCGTCTGCGGGGTCCCAAATGCCTTCTTCGAGTTTGAGAAGTCCCCATTTTGGTTGGTGTAAGGATCCTCGTTTATAGCGGACGTCAGGGCAGCTCTCTATTCTCCCTTCGATGGTTGTTTTGGTGTAGTCACCTTCGATATCTATCTGATGTGCTGCTTCTAGGAGCTCATCCCAGTTCCAGGCGATTTTGAGGTGGTTTAGGCTTTCTGCAGGCACATCGTCAATTGTTAATGTTGATGTACCTTCTGTTGCTGTTACTGTGTAGCCCATGGAGTGAGGTTCAATTATGAGTTCTGGTCCACACCCTGTTGCCAAAAGTGTCATAACTGCTGTTGCGGTTAGTTGGCGAGTTAGGGTTGGGGAGCTTTGGGTTGGTGCTAATGGAGCTCTTTCAGGTTGTCTTCTTGGTGTGTTGACCATTTTTTTTTGGTTTTAAAACTCTGTTATTATGCTGGTTTTTGCGGAAAAGTCACGTTTTCCAACGTTGTTTTTCGTGACAATTGGGGAAGAATGTTGTGAATTAGCCGGCGAAAAAGTAAACGCTATCATTTTTTAGGTTTAAGCGTTCTAGGCTGTTGTTTGATGTGGCGAATAATATATAGCCGTTTCGTGGAGCAGTAATTGGTTCGCCGTCGCCTTCGGCAATGATCTCATCTTTTTTAACGGCACCAAAGGGAGGGAATTCGCGAGCAAATCTATAAGTTGGGTTGGGGAAGAAAACTTCTTCAAGAGCGGGATAACATTTTACGTTATTTGTAGTTTTGGGTGGTTTGCCAGGGAAAACGCCTAGGTTTTGTAAAAATATACGCATGACTGAAATAATGGATGAACGGATTGCACGACTTGCTTCCAGCACGAATACGGGGATGGTGTCATTTTCAATTCCTCCATAAAGTGCGCTTACTGGTATTCCTCTTTGAGCAGATGGTAAGCCTGTAATTATGGTGTTTATATTTACTCCTTGCAGCAGTGGCATAACATCTCCACTTACCACGCCCAGGAAGGGATCAGCTTTTGTTTCATGAATATCCATTCCAGCAGTGAACTCAGCAAAGATAGGCGCAAGCTCCAGAACTCGGCGGACTTCATAACGGGTATCCTCTCGGAGTTCTAGAATATTCACTCCTTCTGTCTCCTCATCAGGGAGTCTGTTCATATCCGCATCGAAATACCTAAAAATTCGACGATTTTCTCCGAAATCTCCAGATTCGAAAAGTCGTTTGAACCCTTCCAGATGATTTATTACAAAAATGACAGATCCACGTTGCAAAAGATTTTCAAGTCCATATTTCAGGTGATAGGCAAAAGCGGTAAGGCCAACGATCTCGTTCCCATGAGTGCCAATGGTGATTCCAACAACTGGGCCTGGCTTGTGATTGGCTGCGTCTACTCGCATGACTCCTTGTACATCTTCGTATGTCGACTGAGACAGGACTTCAAAAGCTTTCTTAAGATCGTCTAATGTCGGGACGAATTCGGGAATATCTACTGGTCGTGAGTATGTCTGTGTGGCTTCCATTTCTTTCGGGTTTGTCTTGGTTTGTGGCCCAGGGTAAGGGTTTTATTGGTGTTTTGCAAGAACTTGCGTTCACTTTTTTCGTGAACGTGAGTCTGTACTGAATGAGTGATTATCTTTTCACATGCACCGTCTGAGTCGGATACGCAAAGTGGATTCCTTCCTTCTCGAACTTTTGCATGATCTCGAAATTGATTTTCTCCTGGAGCTTGAGGTACTCCTTATATTCGCTGCTTTTGACGAAGAAGACGATGTCGAACTCGAGGGCTGATTCACCGAGGGTTTTGAAGAAGGTGCGATCGAACTCGATGTTTTTCTGTTTCTTGATCGTTTCGACGATGATTTTCTTGGCTTTTTTAACTTTTGTTAGAGGGGTTTCGTAACAGATGCCGATTGCGAATTGGATTCGGCGTTTTTTGACTTTGCCGAAGTTTTGGATATTTGAGCTGACGAGAGTGTTGTTTGGGACTACCAGTTCTTCGCCTTGGACGCTGGTTATGCGAGTTGTTTTGATGCCGACGGATTTGACCAGGCCTTCTTTATCATCGAGTCTGATGTAGTCGCCAGGTTTAAAAGGTTTATCAAAATAAATCGAAAGCGAGCTGAAGATGTCGCTGAGGACGTTTTGGAGGGCGAGTGCGATGGCGATACCTCCAATTCCTAGTCCTGCTATTAGCGATGTGACGTCGTAGCCGAGATTTGAGAGGATGAGGATGCCGCCGATTCCCCAGAGGGCGACTTTTAGGATTGTACTGAAGGGTTTGAGGAAATTGCTGTGGCCTTCTTTTTTGATCGATTCGTTGGTGAAATAGTCGAGAAATCTGCTTATTGTTCGGATTGCTGCGTATGTGAGGAGGATGATTATTGCGTATCTGGAAAAAGTTGAGACGTACTCGTGGACTGTGAGGAGTGTCGGGACTGTTATGAGGACGATGATGACGAAAATTGGCCATTTGAGCTTGCGGAGGGCTGTTATTATGACGTCGTCGAGGTTTGTTTTGGTTTTCTTGGCGAGTTTGGCCAGCCTTTTCATTGTGAAAGTGATGACGATCGAGAAGATTAGGTATACGCCGAGGGTTATGCCTGCGAAAATTGCGTAATCTTGGACGGTGTTGCCCCAGAGTTCGAGGGCGAGGAGTTCTTGGTATGGGATTTCCATGTTAGTGAGAAGTTAGAAATCAGAAATGAGAAGTGATGGTGTGATTTTAGCATTTTTCGGCGTGGTGGGGGACTTGACAGGATTTTTGGGTGGGAATGAGTTTTAACCTGAAGCCGCCGTCCTAGGAAGGCGGTGTAACCTGTGAGTTATGCAATAAGTGATATGGGGCGATCACGCCATGCTTTTGATGTTTTGGCCAGGAAATCCCCGGGGATTTTCGTGACAATTTGATGAAATTGTTGCATGGTCGGTCCATGTTCCAATATATCTCCAACTTCATCACGTACGATCTGCTCAGCCTCACTCCTGATACGCCTCTCGCGCATAGTGTCCATTTCTTTTTCTACGATATTTTTAAGATTCTCACGCTGATCTTTCTCGTGGTCTCCTTCATCGCGTTCATCCGCACTTTCATCGTGAGCTCCAAGCTCCGTAAACAGATGTCGCAGGTGCGTTTTGGCCTTGGCAATCTGGCAGCTTCACTTTTTGGTGCTGTGACGCCGTTTTGTACTTGTAGTTCGATACCGCTTTTTATCGGGTTTGTGAAGGCGCGGGTGCCGGCTGGTGTGGCGTTTTCCTTTCTGATTACGTCGCCGCTTGTGAATGAAGTGGCTTTTGTGATTATGGGTGAGTATTTCGGGTGGAAGCTTGCGGCTGCGTATGCGGTTACGGGGATTTTGCTGGGGGTTTTTGGAGGTTTGATTCTTGGTTTTTTGAAAGCGGATAAGGAGTTTGTTTTGGAAAAATCTATTGCGAGCTGCAGTCAAGAGAAGAGTTTCAAAGGGTTTAAGCCGCGGTTGCGTTATGCTTATAGCGAGGGAAAGAAAACTTTTTTAAGTTTGTTGCCTTATGTGATTGTGGGTGTGGCGCTTGGATCTGTGATTCACGGTTATGTTCCGCAGGAGTTTTTCATGGAGACGGTTGGGAAGTATGGAATTCTTGCTGTTCCGGCTGCGGTTTTGCTTGGGGTGCCGATTTATGCGGGGTGCTCAACTGTGGCGCCTTTGATTTTTACGATTACTTCAAATGGAGTGCCGCTTGGGACGTCACTTGCTTTTATGATGTCGATTGCGGGGCTTTCGCTTCCGGAGGCGGTGATGCTTAGGAGGGTTATGAGCGTAAAGCTTTTGGTGATATTTTTTGGGATAGTGACTGTGGGGATAGTAGGGGTTGGCTATATCTTTAATTTTGTGGTATAGTTCTTCTCCTTTAATCTGAAATTTTTATGGAATTTCCAGGTCAAGAAATTGTTGATGCTATTGGTGATATCGTTGAATGTGAAGGCAAGACTCTTATTAGTCCGACAGAGCTTGCAGGTATAACGGATTTGGCTGCTATTACGCATCTTCAGGCGAGTGCTCCATGTGTTGTGAATACTGGGCATGCTGAGCCTTCTGAGCGTGTTAGGATCGAGGAGCTTGTTGCAGCTGTCCCGGGTGCGGAAATTGTCAGGTATAGTGCGAGAGGAGATGTGTGTTTTGAGATGGTGAAGAAGCTTGTGAGTCCTGAATTTAGGAGTGTTTTTATGAAGATTGCGGGGCAGATTCTTCGAGATCATCCGGATGATGTTTTTCAGGAATTTGAGGGTTTTGGAGCTCGTGAGGAGAATAGAGGTAGGTTTGTGGATATAACCGCAAATGATAGGGTGCTGCATTATTGGAAAAATAATGGATTCGTTGTGGAGCAGGAAGATGGTAGTGAGGAGATTGCGACTGAGCGGCTCTCTGTTGCAGCGCAGTTGCTTGCGTTGATGGATGAGGTTATTGTGGAGAATCGAGATGAGCTTTTGGCAATTGATCAGATGGATCCTGATGTATTGCCTCAACATCTTGATGATATGGAGAGATGGCGTTCTTATGTCATGGGGATTTTGGATAACACTACCGGTGGTCATTTCTACAAATATGCGGATCCGGTTAAACTGGAGACCTCTCAAGATCAAGCTTATGCTGCGAGGAGGCGGATAGTGGGGATATTGGAAGGAGCGGGGTTTTAAGCCCGCTCCAATTCGTTTACTCGTTATCTCCGATGATATCGCACATGCCGCAGGCGATGCAGCCTGCTTCATCTGTTGAGGCGAGCCCTTTTTTGGCCATTTCTCTCTTTGTGAATCGGAAAACTTCCATGATGTCACGCCAATTTGTGTCTGGCAGGAATGGATAATCCGGAAATTGTTCGAAACATCGTCCTGCAAGAGGTGATGGTATGACGTCGTAATCTATGACGGTTTTTACACCTTCTTTTAAGGAGTCAACAGGTTCGGTTCCCATGACAAAACAGGTGCTGACTTTCCCTTTTCCTAGGACTTCGACGGCTTTTTCGAATGCTCGCAGATATGAATCTCGAGGGCAATATTTCGATTTCCCCGGGATGAGGTCTTTCCTGATATCTTCATCCCATGTTTCAAGATTCATCATCAGGCTATCTCCTCCTGCCTGCGCAAACCTTTCAATCTCGTCCAAGTCTTGAGGAGGCGTCATTTCGACAGCAATCGGAACAGTGTCTCCTAGGAGGTCTCGGATGCGTTTTACAACAGGTGTCATTACTTCAAGTCCTCGTCCTCCTCTCAACGTCATTCCTCCATTCAGTCCTATCCCGCGATATGAACCTGCAGGTATGCGCCTGAGAGCTTCGAGGATTAGACGTGACTTCTCTTTGATGTTGCGTAAACGAGGGTCTTTTTGACTTCGATCTATTACGCAAAATCTGCACTGTTCCCCTGTATTGAATAACGAGCACCACTCATAGACTGAGCCTACCACTTGGTCGCTGTGGAGGGTTAGGATGCTGGTTATTGGGTATCCATCGACTTCTTCTCCGTACCATTCGGGTGGTTTTAAGATTTCTCCTCTTCCGAGTTCTTCACCATCTTCAACGAATACTAGTTGGTTTTCTTCTGCACGTATTTTTATTGAGGCAGGTATTCGGGAATAAAGTGGGAAATTAACTTCGATGGGGATAGATCCCCACTTTTAATCCTGAGCTGAGTCCTCCGCGGAGGATGTTTGAAGGGTTTTGTTGCTGAAGGGCTACGACGGTTTCGTCGTTTTCAGGATTAGCTCCTTCACAGAGTAGTCTGGCTTTTAGTTCTAATGGTTTCATAGTGTTTTAAAGTTTTAGAAAATATGAAAAAATACCGCTTTTTTCAGGAAGCGGCTACCTTTTTCTGATATGTTTTGCCCTTACGGGCGATGCATCAAATTACGAGGCTGACCGCTTCTTTTTAAAACGTGGAAATGAGTTTTGATTGATGCTATCTTTAACATAGTGGCTGTATTGTACACTTTTTAAGCGAGATGTCAACCTTATGCTAACTCACAACATAGATCCAGTTTTGTTTGACCTTGGTCCTGTCGAAATCCGTTATTATGGCGTGATGTTTGCGTTGGGGGCGCTACTTTATTACCTGATAACGGAGTGGATTTTTAGGAGGGAGAAGTTTAAGGTGAAGGATTTTGAGCTGGTTGCGGTGTTTTTGTTTTTTGGGCTGGTTATTGGGGCGCGGCTGGGGCATGTTTTCTTCTATAATGTATCGTATTTTTTGGAAAATCCGGTTGAGATTTTGAAGGTTTGGAAAGGTGGGCTTTCGAGTCATGGGGCGGCTATCGGGGTGTTTCTGGCTTATTTGGTTTTTTGTTGGGTGAAAAAGGTGAAATTTGCAAAATATGCTGATGCGCTGGTGATTGTGATGCCGCTTGTTGCGGGTTTTGTGCGGATGGGGAATTTTTTTAATTCTGAAATTGTTGGGCGGGAGACTGATTTGCCGTGGGGGGTTGTGTTCGAGAGGTTAGGGGAGGATTTTGCGCGTCATCCGTCGCAGATTTATGAGGCTTTGCTTGCTTGGGGGATGTTTGGGTTGATGATTTTTTTGTATTTAAAGGGGAAAAAGCGTCAGCCGATGTTTTATCTGTTCCTGTTTATGGGGCTTTATTTTGTGACTCGTTTTGGGGTGGAATTTGTGAAAGAGTATCCGCTAATCGGACCTCTTAATCTGACGATGGGGCAGTATTTGTCGATTTTGCCGATTTTGTTGGCGTTAGGCTATTTCTGTTATCGCAAGAAGTGCCATTAGTCCGATTCCGAGCAGAATTATGAGAAGTTGGAGGAGTGATTTACGGATCTTAACTTCTTTGTGGAGTTCAGGGATCAGATCTGCGCTGGCGATGTAGATGAAGCCGCCGGCGGTGATTGGAATGATTATTTCCGTAAAATCTCCTATGAGTAAGACAACAACGGCTCCTACTACTGCGAATAATGCTGAGATAAAGTTAAAAATCAGGGCTTTTTTAGGTTTGTAACCGGCATAAAGCAACACTCCGAAATCGCCTATCTCCTGTGGGATTTCATGCAGGATTACAGCTATGGTGGTCGTAACTCCAAGAGCCGGAGAGACCATAAAGCTTCCTGCGATTACAGCTCCATCGATGAAGTTGTGTACTGCATCTCCGATTAAGTTCATTGAGCCCAGATGGTGTGGATGATCATCGCAGGAAATCTTGTGACAATGACGCCAGTGGACAATTTTTTCCAAAATAAAAAATATGATAATTCCAACCAAAATATAGATTGATACCGAGATTGGGCTGCTCTCTTCAAGAGCTTCGGGTATGAGATGAAGTAAGGCGCCACCAAGAAGGGCTCCTGCAGAGAAGGCGATCATCAGCATTAGGATTTTTTCGAGTTTTTTCTTCTTGATCAGCAAAACCAGGATTCCTACGAGTGAGAGGATGCTTACGAGTGTGACGCTTGCTAAGGTGTAGATCCAGGCTTGAGTCATTGGAAAAATGGTAAGATCGCTACTAGTATACTTGTGATAATTACTGAATAAAGAAGTGTGTAAAGTAGTACGTAAATTGCTGCTTTAAAGTCTTTTTTTAGGGCTAAGTAGGCAGGGTAGCCGAAAACCATTGAGCCTGTTATTCCGGCTGAGACGACTAGCAAGAACAGCATGAATGTGGAGATCAGGAGTTCTGATGATTTTGGGAAGTAATTGCCTGCGTATTGGAAGAAAAGGCTGATTAGGATGCAGTAAATTATTACTCCGAATGTTTGGAGGAGGCCTGCGAGGGGAGGGGAGATTTTTTTCATGGTGCTTGTGTTAGTTGGCAACTTGCAATTTGCAGTTGGCAGTGAGGGAAACGGTTATCAGTACTTGGCACCTACGCTGCGCTTCGGTGCCTGTCAAAACCACATTTCAGCCATTTCCAGGACGAACTCATCGACTACCAAGTCAAATCCGTTCTTTCCTATCCATTCCGGTTGATCTTCCATCGTGTGAGTTTGGTTTTGGTCTTCAAGGTTTATTCTGGTCCATGGTGAATTACCTTCTGTTGCGGCGTTTATGGCGAGGACTGCATGCTCGTTATCTTTTTGGACATGGTCGTTTTCACCTTGAACACGGAGATAGGGGACTGTGATTTCTTCTAGGAAGTAAAGGGCTTCACGTTCTGACCAAAATTCTTCATTTTCGCAAGGTTCAAAGTCTATGTTGTCTTGTCCCTCTCCTTCTTCCGGGCATCCCGAGGTTGTGTATTCTCGGAGTGTGGGGCCTTCCCAGTCGATGTAAAATTGAATTTCGGGATCTCCGTCGTATCGGGCGATAGCTCCTGATGCTAATGTTACTCCATAAGAGAAGCTTATGACGCCGATTTTTTCGGGGTCGATTTCGTCGCGAGTTATTAGATATTGTAAAACTGCGTTCATGCCATCCTGAGAGATGTGGCCGTTGTAATCTTCTTCTCCTTCACTGTGTCCGCGTCCGTCCGGTGCGAAGTGTGCGACTGTGAATCCGTATGACAGGAGGTCTTCGGTTATTTGGTCGTCCATTAAGCTTTCGTTGGAATCGGTTCCGCCCAGGATGACGAAAATCAAAGGTGCGTTGTTTGCATCAGGGGCGAAATGCAATGTTGCGAGGAGCTGAGATCCGCTTGTCGGATTCTCGATCCAGAATGATTCGTATAGGTGGTTTTCGTTTATTTCACCGGTGTTTTCGATTTGTACTTCTTGTATCTCTTGTGTTTCGGTGGTTTCGATAGGTATGGGCCTGAGTTCGACGCTTTCCAAGGAGTGAAAGCTCAAACCTGCCAATACGAGGGCAGCTCCTGCGATAAGGCCAATTATGGTGGCTATGATTACTTTTGTCATGTCACTATTATAGCTAAACCAGGATAAAATGATATAAAAAAAACTGAACCTCTTTTGCGGAAATTGCAAGTCAGCTCTTCTTATTTTTCTTCGCTTTTTTCTTCTTCTTTTTCTCCGCCGATTTTATCCAGCCCTTTTTCTTGCTCTTTTACGGCAAGTTCGTCGATGTTTTTCTTGATTTGTTCCATCTTGCCCGCAGCTTTTTCAGCTTTTTTCTCAGCTTCCTTTTTGGCGTCGATTTGTTCTGTTTCTTCGATCTTCTTTTTGATTTCCCAGCCGCTTTTTTGGAATTTTAAGATAGTAAATACCCCGAAGCTACCGATTAAGATTCCGAGGAAGTTTAAGGCGAAGATTATCAGGTAAAATCTGGCATATTCGATATCGAACATTCCGAGTTTGATTCCGACTAGACTGAGAGGGGGGACCAAGGATACTGCGATGGAGATTCCGGGAAGAATGTCTGAAACCTGTTTGCGGACCCATGCGATTGTTGCTGCGACACCTGAGGTTGTTGCTACTATGAAGTATAGGATTGCTGTCCGTAAGTCGTTTACCAGTACTTCTTGGATTTCGGTTGCTCCGAAGAGAACTGTCATTACTGCTGAGATTCCTATGGTGAGGAATAGTGATTTTAGGATTAATATTCCCGGTTTTTTGATGAATGAAAGTTCGCCGACGGTAATGCTGAGGCCGATTACCAGAATTGGTGTCAGGACAGGTGTTACGAGCATTCCTCCGATTACGATTGGGGCGTTGCCGAGTAAGAGTCCTGTTGCGACGATGAAGATCGAGAGTATCAGGAGTGTGTAATAAACCGAGTTTGATTGGCTTTTTTCGAAAAGTTCGCTGACGGTTTTGAATTGGTCAGCTTTGGAAACGTTGAGGATGTTTCCTTTCTCGATAGCTTTCTCGACTTCTTGTGTTTGCGCGTTTGGGCGCATTGATTCATTTTCCATCCTTGTATTATACCATAAAAAGTGGCAGCTTGCAACTTGCGGCTTGCGGATGGAGGCATGCTAACGTTATAATGAATTTTGTTTTCGTATCATTTAACCATTCGACTATGGAAACATCTATCTTGATCGCGAAACTTTATGCGGTCGTCTATTTGGTTTTGGGGATTGGTATGCTCCTCAATGCGGGGTATTTCAAGAAGGCTTTCGATGAAATGATTAAGAGTGCTGGGACTATGATTTGGGGGGGGATTATGGCTTTGATTGCTGGGTTTTTGATGATTACTTTCCACAATCTTTGGGTTGCCGATTGGACTGTGATCATTACGATCTTAGGTTGGATTGCTTTTTTGAAAGGAATAACGCTCTTTTTGGCGCCAAAAGCTATGATGAAGATGTCTAAAGTGTTCTTCAAGGATGCCAAGTGTGTGCAGTGGATGGGTATGTTTTGTTTGATTTTTGGGTTGGTGCTGGGGTATTTGGCGCTTTTGGGTTAGTGCGATGGTTACTGTTTAAATGTTAATGCGATAATTACGAGTGATACTGTTGCAGCTATGATGGAGTATTTGATTATATTGAGCAGAGGTATCCATTCTTCTTTTGGGTCTTTATAAAGCCGAAAAATTTCCCAAGATGTGAATATGATCTTGTAGTTTTTTGTTTTTATGGTTAGCAGGATCATGCTGACTAGGTATGTCAGTATGGAAAGGGTGAAGATTGTGAAGGGGATGGGAGGTATTTTTTGTTTGTTAAAGGAAGCTGGGGCTATTATACCAGATGTTGGCAGCAGCGATGGTTGACAGGCGCGTTATTGTTGTTTACGATGTCGGCCTGTTTTGATGTTTTTTTATGGAAGCAAAGCCACAAATTTTAGATCGGGAAAGCCTTGCTGCTCAGGAGATGAGTGGTGATGAGTTCATGCGTTTTGCTGAGGGGCGGGAAGATTTGCGAGCTCATCTGGGTCGTTTTGAGGCAAAGACTGCGAACGGGCTTGTGTATTTGTGTGATCCTTTGAAACCTGTTTTGGCTCCTGGTGAGTTGGCTGTTTATCCTCATCATGATGAGGCGACAGATTTGCTTCTATTGGCTAATTCGTTGGGGGAGAGGTTTGATTTTGCTGTTGATCCTTTTGGGGGTGGAGGGCATTCGATGTTGCCGATTCTCAAGCATGGTATTGCTGGGAGGGGAGTTTCGCATGATATTAATCCGAGGGCGGTTTTATTGGCGCAGGCTAATGCTGGTGTTAATGGGTTTGAAGGGCAGGTCCAGTTATTGCAGGGGGATACTCGAGTTGGTTTGCCTCAGTTTGCTAGGGGAGAAGGGGAAAGAGTTCTTTTTATTGCAAATCCTCCGTTTGCGCTTAAGTCAAAAGGTGGATTGGATCCTATGAGGGATGGTGGTGAGAATGGTTTGGATTTGACGTTGGCTTATTTGGGGCATGTTGCTAGGTGTATGGAGGTTGGGGATTGTGTGATTGGTGTTGCTTATTCTCGGTTAAATTCTGCTGCAAGTGTTGTTGAGTTGGAGCGTGAAGTGCGAAGACTGGTTGGTGATGATTTTGATTTTGAGATTGAAATTGTTGGGGAGTCTACTTTGTGGCGAAATTATCGTGGTGTTAAGGAAGAACCGAACCCGATGTTTGTTACTCGTATGTTTACAAAAGCTCATCCGGATGATGCGGAGGCTTTATATCAGTATTGTGAAGCTCAGCATATGCATCTAGAGCAGGGGTGGGATCAGATTGGGTATTTTCGGTATGTCATGAGGAGGAGGTGAGAATGTGCTCTTTTTTTGCTTGCCACACAGATTTATATAGAAATAAAAGACTTATAATCACTATTATTGATGCGATGATATGCATAGTTTCTCCAATCTCGGCAGCATCATCTAGTAAGTCCCATCTTGTGAATAGCCAGTTGAAGTCGTGTATACCGCCTATTAACGGAATTGACATGGTTTTGGCATCTCCAACGTAGACAGCGGTGTTCATAAGGCTTTCTCCTAGCCAGATTCCACAAAATGCTGATGAAAATGTTTGGTGTTTTATGGCGAAATATACAACTAAACTGAGGGGGACGACTAGTTGAAAGATTGATCCTCCAAGGAAGTGGATGGTATCTCCAAGGAACCATAGAATTAGGTGTCCAGCTTCATGAAAAAACAAATTAGCATTATCGATAATGTGGTAACGATAGGAAGATATTATCCATATTGCATATGCAGTCATCAGAAGTGCTAAAAACCCCTTGAATATAAATTCCCACTTTATTTTTGGAGAGTCTTCCATGTGGGGAACTATACCATTAGTGTCGGTTGCTTCGAAGTGCTTTGAGGTGGGACGGTGTTTTGTTTTGGTATGCGAATTTAAGCTTTTTTTAAGGTTGATATGTTAGTTTGGCTTCCTTTACCTTTAAAAGTAGTCAATATGCATATTAAGAAATTTTTGGAATGGATTGGTTTGAAGGAGCGTTTGCATGTGAAGATTTGTAAAGCGCCTTATGTTAATGAAGGTGAAATATGGTGGGCTAGTGTTGGTGAGAATGTGGGGTTTGAAATTAATGGCAAGAGCAAGTTGTTTTCGAGGCCTGTGATTATATTGCGGAAATTGGCACATGGGTTTTATTTTGTGATACCGACAACTACTCAGAAAAGAGTTGGTGACTGGTATGTCTCGTTTATGCAGAGTGGTTGGACTGGTACTGCTTGTTTGCATCAGGCACGATCTATTGATTATCGTCGCTTGTGGTCAAAGCTTGGTGAACTAGATGAGGAGGATCTGAGGAGGGTAAAGGAGAGTTTTTTGAAATTATATTCATAAAAAAAAGTTCCCCTCCATTTCTGGAGGGGTCGTGGGAAATCCCCAAAAGTATTTTAAGTATATCTCTATGAGGGGTGGAAGTCAAACTGGAGGTGGTAGGGCTAGCTATCCCCCGTACAATTGACGCAATATCCCGGGTGGTCATCTGGTTTGCCGGGGTGTGCTCGGCAAATTCCTTTGATGCAATAATAGTAACTGCTGTAATAATCAAAATCCTCTGCCCAGTCTGCATTCGGGAATTGGCATTCGTCAGATTCTCCCAGTGGGCAAAAACGGATAGAAATTTGCAGTACCTGATTGCCGTCAGAACCTGTGAAATTATCCCAATCGTATTCAGAAACATCATTAAAGGGGGCATAAGGCCATATACCAGGGCCTAGGTACTCTTCAATACCGTTTGGAAGTCCTCGATTTACATCATCTGGCCACTCACGGGTTTCATAGTAATACGTATATAAGGCATCTCGAATAGCTGTAAGTTCGGCGTTTGCTCTAGTTACTTGGGTGTCTAAGACTTGTCTCCCGGGATTTATGGCAAGGATCACTATTCCTAGTAAGATCATGATAATTGCTATCACGATGATAATCTCGGTCAGTGTAAAAGCTTTTGTTTTCACTTTTTTTAAAATTCAAGAAGAATCGTACGGTAGTGTATCAGAACTTTGAGTTGTTGGTCCAATGTTGTGGTTTGTTGAAGTTTTTGGTTTGGCTCGGGAGATGGGATGACGCTTTGCTTCGCAAAGCTGTGTCCCTGCGCCGTTCGGTAATCTCCCGCAAGCGGTTTATTACTCTCACTATCCTCGGGACCCGAACCCTGGGTTCTCGTCCCACCTCCAAACGCAATGAACTGCCCCCAAGCTTTGCTTGGGACCAATTCATTGTGGCTCGGGAGATGGGATTCGAACCCATGACATTTCGGTTAACAGCCGAACGCTCTACCACTGAGCTACTCCCGAACGATTTTGAGAATCATCCTTCCGATAACTTGGTTTTTGCGGGCGTAAGTTAGGTTTGTGATTTCAGCGGGGACACTATATCCAAGTTCCTTTACCTTTTCAATAAAATTCTCTAGAAATATGGGGTTGGGTCTTAGGTTGAAGAAGGGGAGGGCGAGTACGATCGTGGTACCGGATGGGATTGGAGTGCGGAGGAAATCTAAGTATAGAGGTTCCAGCTTTGCGAGTGTTTCGCGAGCTTCTTCTGGGGTCGGAATTTCTTTTTGAGGTGGGCCGAGGTAGGATTCGGCGACTATTGTGCAGTTTTCAGGGTAGTTTTCGAGTTTGGTGGCATCCTTCACTTCTAGGCCTAAGCATTTTCCCTCCGGTGAGAATTCGTGCTCGAACCATTCAAGATTTCGCTTTGAGTCAGCGACAGCTTTCTCACTCAGGTCTGATCCCTGGCAGTCGAAGCCTATGAGCATGGCTTCTTGTAGGATTGTTCCTGAGCCGCAGAATGGGTCGTACACGATGGTCTTGGGGCCCGGGTCCGCGAGATTTATCATGATTTGGGCTAACTTCGGTGGCAACATGCCGGATACGTCGTCTCTTGCGGGTCTATCGTAGTCTCGGTGGCTGTAGGATGCGATGTCTTGGGTCTCTACTGTGTGCGTTAGATAGGTTTTTTCGTCTGTGAAGATCAAGTTGAGTTCTGTGCAGTTGGCTGATTGGATGCTGGAGAGGTTTTTGGCGTCTTGGTTGAGGTAGCGTGAGCTGGTTCCTTGTTTTTTTAAAGTTTTTTTCGCTGTTTTGAGAAGTTTTTTTAAAAGGCCTGTTTGGGCTGGGTGAATGCTGAGGCCGTACTTGAATTTTCCTGATTCTGGTGCGAGGCGTGTGATTTCTGATGAGATTAAATCTGAAAAATTCGTGGGGAGTGATGCAGGAAGTTCTTTCAGGACTTCGCTGATTTTGATGGTTCCGCCAAGTCTTTTGAGAAGTTTTGGATCAGCTTCTTCGGTGAGTGCGAAACCGCCAAGATCTTGTGCGCTTGGATAGAAAGTTTTTAATTCTGTAAGGCAAAGATTTTTTTCTCTCCCCAGATGAAAGATGTAGTCCATAGTACTTAGTACCTAGTATATAGTGATGGTGTTTTGCTAGCGCAAAACGTTTTTTGTAAGATTAAGCGAGTGTACTGTAACAGTTTTAGACTCGAGCGCAAGCGTTAAATGGTTGGTTTCTGGCCGGAGTTTTGATACTTTGAAACTCCATAAAAATTTAACCAAAAATCAAATGGCTTACTCACTCAACCGCGCGCAAGTTATCGGTAATTTAACCAGGGATCCTGAGCTTAGGCAGACTCCGAATGGGACTTCGGTTTGTAGTTTTAGTATCGCAACTAATTCGAGGTGGAAAAATAATGATGGGGAATGGCAGGATCGTGCTGAGTTTCATAATATTGTTTGTTGGGGGAAATTGGCTGAAATTGCAGGTCAGTATGCTAAAAAGGGTGGCAAAATGTACATTGATGGTCGTCTTCAAACTCGCGATTGGACCGGTGACGATGGGGTTAAGAGGTACAGGACTGAGATTGTCGCTGAGAACTTGATTCTTCTTGATTCGAGAGGTGGAGGAGGTGGTGCGCCGGCGATTGCTGAGCGTGAGCCTGGAGGAATTAGTGAGAAGTCAGAAATCAGAAGTGAGAAGACTGAAGAGAAGAATGTGGAGAAGAAAAAGGAAGAGGAGATTACGGTGGATGATTTGCCGTTTTAGTAGACAGCAAGGAGCAGACAGCAGAGAGCAGAATGGTGTTTTGCCTTTGGCAAAACGGTTTATAGTAGTCAGCAAGGAGCAAGGAGCAAGGAGCAAGGAGCAGAATGGTGTTTTCGTTTCGCGAAAACGAGATGTTTAAGCTTTTTAGATTGAAGATGAAGTGCAAGGAGTGAGGTAAAAAGCAGGGGCTTTAATGGTTATGCAGTGTTTTTATTGAAGTGTTTAGGATCTTGATTATTTCGACTGTTTGATTGATTAACTTCTCAGAGGTTTGGGTGCTCATATAGCCTAAATCTTTTGTTAACATAAGTTGTGTTTCCAATTCTCCGCAAGAACCCCTGGCTATAACAAAAGCTTGTGCTAGCTCTTTCCGAGTGTTTTTTAGTAATCCTTCTGCGATGTTATAAACTATTGAAGCTGACGATCTTCTTATTTGTGAGGTGAATCCATATCTTTCTTTGATGGGAAAGTTTTCAGTTGATTGGTAAACAGCTAATACAAGTTCATATCCTTTTTGCCATGCAATTGATTTTTGAAATGCTTTTGTGCCCATATTTAACCTGAATATACATGACTGACCTTAAAAAAACCTTAAAAAATCATAATTCTGCTGTCTGCTCCTTGCTGTCTGCTGTCTACTAAGAAAAGGAGGTCTACGTGAACGCAAACCTCCTCCTGTGTTGCTCTTTAAGTGATAAAGAGCGGTGGACACTATGCCGGCTTTTTGGGGGTCATGTATGGCCCGTGATCTCTACCGTTCTTTGGTGAGGGTGTTTAGGGACTAGATCACCGCTAGTCAGATTTTGTTTTGGATTTTTTTCGTTTTACTCTCGGCTGCGTTAGCTTAAAGTAAAATGTTTTTGTCCAATTTGTTTTGATTTTTGTCCACTCCGGTTCCATTTTGATCTCGGGGAGAGATTAGAGGAAGGGAGGGAACTTTTGATGAGCAAGCCGGGGCTCAAGAAAAGTAGTGATCATAATATTATACCGTAAAGTTGCTTTCTTGGCAATTGCAAAGGCGTGGGATTTTGTACCGGGACTGAATTTGCTGTGGTGCGGATTTTGGTCCCGGGGCGGGATTTGCAGGTTGGGAGTTGCGGATTTTGTGGTAGTGCAGTACCATGTATGTGGTAAGAATTTACCACAATCCTTATGCTTTCTTTACAATCCAAGCTTACCCAAAATCTTTTACTTTTTTTCTTTCTTAACCCTATTGAAGAGAGATATCTTCATGAGCTTGCCAAAATCCTCGAGGTAGATCCCAAAAATCTTCACAAAAAACTCAAAGAGCTCGAAGCCATCGGTCTTTTCAAAAGCAGACTCAAAGGTACGCAACGTTACTACTCTCTCAATCCCCAGTGGCCTCTGTATTTTGAATATAGGAGTATTTTCAAGAAAACGCTGGGGGTGCCATATGCTATTGCGGATGGCCTACAGACAGTTCGGTATTTGAGGTCTGTTTATATGAAGATTGATGATCCTTTTGATGTGCAAAAGGAGATCCAGATTTTTATTCTGCGAAATCCATATAATTCGCCGTCTGAAAAGTCGATTTCGGCTGTTTTGAAGCGTTTAGAGAAGGAGCTTGGGAGGGAGATTACTTTTTCTTATGTCGCAAGTCCTCTTTCTGGAGATGATTATCTTGAATTAATCTGCACCGTCCTTTAAAGTTTGTCTTGATGAACGGCAAATTTTTTCTAATTCTGGGATCTTCAGGTTCAGGCAAGGGTACAGTTCTTGCGGGTCTTCGTGATCTGCATCCGGATTGGGTTTTCCCTAAATCTTGTACGACTCGTCAGCCTCGAGAGAATAAGAAGGGTGAGGAGGTTTATGAGTTTGTTTCGAAGGAGGAATTTAAGAAGATGATCGATGAGGACGAGTTTCTTGAATGGGCCGTGGTGCATCAAGATAATTATTATGGAACGCTTAAGAAGCCGATTACGGAGGCGCTTGAGGCGGGAAAGACTGTGGTGCGTGAGGTTGATGTGCAGGGTTTGCGTTCGATTCGTGAGATTATTCCGGAGACTTCCTTAACTTCGATTTTTTTAACAGTTAAGTCGTGGGGTGAGCTTAAGAAAAGGATCCTAAGGAGGGGAGGTATGAGTGAGGAAGATTTGGAGAAGCGTCACGAGAGTTATCTTAAGGAAAAAGAATGGGAGACTGAATGTGATCATGTTCTTATGACGCATACTGGAGAATGTGAGCAGATGATTGGGTTTGTTGAAGGTATTATTTTGAGCGAAATTTCTTAGTGTGTGTGAAAATCATTGGGGCGTGGCCAAGTGGTAAGGCACCTGGTTCTGGTCCAGGCATTCGGGGGTTCGAATCCCTCCGCCCCAGCCACAGACCCGAAGCGTAGCGGAGGGTCAAGTTTTATGTCGAACAAATTACAAGTTTAGGCGTAGCCAGCAAGCACTTGACTTCGGCGGAAAAAGTGTTACTATTGTTGCATGACAGTTGAATCGAACAATTTGGGACCAAATCGATCAAGAAGCCTTTTACTGGGTGTTGCTGCTGCGATGCTTGCGACGGCTTGTAGAGGTCCTGAAGCAGAGGATACAGGTTACGAGGTTCCGATTGAGTGCTCGGATGATCCACAGCGTGCTTTTTATGTTTGGCAGAATGATGGGATTTATGGGGATATGGAGAATTTGATGTATGTTGCTGATCAGCTAGATATGACGCATGGAAGAACTACAACAGATCCGGACAATATTTTATGGGTGTTGGAGAATTTTCGAGAAGCTGGGTTAAGGGTTTTATTTCGATTAACATCGTGGGATGAGTGCGCTACGGATGATAAGCGTTTTGATTTTGAGGGATGTAAGGCGGAGATTGAAGCTTATGAGAGTGTGGCTCCAGAATTAGAGTTGTTTCTTGAAGATGGGACGTTGGCTGGTGTTGTTCCTTGGGATGATGCTGGGAATTTTGAAGAAGGAGCGGGGCCAAGTTCTTTTGAATTGGATGAAATAGCTAGAATTTATGAGGATAGTTTGAGGCCTTATGATGGGTATGAATTCCCAGAAGGTTTCACAAACGGGTTTCGTGGTCCTGCCACGGATGTACGCGATTATTATGATAGCTATGATTTTGAATATCTCAATGGAGTTTTTATTCAGTTATCAGGGCCGAAAGTCGAAGGTGATCCGCGACATTTTATTAGAACTCAGATGGATGCAGCTGCCGAGGTTGGTTTGCCGATTATTTCTGTGGATGTGAATGGGCCTGATTATAATGAGAAAGGCCCTGATGGCTGTCCAGGTGGGAGAGATGGATGGCTAGAGGATCGTTGTCCAGTTACGGTTGAGCAATTAGCGGATTTGGGTGATGTTATGAGTGATTTGTGTGTTGATGAGAGTGGTTTATGGACGATTGATGATGAAGAATGGGCGGTTTTTTATGAGGAAGATGACTATGCGGCTGGTTTCCGAGGTTTGGGTGCGCCTGCGGAAGAAGGGTCTTAGGGGATGCTGAAGAACGCCTTCCTCCATGGTGCCCTCCTGGTGAACTCCTCTTTGTACCATTTGAGCATAGCTTTGCCGGTCATTGTGCCTTTTTCGGTAATTGCAAAGTCGAACATTTCCATCGGGATACGGTCGTGGGAGAATTTGATGCGGCTGTAAGTTGTTTCTGAGTGGATTGTGCTTTTGATTTGTTTTTCTTGATAGGAGTGGTGGAGGGTTTTTGCATTCCAAAAGCTGCATTTGCGGGTTCCCATGAGGAGGTAGATTGGGACTTTGCGATGGAATTCTGCGGCGATTGCTTTGGTGCCGGCGTTGCTGACGACGTGATGGAAGCTGTTTAGGGTGACGCCACCGATGAAGACTTTGCTTACTTCGTCCTCGATGTGGGAAAGCATGTATTCGGGGACGACTTTGAATGGGATTTTGGATTTTTGGAGGTCTAGGATGATGGACATTGTTTTTTCGTGCTCCTGTTCGGCGACTATGCAGGAGAAGCGTTTTTTGCGTCTGGCGGCTTTGAGGGCGTCGAGGATTGTGTGGCTGTTTGTGTGGATTAGGATCGTGTCGCCTTTTTTGATCTCTCTTATGGTGTGAGCGGTGATCGACTTTTTGGATTTTCTGTTTTGTTTTTTCAAAGCTTTGACCTTGTTTTTGATGCTGCGCTTGAGGTCTTTGCATTTGAGGCGGGGGCAGTCTAGATGCTTTTTGCAGTGTTCTTCGCGTTCCAATTCTTTCCAAATTTCATAAAAATCCTCGATTACCAGGCCGATTCGGGGAGTTGTGTTTTTGATATCTTTGATTACTTCCTCGAATTTTTCACAAAATTTCTTGTCATCTTTGATATCGTAGTCTCGTATTGTTTCCAGGAGTGCATCTAACACGAGTTCGGCCGTATCCCGGGTTCCGATTTGGCCTTCGATTTCTAGGAAGAGTTGTGAGAGGTGTTCGCGCATTGTTGATTAGTTTGCAGATTGCAACTTGCAGATTGCAGTGGTGGTGTTTTTGCTGCCGCAAAAACGGTTATTTATAGTTGTGATCTGTAGATTAAATATACTGACGAAAAAACGAGTGTGATCAGTGTGAGTGGCAATGCAGTTTTCATATAAGAAAGGAAACTGATGCGGACGTGTCCTTTTTCTGCCAAACCTATTCCGACGACGTTTGCGCTGGCTCCGATAATTGTTCCATTTCCTCCGAGACAAGCTCCGAGAGCGAGTGCCCACCAGAGTAGTAATGCTTGCTCTGGGGCCATGCCAACTTGCATATCCATTATTACCGGGATCATTACTGCGACGAATGGGATGTTGTCGAGAAACATTGAGATTATTCCTGCTGACCAGAGTATGATCAGGAGAGTGATTGTGAAGTTGTCTGTCAGTCCTGTTAGCGTGTGGCTGATGAAGTCGAGGAAGCCTGTGGCTTCGAGTCCTGCAGCCATTATGAAGAGGCCGATGAAGAACAGGAGTGTGGGCCATTCGACTTTTGTGAGTGTTTCGTGGAAATTGACTTCTTTTGTTGTGAAAAGCAGCAAGATCATTGCGCCTACCATTGCGATTATTCCTGGAGAGAGGCCGAGTGTGTTTTGCAGTATGAATCCAAGAACTGTGAGGAGTAGGATTGAGAGGGTGATTAGGATAAATTTCTTTTTGAGTTTTTTCTTGTAAAATTGGTACTTGATTTTTTTGATCAGGATATGTGAGAGGAAAAGTTTTTTCAGATTTTTGGAAATTGGCTTGATTGTTCTCCAGTTCATGATCGTTAGGATCAGGAGAACTGTTACTGTTGAGGCCAGTACCGGTGGCCAGAGATTGATGACGAATTGGTTGAAAGAAAGCTCAGCTGCGCTACCGATCAAGATGTTTGGAGGGTCACCGACGAGTGTGAGTGCTCCGCCTATGTTGGATAGCATGATTTCGCCTATGATGTAGGGTTTGGGGTCGAGTCCCATTCCCTTAGTGAGGGCGATGGTGATTGGTACGACGATTATGATTGTTGTGACGTTGTCGAGGAATGCTGAGAAGAAAGCTGTTATCAATAGAAAGAGTATGAATATCAGGAGTGGATTGCCTTTGGTTTTTTCAGCTAATTTGGTACTGATCCAATTAAAAATCTCACTTCGACGTGAGATATCCATAATCAGCATCATTCCCATCAGCAGAATGATCGTTTCGAACTCGATTGCGTGAAAAGCTTCTTCAGGAGTGAGTATGCCAAAAATTACCATCAGAAGTGCGCCTACTGTTGCTATTACCGCCTTATCAATGTGCTCGAAGATAATGAGGATGAGGGCGGCAACGAATATTCCGAGGGCGATGAACATGGTTAGTGAGAAATCAGAAATCAGAAGTGAGAAGTGGTGGAGTTTTGCTTCGCAAAACGGTTATTTTAGCTTCTCCAACACCCTTGCAACTAACCTCACGTTCGCTCCTGTTGCGCCTTTGGGGCAGCAGGGTTTGCCTTCGTCGGTCCAGGCGGTTCCGCCCATGTCGAGGTGGGCGAGGGGAGTTTTTTTGACGAATTCCTTGAGGAATGCGCCTCCCATGATGACGCCTGCGCTGACTCCTTTTGTGTAGTTGAGGAGGTCGGAGATGGTTCCTTTTGTTTTTTTGCAGTAATCTTCGTGGAAGGGGAGTTCCCAGACGGGTTCGTCCACTTCTTTTGAGGTTTCGAGGATTATTTTGGAAAGCTTTTTATCTGTTGAAAGGAGGGCAGTGATGTCGTTGCCAAGGGCGACGATTGCTGATCCGGTTAGGGTTGCGAGGTCGATCATGTAGCTTGGCTTGAACTTTTTCTCGGTGTAGGTAAGGGTGTCGGCGAGGACCATTCGGCCTTCGGCGTCTGTATTCGTGATTTCGATTGACTTGCCGTTAAGAGCTTTGACAACGTCGCCTGGGCGGCTGGCTTGTGAGCCGATGAGGTTTTCGGCGAGGCTGAGTACTCCGATGACGTGGCCTTTGTAACCTGTTTTTGCGAGGTGTTTGAGGATGCCGAGGACTGTGCAGGCTCCGGCTTTATCTTGTTTCATGGTTTCGATGTGGCCGGTTGGTTTGAGGTTGATGCCGCCGGTGTCAAATGTGAGGCCTTTTCCGATGATTGCTATCGGTTTTGCGACTTTTTTGGTTTTGTACTCGATGGTGACGATGTATGGGCCGTCTTTGCTTCCTTGGCCGACTGAGAGGATTGCTCCTGCTCCCATTTTCTCGAGGCGTTTGCGGTCCAGGACTGTGATGCGTGCCTTGATTTCTTTTGCGAGTTTGCGGGCTTGCGTGACCATTGCTTTTGGGCCGATTTCGTTTGATGTTGTGTTGATGAGGTCGCGGGTGTAATTGACTGCTTCGATGTTTTTCCCGAGATTTTTGGGGTTTTGTGTAAAGTTTTTACCGATTACTGTTATGGACTTGATGTCGGTTTTGTCTTTTTTGCTTAAATATTTTGTAAATTTGTAATCATTCAAAGCTCCTGCCAGGGCTAGTTCGAGGCCTTGGTCTTTTTTGGTTTTGGCGATGACTACGGTTTTTGATTTGGTTGATTGGGCTAAATTTGCGATTTTTGATCCTGCGGTTCTGAGTTTGTGCAGGTTCAGTTCTTTTTCTTTCCCTAATCCGAGGAGGACTGCGGTGCGGTAAAGGGCTTTTGAATCTTTCTGATTGTGGAGAATGAGAGTTTCTTCGAAATCTCCTGTGAATATTTTTCTGGAAAAAGCCAACTGCGCTTCGAGTTGGTGTGTTTTGGTGAGTCCTGAGGTTTTTAGTTTTTTGGCTTTTGTGAGGGGGAGGACGAGGAGGTCTGATTTAACGGGTTTGGCGGAGGTTTTTATTTGCATTTTTTTAGGTTTAAATTGCGTATAGTTAATATACGAGGATTTTTACCTGTACGCAAGTTACGCTTCGGTATTGGGCTTAATCTTCCAGACCACTTCTTGTTCCAACTTCCCTGGGATTGTGAAGCCAGCGGCTTTTTTGTGGCCGCCGCCGCCGAATAGGCCTGCGATTTTGGAGAGATCGATCATGTCGTCTTGGGTTCGGAAGGAGCCTTTGATGTTGCCGCATTGATCTTCGGCGAGAAGGATGCAGAATTTGCTTTCTGGTACGGCATTTAGGTAGTCGATTACTCCTGTTAGGTCTTCCGGTTTTGCATCAAGGTCTTCGAAGTCTTGTTCAGTGACTGCTGAGACTGTTGCGCCTTTTTCATTAAATCTTGCTCGAGAAAGTACGCGTCCCCAAAGTCTTAACTGGTTGATTCTGTTGTAATGGAATTGATGCCTGACGATTCTTTTGAAATCAGCGCCTTTTGCAACTAGGTTTGATGCTATTTTAAAAGCTATTGGACCTGTATTTGAATGTTTAAAGCTTCCTGTGTCTGAATAGAGTCCATTGAGGAGGCAAGTTGCGATGTCAGGTGTAATTTTTGTTCCCAGATACTCTAGCAGGAAGAAAATAATTGTGACTGTTGCTGTAGCTTCAGGGTTTACAATATTGACTGATCCAAAATGCTCGTTTGATGGGTGATGATCGATGTTTATGAGGGTTGTTTTGTTGTGATCGAGAAGTTCGGGGTGATCGAGTTCGTATTTCATCATGTAGGCTGCTCCGCAATCGACGGCTATGAAGAGATCGAAGTCTGCCGGATTTAGGTCGGTTTGAACCTGTTCAGCTCCAGGAAGAAAAACTGTTGAAAGTGGGATCGGATCTTTTGCAAAAGAGACAACGTTCTTGCCGAGAGCTGTTAGTGCTTGATTAAGTGCCAAGCTAGCCCCGATTGTGTCGCCGTCCGGTCCTTTATGTGAAATTATTGCGATGGAGGTCGCTTTTTCTAGGAGTTGCTTGATTTGTCGGAATTCTTGTTCGTATTTCATGGTTTTTTAAAATAGAGTGGTGCAAAGGATTATTAAATACCTCTCTTCTGCTGCGAGGTCAACATCTTGATGTCAAATCGAGTTGACGACTAGGCTGCAAGTATCTCTACTATCTTTTGCCCAAAATCCTTCGCGGATTGAGGTCCATCCGCAGTAATGATGTTTCCGTCTTGGACGACGGGCTCTTGGATGTGAGTGACGTTTTTGGCTGCGAATTCGGAGAGAGCAGGTTCGGCGGGGAAGGTTGTAGCCTTCTTGTCTGTTAGGACGCCGGCTTTGGCGAGGATGTAGGGAGCGATGCAGATTGCGGCAAGTTTTTTGTCGAGTTCTTGGAATTTTTGAACGAGTGCGATGACTTCTGAGTAGTTTGCGAGGGCTGTAGCGCCTGGTCCGCCGACTAGGATGAGTATGTCGTAGTCTTCGGCATGGGCGTCTTGGATTGTGAGGTCAATTTCTGCGGTTCCGCCTTGGCTGCCTTGGGCTGTGCCTGGCTGCGTGCTTGCGACTGTTGTTTCGATTCCAGCGGTTTCTAGGATTTGTTTTGTATCGAATAATTCTTCGTCGCGGAAGCCTTGTTTGGCGATTAGGAATAGAGCTTTCATGTTTATTTTTGGTTAACGTAATTATACGCGCTGTAAGCGGCTTTTACGCCCTCGGCGACTCCTACGATGGCTTGTTTCCAATCTGTATCTGTGACATCGCCTGCGGCGTAGAAGCCTGGCATATTCGTGTTGCTGAAGGTGTCGATTTTGATTTCGCCTTTTTCGTTCATCTCTACGTTGAGTGGTTTGGCGAGGTCGGTTTGTGGTGTGCGGCCGATTTCGATGAATAAGCCATTGAGTTCCATTTCTTCTCCTGTATCGAGTTTCACTTTTTCGATTGTTTCGCTGCCGAGTACTTCTGTGACGTTCGCTTCTGTTATTACTTCGATTTTTGGCTCCGCTTCCATTCGTTTTTTGTTGATCGGTTCGGCGCGGACTTCTGCTTTTCGGTAGATTATATAAACTTTTTTGGCATATTGGGCGAGAAGGAGTGATTCTTTGACTGCTGAGTCAGATCCGCCGACTATTGCTACTGTTTTGTCCCGGAAAAATGGTCCATCGCAGGTTGCGCAATATGAAACTCCTTTGTTTGTGAACTCTTCTTCGCCTGGGATGCCGAGTTTGCGGTGCTTTGTTCCTGTTGCGAGGAGGACTGTGTGTGTTTCGTAAGTTTCTTTTGAGGTTTTTACTGTAAAACCTTTCTCAGTCTTTTCGATAGAATCGACTTTTTCAGTTTTCATCTCAACATCGACAGATTTGACGTGTTCGATGATGTTTTGGGCAAGTTCAAGTCCGGATAGGCTAGGGAAACCGGGATAGTTCTCGACAAGGTGAGTTTTGGTAATAGTTCCACCAAAAAAATCGCTAAGGATGAGTACATTCATGCCAAAGCGTTTCGCATAGATGGCTGCTCCGAGTCCTGCGACTCCGCCACCGACGATGATTAGGTCGTGCATAGGGTTGGTGTTTAATTAAATTATCCAAACATGTGGGAGTGGTTTTCCCATGGTGGAGATCCTATTATTGTAAAAATGAATTCTCCAAAATATCCGTAAATCAGGATGAGGGCGATAATTTCGATAGTGGTTAAGATTTTTGCAATGATTTTTTTCTTTTTCAAATAAAAAGCTATTATTGGAAGAACTATTAGTGATAGTGGAATGCTTTGTAAGAGGACTATTTCTGTGAAGTTGTCACCATCCCAAAAAGTGCATAGCCATGCGTAATTGACTATTGCAGCTAAGGTAAGTTCGATGATTGTTAGGGTTCTCCAGGTGCGAAGACTCATTACGCTCTTTGTTTGTTGTTTTGTACGACGCGATTATAGGTGATCAGCTACATGTTGGCTAGGGGATCGTGGAAGTTCTGTTTTGCAATGATTTCAGGCAAAGTCCAGCGTGAGTCCGGGTTAGTGGAAATATTGTGTTGGCAGTTTTATTCTCACCCGGGTGGGTTTTATGATTGAGTTTAGGGGTGTGTCAAATGGGCTAGCCTTATCCCCGGGGATTGCTTTGGTATATGAGTGAATTGTGTCAAATCCGTCCTGGGGTGACTCAAAAATCTATTCCTTTCTGTGCCTTCTTTCCCTCCTGAAAAGGATGTTTGATTTCGCGCATTTTAGTCACGAGGTTTGCGATGTCTAGGAATTCTCGGGGAGCGTTGCGGCCAGTGAGGATGAAGCTGGTTTCGGGGTTTTTGCGCAAGATTTTTACAATAATCTCAGGATCCAGAATTTCGAGTGAGCATGCGACATTGATTTCGTCCAATATCACCAGGTTAGGGGAGAAGTCAGCCAGCTCTTTCTCGAGGAGCTCTAAGCCTTCTTGGGCAGCTTTTTCGTGTTTTTTCTTGGCTTTCGGATCCGTGAAGAATCCTGCTCCAGATTGATGAAATCGTACATTCTCGAGATTTTTCAAAAAATTCATCTCGCCAGTCTCACGCTCTTTCATAAATTGAATCACGAGCACGCGATGTTCGTGCCCGAGCGCGCGGACTGCTGTTCCGATGGCAGCACTAGTCTTTCCTTTGCCGTCTCCTGTAAATATCAATATTTGTCTCATTTTAATTTCTTTTTATGGTGTTTTGTTGTCGCAAAACGGGTTTATAGTAGTGGCGCGGGGATCGCTTCGCTTCCTCGCGCTGTTTGCCCTTACCATCACCTGTGAATACGAGGATTTGTCTTTTCATTTTTGTTTTAGTTTGCAACTTGCAACTTGCAGATGGCAGCATGGAGTTTCGCTGCGCGAAACGCGTTTATTATGCTGCTTTCTTCATAGTCGAAAGCCCATCCAGCCCGATCTGTTGTTTTGTCATTTGTTGATACTGTTTGAGCATTTCGCGAGATTGTTTTTGGGATAAGTCGTTCCATTCGATATCGCGTTGAGGGCGACCGCCCATGGATTCGACAGCCATCATCAGTGCGTCCGTTAGCATTTGTTTGACCATGTCTTCTAGGTTGTTTCTTTGTTCACTGTCATGGGCGAGGTTGAGTTCTCTTTCGCTACCTCTTCTTGTGAATCTGGCACGGCTGTATCGATCTTTCTCGTCGTTTGTGACGGTTCCGTCTTCGATCAATTCTCTTCTGATTGATTGGATGCTGGTTAATTCCATTGAGCCTTGATTGAGTAGGTCTAGGTCCATGGTGTGGAATTCTTGTTCTTGTCCGGTTTCACTGATTGTTATTTCGTCATCTGTTAAATCGTGTACTTGGGCGACTTTTTCAGCGACGGTGTCTCCTTCTTGTTTAATGTTCTTTTCTTGGCGGTCTGCTGCCTTGACTTTTCCTGATGCCATTTGGTCCTCGTAGGTTTTTTTGCCTAAAATGTCGGCAAGGACTATGGATTGGCCTCTTGTTTGGCCTGTTACCATGTGAAGTGCACGCTTGAATGCACCTTCTCCTGTTTCAGTTTGCATCATGTCTTGCCAAGCTTCTGTGCTGTCTTCTGATGCCTGGTCTTTTTCGAGGGCTGTGAGGAGTGCGATTTTTTCTTCTTTGCTTAAGGAGAAGAAATTCTTGTTTGTTAATCTTGTTTCTTCTGGTAGTGCTTTAAATCTATCTGCTAAGTCTCGGCGTTGCTTTCCTTCTGTTAATCGGTATGCCTTTAATAAGGTTTCTTGGTCTTCGTAGCTGTGTTGTAAGAATTCTTGCATCATCTGAGACCACTCTTTGGATGCGACTTCTTCTGGTAAACCTGTGATTTGGTTGAAATATTCTTGTGCGAGTGGGTTGTTTTGTTGATGTTCTAGCTGTTTTAAGGATTGGAGGAAATCTTTTCGTTCGCTGTATCCGAGTTCGTTGTACCATTTCTCTTGATGCGGCGCCGTTATTGCTTCCGGCATTGATTCGAACTCTTCTTGGACCTTTTTGCGTTCTTGGATGTACTGAGTTTCGAGTATGTATTGTGCGTATCGAATTTCATCGAAGCTTTTTCTTTCTTTGAGCCATGTCTTAAATTCTTTTACAGGTTTCTTTCCGAAGATTTTCTCGTTTTCATCGAGTGTTTTTTCGTATTTTGCGACCATGGCTTTGTGCTCTTTTTCGAGGGCTTTTAATGTTCCGGTATAATCTTTTTCTTCGAGTTTGCCGTCTTCTACCATTTTGAAAAATTCTCCCTGGACTGCTTCAGGAGCTTTGATTGCTTTTGCAAAAGTTGTTTCGGTGTCTTTGAGGATGTCTTCTCGTGATTTGGTCATTGTTCCCTTCTCTTTTTCTGTTTTTAGGGCTTTGACATAAGCCTTAAAAGCTCTTGGGGATTGTGCCTTAAGCTTTTGTACTCTTGTTTTAATTGCGATCTGTTCAGGCTTGTTCTCTTGGATTTCTTTTAACTGTGCAGCTACTTCTGATATTTTGAGGCCCTGCATGTATTTCAGACATCCTTTTGTGTAGTTGAGGATGTTGTCTTCATCGGAATCTACGCTTTCTTTTAATTCTTTCTCGGCATGTCTAAGAGCAGCTTGTTTAACCATTCCCTCGGCCATCATGAATTCGTGGGGGGCTTGAATTTCTCCTCGGTCTAGTCTTTGTTTGACAGCGTTGATCTCAGTGCTTCTCAAGCCTTGTTTTTCCAATTCATCGATGCCTTTCGATAGGCCCTCGGCTTTTTTTTTGTCTGCACCTGGAAATTCGATGACGTTGTTTCCGCGGTCTATTCTTCTGTCTTTTGCGCGGTCAGCGCCGCCTTCACGATTTGCTTCGTAGTTTTCCTGTAACGCCATTTTTTTAGCTGTTTAATTAAGAGCAGTTATTTTAGCTCTTTTTCGAGAAAAGTCAAGGGCTTTCAGGCTACACTGCATGCACTATAACTGCAGTGTGGGCAGTGCATACAGCCTTCGTTCATGACTAACTTGCCTTCGCAATCAGGGCAGAGACCTTCTTTTTTGACTTCTGCTTTGGATTTTTTGGCGTATGCTTTGTCTTTGAGGGCGCGATGTTCGCGCTCAGATTTCTTTTTACCTTTGACTTCGCCGATGTTGAGGACTTGGTTGTCACGGCTTCCGTCTCTGTAAACTGTTATTCCTTTGCATTTTGCTTTGTAGGCTGCGAGGTAGGACTCTTCGATGTCTCTGGTTGTGGCGTGGTGTGGAAAGTTGACTGTTTTTGAAACTGCTGAGTCGATGTGTTTTTGTGCTGCGGCTTGGACGGAGATGTGCCAGTCAGGTGTGATGTCTTGTGCTGTGACAAAAACTTTTTTGATGTCTTGAGGGATGTCTTCGATGTTGCGGATTGAGCCGACTCTTGCGATTTCGCGCATTAGGTCTTCTGAGTAGAAACCTTTGGCTTTCGCTTCTTTTTCAAAATATTTATTGGTGTAAATGAGTTCTGTTCCGTCCATCACGTTCTTGATGTAGGAAATTGCGAAGTTTGGTTCGATTCCTCCCGATGCTTCACAAATCATGCCGATGGTTCCTGTTGGAGCGATTGTTGTTTGGCATGCGTTCCTGATTTTGATGCCTTTTTTCTCATAATAACTATCTTTCCAAACAGGGAATACTCCTCGTTTTTTCGCTAACTCTACGGATGCTGCTTCCGATTCGTCTTTAAGGAATTTGAGTATTTTATTAGTCCATTTTAGCCCTTCTTCAGAGTTGTAGGGGACGCCCAATTGATAAAGTAAATCGCCGAATCCCATGATGCCGAGGCCGATTTTGCGGGATGCGCAGCTGACTTCTGCAATTTGAGGGATTGGGTATTTGTTCATGTCGATTACGTTGTCGAGGAAGTGAATCGATGAGTGGATGATTTCGCGATATTTGTCCCAGTTTACTTTGCCGTCTTGATAAATTTTGTTGAGGTTGATTGAGCCGAGGTTGCAGGACTCGTAACCTTTTAATGGTTGTTCTCCGCATGGGTTGGTGCTCTCGATTGGTCCTGTGTGCGGGATTTTGTCTGCTTTGTTGATTGTGTCGATAAAAATTACTCCCGGATCGCCGTTTTTCCATGCCATGTCGAGGATAAGGTCGAAAACGTGGCGTGCAGGGAGCTTTTGGACAGGTTCTCCAGTGCGTGGGTTGATAAGGTCGTATTCGCCATTCTTCGCGAGTGCTTTCATGAACTTGTCTGTGATTGCGACTGAGATGTTGAAGTTGGTGAGAGTGACCATGTCCGACTTCATCGTGATGAAGTTGAGAATTTCAGGGTGATCTACTCGAAGGATTCCCATGTTTGCTCCACGTCTTTTTCCTCCTTGCTTTATTACATCTGTTGCGATATCGAATACGCGCATGAAGGAGAGAGGTCCTGAAGAGACTCCTGCTGTTGATTTAACACTGTCGTTTCGTGGTCTTAGCCGAGAGAATGAGAATCCTGTGCCACCTCCGCTTTTGTGAATCAAGGCTGCGTGTTTTACGGAATCGAATATTTCTTCCATCGAGTCCCCGATAGGTAAGACGAAGCAAGCGGATAGTTGTTGAATATCCGTTCCTGCGTTCATTAGGGTAGGGGAGTTCGGCATGAACTCAAGCTGAGTCATTAGTTTGTAGAATTTCTCTTCGGTTTCATCGGTACTTCCTTTTTTGTAGTTCTTGTCTGCTTGTGCGATGTTGTGTGCTACCCGCCTAAATAGGTCTTCGGGTGATTCTTTGATTCTTCCGTTCTCGTCTTTCAATAGGTAGCGACGTTCAAGTACTTGCAGTGCGTTGAGGCTGAGCGGCAGGTCGGTTGTGCGGCCCATGATTGCCTTCTGTTTACTCCTGATATCTGCGTGTTTCTGTCTGTAAAGGATATAAGCTTTTGCGGTTTTTGCATGATTTCTTTCGATCAGCATGTTCTCAACCAAGTCCTGAACCTGTTCGACTGTTGGGTAGTTTTTGGCTTTGAAAAGGATGTTCAAAAGATTCTCTATTTGTTCAGAGATTTCTTCCGCTATTGATCGATCTTGGCCTCCTACTGATTGGGCGGCTTTCCAAATAGCTTCTGTGATTTTTTCGCGATTGAAGTTGGCTGCGGTGCCGTCGCGTTTGATGATTTTTTTCATATTTATTTTTAGTTAGCAATTTGCAACTTGCGGTTTGCAGTGCCGAGATCCGATATTCAATATTCGATATTCGAATTCTACGGCGATGCAAAAAAAACGTGGTGGTTGGTATTTTTTAGTCTTTCTTTCGTCGTCAACAAACTAGGGCTCGTGAGAGCGCCTTTGGTAGTGTGTTTGACTACGCTTGGCCACTATATATTGTGTATTTTCTTTCGGCGAGACCCAATATATGGGATTTAAAATTCGTTTGCAAGATGGTTTTTGAAAACTGGATTTACAAGTTTTATGTTTTGTATTGTGTGTTGAATTTGAGGAGGTTTTTATGGTTTTTTTCGGCTCTCATATATCGCGAGTAGCCCCACTGCTAGTACGGTCACAATGTATGGCAATAGCCTGTCATAGAGCGGCTTTTCGGTTGATTCAATCTCGATTGTGAGCTGGGTTTCTTCTTCGTTGAGGATCTCGAAGTCTATGATTTGGTTTTCGCCGTTGATTGTTTCGTAGAGCAGCTCCATCTCTGTTTCGGGCTGGAAAGTTGTTTCTTTGAGTTCTTCTGAGATGTTGAGGGAGGAAGTTGAGAAGGTGTCGTTTTCGGTGATTAATGTCTCGGTTAGTGTGATGAATTCGGTGACGATTGTGCGGAGGCTGTAAATTGACTTGTTGGTCGTGCCTTCTGTTGGTTCTGTCCATTGCCATTCTTCGCGGGCTTCTCCTGTGGCGGCGTTGATGATTTGGACGAGTTGGTATGAGAGGCCTTCTGTGGTTTTTTCATATTCGACTGAGGAGAGAACTTTTTCTTCCGGGGTTAGGATGCGTGCTGAGTCGTTGCTGTTGTTGAGGGAAATTTTTGAGTCGGGTCTGTAAATTACTGCGTAGGATAGGGGTGCAATTTCGATTTCTGGTAATTCGTAGGGGGAGCTGCCGTCTTCGCAGTCGTCCAGGAGGAGTCCGGCTAGGTTGATTGTTTCTGTGCTTGTGTTTTTGATTTCGATCCATTCACCTTCGGTTTCGGCTTCCTCGGGGTTTGGCATGATTTCAGTGATTGTTACTGTTTCTGGAAAAACTGTTCTTGAGGTGGCTTTAAATTCTGTTTGTGAAAGATCGTGTTCCCAAGTGTAGCTGCCATCTTTTGTTAAAAAATATCTAGAGTTTTCTCCTGATTCAGGGACGTCCAGTGTGATTACAGGGTTTTGCATAGCATTGAGTATGCGGATTTGGTCTCCATGATTGTTTATGGAGATTCCGGTTGTCTCTGAAGTTAGTGTGAGTTCGCCCAAGGGGGCGATTGTGTAAGAATTCAGGTTAAATGGACTGCTTTCGCCTTCTTGATCGTCCAAATACAGTCCTTCCAGGCTGATTTCGGAATTGGATTGGTTTTTCAGGATGATATATTCGTTTCCCAAGTCCGGGCCTTCCGGATTTGGGAGAATTTCGGTGATTTCGAGGGGGATGGTATTTGCAAAAACTAATAGAGTCTCTGTACAATAACAATTCCATGCGAAATGAAGAAAATTTGGGTAAAGGAGGCAAAGCGCGAGGAAGGCGTATCGGATCAGATACGTTGACGAGCGATGAGCCTTCTGGAGCCAGATTTTCAAATTGCAGCAGAATTGTTTATTGTGCGGAGATTCTAATACAATTGTAAAAAGTGTTTTGAGCATGTTTAACGGGTTAGCTTAAGGTACTCTTAGCATGTTGACCTTAAAAAAACCTTAAATAAAAGCTTAACTGGGATAGGTTTTTGCAGAGTCGTTCGGCACACAAATAATATCTTCCAAGGCGGGAGGTAGAGTCGCTTCTAGTTGCAAGCTGCAAGCTGCAAGCTATCACGTCCCTGGAATTTTTGCTACGATGTGGCCTCGATAGTAATCGGGTACGATCATTTCTGTGTAGTTGAGTATGTAATCCAGTGCGGCTGAGTATTTTTCCCATAGTGTGCCATCGGGATCTGGGCTGACAGAATAAGTGTAGTAGTCGAATACAATGTATCCGAATCCCAATGCTTTAAGTCTTTCAGTGAGTAATTCAGGGTCTCTTTCTATATATAGGCAGTTAAGTCCATCTAGGTACTGGTCGTTGTATGTTCTCCAGAAGTTGTCTTCCAAGAAATAGTTAAGGTTTGTTCCCACTTTCCATATCAGGTCGTATTGGCCGTCCTGGTCTGCTTCGAATATGTCATGTATCTCAAGTGCATGTGGAAAAATTGCGGTTATTGCCTCTTCTTCGTTCAGAATGTCTGCCGTATAAAGGAGTAAGGTGCCTTTTCCTAAGAAACTCAATCTGAACACGAGTGATGAGATCAGGAATATTGTTACGATTATTTTAATGATATGGCCGTGATATTTTCCGGTTTTTTGGTAGTTGTCGATGAGGCCTCCTATTATTAGTCCTATGGCTAAGAATCCGGGTAGGCCGTACCAGATTATTCCGTTGCTGGTTACTGCCCATATGAGCCAGTAGGTTATGGTAAAAATTATTAAAAATGCCCATTTCTTAGTCGGTTTTTTGAATGGGATAAATAATAAAAGTGCAGGTAGTAGTGACAGTGGTATCCAGCCGAAGTCTACATATATTCCTTTTGTCCCTTGGTCATTCATTGTTAAGTGCCACGGAAGTGTTAAATAGTTTTCCAATATCGATCCGTATCCCAAATATCTGTCCAATTCTTCATGGGTACCTGTTCCTAGACATAATGATTTGTCTAATTCGTAATCTTCTTCGAATACATCGTAGTCTATTGTCGGTTGCGGATGTGATCCAAATAGAAGTCCGTATGTGCTTAGTGTGTGGCTTTCTGAGAAATTTTTAATCAGCCAGGGAGAAAATGCCAGGCCGGTAAAGATAATTAATATCAAAAAGGCTTTTATTGGTCGCCAGCCTTTATGTTTTATTAATTTTGCTGTAATCAGGCCCAGGGATGTTAATAACAGTATGATCCCCGCTATTTTGAGTCCCGAGCTTGACAGCAGCACTGTCGTTCCAAAATTAATGTTGTTTGCGAATGCCAATGCTCCTATAGAAAACATGATTCCCGCAATGGCTCCGGTTTTTTTGAATTCTTTATAAAGAGTCAATATGATGAATGTGAAGACCAAGATGAGGGATGTCAGCTTTATTCCGAAGCAGAATCCCGCAAGAAGTCCGGCTATTGCTATGAATGAGAATTTTTCTCTTTTTGATTCTGCTGTGAGACCTTTGTACAGGCTTAAAAATGCTATGATGCTCATCGCGAAATTTGCCAAATCAACCTTGTTCTCTTCTGTTCCGTGAAACAGATACAGGGGGGTTAGGTATATCGAACTTGCGATTATCAGGCTTGAGCTTTTGGATAGGAATTTTCTCAGTACAACATATAGCCCAATCAACGTTAATGTTGCCGGAAAAAATGAAGCTAGGTTCAACGTTATTGTCGTCCAATCGAACATTATGAACCCGAGGCTCATGAAAAGTTCCCAATAGTAATTACCTCCCATTGTGATTAGTCCTTGTGCTTCTTCTATTCTTTTGGCGATGTTGACGTATTGGTTCATGCCGTCCCACCCTCTTGGTAGAGGAGAGATATTGTCTATGAAGTTGATACTTAGCACAAGTGTTAGCACGAGTATTATCAGCAGGTTGAAGTTGAATATTTTTGTTTCGAATGTGTGCTCAAATTTCCATATTTTTTTCAATATTTGAAGCAGGGATTTCCAATGAGCTCCTAGTAATGCTATGAACAGGATCCAGGTTGTTGTCATTGTGAGAATATGGAATGCTCCCAGAATAAACATCAATATTGTGATGCCCAGGAAGCCCAGTCCTAGTGATATTAGTCCTGTTTCGATGTTGAGGTCATTCTTTTTAAGGAATTTTCGTAGTATGGTGAATCCAAATGAAATCGCTGTTATAGTGATGAGTCCCAGTGCTAATAATATACCTATGGTCTTCGTTATAAGGCCGAATTCTATCTGCCAGGTTGCTGGTAATATGAAGTAGCTTTTTATCTCTTCAGGGATCCAGTTTTCGAATGAGTTGCGGGTCCATTCCATGGCGCCGTTCGAGCCTATTACTAGTGTTTCGTCTCCGGTAAGAGTAGTTAGGTCATTTACGAGTGAAATAATTTTTTCTCCATCTGCGTTTTCGGTGTAGAAAATATCGGCTCCCGTGTAGTATGACGGAGATTTTATGAGAAATGCAGCATTGCCGGTTATTAAGATCAATAAGAGGGCTGCGGTGAGCAATCTGAGTGTTGTTATCTTGATTTTTAGTTTTTTCTCGCCTTTTTGGAACCATTGATATAGGGCATAGCATGCGTATAAAAGAGGGATTAACAGTATGTAAAAAAGGTACATATCTATTTCTGCCCATGCGTCTTTGTAATAGTCATGATTTTTGAAATAGAAAAATATAACGATCGAAATCCAGGATATAGCAAGGATGTTTTTGATTATTTTTGAAGCCATGTTGTGTTTTTTTTGTATACGCGCGGAACTATATGCTTTTTTTTGGTAGGAAGTCAATTGACATCGATTGGTGATTCCTTTAAATTCTTATTAGAAAAATTTATTAACTCGACTTTTCGGATTGGGGAAGTCTCTGCAAGAGTCAGCTAACTACTGCAAAATGACTAATTTGGCTGCAAATCCTTCAAAGCTCCTAGACGTATCTGGTTCTGATACGCCGTTGTCGCTTTTTAGGATTTTCGCCTAAATTTGCCATTTTTCGCTACGTTACTGACTCTTGCAGAGACTTCCGGAAGAGAACTTATTTTCCAAGCAATCGTTTTGAATAGCAACTTACTTACACTAACGGGTTACATTAAACTGCTTTAGAGCGCGGAAGATATTGTGTGCTAGTCCGAGAGGTAACTAACCTTTCAATTTATTATGGGTACAAGTATGTATGTTCTACTTCTGTTAGTAGGGCTGGTCCTCGGAGGAGGAGTAGGTTTTTATATTAGAAATATTCAGAAGAAGGAGGAGGAGATGAAGGCTGAGGAAGAGAAGAAGCGTGTCCTGCGGGATGCGGATGCGAAGGCGAAGGAGATTTTGTTCGAAGCACGGAACGAGTCTTTAAAAATCCAAGAAGATGCCAAGAAGGAGGAGCGAGATAAAAGAATGAAGCTTCAACAGGTTGAGCATCGTTTGGTGAAAAAGGAGGATGTTCTGGATCAAAAAATGGATTCGGCTGAGAAGCTGAAGGAAGATTTGGAGGGGAAAGTAGCGTCCGTTAAGCAGCTCAAGCTAGATGTCCAGGCTATTTATGAGCAGCAAAGAGGGCAGCTTGAAGAGGTTGCTAAGCTTTCCAAGGAGGAGGCGCGTGAGCTTTTACTTAAGAAAGTTGAAGAAGAGTCCAAAGATGAGATTGTTGAGCATGTTAAGAAATTGGAAGCTTCTATCAAGGAGGAAGCTGATGTTAAGGCTAAGCACATTATTGCCGATGCTGTACAGAAGTACGCGGCGGAGACTGCGGTTGAGTCGACTGCGACTATTGTGGCTTTGCCTAATGATGAGATGAAGGGGCGAATTATCGGTCGTGAAGGCAGGAATATTAATACTTTTGAGCAAATTACTGGTGTGGATGTGATTGTTGATGATACGCCGGGGTCGATTGTTATTAGTGGGTTTGATCTTGTGAGGCGTTATGTTGCCAAAGTTGCTCTTGAGCGTTTGATCGAGGATGGACGTATTCACCCTGCACGGATTGAGGAGATGGTGAAGAGGGTGAAGGAAGAGGTGAATGTGCTTATTAAGGAGCTTGGTGAGAGAGCGGCTATTGAGACTGGGGTTGTTGGTTTGCAGAATAATTTGATCAAAATACTGGGGCGGCTTAAGTTCAGGATTAGTTATGGGCAAAATGTTTTGAAGCATTCTATGGAAGTTGCCTTTCTAGCGGCTCATATGGCGGCTGAGTTAGGAGCAGATGCTAATATCTGTCGTCGTGCAGGGCTTTTGCATGATATTGGAAAAGCTGTTGACCATGAGATCCCGGGCAAGCATGCGACTATAGGACGTGATATCTTGAAGAAGTTTGGTGTGTCTGATCCTGTTGTGCATTGTGTTGAGGCGCATGAAGGTGATGTCGAGGCGGAAACTCTTGAGGCTAAGATCGTTCAGGCGGCTAATTTGATTTCTATTTCGAGGCCGGGTGCGGATAAGGAGAACCTTGATAATTTCTTAAAGAGGCTTGATGAGGTTGAAGGCTTGTGTAATTCGTTTGAAGGGATTAAGAAGTCTTATGCTATTCAGGCTGGTAGGGAAGTGAGGATTTTTGTTGATCCTGATAAGGTCGATGATCTTAAGTCAATCAAGTTGTCTCATGAGATTGCCAGGGCTATTGAAAGTGATTTGAAGTATCCGGGGCAGATTAAAGTTGAGGTGATTCGGGAGAGACGTGAGGAGGCGTTTGCCGAGTAGTGAGAAATCAGAAAGCAGAAGTGAGAAGAGATTTTAAATTTCCTCTTTTGATTGCGAATTGGTGAGATCGTAAATATCAAATCGTTGGTCCTCATAAACGAGTTCGCCGGTTTCGATTTGCCATTCGGGTTCTTCTTGCTTGTCCCAAACGATGTAGTCAAGGCGGTATGGAGTCTCGAAATTGTTTTCTAGCAAGTAATCTAGCGAAAAATAATCGCTGTCATTAGGGAGAAGGTAGAAACCTCCATAATTGCTCGTCCAAGCATCATTTGCTGCCGTGTAGACTGGTATAAGGTATGAAATCTCCTCATCGGCAAAAATTGCAGATTCTGGCTCAGTGTTTTGGTTTATCCAGTTGAGAACTGTAGCGTAATCTTGTTTTGATGTGTAATCTTTTTCCCAGTAATTGTATGTAGAGTATTGCCAGAAAATACTGCTTGAGACTGCTAAAAAAACAAAAAGGCCTGTTAGGCCTGAGTGTAAGTATTTTTTTTCCTTATAAACTTTTGAAATAAGAAAAAGTATTGCTAGCGTGAGCATAGGTCCCCCGTAGTACCAGATGAAATGGGCGTGATGTACTTCTTTGCCGGTAATAACTTGTTGGTTTGTAACTGCAAACATTGTACAAAATAGAGTGAGGAGCATATAAATTGCTGGCTTTCTTTTTGATTTTTTTGATTTGAAGAAATAGATCAGCAAGATAATAAAAATGGCGACATATGAAATGCCTATTATCGGTTTACGCGTGCTTGTAACTGTGAGAGCTTCGGCAAGCTTTGGGAAAAAAGGATGAGTTTGCATGTCGACAAGGGCTTTCATTGCAGGTACTCCGATTGTTATTCCTATTATGGTCGAAGTTAACATTTTCGGTACTAATGTTTTTTGTTTTGAAATAAGCAATATTAGTACTAGCATCACGCTAAATGTCGCCATGAATAGATATGCGTATAAGTAGATATAAAATACTGCACCTAATATGAGGCCACTGAATATGAATGGCTTCCATGTCTTTTTTTCGAGTGCATGTATTATCAAATTCAGATATCCAAAAAAGAAAAGCGAGCTTAATTGCGGATTTATAGGTCGAGCATAAAGGGTGAATTGTTGTGCTATCGGCTCTAGTTTTAAGAAAGCTATTAGACTTTCGGTGTGCATCAGCGCATGACCGAGAACTATCAGCAAGCTTGCTGCAATCGAATATTTTTTAGCTAGTCCGATTTTTCTCGAAAATCTGTAAATTAATAGGGTGATTATAATGGGTAGTATGAATTTGAAAATTAAATTCATGTTGGGAACCGAAACCCCGAAAATTATTGATGGAATTGCTTGTATTCCTTCACCTAAGGTTAGGAATGTTGTAGGTACGTTATCCTTGAAGTCGTAAATGTAGGGATTGCCGTAAGAATTCCCATCGACAAATTCTCTAACTCTTGCGAGATAATGTACTTCCGCATCGCTTTCGAGCATGTAAATGCCATGATAATTTTCGCCAAGCTCGCACATGAAGTAAATATGTGGGGCAATCATTATGAACCCGACCAATAATGTTAACAGGCAGATAAGATAATTCTTTCTGATCCAGGATTTTATTTGTGTCATTGTTTTTGCCGGTTAAACCATAGTTGAAACACTATTAGTGCCCAGAGTTTTCTTCTGTTATCTTTCTTTTTTGTGAAATGATCTTCTTTGAGTTTTTTTATGAAACTGTAATTAAATAAGGCTGTCTTTTCAATATTTTCCTTTGATAATGTTTTTTCGCAAGTTTCGCGCAAATCTTCGCGTAGCCATTTTGCAAGCGGTATTCCGAATCCTTTTTTCTTTCTGTTGATAATAGATTTTGGCAGTTTGTTCTTCATTAATTTCTTTAGTATGTATTTCACTTTGAGGTGTTTCAATTTGAATTCATAAGGGAGGGAATTTATGTAATCTACAAGTTTGTGATTTAAAAAGGGGGCGCGTGTTTCAAGCGAAGTTTTCATGCTTGCCCGGTCAACTTTCACAAGTACTTGATCCATTAAGTACGTTCGCATATATACTCCGAGTGTTTGTTGTCGGGGGTCTTCTGTTGTGATTTCTTTGATATATTTGTCGATATCTTCAAAGTCGCTTTTATCTTTTACCTGTCCCCATATTTCTGGTCGGAAAAGTTGTGATTTTTCTTCGGGGTTGAAGTTGCCGAGCCAGTTTGAATGTCTATGTTTTTTGTTAACGCCTTCGATGAATTTTTTTAGTTTAAATTCGAGGCTGAAATTTTTCTCAGAAACCGGAAGTTTGTTTATAAGTTTTTCAATGATTGAACGCAGCGGCTTTGGGATTTTCAAATAAAGATTTGTGAATATATCTGCTTGGAATGTCGGATATCCGGCAAAAAGTTCATCACCGCCATCACCTCCGAGTGCAACTGTGACATGTTCATGTGCGAATTTCGAAAGGATATAGGTTGGCAATATAGATGGATCCGCAAGTGGTTCGTCGAGAATTTCCCCAAGATCTTTTACGAGATTTAAAATGTCAGATTGTTTTACGATTTTGAGATGGTGTTTTGTCTTGAGATGATTTGCTACTTTAAGTGCATATTTCGATTCGTCGAATGATTTTTCCTCAAATCCAATTGAGTAAGTGTTTATTTGCGATTTACTGCTTCTTGATGCGTAATAGGCGACTGTGCTGCTGTCTAAACCGCCGCTTAGGAAGACTCCGATTGGTACGTCTGATACGAGTGTTTTGTCGACAATATTGTTAAGTTTTTTGTCGAGTTCTTCAGTGGCTTTTTTGAAGCTGTGCTTTTCGTTTGTGCTGAATTTTATTTGCCAAAAAGTGTGTTTTTTAATCTTGTTCCCTTGAAAACTTAAAAATGTTCCCGGCTCGAGCTTGTGAACATCTTTGTAAATCGTGTGAGGCGTGGGGATATAGTCAAAAGACAAGTATTTGCTTAGTGAAAACAGGTCTAATTCTTTCTTGAAAAGCGGATGCATTGTTAATGCGGCCATTTCGGATCCGAAAACCAAAGTTTTGTTGGTCATTGTCCAGTACAGGGGCTTTTCGCCCATGGGGTCGCGGGCTAATAGTAATTTTTTCTTTGCAAAGTCGTATAATGCGATTGCGAACATTCCTTCGAGTTTTTCGAAGCAGTCCTCGGCGAATTCGTCATATAAGGCTAAAATAACCTCTGTATCCGAGTTGCTTTTGAATTGATGTCCTCGCGATTTTAATTCTTCGCGAATTTCCAGGAAATTGTAGATCTCTCCATTGTAAGTTATTACTGTTCTTTCGTTTTTGCCGAACATTGGTTGGTTTCCTGCTTGGCTTGTGTCCAGAATGCTTAATCTTGAATGCGCGAAGCCGACATCGTCTTTAAGAAAAAACCCTTTGTTGTCAGGTCCGCGGTGCAACAACGTACCGATCATACTTTGCAGGTCGTTTTTACTTCCTTGCCCAATAAAACCTGCGATACCGCACATATTTAAAAATTAATTTTTTCACGGATTTGGTATGATTTTTTGTCTTGAGATTCGTAATAAATTCTCATGAGTATTTCTGCAAGAATTCCCATTAGTATTGATTGCACACCTACAATTATGAAAAGCGTGCAAAGAATTGGCAGGGGTGTTTCTACAAAATCTTGTGTCCCTAGCAACTTTAGTGTTACAGCTACGAGTCCTGCGAGAATTCCAAGTGACAACAATACGAAACCGATTCCTCCAAAGAAATGCATGGGTCTATTGATGTATTTCTGCAGGAATTTTACTACAACCAGATCAAGCAAAACCCTGAAAATTCTCGAAAGTCCGTAGTTGCTTTCCCCGTGGATACGTGCCCTGTGGTTTACTTCGATTTCGGTTATTTTGGCTCCGCTTAGAAGGGCATAACTTGCTATGAATCTGTGCATCTCGCCGTAGAGTTTCACACCTTTTATAACCTCTTTTTTGTAGGCTTTTAGTATGCAACCGTAATCGTGGAGTTTAAGGCCTGTAATTTTTGAAATCAGCCAATTTGCGCAAATTGATGGCATCTTTCTAGTGATCCATTTCCCTTTCCATCTTTTTTTCCTCCAACCTGATACAACATCATAGCCTTCTTCGATTTTTGCTAGCATTTTTGGAATGTCATGCGGGTCGTTTTCTAGATCACCGTCTATGCTTATTATTAAATCACCGCTTGTATGATCTATTCCTGCTAGGAGCGCAGCGGTTTGTCCGTAATTAAAACCTCGTATACCACCGGCTCTGCCGGTGCGACAACATAAGGTTCAAC
>CAZIHU010000012.1:0-41980 GCA_964538865.1 uncultured Candidatus Peribacteria bacterium
CCAAACAAAGAGTAAGTATAAGCAATATTTCCACCACACCCACCAAAAAACTCCTTCCTCTCAGGCGCAAAAAAACAAGTACTGATAGCCCCTAAATCATGCCCCTCAAAATGCCCCTGAAATTCGTCCTCATACTTGAAGATATAATCAAACGCTATCGACCCGGCAACCCATATAGTCTTGTATCCCATGTTTTTGTTTATTAAGAGACTGTTTATGTTCACGATGAAGTCCAAGCTCCTTAACCTTCTGCCCAGTTTCAAGCAAACTATCAAAAGACTCTCCACAATCGCCCCAAAACCCTTTCAAAACAAAATGCTCCATCTCTCCACGACGAATATAGTGATTATTAACATCAGTAATCTCAAGTTCTCCACGCGCCGATGGCTCCAAACACGCTGCAACATCAAAAACCCGCGAATCAAACATATACAGACCTGTCACAGCAAGATCACTCGGCGGATTAACAGGCTTTTCAATAATTTCAACAAGCTGATCCTCCTCAAGCCGCGCAACCCCATACGAACAAGGATTCTTAACCCGAGCCAAACAGATAGCAGCCCCTTCCTTCCTCGCCCCAAAATGCTCAACAAAACTCGCAACATCATCCTCAAAAATATTATCTCCAAGAACTACAACAACCTTCTCACCATCCGCAAAATCTCGACATAATGAAAGCGCCTGCGCAATCCCACCAGCCTTTTCCTGCACCTCATACCTCAAATTCACCCCAAACTGCTTCCCCGAACCAAGGAGCTCAAGAAAATCCCCAACATGCCCACGCCCGGAAACAATCAAGATATCCTTGATCCCAGCCTTGCGCAGAGTCATCAGCGGATAGTAAATCATCGGCTTGTCATAAACCGGAAGCAAATGCTTATTGGTAACTTTCGTTAAGGGAGAAAGTCTTGAACCTGTGCCGCCTGCAAGGATGATTCCTTTCATTGTAATCAGTAGTTAAAAATAATTTTCTCCTAGTCTCCTAGTCTCCTAGTCTCCTAGTCTCCACGTCTCCCAGTCTCCTAGTCTAAGTATTCATCAAGTGCTTCTTTCACCGGCCTCAATTCCGGCCTCTTGGCGTTCTTCAGAGTCGAGTTCATGGGCCTTTTTGCCGGCCTTGGAAATTCGCCTGTTGTGACCGGACTGACTTTAACATCTTGCCCTGCGGATTTAAAGATTTCTCGTGCAAAATCGTACCACGTCAGCGAACCCTCATTAACCAGATGATAAACCCCAAAATCAGGCATATCAGATAAAAGATCAGCAGTTGCCTTAGCCAAATCCAGCGTCCAAGTTGGCTTGCCAACCTGGTCATTCACCACTTTAATCTCATCATATTTATCGGCCAATTCAAGCATTGTATCTACAAAATTCTGCCCATTCTTGCCATAAAGCCACGAAGTTCTGATCAAATAAAATTTCCCTTCGAGATACTGCTCACCTCGCAATTTCGATTCCCCATAAACGTTGATTGGACCTGTAAAATCGTCTTCTTCATATTCACCGTCTTTTTCCCCATCAAAAACATAATCGGTACTGTAGTGAACAAGTATCGCATCAACTTTCTTAGCAGCCTCAACAAGATACGAAACCGCTTCTCCATTCAGAAGAAAAGCACCTTCCGGGTCATCTTCAGCCCCATCAACATTGGTAAAAGCCGCGCAATTGATAATGACATCAGGTTTAAGTGCGGAAATCTTCTCCAAAACCTCCTGCCGATTTGTAATATCCAAATCTTTGTGTCCCAAAGCCCATTTAGGGGAGAGTACAAGGTTCAAATCACTCCCAAGCATGCCGTGCGCGCCTACAATTAAGATTTTTTGTTCAGCCATTGTTCGTTATTTTCATACCATGCAAAAGTTTTCTTAAGCCCTTCTTCAAAACTCACCTTAGGCTTCCAGCCAAACTCACTCTCCATCTTGTCATTCGAAACCGCATACCGACGATCATGACCTTTTCGATCCTCGACAAACGTAATCTCGCCCTGACCCACGTAATCAAGAATCGCCTCCGTAACCTCGAGATTAGTTTTTTCACATTTACCACCAATATTATAAACCTCACCAATTTTCCCTCGCTCAAGAACAATATCCACAGCCTCACAATGATCATCAACATAAATCCAGTCGCGAATATTTTTCCCATCACCATAAACAGGAACTTTCTCACCCCGAGAAGCCAGAAGATAAAAATAAGGAATGAGCTTCTCAGGATATTGATAAGGCCCATAATTATTCGAACAGCGACTCACAGTCACAGGGAGCCCGTAAGTCCGATGATAAGCAAGACAAACGAGATCAGCACCAGCCTTCGACGACGAATAAGGAGAACTCGGCTTAAGAGGGGAGTCCTCTCGGAAAAGATCCGTCGAACCATCGCCCAAATCACCATAAACCTCATCAGTCGAAATCTGATGATAACGCTTCACGGAAAACCGCACAGACGCATCAAGTAAATTATGAGTCCCAACCACATTAGTCATAATAAAAGCACTCGGATCATGAATACTCCGGTCAACGTGCGATTCAGCCGCGAAATTCACAACGCGATCAAATTTCTCCTTCTCAAAAAGCGCAAAAACATCATCCTTATCCACAAGATCAATCTGCTCAAACCGAAACCTCGGATCATCCTCAAGCGCCGCCAAATTCTCGCGAGTGCCTGCATAAGTAAGCTTATCAAGAACCACGACCTCATCTTCAGGATGTGTGTTGAAGTAATGGTACGTGAAATTCGTCCCGATAAATCCTGCGCCGCCTGTGATTAAGATTTTCATGGTGCGATTATATATGAAAAGCGATAACGGTTCCAATATCAACGTTTTCGTGCAGCGAAAACACCACAATCTGCTCTCTGCTCCTTGCTGATTGCTCCTTACCCCAACGTCTTAATCCTCTTCTCCTCCTTAAACGCCTCAAGTACATCACCCTCCTGAAGCTTAACAGCGCCTTCATATTTAATTCCACATTCCTGTCCTTCCTCAACTTCCTTCACATCCTCCTTTACAACCTTTAGTTCAGTCATTTTGCCTTCGCCAATCTGTTCCTCATCACGGAAAACCCTCAGATCAGCATCTTTCTCCAATTTTCCTTCAATAACTTTTCCTCCCACAATCATATCCTTCTTTCCAGTAAAGAAAATCCCCTTAAGTTCTAACTTTCCAAGCTCAGTAACAACAATTTCAGGCTCAAGCATGCCAGTAAGAAGCTTTTTAACATCATCAATCAGCTCATAAATAACCTTATAAAGCACAACCTCAACATTCTCGCGTTCAGCCATCTTCTTCACATGCGCACCGGCATCAACATGAAATCCAACAACAATTCCAGCACCAGCAGAAGCCATCATTACATCACCCTCGGTAACAGACCCAACGCCGCTATGCACAACCTTAATCGCAACATCATCCGACTTAATCTCAGCCAAAGCCTGCCGAATCGCCTCAAGAGAACCCTTAGTATCCGCCTTAATAATCAACTTAAGAGTTTTGAGCTTGCCTTGCTGGATCAAACTCATAATATCGGTCACACCAAGCCCAAGCTTCAAATATTCCTGATTCTTTAAAAGCTCTTTAATCTTAATAGCCTGCAATCGCGCCTCCTTATCTGAACCAACAACTTGCAAAATATCACCACTCTTAGGCGTCTCATTAAGCCCAGCAAGACGCGCGACACCGGATGGCCCAACTTCCTTAAGCTTCTTCCCAGTATGATCAATCATCGCCTTAACGCGACCATATGTAGACCCCACAATCACATTATCCATAACGCGCAACATCCCGGTATTAACCAGAACAGTCGCAACAGGCCCAAAACTCGGATCAAGATCAGCCTCGATCACAGTGCCCACAGCAGGCCTAGCAGGGTTAGCCTTCAGCTCCGCCATGTCCGTCGTAAGCAAGATCATCTCCAGTAGAGTTGTTACCCCCTCACCAGTCATCGCAGAAACAGGGACCATCACGGTATCACCGCCCCAATCCTCAGGCTGCAAACCTTCCTGAGAAAGCTCAGTTTTCACTCTGTCAGGGTTGGAATTCTCCTTGTCGATCTTGTTGATAGCAACAATAATCGGAATTCCAGCCTCCTTCGCATGGTTAATAGCCTCGATTGTTTGTGGTTTCACGCCTTCATCAGCCGCAACCACAAGAATCGCAACATCGGTAGCCTTGGCACCGCGAGCACGCATTGAGGTAAAAGCTTCATGACCTGGTGTATCTAAAAAAGTAATGATTTTACCTTTAAGTTCCTTCTTTTCACTAGGGACAGCGACTTGATAAGCACCGATGTGCTGTGTAATTCCGCCAGCCTCACCATCAACAACATTCGTATCACGGATAGCATCGAGAAGTTTAGTTTTACCATGATCCACATGCCCCATCACACTCACAACAGGAGGTCTTTTCTCAAGCACAGACGCATCGTCCTCCAGCAAACTCTCAAGATTTCCCTGAAAAATATCCTCAACGGAAGCAGTACTCCGCTTGCGCTTAAGCTTTAACCCCAAATCCTCAGCTATAACAGAAGCAGTCTCAAAATCAAGCTGCTGATTAATATTAGCCAAAATCCCATTCTTCATCAGCTCACCAATGACCTTAGCCGCAGACAACTCAGCCTTCTCAGCAAACTCCTTAACAGAGATAGTGTCCTCGATCTCAACGGTCTTACCAGAAACAGTGTCAGTCTCTACTTCTGTGGTTTTTTTCTTTGTAGCCTTCTTGCCGGCGGTCTTCTTGCGCTGCTTCTTGACGATCTCTTTCTCCATCTCTTGAGCAATCATCTCATCATAAACCTCGGCAGTGTCCTTCTCTTCATCCGCAAGTTCCATTTCCAAAAGCTCAGCAACCTCATCGCCAATCTCATCTTCTGTAATATCAACACCAAGAGTTTTGCTTTTTGCAATAAACTCCTTCTCGGACATTTCGAGTTTTTTTGCCAAATCTGAAACTTTGACTGCCATAAGGTAGGATAATTTATGTGCGGAGGCAGTTTAACAGAAAAGGTGGAATAAGTGAAAAGTTTTAACTATACTAAAAACCACTCTAACAAAACCAACATGGACTACTTACTCGGATTCCTCACTCTCGTCGGCGTCAGCGCGCTGATTTATTTGTCTTATAAAAAAGAAAAACCTCAAGAAGACGGCCGAATCAAGGAGCTCGAATCAGAACTCAAAGCCGAAAAATCCCGCAAAGACGAACTCGCCGGCAAAAACAAGCAACTATTCGCACAACTAACCAAACTCGAGGCAGCAAACACCGAACTCAGCAAACGCACAGCCAAATACGAAGCCGAAGAAGCCAAGCACAAGAAAGAACTAGAACAAAAAATCGAAAAACTGGACGTTTCACAGAAGGCCCTCGAGGACGAACGGACACGAATCAGGCGTGAAGACGAAGAGCGCATGCAGGAAGAACTGGCAGAGCGCGATCGAATGTGGGCCGAGCACGAGGAGCGCGTTCTCAAGTATCTCACCGAGGTTTGTGCGATGCCTGAGTACAGTTTTGATACCTATACCAATAACAATTTGCCGGAGAGTTTCGATGGTAGGCTCAAACCGGATTTTATGATTGAATTTCTGGACCAATTCGTGATTTTTGATGCGAAAATTTCTCGTTCGGACAATTTCCAAAACTACATCACGACGCAGGTCAAAAGCACTGCCGCCAAGATCAAGGGGAACAACAAGATTTACGGGGTGGTTTTCCTCGTGGTGCCGACGGATGCGATAGGGGAGCTCAAGAAGCTTTCTTATTACGAGGAGGGGTATTCGTTTTTCATCATTTCGATGGAGGCGCTTGCACCTGTTTTAGCAAGTCTTAAGAAGATTCAAAATTATGAGTTTGCGGAAAAAATGGATCCGAAAGAGCGGGAAAATATTATCAATTTGATAGCTGAATTCGATCAGCACATAAATCTAAGGAACGCGATGAATTTGGTTTTGGCCCAGCATGGAATTAATGTTTTGGAAAAAGCAGAAAAGCTCCCTGAGGAGTTGCAGGAAGATATTAAGCTCAAGAAGGGAAAAATGCGTATTATTAAGGTTAATGAGACAGATTTAAAACCGCTTATGATCAGCACCGAAAGACAGCAAAAACAAATCGACAAAATCGTAAAACCCAAGCCTAAGGTGAAAAAGCCGGACATGGATTCAGCAGAGTCGTTGCTGGAGTAGGGGATTGCTATTAAAAAAGTCATACAAAGCGCTTGACATCACGTGCAGGGTGTGTTATTATGATGTGAGTTCTTTGAAAAATAGAAATCAACCACACTATGTACTAGGTACTAAGTACTAGGTACTACTTAGGGAGAGATGTGTTGGGAAGCTTGCTTCCCTTCACTTCTCTCTCTAAGTGCAAGACTAGTTCGAGATCGTGAACTCCCACAAAAATTCTTCCCACAAGAAGAATTCACCACAGTTCACACCCTTAAATTCCTGTTCCCAGCCTAACAGCTAGAACCAGAAATTTATCTTTCTCTTTCTAGTCTTCCTTAGAGAGTAGAGACGGTCAACGGTTCTTTGAAAATCAAAATCAACCACACTATGTACTAGGTACTAAGTACTAGGTACTAACTTGGGGAGTGATATGTCGAGAAGGGGAGATTAAACCACATTTGCTATATGCCTCCTTCTTCTCGGCAGTTCTCTCCCTAAGTATTGATTAGTTGATGGTTTCAAGATTTCCCAAAATCTTGTTTCTGCTTTTCTCTCTCTTTAGGCGGGCTTGGTGTCTATTGAGTAGGGGTTTAGATGTTTTTGTTTCCTCTGCTTACTTTTCCTTCGGGATTTGTAGGTAAATAGTGACTTGTTCACTTTCTTGGGTTTCTTTTCCTAGCTTGCTAGGGATCGGAGTCCATAACCGAGGTTGTGGAAATTTTCTTCTGGTCGTGCTTAGGGGGTCTATGGGACTTACTGACAAATACAGTCATGAGGGAAAAACACACAAATTTTCTGCCAGGCGCAACAAAACCGACGCAGTCGTATCAAGAGATACGGCAAGAAGGTTTTGTAAAGCATGGCGGGGAATTTGTTGTTTTTTAACCATGAGGTTATTTGTCAGTAAGTCCCAAACAAAAGGGAGTGATCCACCCCCCCCTCGAGATCACTTCCTTTTTTGATAGTGGCGAGCTCGACGATCCGGAGCGTTAAGAAGCAATCCCCCCCCGATCAATCCGCATACCCGATCAACCCGCATATAAGGCTGACGCTGCATACTCTGGTCCAATTCCAAGTACATTTCCATCCCGCCATCATCCAAAATCCGACATCTTAAGCGAGACATGCGGTCAGGTGTTATCACCCTGGTTCGTCCTGAGGTAACACCTTGAGCCATTCCCTCATCACGACCGGCTACTTTTGGCATAAAATCTCTTAAATCAATACTGTCAAACACATCATATATCCGCATTGCCGCAGACTCAGCATCCAACGAGGCCGCCTGCAAATCTTCCGCACTCAGGGCCAAAATAGGAGTACCCGTATTACCGGGATCCCTAAACCATCCCTCATACAAAGAACGCTTCGCAGCAGCTCTCGCTTCAAAATCAAGATCGCGTGAAACGCTGCATTGATCAAAAAACCTCTCCTGCACAGCCTGCATTAATAAATGAGTCAAATGAGCCACCTGAAGACGCATTGATCCTCGATCGGAAACATCGTCCTCAAGATTCTGCAAGGCCGCCCCGGCAGTGGAATTCAAAATTAATTCTTGATCACGCGTAAGACCTGCATCTATAAACTCAACAACTTCCCCTGCAAGCGTCACAGTCCCGTCGGGGTTGAAAGCAACATCATGTTTTCTAGTATCGATCGCTTCTCCCAAACGATGGCAGAACCTATCTCTAAAACCGAAAAAAGCATCCCGATCCACACGCTCTTCAGGATGTTTGTGTTTCAATCGCAACCCCTTAAGCCCTCTCATAAGGGCACCAGCAGCTCTAACCGCAGAAAGGGGAGCCGGCTCCTCATCAAGTGTCAATCCAACATCTCCATCAATTCTGAGAGATTGTTCAGGCAATGCAGCAAGTGCGGCTTCTGCAGCCTCATTCTCCCGCGCATTGCCAGAATATGTCGATCTATATTTGCTCCCTATCACAACATTAGCCATCATCCGAACGTCAATAGGTTCTCCAGTATGTGCTTCCATATGTTTTTTTGTTAAAAAGTCAGGAAACCATCATAACTTAGCACTCTTTGCTTTGTCAAAACCGCAATGATCGTTACAATAGACTCCACCACAGACGCCGAACACCTGCCTGCCGGCAGGCAGGGGCGTCAAGCATATTATAAACCGTTTTGCGCTAGCAAAACACAATCACTGCAAGCTGCAAGTTGCCAACCGCAAACTAACAATGCCCCAAATCACCCTCAACCCATCCCAAAAACAAGCCGTAACAGAAATAGAAGGCCCAGTTTTGGTCATTGCAGGTCCGGGAACAGGGAAGACACAAGTTCTCACAATGCGCATAGCCGAAATCCTCAAGCGCACCCAGGTGAATCCGGGCAATATCCTCGCACTTACATTCACTGAGAGCGGCGTCATTGCGATGCGCGAGCGTCTTCGCGAGATCATCGGGCCGGAGGGTAATTACGTCGATGTTTATACTTTTCACTCCTTTTGTAATGACATTATCAAGAAGTGGCCGGACAAGTTTATGTTTGCGAAGGATCTCGAGCCGATTACTGATGTGGAAAAGTTCCAGATGATGCAGGGAATTATTGAAAATACGCAGCTTGAGCATTTAAAGCCTTTCGGCAGTAAATATTTTTATCTAAAGCCAGCTTTAAATGCTATTTCTAATCTTAAAAGAGAAGGGATCTCAGCAGAAACTTTAAAAAAACTTATCGCCCAAGACCAAGAAACTCTCGACCAAGAAAAAGAAATCAATCCTCGCACAGGCAAACTCAAGGTGAAATATTTAGACCGCCAAAAAAACATCGACAAGCAACACGAACTGGCAGAGCTTTATGAGAAATATCAGAAAAAAATCCAAGAAAAAGGTAGATACGACTTCGACGACATGATCACATTCGTAGTCGAAAAATTTAAAGAAGACGACTTCCTCCTCGCTTACTACCAGGAAAAATACCAATACTTCCTAATCGACGAATATCAGGACACAAACAACTCCCAAAACACAGTCATAACCTTGCTCGGAAGCTTCTTCGACAACCCAAATATCTTCGTAGTAGGGGACGACGACCAGTCAATTTACAGATTCCAAGGCGCATCACTCGAAAACATCCTCGAATTCGCAGAAAAATACCCCGACGCCCAAAAAATCGTCCTCACCGAAAACTACAGAAGCAACCAAGCAATCCTCGACTCAGCCCGCTCCCTCATCACAAACAACAAAGACCGCCTCGAGACCCGCTTCCCCGAAATCACAAAAGAACTTCACGCCCAAGAAGAAGGTGGCGAAATATACACAGCCCAATTCGAAAACGGCAACGAAGAAGCATATTTCATCGCAAAAAAAATCTCAGAGCTCCGCGACGAAGGCGAACCCCTCGATGAAACAGCAGTTTTTTACCGCAACAACATAGACGCTCTCGACCTCATAACATTCCTCGAAAAACTCGATATCCCATACGAAATCGCAGGTGGCGACAACATCCTCCAAGACATCCAAGTACAGAAGATAATCGCACTCCTCAAGCTCATCGACGACCCCGAAAACGATTTCAACTTCTTCCGCGTACTCAATTTCGATTTCCTCGACCTGGAACGCGAAGACATCTACCGCCTCACCAAGTTTGTTAAGCGCAAACGCAAACGCTACTACGAAATCATCCGCGACATCACCCTCCTCAAAGAAGCCGACCTCAAAAACGTCGTCAAACTCAATAATCTGGCAATACTAATAGATCAATGGATAGGGTACACGGCCAACCTCACATTCGCGGAATTCTTCGAGAAAGTCCTGCACGAATCGGGTTTCATGGATTACCTGATAAACCGCGATGACATCCGGGAACTCAACCGCTTAAAACGTCTTTTTGACCTGGTCAAGGACCTGAATAGAGGCAATCACAGCATGCAGCTCAAGAATTTCCTCGATCAGCTCGATGTGATGGAGGAGCATTTCCTCTCGATACAGGAAACCCCTCTCAAGCTCGGCAAGCCGGCAGTCCAGCTGATGACCGCGCACAAGTCTAAGGGGCTCGAGTTCAATAATGTGTTTATTTTTAAGACCGTGGAAAAGCGCTGGGAGAAAAAATTTAGCCGAGCGCAGCTCAAATTGCCGGAAGGAGTTATGCAATTGCAAAAACTGGCAGAGCATGAGCACGAAGAGGACGAAAGGCGACTTTTTTATGTTGCGCTTACTCGTGCCAAGAAGCGTGTTTTTATTTCTTATGCAAAAAATTACGAAGTCGGCAAACCAAAACCACAAGTCCCATCAAGATTTGTAAGCGACTTAGGCGATTTACCCCAAGAATTAGAAGTAAAACCTTACCGAGAAGAGGCAGAAAAACGCCTCAAACTAATCTTCAAAAAAACATCGGACGAAATGACAGACGGAACCGAATCCTACCTGAAAGACCTCGTCCAAGACTACGCACTCAGCGTAACAGCTTTGAATAACTATCTGACTTGCCCACGCAAATTTCTATATCAAAACCTGCTACGCGTCCCTCGCGTGAAAGAAAAACATCTCTCATTCGGTACAGCAGTACATTATGGCCTTCAACAATTTTTCGAAAAATTCAAGAAGGAAAAAACGCTACCTGGAGAAGAGGTTTTACTCGAAGAATTCAAAAAAGGCCTCAATCGAGAAGTTTTAACCAAAAAAGACCACGAAGAATCACTCGCAAAAGGCGAAAAAATCCTTCGCGAATACTACCAGCACGGCGGTTTCCAAATCCCATACTTCAACGAATACAACTTCCTAACGCACAAAGTCTTCCTCGATGACATCCCAATAACAGGTCAAATGGACAGAATCGACCCCGTCGACGAACAACTCGGCACAGTTAACGTCGTAGATTACAAAACCGGCCGCCCCAGATCAGAAAACGAAGTTCGTGGACTCACAGAATCATCAGAAGGGGAGTTGATGCGCCAAATCGTCTTCTACAAAATCCTCGGAGACGCCGATCCCTGGTTCAAATGGACAATTATCACAGGCGAACTGGACTTCATCGAAAAACCTGGCAAAAAGGTGAGGATCAAGGTACTTCCGGCAGATATACAGGGATTAACACGAGAAATCCACGAAACATACGATTGCATCCAGAACCTGAAGTTCGACAAGATTGAGAAAGGGAAGCCGTGTGACAGGTGTGAGTTTAGGAAGATATGCTTTGGATAAAAAAAAAGCGCCCTAAGCAAGAGCGCCTTTTTAAATATCGAATATTTTACTCCTCGTCCTTCACTTCTTCCGCCTCATCTTCTGATTTATCCTCTTCTCCCTCCTCTTCTGACTTCTCATTTCTGATTTCTGATTCCTCTTCAACCTTCAACTCTTCCATTTCCACACTCTTTTTCTTCTTCTTGGCAGCCTTCTTTTTCTTAGCTTTTTTCTTAGGTTTCTTTTCTTTCTCCTCTTCCTCGACGACCTCCTCTGCAGGGGCCTCTTCCTCTTTCATTTCTTCAACAACTTCTTCCACTTTCTCCTCAACTACCTCCTCAGCATCCTCTGCTCCTTGCTCCTCGCTGTCTGCTGTCTCCTCTGCTCCTTGCTCCTTGCTCTCTGCTGTCTCCTCTGCTCCTTGCTCCTCGCTCTCTGCTGACTTTTTCTTCCCCTCCAAATCAAAAGTCAGTCCAATCCTATGCTCATCAAGATTTACATCGATAATCCTGGCCTTAACCTTTTGTCCCATCGCCAGGTTAGCAGGAGAGAAATCGCCTTCTTCAGGCATCTCAGAAATATGAATAAGACCGTTAATCTCTTCATTAAGTTTGATAAAAGCACCAAACTGAGCAACGCGAGTAATTTCGCCGTCAACAATTTTCCCAACCTTAAACTTCTTAGCAGCATCGATCCAAGGATCAGGCACAAGCCTCTTCATACTCAATGAGATTTTGTCATTTTCAATACCAATAACAAGAACCTCGAGTTCATCACCAACCTTTCCATAATCAGAAGGATCACTGACGTGTCCCCAAGCAATCTCAGAAATATGAACGAGCCCCTCAAGCCCATCAAACGCAACAAAAATCCCAAATTTAACAACACCACTGATCTTACCTTTGACCTTCTGACCGGACTTAAGTTTGCCCATAGCAGCAGACCTCTGATCGGATTGAGCTGCCTTTTCAGAAAGAATCAACTTGCCATGGTCTTTATCTATCCCGATAACCTTACAATCTAGAGACATACCGACCAGCTTCTGCAGTTTTTGCAAAATAAGAGCGCTATCAGCACCATTAACACGTGGATAATGAAGCGGAGCAAGCTGAGAAACAGGGATAAACCCTTTGATACCGTCAACTTCAAGAAGAAGACCACCTTTATTAGCCTCACTCGGTTTAACTTCCACCATATCATCTTGCTCATAAGCATCGATAAACCTCTTCCAACTCTTTTCCTGACTCGCTTTCCTAAGGGATAAAACTGCATAACCATCCTCGTTTTCAGGCTCAAGAACGGCCGCCGAAATCATATCGCCAATCTCAATACTCTTGATGGTATCAGAACTATCCTTAACCTCTTTACCGGTGATAATACCGGTAATAACACCACCGATATCGATCATAATTCGACTTTTTGAAAGACTAACAACAGTCCCTTCAATCAGTTTCCCAGGTATAGGGAAAATCATTTCCGGAGAATCCTTAAGAAGCTCCTCCATAGAAATAACATTGGATTCATCATATTCGTATGTCATAAGTTCTGTACGCAATAGAGAATTAAGGGTTAAAAGCTGTTCTCGGTATGCGCTCTATTGCACTTGTGTGTTCCACACACCAAAAAAGCGGGTGTAGTATAGGGGTGGGGAGTTAAAATAGTCAACCTGTAAAACAGGAAGGGGTTGACAAATCAGCAAAAACGAGTAAAATGCCGATCTTGTAATCACACGTTTATGAAACTACAAGAAAGTCTGATCGAATCCCCAGAAGGCGGAATATATACCGTCCCAGGTCTGGCAGTCCAAGAAGTCCAAGCATTAACTGTTGCACTTCTGGAGCACCCTCATCTTAGGAGGGCGCTAAAAGCCATCAAAGGTACTCGTACCTTGATGGATACACCCTGCGTTCTATCCGGAGATGGAGACAAACAAGAGTTTTTAGATGTGATGGCTTCTAGATTGGAAAAAGAAGGATTTAGAATAGTAAGAGTAGAACTCGCCACTTTGCAATTTGATGATAGAGAGCAGTTCTACCAAGCACTGTCAGACGAAATCCTGAGGCAAGTAGAACTTGATGAGGGTTATAGTCATGAAACAAGATTGCCTCCAGGTGCACAGTTTGATAATGCGATAGATTTGGTTAACGAAAAAACCGATCACCTCATTGTTCTTATAATTGAAGGTACAGAAGTGATATTTGAAAATAGATTTTTGGAAATGTTTGCTTGCCTGAAAGGGATTTATGGAGAGATGAACACCAATATAAGACTAGTATTATCGGGAAAACTCCCAAAAGGAGAAATGTGTGGAGAAGGAGTAGATGGCCCTTTTAACGTTGGGGAGGAATTCGTATTCGGAGATGACACAGGTCCAGAAGAGCAATACGGCAGAATGAGAGCTGAAAGAGAAGGGTACACATGGTGCGGCATACAATAAACCGTTCACTCTTCACTACTCACTACCACTTGGTACTTGGGTCTACCTCACTTGGTACTACTAACCAGCTTCACCCCATCCTTATCCTTCGTCACCTTAACTGTCGAGCCTTCTTCGAATTTGCCTTCAAGAATCCCTTGAGCAAGCGGATCCTCAACACAATCCTGAATCTGACGCCTAACAGGTCGCGCACCATATTCAGGGTCGTAACTCATCTTAGCCAAATTCTCAAGACCGCTGGCAGTCAATTTGATCTTAATTTTCTTATCTTTGAGCCTTTCTTGCAAATCACTGACCTGCAATTTGACAATATCCTTGATGTTCTCATGTGTAAGCGGATCAAAAACCACAACTTTATCAACACGATTCAAAAACTCAGGACGGAAGTGCTTTTTCAGCTCCTCAAGAACCTGTTCACGCTTCTCATCATAAGCTTCCTCAGCCTTCTCAAGTTCATCCGCCTCCAGGGTAAACCCAATAGGCGCGGCACGCTCAGTCAACTGGTCAGCTCCAATATTCGAAGTCATCACAACAATAGTATTTTTAAAATCAACTTTCCGACCCTTGCTATCAGTCAAAACACCGTCTTCAAGAATTTGCAATAACAGATTAAAAACCTCGGTATGAGCTTTCTCAATCTCATCAAAAAGTACAACACTATAAGGCTTACGACGCACAGCTTCAGTCAGCTGCCCACCTTCCTCATAACCAATATAACCAGCAGTCGCACCAACAAGCCGAGAAGTATTATGACGCTCCATAAACTCACTCATATCTATCTTAATCAGCGCATCCTCATCATTATAAACCTCAGAAGCAAGCGCCTTCACAAGCTCAGTCTTACCAACACCTGTAGGCCCAAGGAAAATGAAAGAACCAATCGGACGATTCGGGTTCGAAACACCTGTTCTCGACCTTCGGATGGACGTAGAAACAGCTTTGATAGGAACATCCTGTCCGACAATCCTTTTGTGAAGGAATTTCTCCAGTTTCATCAAGCGTTCGGTATCAGCCTTAACAAGCTTAGTTGCGGGGATACCGGTCATTTTCCCTATAACATTGGCGACATCATCGATCTCAATCTTGCCACGTAGCTCTTTCGGCACCTTAACCTGCCTGACAGATTCCATCTCCTTGATAATTTTGATTTCTTCAGAGCGAAGTTCAGCAGCTTTTTCGTAATTTTGTCGAGAAACGCACTCTTCTTTCTCCTTAATAACTTTTTCGAGAGTTTTTTGAAGCTTTTTCAGCTCGCTGGTATCGGATTTAGCTTTCATTCCTTTTAAAGAAGACGCTTCATCGATAAGATCGATAGCTTTATCTGGAAGAAACCTGTCATTGACATATCTTTTTGATAAAGAAACCGCAGCTTCAATAGCTTCATCGGAAATAACGAGATTATGATGATCCTCAAAAGAAGGTCGTAAACCTTTCAAAATAGCAACGCACTCCTCCTCAGACGGCTCATCAACTTGAATAGGTTGGAAACGACGCTCAAGAGCAGCATCTTTCTCAACATTTTTGCGATATTCCGAGATAGTTGTAGCACCGATAACCTGCAATTTACCGCGAGACAAAGCAGGTTTGAGAATATTCGCAGCATCTAGGCTGCCTTCCGCACTACCTGCACCTACAACTGTATGTAGCTCATCAATGAACAAAACCACATTCTCAGTAGCCATAGCCTCATCAACAATTTGCTTAAACCTCTCTTCGAACTCACCACGATACTTGGTTCCAGCCACAACAGACGACATCTGAAGTGACAAAATCCGCTTATCGAGCATATTTGTAGGAACATTCTCCTGAACAATCGCTTGGGCCAAGCCTTCAACCACCGCAGTCTTACCAACACCGGGTTCACCGGTGATGACGGGGTTGTTCTTGGTCTTACGTTGCAAAATACTAATCGTACGTTCGATCTCTTCATCACGCCCAATAATCGGATCAAGTTCCTTTTTTCGATATTGCTCGACCAAATCAGTTGTAAAATAATCCAGAGCAGGTGTCTTAGATCCACCCTTTTTCTTCTTATAAGGGGCCTCTTTTTGAGGACCAACCATGACATTTTGCAGACCTCCCAAAAGCATTTCAAGAGGATTTCCACTACCACCAGAACCTGGCATACCCATAGCTCCGCTTCCTCCTTTTATAGTTCCAAAAGCTGTCAAAAGCTCGTTCTTAACATCCTCAGGATTAATTTTCATATTTTCCAAAATAACAGTCGCAGCAGTATTCTCCTGAGAAACCAAGCTATAAAGCAAATGCTCAGTCCCAACAAACATATGCCCAAATTCAGAAGCATATTGAAAAGAACCTTCTATAACTTTCTTCGAAAAACCACTAAGCGCAATGCCACCCGGACCTACACCCGCAGCCTTCTTCTTGGCGGAAACCTTAGTTCGTCCAACAGTTTTGAGTACAAGATTCACATTCTCAAGAGAAACCCCAAAATTCATCAAAACAGCAGCACCAAGAGAATTAGTCTGACTCAGGATTCCCATAAGAATATGCTCGGTTCCGGTGTAATCACTCTTCATATCTTTCGAAATCTCTTGAGCGACCAGAAGAGCTTGCTTAGCTTCTTTTGTGAACTTATCGAATTTTTTCGGCATAGTTTTTTGTTTAAATTATCTTAAGAATTATACCATATTTCCAGAAGGGGATCACGCATATAGATTTGCACAGGGTAGGGGAATATGGTGTGGGTCAAACTCTAGCACTCCGCATTTTAGAGTGCTAAAAAGAGGAAGTCAACGAAAAATTCCTAAGAGCCGATTGTCCGAGCCACATAAGTTGCTACTATGTCAGCAATTTCCTCGCGCTCTAAACCAGTTGCGGCAACTTGAGCAAGGAAAATATCTCGCTTAACTTGAGGCATCACTCCTTTTGCCTCAGCTTCCCAAAACTCATCAAAAGTCGCTATATCACCAGAAGGGACCCAGTAGCCATAACCTTCAACCATATCTCTTATTGGTGCTAACTGAGTATTTTCAGCCTCCATTCTTCCAAGCACATCTTCAAGTATTGTAGGGCTGCCAGCCAGCATTCTGTTAGCAACTTCTGTAATAACCATGCCATCAGGCGTTTCCCCTCCATTTTCAGTTGTAGCAAAATCCTTAGCGGCGTCCCAGACTGTGCTGTAAGCATGCTCCAGCCGTGCAAAAAACACCTCACATGACTCTCCAGGCTGATACGTCGGAAAATCTCTAGCAAGTAGTTCATCACAAAAAGGTTGAGGTTCAGGATGAACCAGAAGTTCTCCGCCTGAACCAAGAGTCGCCCTTCCTTCATTATTGCATGGAACCAAAAGCCCAGCAGCAACAGTAACGAGTAGTAATGGACGAGTCCATTTTTTTGCTTCCATAAAAATCTTGTTAAAATTCTGAATCCCTACGAGCCAATAACACGAGATATATATCTATCCGTGATACTGGCAATTTCCTCACCCTCTAAATGGGTTGCGGCAACTTGTGCAAGAAAGATATCTCGCCCATCTTGCGGACAAAAACCATCCTCATTAAGCTCTAAACAGGTGGAAAAAGATGATACATCGGATAAATCACCAGGAGGAACCGCATAGCCATAACTGCTGATGGTATCTCCCAACTGTGTAAAGTCAGCATCTTCACGTTTCATCCTCCAAAGTACATCGCTAAGAACACTCGAATTCTTAGCCAACATACCATTTGCAATCTCTGTAACAACTAACGGATCAGGCTCCCTACCATCATTCTGGATACGAGCAATATCTCGAGCCGCACCCCAGACAGTACTATAGGCACTTGTATCTAGCCGTCTAAGATCATCACGTTCATCGATACAATCTGCCATATCTTCTGCCTCGACATCCTCCTCACAACCTTCACAAAGTGCAAGGGCCTGGTCATGAGTTCGGCCGGGATAATAAGCGATAAAAGTGGTTACAAACTCCCCACTTATAGCACATTCAACAGTAGCTTTCATGCGATCAGCAAATGCCTCACACGATTCACCGAGCTGATAAGAATGCTCACCAGCAAGTAATTCACTACAAGAAAGTTGAGACTGAGGGTGAACCAAAAGTTCACCACCCGAGGCGAGAGTAGCATCCCCATTATTAACAGGGGCCAAAAGACCAACAGCAATACCTGCAAGAACTGTAGGCCTTACATTTTTTGGAATGTCCATGATTCATAAGGTTAAATTTTAATTCGTGGGCCTCATTCTCCCACAAACCGCCACATCTTATCAAGCCCAACCTTAATCCCAATCCTCGGCGTTTCTTTCACCGCGCCACAACGAAACCCCCGATCCTCCACATAAAAATCCCCACCTCCACACAGGTCCACCCCATTCTGCTCCTTCGTAATCCCAAACTCCCGACACAACCGACCCGGACCCTCAACCCAGTCAACCCCTCGAATCAACACCGCAGCTGGGAACCCCTCCCGCTCCGTCACAAAATTTAAGCAATGATACATCCCATATATCAAATACACATAAGAAACTCCTGCCGGCCCAAACATGACCTCATTTCGCGGTGTCATCCCTCGGCTGGCATGACAAGCCGGATCATCCTGCCCAATATAAGCCTCCACTTCTGTAATCCGCCCCTCCTTCTCACCAAAAACCATATATTTCCCCAAAAGCTCCCGAGCAACCTCGAGCGTCGGCCTTTCAAAAAAAATACGATCTAATTTCATAAAATACTTCCTGCCATATCAAGAATAACCGATTCATAATCCGAACCACCCTCGAGATAAAAACAAGAACTATCATCTCTTTCAACATAAATCCCGCCGGAAACACTTTTTCCAATCTTTCCGTTAGCCAAATCCACAGAAGTACCACTCACAGAATCGACACTATAATCCAAAATATCCAATCCAATCAGCTCATCTCCCTCAGCGGTATCGCTGAAACTGTAATGTCCACCACCTCCACTGTAATACCAGCTCGACGGATATTGAATGGTGAACCCATAAGGTCCACTTTCAAAATATCTGTATCCTTCCATGATCTCAACAACAGCAGTTTCGCCGCCTTCAGCTATCTGAACCAAAGCCTTCGGCATACCGGCCGCTTCATCTTCACCGGAAACAAGCTCCCAATCAGTCACATCCCCAGGCTCAAAAGTTGCCAAAACATCGTAATCAAACCCCGGCCCAACACCATATTGCAATAAAACACGCACCTCATCTTCACCATCAGTATAATTCACATAAACATAATAAGGATCAACAAACTCATACTGGGTCACACCCGAAAACTCATCATCAATGTAGCCCATCGCCTCATCATAACTCACCTCCAATTCTTCCTCTTCACTGCTGTCTGCTCCTTGCTCCTCACTGTCTACATCGCTGCTCTCTGCTGTCTGCTCCTTGCTCTCTATCTCATACCCCTCCCCAAAAGGAATCAACTTAAACGTAGAAAGAGCCTCATAAAACAAATTCCTAAAATAAGTCCGATTCTCAATATCAAAATTATAATGAGAAACCTCATAAACGTACCCATCAGTCCTTTCAATATAATAAATTTCAACATCCTCAAGCTCGGAAGTAATATTTAAACTATTCAAAAAATCCTCACCAATACTACTTGCAACAGCAATCTCACTTGCCGCAGGATCATATTCAACAAGCCACTCATCAAGCTCCAATTCATCCGTATTATCAAGCACTTTTACCGCAAAATAATCGTTATCAGCCTCGACCTCATCAAGCTCAAGATCCTCATCCTCGTCCTCGATCAACGGCAAAAGAAAAGCAGCAAACCCACTACCGCGATCAACCTCCCAATCACTCTGGATCTCCCAAGAAAACCCGAGTTCTTGATCGGAATAAGTGTTATCTACAACTTCGGCAACCTCATCTTCCTCGACCTCAACAACGGTAATTCTCGAGATATTCACAACATCCTTGCCCTTCTCACTTGCCTCAGTAACCTCGCCATAAATCTCGATCTCATTCCCAATATAATCGTCATCATCAAGATCATAAGCATCACTGTAAACATACAAAATATCTCCATCCTCTGTCTGAAGGATGTGTGTCGCACTCTCGCTGACCTTTATCCCGCCAAGAGACTTAAGAGTTCCCTCGAATTCTTCATAAACAGGAATAACGACAACTTCCTCCTCACCACACCCTTGGAAGGGGAGTACCAGTAGTGCTGCGAGCAATATAAAAGCGATTTTTTTCATGGTTAAAGTAAATTAATAGCTATAAAAGAGTAGATTGTTTAGTAGGGGACTGCATGCCCAAATGATTATAAGCTCTATCTGTTACCATGCGTCCACGCGGAGTCCTTTCCAAAAACCCAAGCTGCAGCAAATAAGGCTCATAAATTTCTTCGACAGTATTTTGCTCCTCATTTGTCGCTGCCGCAATAGTATTTAAACCAACCGGGCCGCCTCCGAATTTATCAGCAATAGTTTCAAGAATTTGCCTATCGGTATTATCAAGCCCAAGCTCATCCACTCCAAGCGCTGTCAAAGCTTTTTCCACAATCCCAATATCAATCACCTCGCCATCACCATAAACAGTCGCAAAATCCCGTACCCGCTTAAGCAGCCGATTCGCAATCCTCGGAGTCTGCCGCGAAGACTGAGAGAGTCTCTTAGCCGCATCACCCCGAATCTCAAGACCAAAAATACCCGCTGACCGCTCAATAATTTCCTCAATCTCCTCCTCCTTATAAAACTCAAGCTTAATCAAGTTCCCAAACCGATCGCGCAAAGGAGAAGAAAGCATACTCAGCTTAGTCGTCGCCCCAATCAACGTAAATCTAGGCAGATTGAGCCGCATCGAACGCGCCGCAGGACCTTTCCCAATAACAATATCGAGACAAAAATCCTCCATCGCACTATACAAAATCTCCTCAACAGGTGCCTTAAGCCGATGAATCTCATCGATGAAAAGCACGTCATTCTCCTTCAGGTTCGTAATGATCGCCGCAAGATCCCCCTGCTTCTCAAGCGCAGGCCCAGCAGTCGTCTTAATATTCACATTCATCTCGCGCGCCAAGATGTTCGCAAGAGTTGTCTTCCCAAGCCCAGGAGGCCCATGAAAAAGAACGTGCTCAAGCGCATCACCTCGCTTCTTGGCAGCCTCAATAAAAACGCTGAGGTTGCGTTTGACCTCAGATTGGCCGATATATTCGCTCATGCAGGTTGGTCTGAGTGAAAACTCGCGGTTCTCGCTTGGATCCAGGGTTGTCGCGACGATGCGTTCGCCCTGAGGTTGCTGTGATTTTTTGGAGACGATGGCCATATGTTCGAATTTGGAATGTGGAATGTCGGATATCGACGCGAAAATTTAGCTCTGTCAAAATACAGTAATTCGACGTAAAATTCCATAAGATGAAAGATTTTTTCAAAATTAAGGATGTGATTCAGGTTTTTGTGACGATTTTGTTGCTGACGATGTTCGGGCAGATGGTTTTTGAGAGAATCCCTTATTTTGCGCAGATGGAGGAGGTTGGGGGCGTGAATTTCGTGATTATTTATCTGATTCAAACGTTGATAATTATGGTTCCGCTGTTGTTGGTTATGGAGGGGAAAAATATTCGAATTGGTGATTTGGGGTTCGTGAAAGCTAGCCTAAAAAAGATCATAGGACTCGCGTTTCTCGGGTACGTTGCTTATTTCGCGGTGATGATCGTAATCACGCAGATTATGTGGGCTTATCAAGTGGAATTACCGGGTCTCGGTGAGCAAGAGTCACATATTGAGTTCATCGGGAGTGAAAGCATTGCGGCGATCGTTGTGATTGTAATCATTACTTTTTTGGCGCCGATTATCGAGGAAGTGTTTTTTCGAGGATTTGTATTCAAAACTATGCTAAAGGAGTGGCCGAAATGGCTTGCGTTTGTGATTTCTGCAGCGATTTTTGCGGGTCTGCATTTCGAATTCCATATTTTTGTCCCACTATTTATACTTGGCCTGATTCTGAACTGGATGTTTTTTAAATCAAAAAGTCTCTACCCCGGAATCGCTTTTCATATTATTAATAATTCGATTGCGTTGGGGTTGGAATATTATATCTATTTGCATCCTGAAGTATTAGAGATGGTAGAAGGGTTTATGCTGTTTTAAAAACATGGTAAAATATAATAGAAATCAACTCTTCTCATTTCTGATTTCTGACTTCTCACTAAAACCACGCCCGCGTAGCTCAGTGGATAGAGCAGCAGCCTTCTAAGCTGACGGTCGCAAGTTCGATTCTTGCCGCGGGTACCACAGGGCCGTAGCGTAGCGAAGGCCCAAGCAAAACGAAGAAAAAGCACTAACTTAGGCGTAAGCTAGTATTTTCGTAGAGAATCGAGTCAAACCCCTAAGAAGATGGCATCCGTTGCATGTCTATTCCTGCTGCCAAACCTAAAGCACCTCTTACCCTGTTTTCCACAGGCCATTCTTGAACACATCGGCACTGTCGAGCCGCCACAGCAATAATCATCTGAGTTGTTGGAAAATATACTGTTTGACCATCAATTTCACGCTCCTCCACAATGTTAAATCTCACGGCATCTTCAACCCCCGTAAACTCAATCTCATCCGGCTCACCGGGAATTGCTTCAATAATTCTATCACGCGTCAGACCAACCCATTGCTGATGTTCAAGTCCGAACTTAACAAATACACGTACCACAGCCTCAACAGGCTGATAAATCCCAGGCAATTCCACACCTTGTGTTGCTTCTAAACCTGAAGTACACACAGTATCAAATTGCTGTGGAGTCAGGGCTAAATCAGTTGCACCTACATAGATGCCGTCATCATAAACCTCATTTTCAGGTCCTGGTTGGTGAATTCCTGGCATAGTAGAATAATTAAGAACAGTAAAAGTGTAACACACAGACAAAAATGACAGAAAACTCATTTACAAAAAAACACAACCCATCTATAATTCACCCTCAAATTTAAATTCATTAACCACTATAAAATGAAACAAGGAAACAAGCCTCCCGCAAGCCCAGGAGTGCTTTTGCAGGAAGATCTAGATGAACTCATACCTCCTGAGCTTGTGGAGCAAATAAATGAAGCTATAGCAGATCCGCAGGGGCCTTTTACGCGCGGTATGCTTTTGCGTTTTGCTAGAGGAATTCAAAATAGAAAACTGAGAAGACGATTTAAAGAGGTTGTAAGGGCAGCCGAATTCCAAGGTGACGATCTTCAGCTAGGGCTGATTAACGGCGAAGCTATTGCTGCCTTACTTACCCAAAGCGGACTTGAATCAGTAATACCAAGTTTACAGCAAGCACGAGCAGATTTGATTACCGGAGATGATTGTGGGGCCATCCTGGAAAGTGCAATTGCAGAAGGAGTTGCCACGGGAGACATTATAAAGAGCGGCGATTTTCTACAAGCAGCACCGGCTCCGGGAGAAGAAATGCCAGAACCATTGAAACACCCAGAATGGGAAATCACAATTGCGATGTTAAGTATGGCTATTGAGGAGTATGGGAGAGATATTAATGATGTAGTTGGAGAAGAAATCTGGGGACCCGCTCGCACAACCAGTATCCTACTGGGTGAATTTCTGGAAAGAAATCCAAATCCAACAGCCGAAGAAGTAGACACATTCCTCCGCGAAAGCTGCGGTATCCAGTTGCACAAAACTGAGAACGAAGGATGGCATCATAATTTCGGAGATTTTACAGTCGCACGAGGCATGTTCCCCGGCAATTTCGTGTTAACAGTTTTACCTCCGGGTCATCAAATAGCAAGACACAAGCATCGAAGCCCACACGCCGACATACCCGGAGAGTTTATGACTCCGATTCACGGTAGCGTACAATTTCAGGCGCATGGTGCTGAAGGACAATGCGAACAAGAAACACTATCTCAAACTCCAGAACGTGATGTGGTGTATTGGCTGTTAGCCGGGAGTACTCACGAATTTGAACCACAAGAGGGACTTTGGATTGGGTTTATTGCCCAGACAGTTAGGAGCCAGAGTGTCTAAGAGAGCTCACCACAATCCCGCCTCACTCATCCGATATAGAACAAGTATCACATCCTCCCGCAAAATATCATCGCCGGCACCAAACTCGCCACCTTCGGAGGCATCAACGAGGCCATTTTCATAAGCAAAATAAGCATAAGCACGGAACCACTCAGTCGATTCATCAATAGCAATATCACTGAACAGTTCTTGATCAATATCAACATCACTCAAATCAAGCCCAGCAGTCTCGAAAACAATTTTTAACATCTCGACCATATTCACAGTATTCGCAGGCGCAAAAGTGCCATCACTGTATCCTTCAACAATCCCTTCCTCGGTCGCAGCCATGATATAAGGCGTATACCACTCGCCATCCTCAACATCACTGTAGGTCGACTCAGCCTCGCTAGCCTCGATTCCAAAAGCCTCCACCAGAACCTTAGTAGTTTCAGCACGATTTATAGCGTCAGCAGGGGAGAGCTCACCGGTAACATCACTACCAGTAAAGATTTCCTGATCCTGAACCCAAGTAATCGCACCACATTGTTCTTCTGTGAAATCTTCCGTATCAACATCGGGGAAATCGCCACACTCTGTGACCTCTTCTTCAGGTTCTTCTTCCTCCTCTTCCTCCTCCTCCTCCTCCTCCTCCTCTTCTTCATCTTCCTCATACTCATAGTCATCCGGCATCTGACCATCCTCGGTAAGAACGATAATAGAACCTGTCATCTCTAGATGCAGACTGCACCAATAATCAAAAGTACCGGACTCTGAAAAAGTATAAGTAAAAGTTCCACCCGGGGCTAAAGTGTCACTGCCTTCAAAATCCTCACTTGTCACAGTGTGATCGACGGCGCCGTTATTGGTCCAAAGTATTTTCTCCCCAAGAGCTATTGTAAGAGCATCACTATCGAAAAGATAATCTTCAATAGAGACACTATAAGTTACAGTAGTATCTTCTTCAGGTTCTTCTTCCTCCTCCTCTTCTTCCTCTTCCTCCTCTTCCTCGCCATTTTCGTATGCCCCCATATCATAAGCCGTACCAAGAGGCCTGGTTTTTCCATCGAAATCAGCAACAACTCCAACTGCACTCAAATCAGTGCCCGTATCGAGAAGGACACTGGTATCTTGCAATGTGTAGTCATCATTAGCAGAATCGGTAAAAGAAGGATCGTAAGTTAAATTGCTGCTGCCGACTATAATTGGAGCTTTGCTAGCAGATTTTACATAAATATCATCATCGGGATCATTTCGATAAAAATCGTTATAATCAATATTTCCATAAATCAAATAACCACCAAGGTATATGGCTCCGCCAACTTCACTCCCTTGACGATTCGCGTCCGCATCATTTTCATAAAAAATATTATTATTAACCTGCAAAGTAGCAGCATCCCCATAAAGATATAAAGCACCTCCATTCTGATCAGCCATATTGAATGCAAAAGTATTGTTATAAATCGCAGGATAAGCATAAACACCTGCATGTATGGCACCTCCATTTCGGCTGGCATCATTGTCATAAAAAACACTGTTCTTTACGATAAGATTGCCTGTCTCATCAATATAAGACGTATAAATAGCTCCACCACCAGATCCAGCATGATTAGAATAAAACGTTGAACGATTGACGGTAGTGTCAGCAGTAACGGAATAAAGTGATATAGCTCCACCACTACCAATTACCTCGTTGTCATAAAAAATACAATCCGTAATATTCGCAGAAGCAACATAAATGTAAATTGCTCCACCATTGTCTTCACGACCATTTATAAAAGTAAGGCCGGAAAGTTCGGTGTCGCCGCTTTCGGTATTGCTAATATAAAGACCTCTACCAGCATAATTGGCATCAATAATAACCGCGGAAGGATCATCAGTATTACCAGTGATAGTCAAATATTTGCCGTCGATTTCGAGATTCTCCTGATAAGTTCCGTCTCCAAGTTCAATTACTCCGCCATCGTCAGAAATATCAATAGCATCTTGAATCGTCGCACACTCACCGGTTCCATCTGCTGCAATGCTAAGAACACCATCCACATCCGCATCCTCACAGGTTGTTTCGCTACTCGCAGTCAAAGGCAAAAAAGCAAGTCCTGCAAGTAGAACAAACATAATTAATAACTTTTTCATATTTTTTTGTTTTTAAAAAATCAACGCACTCATTTTAATCGATGAACGCTCCAAAAACAACCTACATACTCAAGAGTACAGAATATTCAGCAACACCGTTATGACTAATCGCCAATAATCGATAAATCGTCTCGGCAACCTCGCCACGCGTCATGTCATGATCAGGTTCGAACTCATCCCCATCAACAGGCGTCAAATTAGACTCTTTTGCATAATTAGCATAGTGAGCAAACCAATCCAAGTTGTCGACATCATCGTAAGGATCGCCGATCACAACAGGATCGACACTAACATCGGCAGAGTTAAGAAGCATCTTAATAAGCTCCACTTTATTCACAGGATCGGACGGACGGAAAGTGCCATCAGGATAGCCGTCAACAATACCAAGAGTTTTAGCAGTAGCAACATAATCGATATACCACTGCGAAGTATCGACATCATCAAAAGTCAAATTCGACCCATCCGACAATTCCAGCTCAAGAGCTTCAAAAATCATCTTAAGAGCTTCAACACGTGAAACGGTCTGTTCAGGTTTAAAAGTCCCATCATCATAACCTCCCACAACCTCTTCCTCGCGAAGGTACTTTATAGCTTTATAATAAACATAACTATCATCCACATCATCAAACAAAACTCCCGACATAACCGTACTAAACCCATTAATCGAACCGTTACGAGCTTTTATAATAACATCCTCAGAAGAAGTAGCCGTAAATTCAACAGTCGCAATCCCATACTCAAAATCAGACCTGGAAAGCGACTCAGGCTCAAAATACCCCTCACCAGAATTCAAGGTCAAATCGACGGTCCCTTTCACATTATAAGAAGGAGTAAAATTCCCATCGACATCAACAGCCTTAATGGTAATGGTCTCAGGAGTATCAATCACAAAAGTCCCATCATGCTCAACTTCAAAACTATTCACCATATTCACCTTTTCAATAACAGAAATATCGGTTGAAAGCTCATAATCCTCAAGCTCAAAAGTAAGAGTCGTCGTCCCAACCGCCTGAGGTGAGAAAATAAACTGATAATACCCGTTATCAAAATCATCCGCTTCAACATGCGTCATCCCCAGCGTACCCACAGAATCATCACTCAAAGAAATATCAATACTACCCTGGAACTGAGGATCTTTAACCCTGTCCTCGTTCTCATCCACAAGATACATATAAACTGTCAAATTACTATTTAAAAGCACATAAGGATCAGCATCGAGATCTATTTCTGCAAAATCACGAGAATCGTTTTCATCGACGACCTCGACATAATCACTTTCTTCCTCATCAGTCTCAGTAGTTTTCGTAACTGTGGAAGAGTAGGTGTAAGTTATCAACTCTTCGGTTGTAGTAGTCAAATCTTCCTCTTCATCCTCGCTACTCACCCCATCCAAATATGCCTGTACATACTCCATCGGATGGATCGTGTAATCTTCGAGATTTTCCATGCCCAATCCTGTATTTACAGCCTCGTAAAACGATAACCCAGCCGAACTATATTCGGTATAAGTAAAAGGCCAATAAGGATGCCAAGGTGCAGAGCTATTATCTATTTGAAAATGAAGGTGGTCGCAAGAAGCGGTACCCGTTGCACCAACCTTGCCGATCATTTGTCCTTTTTCAACAACATCACCTTCAGCAACGAGAATGTCACTAAGATGAGAGTAGCTTGAATAAAGATCAACCATGAGATTTTCGTTCTCTAAAGAAGGAACATCATAATGGGCAACAACAATGCTATTGCCGAACCCGCTAGAACTGTAAGAAGCCTCATGCACAACCCCATTAGCAATTGCATAAACAGGAGTACCATCAAGGGTTTTTATATCAGCAGCCGGATGACTTCCGGCACCTTCAGTATGATTATCGTCATATCCGCCTGTATAAACAACAGTGTTAGTTATTTGAGCATTTACGATCTCATTATATTCATCCGAACCCCACACAAGCCCATCTGTTGACTCATTCAACAAATCAACATCATAACCCGGATAATCAATCAGATCATCACATTGCGAATAACTTATATCTTGATCTGACAGATAAACCCAATTCGGCACATATTGAATCGGATAAACCGTCCCATCAAAAGGCGCATGCTCCGGAACATCCAATATGCTCATCTTGAGATTCGATGTGTGCTGTATGGTCAAAACAGAAGTCAGCATTAGACCGAGAATGAGCAGCCAATGGACAAAATGATTTTGTTTTTTATGAGCCATTGAAAAGTGTTTACAAATCTCTAGATTATACCAAAAAAACAGGCTAAAATCAACCGCGATGTATGTCTTTCACTCAAAAACTCCAGAAGAAACCAAGCGCCTTGCACGAGAACTGCGAGAAATGCACCCAAATCACGACTTAATCCTCCTTTCCGGCGAACTTGGCAGCGGTAAAACAACTTTCACAAAAGGCTTGGCCATGCACCTCGGTCTTGAGGAGCGAGATATCAAAAGTCCAACCTACACCCTTATGAGAGAATACGACGGATTGTTGCACGTTGACTTCTATCGTCTCGAAGAACCGGATCATCTGCTTATGGATCAAATTAAAATATTTGAAGGATTGGTAGTGATAGAATGGCCGGAAATAGCTTTAAATCTTCTGCCAAAACCACATCTACATATAACGATAAAAGGGGAAGACAGTACGCGCGAATTGCATGTAACCGAAAATTCATGAAACAGGACGAAATCCAAAAACTCCTGGACGAATTCCATGTCCCCAAACACATAAGAAGACATTGCGAAAAAGTCGCACAGATTTGCCAATTTCTCGGAGAAAAAATACCCGGAGTCGACCTGGAAATGCTCCATACAGCAGCACTTCTCCACGACTTGGTCCGAATATGTGATTTCGCAAAATGGCATCCCGAAAACATGCCGGACGACCATCCAGAAGAATCGCACCAAAAATGGGAAGAAATCCGCTCAAAATACGCCGGCCAAACCCACGAACAAGCCGCACACGAAATACTTTCCCTCAGAGGCCATCACGACCTCGCAAAACTGATAAAAAGTCACAGATTCCCCATCCTCCTCGAAAGAACCCTCGATACCTGGGAAGAAAAAATTCTCTACTATGCCGACAAACGAGTCGACCACGACGAAATCATTCCACTTGAAGAAAGCCTCAAACGCGGCAAAAAACGTAACGCAATCACTCCAGAACAAAAACGCATCTCAGACCTCGTAAACCCAAAGGTCTTCGAGCTCGAACAAGAGATTTGTGAAGCCGCAGGAATCACTCCCGCGGATATATAATCCGAAATCCGAAATCCGAAATTCGAAATCCGACATTCGAACATCGACATTCCAAATTCGACATTCGAACTACAGCATCTCCTCCTCATCAGCCTTCACGATGAACACACCATCATCCTCACGACTCTCCGCAACATAAATCTTCATATCGATCCTGTCGTCTGTGATCTCATTGATGGCACCTCGCGTCTTTGGCCCGGCAACACCGGCACCTTCATCATCCATGCTAGAAACTAGACCTAACTTCTGTTGCAATTTAAAAACAGCATGCTCAGTAACCTCCCCGTAATATCCGGTAGGCTCAATCAGTAAATACCCAAGATTTACAAGTTCTTCTTGCAACGCATAAACATCTTCTCCTCGATCCCCAATAGACAGGCTATTGGTCAAATAAACAGGATCCTCGGATAAATCAGTATATTGCTGAATTTTCGCAAGTCCCTCTTTCAAAAAATCAATTCTCTCAAGTTCTTTCTCGATCTCAACATCGGACAATGCACTTTCCAAGGACCTCCTAGTCGTAGGCCCAAAGTGCCCAGCACCAAGAGCATATTCATTATCCAAAATCCCTTGATCAACCTGGAAACTGAATACAGCAGACCAGGTATCATCACCATAATAACCATCAATCTCATCATCGTAATAACCCAAAATTGCCAAATATTCTTGCAACTCAATTATATCTTCACTCTCAGTCCCATACCACAAGTCTCCAGAGAACAAAGTAGGCGGAGAAACAACATTAGAAATCAATGTACTAGCTTCTAAATAAACATCAAAATAAACCTCCTCAACGATAGTATTATCAACCCCATAAACAGTACATTCCACAGTCCTAACACCCCAATCCAGAGCATCAGAAAGCCCTGAATCGCCATATCCCATCCAAATATCGAGACGATCATACGCTTGCTCTCTTTCACCAGCCTCAACAATCGCACCACCCCTGTCATGGACGGCAGTCATCCCAATCCCCGGAATATAAATCTTAGTCCCGAAATCATAAATACCCGGAGCCGCAATCATTCCAGGATAAACCTCAGTACCATCAGCACCGTTAGTACCATTTCCATTCAAATATATATCGCCTTCATAACTCCCAGTCACATAATAATTCTGACCCTCAAGAGGGGAGTAGTAAGCACTTATTGTAAAAGTTTGCGTGTATGGATACGTAACCTCATCGGCTACGGCAACAATAGGATCTTCCGGCGGAATCTGAACAAAACCGAAAAAAGCAATCATCCCTATCATCAGATTAGAGATAAAGAATCTTAGAAATCGACGTTCTTGTATAATAGTAGAGCGCATACGTGAGATTAAGAAATACCAAGTTTCTTACGAATATCGTCTGCTTCCGAATCAGAGCCTTTTTCGAGTTCGCCTTCCAGACCCTTTTCAAAATCGGCCTCGATCTTAGAAATATTCTGCTTATTTTCGTCAGCGACCTTATCCAAATCCTCATAATATTCCCTGGTCTTCTCTTGTACCACTGGTGCTTGCTCATCTTCGATCTCTGAAATTTCTTTCTCAACTTGTACAAGTTCAGATTTAGCGCTCTCGGCCTTTTCTTTTGCCAGTTTTGCTTCTAATTCGAGTAATTCCTCAACAGCATCAAAAAGCTCCTCAGTCATGCCTGTGTCTCCAAGCGCATCAAGCTTCTTGAGTACGTCAGACTTTTTATCTTCAGGTATGTGTGTGGCGTTTGCTATCGCATCTCTGATTTCTGAAATATTTAATTCTGCCATAAGATTAAGAGTTTAAGGTTCGTTTACTAATTTTTCCGGAAATTTTCATATCCTTTAAAGCCTTATCTCTTCGTTCAGTGAATTGAACGGGATTACCTTTTTCGTCTTTTGCCAAGACCTGATGAGTAATGTGTCCTGTAGTTGTATTTATCGTAATAGTTCGTTCTGTAGGCTTGTAAGAATGTGTTGCTAGCCCTATCGCACCACTACTATGCTTTTCTCTCGCCTCCCTGGTTATTGTTCCTTCAGATTCGACAGAAGCTTTTCTAACTCTAAGCACCACTTCATTGCCACTCTTTTTAACGTAAGCATCTTGAGTGACTTTACTTGGATTGCGATAATCCCCTTTGGCATCATCTACATAGGAATACCGATTGTACGTAAGAGACAAACTCTGTCCTTCATTTAATTTTCTAAGTAGATCCGGCTTAACATCCTTGACCTCCTCTTCTAGACTTCGTGCGTCAAGCAGTTCACGCATTTTCCTGTCCTTTTTGGTCAATAGTTTTTCATAAAGCTCCTCCATAACCTCTTTTTCCTCGTTGGTTAATGTGGAAGCCTTGATTTTCTTAAGAAACTTGCCTTTATCAGGGTTACGTCTACCAGACTCATCGCGTTGATCAGCAGCTATATATTTATCCAGATGAGTAGCAAGCTCTTCATTATTAGCAAGAGCGGGAAAAGCCATGACATAACTTTTGAACTTCTTTTCATCTTGCACGTATGAACGATACTTCTCTTTCAAGCGAGAATCGTAAGCACGCAAGTGATCTCGTGTTTGACCGGCAATTTCCGTAACTTTCTTTTTGGCCTTTTTCATCTCTTTAACTTTCCCAGGCTCTTTCTTAAGTAGTTTTCTGCGCGCCAACATACCAAGCCTTTTGCTGAATAATCCGGTTTTCGAACTTCTAAATTGATCCAAGAGAGCCTCGTATTTCTTTGCTCTATCAGATTCCTCAGTAATCGCAGTGTCCAAAGTTTCTTTAGTGACATTCAGCTCTCTTAACTTGCCTGTAGCCAAAGCGGATTCTGGAGCCCCCCAAAACCTAACCCAGCCCTTTCTCAAGCGTGTGATTTTAGCTGCAGCATAGTCAGTTTCTTTATCAATCAAGCCTGCCGCTTTGTCTTCATGGTATTCATGAACAGCTTTAGTCAGCCCCAAATCTTTCCATTTGCCAACTGTGACAAAATTACGAACTCTGTCATTAGCATTATTGTTGAATGAATCTATCCCCTCGAGTATATCCCTCTCCTGCCTGCTTATATCATCAGTCGCATCATCAACATTCTTCAAATGCTTAAATTCCAATGTCGCCTTGCCTTGATCACTCTTTACTTCAACTTTATCAGGAGCCCGTGATTCCTCAGGACCAGCCCACACAAGCCCCCTCCCAAACTTCGGATCTTTGTCAAAATGATATAAATGCATTTTTGTTTTTAAATCTAATAATTATAGCAAAAAACAGCCCACAAGTCCAGGCCTCATAAGCGTTCTGCACTAAGGTTTTGCATTTGTTCTGAGCGGCTCTGCAGGCTCAAAGAGCCGAAGCCCTAGCGAAAGAACACAATGCAAAACCGCATCTCTTCTCACTCCTCCCTTTCTCACTCACTTCTGATTTCTGCTTTCTGATTTCTCACTATTTATCAAACACCGCCCCCAACCTCCTAAATATCTCTCTCTCAACGAAGTCCTTATCCCTTCCAAACTTCAAACGAGACAACTGCTTGATCGCATCACCAACCTCGAGATCACCTTCGACAAGGTAAGGATTAACAGGGACAATAGAGAACGGTTTACTTGGCTGTGTGTCGATCGAAAGTTTCATCACAGCCTTATATTTATCAATATTGATTAAATCTTGATCAGAGAACACAGGAGCCATTTCTTTGCCCATGAACTCAGCATCCTGAGCACCTATCTTATAAGACATAATTGTTCCCACATTACCGAAAATAGCATCTTTCAAAGAAACTTGTTTAGAACCTTTTTTTGCAGCACTGCCCTCCAGCTGAGCCAAGTACTGATGGGCGAGATTAAGACTAAGACGATATTTCCTCGCCTCCGAAAGGATAGATTCGATACTGTCAGTAACATAGTTTTGGAACTCATCTATATACAAGAAGAAAGGCTTTCGCTCCTCTGCAGACATATTTTGACGCCTCATCGCTGCCATCTGTAATTTTGAAACAATAATCATACCGAGAAGCTTCGAATTAAGCTCACCAGTCTCACCTTTAGAAAGATTCATGAGCAAAATCTTATTGTTATTCATCGCATCAGTAAAATCAAAAGCAGACTTCGCCTGACCAATAATATTACGCATCATGCCGTTCGTGACGAATGCACCGAATTTAGCAGCAAAATACGGAATCATCTCCTGTTTCTCACGCGCACCGGTCTTAGCCATTTGATGCAGCCAGAAAGATTTAACAATAGGATTCGTAACATGTTCAACTTTCAATTTCTGAAAAGCATCATCAGTAAACAACCGCACAATATCAGTCAAAGAACCACCCTCCGGATCAGCCATCAAGGTAAGACAACCGTTACGGAAATAGTCCTGGATACGCGGACCAAATATCTCTTCATCAAAAAGCTTTATCATAATGTTCATCGCTTCAAGCGCAACATAATCCCGCTCCTCGTCAGTATGGGCCTCAAGCAAATTGATGCCGAGCGGACGTTCCAAATCACCCGGATTGAAATAAACCACATCATCGGCCCTCTCTCGCGGTATAAAAGGCATAATATCCTCAACGAGCTGTCCATGAGGGTCAATCACACAAATACCTCTGCCTTCTTCCAAATCCTGCCGAATCATCACCTGCAAAGTCGAAGATTTACCGGTACCGGTCTGTCCAATGATATAGAAGTGGCGGAACCTGTCATCATCCTTAATACGCACTTCTTTCTTCTCTCCACGATAAATATTGTGTCCAAGAAGCAATCCTTCTTCGGGAAGATTCTTCGGTGGGGGAGCGATCTTGTAGTTCTGCCAGTTGATCGCAGGAGACATGTTGTATTTAACATCTGGCAAGTGATACAAACTCATAAGTTCTTCTGCGCTTAAGACCATTCGCCTTCGGAAAAGTCTTTGAGTCCAATTTCTCCTGAAATGCCTATAAATAAAATTCTTAATCAAATATCTGTCGCTGTGATAGCGGGTATATTGAAAACCGTTATTATCAGGACTGGAAAATTGGGAAAAAGCTCCTCTCAAAACGGTACAAAGGCCGTTTGCAGCAGTCATAGTGGGAGCGGAAGTCGCGATTCTGATAATCGTTTCATATCCAATCTGTGTGTTTTTCTCTTCAATAGCCTTGATTTGTTCATCGGTCAAAGGTGTGGTTCGTCCTCCGGGCTGATCAGGCTTAGTGCCAAGATACTCGTCAGCAGGTCCTCGCATCATGAAATTAATCATTGCACCGATCCATGTGAGTGGATTAATAGTTTTCCAAAACCCCATAGGTTTATCTTCCATGATCTCTTTCGCAACCTTGCGTCCTCGCTTTTGCCAGCCATCTTTGGCGGGTCTTATCATGAATTGAATTGCCGCCGCTTCTTTTTTGCCAAGCTTCGACATGATATTGGTCATGTTGTTAAGCGGATCCGAAGTCATGTGCTGATAAGTTCGGATAGGGTAGAGAGGATCTTTCGATAATTTCATATAAGTGCCGGTCGCTCGATTACCTTCTCTAAAAATATTATAATCCTCGACCCGTTCGACATAAGAGTCTGGATAAAAGGAAGTGAGCTGCTTCTCTACAAAATTAGCCAGCTTAGCAGGAACAACACAGTAAAAATCTATAAGCCCGTCTTGAACAACATATTCAAAAGAAAGAAAATCCTGTCCTTTAAGAAAATCAATAAATTTAACATTATATACCCCATAAAGAGCCTCATAAAACTGCTTCATTATCGCCGAAACCTCTTTAAAGTCCTTCCCACTCGAAAATTGATCACGCTCCTTCTCACGATCTTCCTTGGACTCTTTTTTCGGAGTTCTAATCTTGAGAAAAACCATATTATAGCTGCGCCCCAAATTAAAACGCCACCTAATAAGCATGACTATCAGGAAGGCGAGTAAGCCCAGCCCGGCTAAAACCAAAATTACTATCCAAAATGAATTCATTATTTTTTGTTTTCTTCCTGTTAATTATACCACAAACCTACTCCTTCGGCAAAACTTTAATGTGCATTTCATCAACTTGCTCTGCAGGAAGCTCGGTCGGAGCTCCAGTCATCAGATCTTTCGCTTTCTGATCTTTTGGGAAAGCAATAACCTCGCGAATGTTCGGTTCATCAGCAAGAAGCATAACAAACCTATCAAGTCCCCACGCAATTCCGCCGTGAGGAGGCGCACCATAAGAAAAAGCTTCAAGCATATGCCCAAAACGATTCTGCGCATCTTCTCTCGAGATACCCAATGCATCAAAAACCTTGCTTTGCAGCTCACTATCATGAATACGAATGCTCCCACCTGCAATTTCAACACCATTCATTGCAAGGTCATAAGCCTTAGCACGAACTTTTTCAGGCTCTTTCTCAAGCAAAGACACATCCTCATCCTTCGGACAAGTAAAAGGATGATGAGAAGCGGTCAACCGACCTTCCTCCTCACTCCATTCAAAAAGAGGGAAGTCAACAATCCAACAAAGCGCAAGCTTATCGTCATCGCGAAGCCCCATTTTCTCAGCAATTTTCAATCTAATCGCCCCCAAAACATTACACGCAAGTTCAAATTTATCAGCCATAAAATAAAGCAAATCTCCATCCTCAATTTCTGCCCGCTCTTTAATCCCAGCAATCTCTTCATCAGATAAAAACTTGCCGATCGGTCCCTTCATCTCACCATCTTTCCAGGCCAAATAAGCAAGCCCTTTCGCACCATAAGACTTAGCAAGCTCCTCATAACCATCAATCTCACTTCGCGGCATTGCAGCTCCACCAGACACTCGAAAAGCTTTTACAACCCCTCCATCCGCAACAGTCCCAGAAAAAACCTTAAACTCAGACCCCGAAACAACGTCAGAAACATCACACAAAGGCAGCTCAAAACGCAAATCAGGCTTATCACTACCATATTTACCCATCGCATCATGCCAAGTCAGTTTTTTGAAAGGTTTAAACATAATCTCCTTATCAGGCATCAACCCTTCAAGAAGTTCAATCGCAACTTTCTCATTAATCTCGATAATATCTTTCTCCTCAACAAAACTCATCTCCAAATCAAGCTGAGTAAACTCCGGCTGACGATCCCCACGCTGATCCTCATCCCGAAAACACCTCGCAATCTGAAAATACTTATCCATGCCAGCAACCATCAGCATCTGCTTGAGCTGCTGAGGTGACTGCGGAAGCACAAAAAAAGTCCCGGGATACAAACGAGACGGGACAATATACTCACGACTACCTTCCGGAGTACCTTTAATCAAAATCGGCGTCTCAATCTCAAGAAAATCCTCCTTATCAAGAATATCCCGAATCATCTTAATACAACGATGCCTCAACATAATATTCTTCTTCATGCGCTCACGCCTCAAGTCTAAATAACGATACTTAAGCCGCAAATCCTCACCAACCTCCTTGTCCTGATCTATTTCAAATGGGGGAGTCTTAGCCCGTGACAAAATCTCGACGGTATCAGCCAGAACTTCGATCTCGCCTGTCGCCATATCAGCGTTCTCTTGCCCTTCAGGACGAGGCCGCACAGCACCCTCCATCTTAATGACAAATTCAGGCCGAATACTCTCAGCAGTAATATGCGAATCCTTATTATTAGATGGATCAAAAACAACTTGAGTTGTGCCATATCGATCCCGAAGATCGATAAAAATAAGCCCACCATGGTCACGACGGCGATTGACCCAACCAGATAGAGTAACTTTCTCGCCCTTTTGCTGCATGGTCAAATCGTTACAAGTGTGTGTTCGATACATGTTAGTTAAGAGTTAAATAGTTAAAAAATCACCCATGATTTTCGCACGGATGATCTTATTTATCAAATTTTAATTGCAAGATGCAATCTTCTTTTCGACCCCCTCAGTCACATTAACCTCAAACGGCACCTTAATCCTCTTAATTCCCTCGTCTGACTTAAGATGTACTTCTACAACCCGCCCATCCCCCTTGTTTTCGGTAAGAAGTTTCTTGATTTTGGATAACTTACTCTCATCATCAACCTCAATCACATAAGGCTCGACGCACTCTTCATCCTCGTCATCATCCAAATCAATATCTTCAATTTGATCAGCCACATTCTCCTCTTCTGATTTCTGATTTCTGACTTCTAACTCCAGTTTCTTCGCCTGCCTCGTAACTCTCTCATTCGGATCAAAAAAGCCAGCCTCTTTTGCATTTTCAATCATACTCTCAAGCGAAACGGACTTAGCTTCCTCACAAGAAAACTGCAAATCCCCACGTCTATGGTCGAGCTTACCGCCCATAACAACCAACTTATCCTCATCGAAAACATGCCCATATTGCTGAAATGTTCTCGGGAAAACGATAGCATCAATCCTCCCGGTTGGATCTTCAAGTACAAAAGTTGCCATATAATTGCCACTTTTGGTCATTATTTTGCGAAAACTTGTCACAATTCCCGACATATGAACCCTTTTACCAATATCACGCTTAGTAATCGCTTCAACAACGAGAGCTTTTTTCTTAATATACTTCTTAAGCCCCTGCAAAGGATGCCCGGAAACATAAAGACCAAGATACTGTTTTTCCCATAAAAGCTTCTGATATGCGATTGCCGGCTCCACCTTCTTCAGTTTCAAAACAGTCTTTATCGCAGAATCATCGCCTCCAAACATATCGATCTGCCCATCGATTTTCGAGGACTGAATTTCTTTGGCAAAAGTCGAAATATCCTCGACACTCTCAGCAATTTGCTTTCCATCACCAAGACAATTAAAAGCTCCGGAATAAGCAAGCGCTTCCATAGTCTTTTTATTCAAAATCTTAACCGGAATCCTCTCAGCAAAATTCTCAATAGATTTAAAAGCACCATCCTTATTTCGAACCTCAATAATCTCAGAAACAGCATTTTCACCAATCCCCTTAATCGCGCACAACCCAAAACGAATCGTCTTATCATCAACAACCGTAAAATTCGATCTAGACTCATTAATATCCGGCGGCAAAACCTTAATCCCCATCTCCTCACACTCATTTATCTCGATCACAACACGATCAGTATTATCAGAATCGCTGCTCAGAAGAGCCGCCATGAAAGCAACAGGATAATGAGCCTTCATATAAGCTGTTTGATAAGCGATACAGGAATAGCAAGCGGAATGCGACTTGTTAAATCCATAACCCGCAAAAGGCTCAACAACCTTCTCAAACATATCTTTGGCCAACTTTTCGGTGTGTCCATTCTGACAAGCTCCATCAATAAATTTTTGTCTCATTTCTTGGACTATTTCAGGATCCTTTTTCGCAATACCCTTGAGCAGCAGATAAGCTTCACCCAGCTCTAGTCCGGCAAAAACCTGCGCCAAAGTCATTATCTGTTCTTGAAAAACCACAACACCGTGAGTTTCTTTCAAAATTGGCTCGAGAGACTCATGCAAATACTTGATTTTCTTCTCATTATGCTTCCCCTTAATATAGTTCGGAATCCACTCCATCGGTCCTGGGCGATAAAGCGCATTCATCGCAATAAGATCGGAAAGAGCGGTCGGCTTAAGTTCCTTGAGATATCTCTTCATCCCACCGGATTCAAACTGAAAAACACCGGTAGTCCTGCCCTCAGCCATAAGCTTAAAAGTTTCCTCATCATCAAGCGGGAGATTGTTAATATCGATTTCCTCACCCTTGATCCTCTTAACAATACCGAGCGCGGTTTGAAGAATCGTTAAGTTCTTAAGACCAAGAAAGTCCATCTTAAGGAGGCCGAGATCCGCAATTGGCTTCATAGAATATTGAGTCACGATCCCTTCCTTGCCACCTGTTGGCTTTTGCAAAGGAGTGTACTGAGTGAGTGGTTCATCAGCTATTACCACAGCACAAGCATGAGTGCCGGCATGACGAATAGTACCTTCGATTTTTGTGGCCATGTCGAGAATTTTCTTCGAAGCATCTTCATTATCATAAGCCTTGCTAAGTTCAGGATCATTTTTTGTGGATTCGGATAGGGGAGCATGTTTTCCCAAAACAGGAGGAGGAATCATTTTGGCGATACGGTCCACGTCAGCATAAGAATGCCCTAAAGCGCGACCAACATCGCGAACAGCGGCTCTCGCCGCCATAGTTCCAAAAGTAATAATTTGCGCCACATTATCCTCACCATATTTATCAACAACATAAGCAAGAACCTCATCCCGTCTATTATCGGCAAAATCTATATCGATATCAGGCATCGAAACACGTGCCGGATTCAAAAATCTTTCAAAAAGCAAATTGTAATGAAGCGGATCCAGCTCAGTTATCCCCAATGAATAAGAAATAATCGATCCTGCAGCTGAGCCACGTCCAGGCCCAACAATAATACCCTGTTCTTTCGCATATCTGACAAAGTCCCAAACAATCAAGAAATAAGTCGAGAAACCAAGCTTGCTAATGATTCCAAGCTCATAGTCGAGACGTTTCTTAGCAGCTTTCATGCTTTTCTTATCATAACGTTCCTTAAGACCTTTCTCGCAAAGCTCTCGCAAATATGCATCAGGATCTTCTCCGCCCGGAGTTTTGAATGACGGAATCTTGTTTTCGCCAAAAGCCAGTTCAAGCTCGCATCTATCAGCAATAGCAAGGGTGTTGGCAATACATTCCTCAGAGACTTTTTTGAAATATTTAGCCATTCGTTCAGGTGATTTTACCGAAAAATCACCCTCATAACGCATTCTATCCTCATCAAAGATCGTTTTCTGCGTCTGTATACATAAAAGAACATCATGGGCATCTGCATCGTCAGGTTTTGCATAGTGACAATCGTTGGTAGCAACCATCGGAGCCCCGGTTTCTTTGGCAAGCTTAACCAAAGCTTCATTCGCAATCATCCAATCTTCAATCTCAGGATGATGTTGAAGCTCCAAAAAGAAAGAATCTTTCCCGAAAATCTTCTGAAACTTTGTCGTCAGCTCCCTCGCTTTCAGATCATCACCCGACAAAAGAGCTTTCGGGATATCTCCGCTCAAGCAAGCGCTAGAACAGATAAGGCCCTCAGAATATTTCTCCAAAAGCTCAAAATCAACGCGAGGCTTGTAATAAAACCCCTCAAGATTCGCAAGAGTCGTCAATTTCATCAAGTTCTCATACCCCTTATTATTCTGCGCAAGAAGAAGGAGGTGGCTGTACTTGGAAGATGCATCTTTGGTAAAACGATCATCGGTCATATAGGCCTCGCAACCGATAATCGGCTTAATCCCCGCTGCCTTGAATTTTTGATAAAATTCGATCGCACCATACATCGCACCATGATCCGTTATAGCCATGGCAGGCATGGAAAAATCTTTACAAAGCTGTACATACTCATCAACCTTGCCTAATCCATCGAGCAGGCTGTAGTGAGTATGGTTGTGAAGATGTACGAAAGACATAGTTTTGACAATAGGGGAGGAGGCGAGATACAAAATACACCAACTAACACTCAGCCGCCAGGCCTGAATTACATTCGATATTCAACCTTCCAACCTAATACGAATCCAAATTCGACTTAAGCCACACGTCGATATTGGTAAAAAGCTCCCCGACAAAAGGAATATTCACAAGATACTGACTCAAAATATAACCACCCAACGCAAGAAAAGCCGTCGCACCAAGGATAAAACCAAGCCCACGAGCCGTCCCCGCAAGAAAATTCATAACAAAAACCCTCTTAAAAGAAGAAATATACTTAATAAAATCCTTCATTGTTTCGAATTCACCGATATTGAACTCGACGCTAACAGGACGAGTTGTGGTGACAGGCGTGGTTTTTTTCTTTTTGGTCTTTTTTGGTGGCATATTTGTTTTGGTTAAAGCCACTTTAAAATATCACCTTGATAATAATTTTGCAAAAAATATGATTATATGGTAAAAAAACCTCCAATATTTTAAATCAAATTATCATGCCGGAAGCACTAGCAGGAGGAGCAAAAATGGCCGAACTTCAAGAAGCGATTGAAGTAGCTCAGGAGCCAAGAGCCAAGGCAACAGCTTACATAGATCTTGCAAATCACCTGCTATCAACGCCGGGACCTACAAGTGTTCAACAAATAGAAGCTGCAATAATGAGCGCGATCTCAGCTGCAGGATCAGATCCCGAAGTTCTGATGTTCGCATTACAAGGCGCAGCAAATATCGAGAGCGCAATAGCTGCAAATTGCATGGAACAGGCGCAGACAGATAGATTTTATCGAATCGCGCTAACAAGACGAGCTGAAGCGGCAAAGGAGGCAAGAAAGTTATGTTTCGAAGGAAGGACAACATTGCTGGCAAAAGCATTGTATGATTTAGCAGCAAGCGCAGGAGAAGCGATGAAAGGAGGACTTCGAGAAATGCCTGCAGGGGTAGAGCCTGACAATGCATTATACGAAGCACGCGGTTTAAAGAACTTGGCGACAGACCCGTGGCAACATGTCAATATACTAATGGCCGAAGCTAGATTAGCTTACGGAAGAGCCAGCTTGGCGAGACATCAAACGGACATGGGTACATGGGAAAGAGAGATGCAAACAGCCATAAACAAAATGCAAGATGCTGTGGTTATCACTCAACAACACCCGGATCACTCAGCTCTCTGGGAATCACTGGATCTACAAACCAAACTGGATACTTTGATAGCTGATTATAGATTGTGTGATGGGATAAGTTAAATCCACGTGAAATTTTGTTGACTTAACACTAGAGGCGGTCGATAATAGGGCGGCTAGACGCCGCGGTGGTGGAATTGGTAGACACGCTGGTCTTAGGAACCAGTGGGGTTAAACCCGTGAGAGTTCGAGTCTCTCCCGCGGCACCACAGCGCAAACAGAATGAAATTCTGATTTGCGCCCAATAGCACTGACAAAGTGCTGATTTTGATGACCCAGAGAGCGTCAGTACGGACAGCCGTGGAGGCAAGACGTGGAACATATTTCGGCATACGTCAACGCGGAAAATACTATCGCACACTCACTCGGTACAATTGTCCAGCCGGACTCCTGTTAATCGGGGTGGTTTTATGGTATATAATTAATACTTTAACATCAAA
>CAZIHU010000013.1:0-38910 GCA_964538865.1 uncultured Candidatus Peribacteria bacterium
GGATTTTTTCTTTATCGAGATTTTTTCCTGTTAAGAAGAGGTTGTAATGGTATTTCCCGTGTTTTTTGGCGATTAGGGCGGGGGCGCAGGTTCCTCCGAGCTTATCTTGTGCTTCCTTGGTTTTTCTCTTGGCGCGGTCGAAGCTGGGGTCGACGTATGTAAGCTTGATCATTGAGGTGAAAGGGGGAAGGGAAAGTTTTTTGCGTGTTGTGATTTCGTTTTCATACATTTTCTCGTAATCGTGCTGGGAAGCGGCTTGAATGGCGAAGTTGTCGGGTACGTAGGTTTGGATTATTACTGAGCCTTGGTCTTTTCGGCGACCTGCGCGGCCTGCAACTTGAGTTAAGGTTTGGAAGATGTGTTCTTGGGCACGGAAATCGGGGATGTGGAGGCCGATGTCGGCGAGAATTACTGCGACGAGGTCGACTTTTTCGATGTCGAGGCCTTTGCCGATCATTTGAGTTCCGATGAGGATGTCGGCTTTGTGTTCGTTGAATGTTTTATAGATCTTTGGGAAGTCGTGGCGGGTTTTTACGGTGTCGCGATCGGCCCTTAGAATGCGGGCATCCGGGAATTGCGTACAAATTTCTTGTTCGACTCGTTGTGTGCCGATCCCGATGGTTTTTATATAAATGCTTCCGCAGTTTGGGCAGGCGACCGGGGCCTTGCGTTTATTGCTGCAATGATGACAGATGAGTGTTTCACCGCGGTGATAGGTCATCCGGACTGAGCAGTTTTCACATTCTGGGGAAAAACCGCATTCTCGGCAGGTTAGTGAGGAGGCTGTGCCTCGGCGGTTGAGGAAGAGGATGGCTTGGTGACCTTTTTTGAGGGTTTTTCCAAGTTTTTCCAGGAGTTTGTCGCTGAAGATGCCGAAGTTTCGGGCTTTGAGTTCTTCTCGCATGTCGATGATTTCTACTTCTGGGAGAGGGGTTTTGCCGATGCGTTCGGGGAGGTGGATGCGCTTTTTGATTTGGTGGTAGCTTTCGACGGATGGGGTTGCGGATCCCAGAATCAGCTTGCAACTTGCAACCCCGCCGCTTGCGGGGCATGCTTGCAGCTTGCAGATTTTTTCTGCGACTTTTCGGGTGTCGTATCGAGGTTCTTGGTCTTGTTTGTAGCTTCGGTCGTGTTCCTCGTCGAGGATTATGGTGCCGAGGTCTTTGAAGGGGGAGAACACTGCTGATCTGGGGCCGATTATGACTTGGGCTTGGCCTTCTGCGATTCGGAGCCACTCGATTGCCCGCTGTTTTTCGGTTAGTTGGGAGTGGAGGATTGCTGTTTGGTTGCCGAATACTTTTTTGAAATAGTTGGTGAGTTGGGGTGTGAGGGAAATTTCTGGAACCAGTATGAGGGTTTGTTTGCCTTGTTTTGCGAGTTTGTAGGCGAGTTGAAGATAGATTTCGGTTTTGCCTGAGCTTGTGATGCCATGTATAAGAAACTTGTTCGCGATCTCTGATTCGATGGTTGTTAGTGCGGATTTCTGGGCTTTTGTTAATTTGAGTTTTGGGGCTTTAAGTTTGTCTTGTTTCGCTTTTGGGATTTCGTTTTTTCCTTTCAGATTCCAGATCTTATTGGGGAGGAAAAGTTTGAAGCATTTGTAGAGATTGGCGAGGTAATAATCGGAGATGAACTGTACTGTTTTCAATTGCCAGTCCTGGAGGGCAGGGTAAAGCGGATTAAGTTCGAGGATTTCGCGCGTTTTGAAATCGGGTTTCTCGTTTGTGGTTTTCAAAACTACGCCTCCTACTTTCCGTTTCATGTACGGAACAATCACGAGGGAACCTTTTTTCACTTTCATACCTTTTGGGACTTTATAAGTGAAGGATTTTCGTTTTAAGGAGTACTTCTGATTTAAGAGGATTTCTGCGTATGACATGTCGATAGTATACTCGATTTTTTTGTGATAAAGTATCTTTCGTGAAAACAAAAATCTCAAAACTTGTCCTCAGTGCTTTCATTACAGCTTTACTTCCGGTTTCAGCTTTGACTTATGCGTTCGATTTTACTTCTGAAATCCAGACCGGTGAATTTAAGGATTATCAGATTTTGACCGAGCATTTTCAGATTGAGTTTGATTATATTATTTATGTTCAGCCTGATGCGGATGGAGATGGAATTGCTGATGTTGTTGAGGATATTGCTGAGTATGCTGAGTATTCTTGGGATTTGGAGGTTGATGAGCTTGGTTTTGATCAGCCGATTCCAGATAGTGCGACTTATCCTTATATTCCGATAATTCTTGATGATGAGTACGAGTATTTGGGGGAGGGGACTACCGGTCTTACTTCTGTGCTTACGGATTTGACTCCTTATTTTGCTATTGATCCGTGGCTTTCTGATGATCTTATGAAGGTGACTGTTGCGCATGAGTTTATGCATTGTATTCAGTTTAATTATGATCCTTATTTTTTGGAAAGTTATCAGGATTTGAATTTTGCCGAGGCGACTGCGGTTTGGACTGAGGAGTATGTTTATCCAGATATAAATGATTATGCTGATTATTTGTATGACTTCTTTACGTATCCAGATTATTCGATTTTTGCAGGAGTTATTCCGTCGGGGACGCTTTTTGAGTATGCTCTTTCGATTTGGCCAATATTTTTGACCGAGTATTATGAAAATGATGAGATGATGGTGGAGATTTGGGAAGATTTTTTTGAAATGGATTATGTGGGGGCTAGGAATGTTTTTAATGTTTATACGGCCGTTGATAATTGGATTGAGGAGCAGGGAGATGAGCTTTCGGAGGTTTATCGTGAGTTTGCGATCTGGAATTTGACGCATGATCAATCTTATGAAGAGGGTGATCTTTATCCTGATGTTCATATGATGAGGGAGTGGTTTGCTGCTTCGGTTGTTGATCAAATGCCTTTGCCTGGGATGAGGCCGGCTTTGTATGGGACTAATTATATTAATTTTAAGACGCCTGATGGGTATGATGATTTTAAATTTACTATTACAAAAGGGAGTGATATTGAGATGGGTGTGACTTTTGTGCCTATGGATGATGAGGGTGAGTTTGATTTGGATGCTATTGAAAAGGAAAGTTCGGAAATAGGGGATACTTATGGTGAGTTTATTTTTGAGGAGGCGAGTGATTGGGAAAAAATTTATGTTTTGGTTTCTCCGATCGATTCGGATGCAGCGAGTGGGGCGAGGACTTTTGATGTTGGTCATGCTTACTATTATTCTGCGGAGTTTGGTGATTTTGAGGAGGAGGAAGAGGTGGCGAGTTCGGATGTGGAGGTTGAGGTTGAGGAAGAGGAGAAAGAAGGTGATGAGGTTGGAGAGGATGTAGATGCGACTTACGAGAGTAGTGACTTGACTTTGTCGGTTTCTTATTATGATGATGAGTCGATTACTGTGAGTTGGAACAGGTTGACGGGGTATGATATCGATTGTTATGTTGTTTATATGGGTGAGGAAATTTTGGAGTATGATTCGGAGAATGTTGTTGATCGTGCTTGGACTACGGTGTATACGGCGGATGAGCTTGAGTCGGATTCGATTTATTATTTTATGGTTGAGGCTTATGACGAATATGATGGGCTTTTGGCTACATCTGAGGAGATTGCGGGATATACTACTGCTTTCTCTTTTGGTGATTTAAATAGCTCTGATGAGGAGTATGATGCTGTTATGGAGCTTTGGGCGCTGGGGATTATAGAAGGGTATGATGATGGAAATTTTTATCCTGATCAAACTGTGAATCGAGCTGAATTATTGAAAATTTTGATCGAAGGGCAGGGGATTACTCCTGATGAAGACGAGTATCAAGGATGTTTTGATGATGTCGAGGATGATTGGTATGCGAAATATGTCTGTTATGCCGAGGAACAGGGTTGGGTTCAAGGTTATGGGGATGGGAATTTTTATCCTGCGCAGACGGTGAATAAGGTTGAGGCCTTGAAGATGCTTCTTGTGGTTTATGGTTATGAGGTGGATGAAGATGAGGATGTGAGGGGAGGTATGCCTTATACCGATACCTGGCCTACTGCTTGGTATGCGGGATACGTCGATTTGGCGTTTGAGTTGGGGATTTTAACGGAAGAAGAGGGTAGCGAGTTCGAACCTGAAGGTGATCGTGATAGGGGGGATATTTGTATGGAGTTGTGGGGGATTCTTAGTCAGTGAGAAAGCAGAAATCAGAAATGAGAAGTGATGGAGTTTTGCTTCGCAAAACGAGTTTATAGTAGCTGGCAACTTGCAACTTGCAGATTGCAGTGATGGTGTTTTTGCTGTCGCAAAAACAGTTATAATATCAACCCTAGCATCCTAGATGCCTAGAGCCTAAAACGTGATGTCGGGCTTGACTTCTGCGTATTATGTGTTATTCTGGCTGTCTATAATTTTTCTTTATGAATAAAAGGGTAGAACGAGGTTTGGGAGCTATGGGTTGTGTTCTGGCTGCGCTTGGTGGGGCTTGGATTATGACTCCGTCTGGAGGGCCGATGGTTCCTTCTGTTGGATGTAGTGATTTGCCGGTTTCTGAACCTGCTCCGGTAGATTCTTCTGGTGATCCTGAGGAAGAAGTTTTAATTCAGAGTAATGGTTTAGGAGGTCGCATGGTTACGACTGCTAAGTTGAAGCCGAAAGGGCCTTCTGTTGTTTTGGAAGAGTTGCCGACAGATAAGCTGGGATATATGGATGCTAATCTTGCTTTGGCGCAGTGTATTGGGGAGCATGAAGGGGTGGATTGTTGGGTAGCTTTCAAAAACAGTATTGAATGTCGAAGTACACTTGAGCAGTCGTTAAGAGTGACTTTGGATACATCACGATTTGGGATTAAATATGCGAGTGGGAGGAATACTTCTGTCTTTGCGGAGGATAGTATTGAATTTCGTAGTTTTTCTTCTGTAGAGGAGGCAAATACTGATCTTACGAGTCTTTGTTCTTTTGGGGCGCGGGCTATTCAGGATTTTGATATAAGTATGGACTTGTGTGATGAAGATGATAGTGAGGAGGAGTGTGATGAAAAAGTTTATTTTGCTGTGAGTGGTGAGGTAGTAGGAGATTTTGTTAGTAATATCCCGAAGGCTGATGAGGCTGTTAAAGCTTTGAGAGCGATGGGGTTAGATGTTGAAAGGACGAGTGAAATAGGTTTTCAGATAGGGGAGTTTCATGTTGAATCGTGGGGAGGTAAAGATGTGCCGGTTTTTGTTGTAAGAGGGCCTGATGGTTTGACTGATGTGGATTCGGTTTATGGGATTGAAGATGTTGCGGAGAGGGTGAGGTAGTGAGAAAGCAGAAAGCAGAAATGAGAAGTGATGGAGTTTTGCTTCGCAAAACGAGTTTATAGTAGCTGGCAACTTGCAACTTGCAGATTGCAGTGATGGAGTTTTGCTTCGCAAAACGAGTTTATAGTAGCTTGCAACTTGCAACTTGCAGATTGCAGTGATGGTGTTTTTCGCGAAGCGAAAAACGGTTGATAGTATGCTGGCAGTTTGTAGATCCTTTATGCTGCGAGGCGATGGATGGATTGCTGGACTGAGTCTCTGGCTGTTTTTATTGGTTGTTCTTCGGGGAAATAATTTGGCCTAGAGTCGTATTGCATGCCGGATCCTATACGATGAGGTGATTGTAGGACTGTACCTCGTGCTCCTGCTGCTGCCAGTGCTTTGCCTTCTGGGGAGTGGGGTGATGTAGCGCTATATGGTCTTGCTGCTGCTTCTGCGGTTAGTTTGCAAGCAGCGTCTAAATCACTAGTCTTAAATAATAAACCATCTGCTTTTCCTGAAGCAACTATTCTTCTAGCCTCTTCCATAAGTGATCTTTTGATGTTCATTATGTTGTTTTTTTGTGGTACGCCCGATAGGGGTCGAACCTATAACCTCCGGTTCCGAAGACCGGCGCTCTATCCAATTGAGCTACGGGCGCGTATTTACAACCTGTATTTTAGGTGTGGATGAGTTTTCTGGCAAGGACAAAAGACGTGAAATATATCCACGTCTTTTCTAGTCTCCAGGTCTCCACTCTCCTAGTCTTCTGTTTTCTTCTGCCACCAAACTAACAGCGGCGTAGCCACGAAGATCGATGAGTAAGTACCTACCAAGATTCCCAGTATGAGGGCTAGTACGAAATAGTGGATTGAGGCTGCTCCGAACATGAATAGTGCGACAAGAGTGAATAATGTCGATATAGAGGTGTTTATTGATCTAGCCAGGGTTTGATTGAGGGCTGCGTTTGCTGTTTCTTCGAATGTTGAGTATTCGCCGCGGCGCAAGTTTTCACGGGTTCTGTCGAATACCACGATTGTGTCGTGGACTGAGAATCCGAGGATTGTCAGGAGAGCTGTGATGAAAAGTGCGTCTAGCTCGACTCCCATGAATTGTCCGAGGAGTACGAATATTCCCAGTATGATTATCGTGTCGTGAGCCAGTGCTGCGATAGCGCAGGCTCCGAATCGCCATGCGCCGACTTTGCGTTGTACTTTGCGGAAGGCGAATGCGATATAAAGGACGATCATAATGAGTGCGATGCCCAGTGCGATTACTGCCTTTTTCTTGAGGGTTTCGCCGATTGTTGGGCCGACTGTTGTGAATCTGATTTCTTCGAGGGTTCCGTGGTTTGTTTCGAATTTTTCGAGGAGGAATTCGTGGGTTTCTTCTGAGATGTGTTTGATTCTTATGATAAAGCTTCCGTCGCCGGTTTCGACGATTATCGGTGTGCCGAATTCGGTCGTTTCTTCAGGGGTGCTTTCGTAAGCAGGTTCGTCGGTTTCCTCGAGCATGATGCTTGTGCTTTCCATTTCAGCTACGAATTCGGTGTCGGGGCTGTTGAGTTCGTTTTTGGCGTTTTCTATTGTTTCGGCAAGTTCGTCTGTTGCCACTTCTTCTTCAAATTTAAGTTCCATCAAGGTTCCGCCTGTGAAGTCTAGTCCGAGGTTTAGTCCGAAGATTGGTATTGCGAGAAGTGCGATGCCGACGAGGATTCCGGAGAATGTTGCCCAAATTCTGCTGTTTTTGATGAATTCGAATTTGCGAGGTTTTTTCTCGCGGTTGATTCCGAATAAAAAGTCACTTTCGAGGGCTTTTTTGCCTATTGTACTTCTGAGGAATGTCCTTGTGATTGTGATTGCTGTGAACATTGAGATCAAAATACCCAAGGCTAGGTTGAATGCGAATCCTTTGATGATTGATGAGCCGAAATAAAGCAGGATTCCGCAAGTGATGAGTGAGGAGAAGTTTGAGTCACGGATTGAGTCCCAGGCTCTTTGGAAACCTGTTTCGATTGAAAGAGCATGAGGTTTTCCACTTCGCAGTTCTTCTTTTATCCTTTCAAAAATAAGAACATTTGCATCTACTGCCATACCGATAGACAGGATTACACCTGCAACACCGGCAAGCGTTAGCGTGAGTGCGCTGGAGAATACAAATGCCATGAAGAACAGAATGAAACATGCGAGTATGAACGAGATGAATTTCTCCCAGCCGGAGTCATGAGATTTTAATATTACTGCTGTAACAATGCCGAATATTGCGAGCCCTATGATTATGGCTATTGGCATTGGGAGCGCGATTTTTATGGCAAAAATAAGAATGATTGCGTAAATACCGAGTGCGACATTTGCCATCAGACCTGGTAGGCGATAGTACAAGATCATGTAAAGTGCTAAGATAAGGAGTCCGATGAGGCCGGCTTTCAAACTGCTATCCAACGCTTCTTCACCGAGCGATGCACCGATTGTGTACTGGCCTGCCAACGTGATCGGTGCGGGGATTGCTCCCGTATTTAGGTCGCGTGCGAGGTTTGTGGCTTCTTCTACTGAAAAGTCACCTGTTATGATGGCGCTGCCTCCGGAAATCTTGTCGTTGACGTTTGGTGCCGAAATAAGTTCACCTCCGACGAAGATAGCTAACGGTTTATTGATATTTCTACCTGTTATTTCTTCAAAAAGCTCTGCACCTTCATCGTTGAATTCGATCGATACGTACGGACTGTAGTTAGGATCGAAAGCAACATCTGCGTGCACGAAATGTTCTCCAGTTAATTCAGTAGCTTCCCATGAGTCCGGTATTGTCGAGTAAGAAATTTTCTTAAGGGAATATGTGTCTATGGTTCCTCCTTCATCGCGTATATCCGTAACATTGATTATGTGGTATCCGAATTCGGTTTCCACGATATCTGAAATTTCATCTATCTCCAGCTCAAAAGCGGCTTCCTCGAACTCTTCCACCATCATGCCGTATCCGAAGTATCCCAATTGACCGCCATCCCATGAACTTCCGCCATCTTCTGAATATTCTTCCGCCAAGCTAGCAAAATCTTCTCCTGATTCTGCTTGCTCAAGGATTTCGGATATCAATTCGTGAGCTTCTTCCTGTGTGCGGTCTGCGGCTGAGGTTGAATCTTCCCAGCCTATTAGGATATGACTTGCTTGGACTTCTTTGTCTGGTTTGGATTCATGCTCTGTTATCTCGACTATCATGTAAGCTGTGAATTCTACCATTTCCCCTGACAGGTCGTATGTATAGCCGTCAGTGGCTTCTATGACGTATGGGACGATATCTCCGGCTGAGTAATCTTCGAGGCCTTCGAGCAGGCTTTCTGATATGAGAGTTGACGATTTCATGTCGTCTTCGGTGTAGAAGGCGAGTCCCGGATAAGCTAATTCTTCTTCTGTTCCCACGACTTCGATGTCTTCGCCGTCAAGTACGCGCTCAAGTGCGATCTCGGCGTATTCCATTCTTTCTGCTTTTTGGTCTTCTTCAAGGTCGTCGGATTGTTCTTTGAATTCGAGTTGGATGGTTTTCCCTACAGTTTCTTTTGCTTCGTCGAGGTCTTTGATTCCGGCGAGTTCTACGATGATGTGGTATTCGTCGGCGACGTGTGAGATGTAAATGTTAGGTTCTGAGACTCCGAGGGCGTTTACACGTCTACTGATGACTTCTTTGACGCCTTCGACGATTGAGTCTCGGTCGGCTTCGTCGACGTCTCTAAGGTCGATTTTGTAGTCGAGTTGGGTTCCTCCTTGGAGGTCGAGGCCGAGGTTGATTTTGGTTTCTTGCAGGAATTCTGATTCTTGAGGAAGGAATTTTTCTTGGTATTCGTAAGGGAGTGAGACGAATCCGAGGACTGCGGCAAGTGTGAAGATCGCGATCAGTTGCCAGGTTAGGTATTTTTTCATGTTAGATTTGTTAGCTTGCAACTTGCAGATTGCAGATTGCAGTATGGTGTTTTGCTTCGCAAAACGTTTGATTTGTATGGGGGCTGGCCTTTGGCCGCCCTGTTATATGAAAATTTTATTCTTGTTTAGGATCCTCTGAGAAATGTACTTCCGACTGCAATTTATCCAATTTGGCTGCAGGAGGCTTATCGCTCGTCGATGTATCGCTACCTGATACGCCTTCCTCGCGCTTTGCCTCCTTCGCACAAATTGGAGTAAATTTCGTCCCGAAACTACATTTCTCAGAGGATCCTTTGGCTAATTGGCGATCGGTTTCCTCGTCGTTCCCTTCTCCTGATCGGCCGTAGTCGTCTTCTAGTTTAACCACGTCGTCCAGTTCTGGTGTGGAGACTTCGAAAATTTCGCTATCTTCAAGGCCTTCTGCTCGGTGGATCATGCCCGGGGTTATGTCGAGTTTGTCTCCTGGGCTGAGGATCACGTCTTCGAGCTTGTCTTCTGATTGCCCGATTGTCATTTTGACCTTGCCCGAGAGGACGTATTGGGTTTCTGATTTTGTTTTATGATATTGGAGTGAGTATCTGTGGCCTTTTTTTATGATTAAAATCTTACCGGCATAAGCGTCGGTTTGTGCGAACCAAATCTCTTTTCCCCAAGGCTTAGGTTTTGTTTGAGTTTTCATGTTTGGGTTTCGAATATGGAATGCCGAATATCGGATTTCGAATATGGAATTTGGAATGTCGAATTTCGGATTTCGAGCGAAAATACTTTACCTTATGGGGTTCTGAAAAGAAAGGGGAATTCGGGCGTGATTTTTTAAGAAAAATTTAAGGTTGATGTGTTAGCTTCAGGTTATGACTTACAAAAAAGAGAACAATTTTGCGTTTATTGATAGTCAAAATTTGAACCTTGGCATTCGTGAGCTGGGTTGGGAATTTGATTATAAAGAGTTTCGCAAGCATCTTTTCGAAAAATATTCTATAAAAGTAGCATATATTTTTATAGGCTATTTGCCTAAATATCAGGGGCTTTATCAAAATTTGAGAAAAGCTGGTTTTGTAATGCGTTTTAAGGAGATTACGAAGGATAATTATGGCAAAGTAAAGGGTAATATTGATGCAGAAATGGTATTACAAGCCATGCATGATTATAGGAGATATGACAAAGCATTAATTGTATCTGGGGATGGTGATTTTGCTTGCTTAGTAAAGTATTTGCGGAGAAGAAATAAGCTTGAGGGTGTTTTATCGCCTCATCCCAGATCATGTTCTGCATTGTTGAAAAAAGCGGCTCAAGGGAAATTAGACTACCTTATGGATGCAAGACATATTATTGAGTATAAAAAATGAAGCCATACCGCCTAAGGGCAGAACCTTAAGCCATATGACTTCCTCATGATCCGTCTAAGATTTTAGCAAATTTTCTTTTGAAAATCAAGCTTAGAACTTGTTGAAAATTTCACTTCGAAACCGACTTTTCCAACAAGTTCTCACTTCTGCAACTTCTTCACGTCCTGACTCTTCGTGAGTGGACAAACCACGATCTCCTCTCCGGTGTTTACAACTGCCGTATCTTGTAGGCCTAGTACGTGGATCCGCTGCTTCCTTGAATAGTTATAGATGAGATTTCCTTTGCTATCGAGCTCTTGGACAGCGCCCTTGATGACGTTTGGTTTTCCATCATGTAACTCCTTGAATAGCGTCTCCCAAGTGCCGATGTCGCTCCAGCCAAGCTGGGCGGGGAAGATTCGTACTTCTTCAGGGGCGAGTTTTTCCATGATTGCGTAGTCGATGGAGATTTTTTCGCACTCGGGGTAGGCCATTTCGATGATTTCTTGTTCGTGGTCGGTTCCGAGGGCGAGTTGCATTCGCATTAGACGTTTGAAAGTTTCGGGGAGGTGGCGTTTGTATCTGTCGAGTATGTCGGCGACTCTCCAGACGTAGTAGCCTGTGTTCCAAAGGTAGTTGCCTGAGTCGATGTATTGTTGAGCTGTGCGGGCGTCGGGTTTTTCTGTAAATTTTTTGAAAGCTAGGACGCTCTCGCCGTCGATTTGTTCTATTTCTTCGCCGATTTCGACGTATCCGAAGTTGGTGTTTGGTGTTTTTGCCTCGACTTCGACGATGTTGAGGGTGTGGTCGCGGAGGGCGAGTTTCTCGGCTGCGCGGAGTTTTCTGGCGAATTCTTCTTTGTCTTGAACCATGTGGTCGGCATAAACTATTGCCATGACTTCTTCCGGGTGTTTTTTTTCTATTATTGCTGCTGCAAAACCTATGCAAGTTGCTGTGTCGCGGAGTGCTGGTTCGATGATGATATTGGTTTGAGGTAGGTCTGGGAGTTGTTGGCAGACGTATTTGAAATATTTGGCGTTGGTTGCAACGTAAATATCTTCTGGCTCGAGAAAAGCGACTCGGTCGTATGCTTCCTGGAGCATGGTTTTATCTGAGACCAGGCTGTGGAATTGTTTGGGTTTTTCTTCTGTTGAGAGGGGCCAAAGTCTTGTTCCGGCGCCTCCGGCTAGGATTACGGATTTCATGTTGTTAGAGTTAGCAACTTGCAACTTGCAGTTTGTAGAGATGGAGTTTCGCTGCGCGAAACGGCTAATGGGATTTTAATTGAAAAAGTGTGAAAAGGCGAGAGGAGAGGTGAATTGGGTAAAAAAATGATTGTTTTGACATGTATGGCTCAGGGTGTCAAGTTGGAATGGGGTAGGTGGAGTGATTTATGGTTTGGCGAGAGTTGACACGTTTGTATATGTGGGTTTTAATTCAGGGCCTTGTTGTTAATTTAGAAAAAATGCGAAGAAGTGTTCGTCGACGACATTTGGGAGAAGGGGAAGAAGATTTTTTACCTGAAATTGAATCTGAATATGCCGAAGATTGGACTCCTGCTATGGAGAAAGCTTTTTTGCAGGAAGCATATGGGAGTTGGCGGTTTGATGAATACGAGGGGTCTTGGCGTTCTTTTTGTGACTCTGTTGCTAGCGAGGTGGGAAGTGCGCGTGAGAAGACTGGGCATCGTTTTGCACAGCCAAGCTTGGTGACTACTCATCATGGTCCGTTGGAATTGCCTATGTGGGATGGTCCTTTTAATAAGCGTTATTTGGTGGAACCAGAATGGGGTTTCAGGCCTGATACTGGTGAGTTGTGGAAGTTTGATGGTGGTTTTATGTTGGATCATGAGAGGAGAAGAGGCCGTGGTGATGGGTTTGAATATTTTCTTCATAGGTATTTAGGAGGTTTAGAAGGCAGTGAGGTTATGCGGGCAGGGAGTTTAGATAGAGATGGTGATAGACTTGTTGTTTCTCCTGCTGTTTTGAGAGGTCGTAAGTTGACTCTTGAGGAAATCGTTGCTGGATATCTGATTTCGACTAAGACTTCTGAGTATGGGGGGTCTTGGTATGATGTGTCGATGGATTTTATGACTGATGTTGTTTTGCCTGCTTTGAAAGATAAAGAATATGATAATCCTTTTGAATTTGCTTTGGATTGGATGAAGCATATCAAGGGGGCGGTGGAGTCACTTACTAGAGAGCCCTTTTTGATGCATCTTGGTACTATTGAAGCGAATTTGAGGGATATTGCTATTGGTATGGGGAATTGTGCTTCTGATGAATTGCTTGCTGGTAGAGAGTACGATTTGTCGAATCCCTTGGTAGCTGAGTTTTATGAAAAAGTTGTTGATGTGTTTGGCGATGGTCGTGAGAATGCGGAGATTATGATTTTTGTTTTGGATAATATTGATCGTTTTGGCAGTACTGCTGTTTTGGATGATGATGATGTTGTGGATTTATTGGAGAGGATGCCTATGTGGGTTCGTGCAGGATTTGTTGTAGATAGGGCTACTGACTTGTATAGAAGATGCGATGAGGCTTATGGTGATGTTTGGAATGGTCATTTGGTGGCTGCTCAAGTTGCTCTTAGGATATGTGATAACCTATATGGGATGGATGGTGAGAGGCCATGGTGGTTTAATGAGAATGAAGATTTGGCAGCAGCTTTTGATATTGGATACGATGGTATGGAGGTTGTCGCTACTGACAGATATGTTGATAGAAGAACTCATTCTAGTGATGATATTTCGGAGGTTTGGGGGGAGTTGAAGCCTGGTGATGTTGTTACTGTTCCAGGTATTGGGGGTCGTGATGATGATGTTTTTGGGATCGGGGAAGTTGGTGAAGAAAGTGTTGTGATTACGTCTGTTAATGGTGAAGAGGTTAGTGGAGTGACAGCTGAGATTAGGGTTGATGAAGAAGACGAATTATCAGGGATAATCTTTTCTAGGCCTGTTGTTCCTTATGGGATAGCAAAACGAAATTTTCTAGGGGTGGCGTCGGTTGAAGTGGAAAGAGTTCATAGCAGACTTGCTGAATCTGAACTGTGTTTGGGACTATGTCCTGAAAGTGCGGAATTGATCGAGAGATTTAGTGTTATGGCTGGTCCTTATTTCGTACATGCGATTGAGCTTTACAAGGCTTCTGGTTATAGGTTGGTTGATCAGGGGGTGGGGATTCAGGAGGCTTGTGAAATTACTACTGATGTTGCTAGATGGTATGCTGTTTATAATGTTGTCAGGGGGATAAGGGTTTTGGATTTTCTTCTTCATATGTTGTCGCAAGTTGAGCTTTCTCGGTATGGAGAGGTGATAGGTCTTTGCCGAAATCATATAGAGGCTAACAGACCTGGGAATGCGTTTATTTCGAGATTGCAAGGACAAGATGCATCTGTCAGTAATCCGGGTGCGAACTTGATTTTAGGTATTGGACGAGGTGAGGAAGTTAATAGAGGGATGGAGGCGAAAGATTCTGATAATCTTGTTCCAGGAGATTTCGATGAGATAGGAGAAGGTTTTCTTGCGTTGCCTCTTACTGAAAGAGTTAGGGCAAGTAATCCTTATATGCGTCCACTTATTGAGGATCGTAGGAATTTACTGCTTACGCATAGTCCAGTTGCTTTATTAGAGGGGTCTACTGCAGATGAATCTACTGATGTTGCTCCTTTGGAGAGATATATGCGTTTTAGTAAACGGTTAAGGAATGAAGGGGGGCATTATAGCGAGGAGGTTGCTCAGGTGTATTTTCATTTGTTTGCACCAAAGGTGCGAGACCCTTTGGATCCTCCGAAAAATTTACTTATTGCAATACGTGTTTTGTTGAATATCCATATCCCTAGAGAGATAACGCGGCGTGGTTTGGTTAGAGATGATGATTCCAATATACCAGGAATGACTAATGAGACTGCGAGGTTTCTTGGTATTGCAGCTTTGTTAGATGCGCAGGTTATGGGCTTGGTGACGGAAGAGCATGTTGCTCGTGTGTTACATATGATTGCTGTGGGTCGTCCAAACCATGATAAAGAATGGGACGAGATTCGTGATTTGAAGGCTCAGAGGGATGTCCAGGAAGCTTATATAGTTGGCTCTGATGATGAGTCGGGGTACAGTGATGTTGCAAGTGAAACTAGAGAGAGTCACTGGGATGTTACGAGGAAAATGGATGAAGACTTTGGGAAGGTGCGTAAGATGTTTGGATTGTATAGGGAGGATTTGCATTATCATAGGGAATCAGATGAAGTTTTGGATGAGGTGATTTCTTCTGAGGATCGGAGATATACTTGGCAAGAGAAAGCTGCTGCAAAAAGAGTTCGTACTTTCAGGCAGTTTCATGGAGGGGATTCTAGCGTTATTGAGCATTACTTGGCTAGACCTATTTCGACGGATAGGCTTGAGAAGGTTATGAAGGATGAGTATGTAGGAGCTGATTTTTTGGGATTGTCTGATGGTGTTGTGCAGTGTCACTGTATGTATATTGGAGATTTAAGGGTGATAGAGGAGGCACTTCATGTGTTACGGTTTCGTGAGGCTGGGGGCAGGTCTGGCCTTGTAAGGGCTTTTGAGGATAAAAATGTTACAGTGCATCAGCTTGATCAGATTGTGGATGATTATGGGAGACGACCAGGTGAAGAGCCTGTTGGGATGTCTGCAAGGATGATGAGGTTGCATACGGTGTCTGATGAGGATCTTGAGCTGATTACAACAACTTTGCCGGAGGCCCGACATGTTCTGGAATTCCGACGTAGAGGAGGGGATTCGGCTTTGGTTAAAGCTCATTGTGATGAGGAAGTGTCTATTTCGCAGCTCGATAAAGTTATGGGGAGTTATGGAAGACGTGCAGGAGAGGAACCTGTTGGTATGCCTGCAAGAGTGATGAGGTGTCATATGATGTCTGATGAGGAGCTTAGGGCTATGACAATGGATTGGCGAGAGGCTATGCATGTTTTACAGTATAGGAGAGCTGGTGCGAGTTCAGGCTTTATAATTGCGTGTGTTGGTGGTTATGAAGATGAAGGTGGTACACCAAGGCATGTGAAATACAAAGTGGAGCAAGTGTTAAAGGGTCGTTATTCTGCTAGAGATAGTATTCAAAAAATTTGTATAGGTCGGTTTAGAGGGATTGGCGACGTTGATGCGGATTTTGATGACTACCAGCATGAGCAGGAAGTGGCTGCTGCACGTCTTGCACTTGGTTTTTCTGGCCGGGGCGATCTAGCTTCTAGGTATTTCCTTGAGAATATATGGAAAGAGGAAAAGATTAGTCCATTGGAGAAGGTAGCTTCTGAAAGAGACAAGGCTCATTCTCATAGGCTTTATGATGTAATGGGGCCATTGGCTGATGTAGGAGTTCGGCTTACTGATGCTATGAATTTGGTTCGTATGGGGGTTTTGAGTGTTGAGGATTTAAGGCTTTTTGCGGCAGCTCAGCTTGATGGTGTTGTTGAAGCTGGATCTGTGAGGCTTGAACCGGTTAGTGATGATGAAATTAGGAGGCGCGAGGAGATTGGTGATGAAGCTCGAAATCATGAATTTCTTGAGCCTATTGATATTGACAAGGTTGAAGAAATGGTTGCTGCGGGAGTGTTTAATATTGCTGCTTTTCGTGAAGCTATCAGGAGTACTGATGATATCGAAAAAGTTGTTAGATATTTGAGTGTTTTGGTTGATTCGAAGGAGGCATATCAAAAGGCTGTTGAGGTAACAAAAAATTCGTTGCGAAGTGTTGAAAGTCTTTTGGATAGGGATTGGGTAGGGTTTTCTCCTGGTCGTGCTCGTGAACGTTTTATGGACACGTTGGAATCAGCTAAAGCACAGTTTGTTGGGAAGCTGGAAGAATATAATGCGCTTATTGCAGCTATAGACCCTGATGCAGTGAAGTTTTTGAATTTGATGAGTCTTGCTGAGCAATTTGCTCGTTTTGAGCGTGCCGTGATTGAATGGTTTACAAAGATTATCCCAAAAGATAGTCCTCCTCATGTTGTGGCAGCAGCTGTTGGTGCTCTTTATGGGGATGATGATATTGCAAGTCGTAATGTTAGACTGCTTAGTAGTTCGAGGTCGGGGTGGCGGTCACATGATCATACTGTGCCTCGTACTTTTGAAGAAATGCGCCAGCTGTCAGATGGTATGCTTAAGATTACTTCTAGAATTTTGGCTTATATTTGGATGAGCAGTCCTGAAGCTGGAGGTCATTTGGTTGATGAGATTAAAAAGATTATCGGTGATTTAGGTGGAGGGGCTGGTCCGGAAACAACAGCTATTGTGGCTCGTAGCGATGTTGGTCGTCTTGGAGCTTTGGGAGATGCTTATACTGGGGTTTTGGAAGAATTGATTCCTCTTGCTGAGAAATGTATTTTGGAAGCTAGACGAAAATCTGCGTGGCTTTTGCCTATTGGATCTAAGGTGCACACACAGGTAGCAATGAATCCGGCTTATTTTGAGCTTGTTAAAGAAATCCTCGGTATTGATACCTCTTACTTCCGTCTTGCTCATGGTCATGAAGATAAGACTCTTGTTTTGCCTCCTGCTTCTTCTTCACTTGAGGTGTCGTTGCTGATTAATAGCTTGGTGCTTTTTGGAGTTATCCCTTTGAAAGCTGCAGATGTTAGGAGAGCTAATGATCCTGAAGGGGGAGGGTTGCCGGATGCACAGATTTGTTTTGCTGGTAGGTTGAATGCTGAACATTGTGCGATTATGGGAAGTGCTACCTTGCTTGCTACGGATGATGGCGTGAGAAGGTATGATCCTGATGCTTTCTTGAGTAATGATTCTGGTGCTCAGACGGGAGCTCGGATGATGATTTATGATGGGGGGGCGGCGAACTTGGTGTTACCTTTCTTATTCGGTATTGATGAGCGTACTGATGTTTTGGGTCGAAGATCGACGCTTGATTTGGAGAATGGGCAGCTTGTTGCAACGGTTTTGTCGCATTTTGAGCGTGATAAGCCTTTGGGCAAGTTTGCTCCGTGGTTTAAGGTGAAGTATCGGGCGATTTTGGAGAGGCATGGATTGGAGCATGTGCTCGAAGGTTCATGGGTGCATGATCGTCGGAGTAGTTATACGAGGCGGGAACAAGAGGCGCATCTTGATGTTGTACACACTTGTACGGAAGCTTGGCATGTGCATGCTACTGAAATTAGTGAGGCTGAGAGGGCTGGTCTTCCTAGTCCTCCAGGGATTATTACTGAGGTTAATGGTCTGATTGGTGAATTGAGAGCAAAAGTTGAGGCTGAGAGGGATGAATTGATTGAGCAGGGGATGCTTGCTGATGAGCTTGAAGTTTTGCTGCAGGGTGAGGATTTGCAAGCTGCTCAGTAGTTGTGTTATATTGAGGTCCATTTTATAATTTAATAATTAAAATTATGTGTGGAGATCATGAAAAAGTTGTGCCCGGGAAGGGTAGGGTTCAGCTTGGTCGCGCAGCGGCTAATGCGGTTTCGGGTATTCCTACTCTTCCAAGGCCTGACACTCGTCCTGAGCCTTTGCCTGATGCTCGTCAATTGGAGACGCAGCAGGGGTTGGATGATATTGGGGGTCAGCCTTTTAATGGGGAGCCAGTTCCTGTCGAGGTTGATGTAAAGCCTGTGCCGAAGACAAGAAGACGTCGTGGCCCTAGTGGGCAGCCGAGGACGCGTCCAGGGCGCGGACGTACTAAGCATCCTGATCCGAGTACGCGTTTAGATGGTGAAGATCCTATACGTTTGAAAGGGGATCTTGGGCGGCGTGCTAAGGAAGCGGCTGAGCCGGGTTCTCGTCGCGGGAAGAGGGTTGTTGTTGATTTAGATGCCGATGGTGAGGTTACGCATGTTGCAGAAGTTGATGCGCCAGAAATTATCGATGCTGAATTTGTGGAAGTGGTTGATGATGAGCCTGCTGCCGAAGGTGAAGTTCCAGAATTAGGTGCGCAGCAACCTGTTGCGGCTATTGAGGGGCCTGCTTTGGATGCGGAGGATGCTGTGATTCTTAGCCCACTTGAAGTGTCGCTTGCGAAAAATGCGGAGCAAAGTTCGCATTCACCGGAAGCTTGGTTTCTTTACGTGAGTGATCAAATGTACGGTGAGTCCGAGGAAGTGATTGCTGGATGGGCGGATTTGGTACGGCCTTTGATGGGTGGTTTCAAAGCTGAAGAGCATTCAAGAAGAAGGAGGTTTTCTAAGAGACCTGATGATAAGCGTGCTTTTGAATTGAAAGTCGTTCAGCGTATTGCGAGAGCGTTGGGCAATACTCGTGAGTGGGTGGATGCGGATTTGGGGAATGGGCGTCTTTTGAGTGCTGTTCAGGATTTTTGTGCGTTGCTTCTTGCGGATGGAGATGTTGCTGGGTTGGAAGGGTTGGTTCCGGAGTTTATTGCGAAACATGGTGTGGCAGAGGCTAAGCCTGCTGAGGTTGTGGCTGAGGTTTCGTTAAAGACAGGAGAAGTTTTGGATGATCCGGAGGAGGTTGATCCTATTGCTTTTTTGAGTGAGATGGTTGGAGCTGATTTTGATACAGCTGGTTTAAAGACTGTTTTGAGTGGGCTTCGAATGCAAGAAAAAGGACAAAGGAAAAATTTGAAAAAGGTTGCTTTTATGCGTAGATTCCAATTGGAAGTTGTTCAGAGTGTTCTTACGGAACTTGGTTATACAGGAGCTCCATTTGATAGTGTTACGCCTGATATGCTTAATGCTTTGCAGAGGCTAGTTTCCAATGTTGTGTCTGATGGGGATGTTCTTGCGCTGGATACTGGCAGGCATCATCAGGAGGCTCCAATTTGGATTGGTAGATTTGATAGTCCTGAGAGGCAAGCGGCTTTGGAAAAGCGTATGGAAGAAGCTAGAAGGGTAACTCAGAGAAGAGCTGCGAGTGTTACTACTCCTGCGTCGCAACAGGAAGCTCCTGAGCAGAGTTTGCATGCTAAATTAGCAGGTTTGACTCAGGGTGCGAGAGCAAATAGCATTCGAGCGGTAGGGCGAGATGCAGCTCATGCATGGGAGAGACGTACTGCAGCAGAAATTTCTAAGTTACTTGGTAGAGATTATCCTGCAGAGCTTGAGCAAGGTAGAAGAATACGTAATTGGTATGGTTTTATGGAAGAATTGGCGAAAGCTTGTGTTGAGGAACTCGATGTTGACGAAAAGGCTTTTATGCGAGATCAGGCTTATCCTTGGTTTATAAGGAGGGCTTTACAGGATTAGATCCTTTACCAACTCCCCAACATACGCGAGTCCCTTCCCGCGGGGCAGCTTAACCTTCCGATCCGAAATCAGCGTACACTGCACCGGATTCATTGAGTGAGCCGGGTTGTCGGAGCCGTCGGGGTATTTCATGCTGTCGGCGTTGCCGTGGTCTGCCGTTAGGATTATGTCGTAGCCGTGCTTTCGGGCGGCGGGGATGACGCGTTTGAGGCATTTGTCGAGGTGTTTGCAGCATTTGATGGCTGCAGGTAAATCTCCGGAGTGGCCGACGAGGTCTGCGTTGGCGTAGTTTAGGACTATTAGGCCGTATTTTTCCTTCTTGATCTCGGCTAGGACGCGGTCGGTGACTTTTGTGGCGCTCATTTCGGGTTTTTCGGCGTATGAGGCGCATTTTGGTGATGGGATCAGGATTCTGTCCTCGAGAGGGTAGGGCTCCTTCACTTGTGAGTTGAAGAAGAATGTGACGTGGGCGTATTTTTCGGTTTCGGCTATTCGTAATTGTGGGATTTTTTTCTTGGAAAGCACTTCGCTGAGGTTGTTTTTAACTTTTGGAGCTTCAAAAGCGACGTTTGCTTTGGTGCAGTATTCTCCGAAAACTGTCATGCGTTTTGGGTTCTGGAAAGAGTCTGCTAGCTGCTTGGCGCGGTCTGTTCTGTAGTTCCAAAAGATTATACTGTCATTTTTCTTAATAAGGCCTTCCGGGTTCACGACCATTGGTTGAAGGTAGTAATCTGTGTCATCTCCACGCTTGTATGCATGATCGATTGCCTTCACCGGATCCGGTTCTGAAAAACCTTTTCCTTGAGTCATCAACTTGTAGGCTTTCTCGGTTCGTTTCCAGTTTGTATCGCGGTCCATTGCGTAGAAGCGGCCGACGATTGTTGCGATCTCTCCACCTTGTTTAATTATCTTGCGGATGTATTTTTTTGCTGATCTTTCCGGGACGTCGCGTCCATCTGTTATGGCGTGAATAAAAACTTTGTTCAGCTTGTGGCGTTTTGCCAGTTCCAGACACGCAAACAAGTGATTCAAGTGCGAATGCACGCCTTCATCAGAAATCATACCGATTAAGTGCAACGCAGACTTATGTTTTTTGGCGTTTCGGATGGCTTTCAGGATCTCCTTATTTTTGAAGAATTTTCCGGTCCGAATATCATCATTGATTTGTTCCTGTGACTGGAGGACAACCCTGCCGGCTCCCATCGTGAAATGTCCGACTTCGCTCCCTCCCATTGCTCCTCGAGGTAAACCTACGGCCTTGCCCGTGCATTTCAACAAGGTCGTCGGGTATTTTTTCCTCAAAGACTTCTCATACTTCATATCAGCAAGCGCAATCGCATTACCAGCGCGCTTCTTGCTGTAGCCGAATCCATCAAGAATCAGGAGCAAACACTTGTTCATAAGAATAAGTTAAGGTACCAATCGGTGATTTGTTCTCCCCAGAAAAGTACGACGAATGTTCCTGTGACGAGGAACGGTCCGAGGGGGACTTTGCCGTCGAGTTTTTTGTCGCCTGAGATAAGGAGGGGGATGCTTACCAGTGATCCGATTATATAGCTGATTACGAGGGCTGCTAGTGTCATTTGCCAGCCGAGTAGGGCTCCCATGAAGGCTCCGATTCGTATGTCGCCTCCACCGACCCATCTTCCTTTTGAAATTACGATTTGAACCAGGAAAAATGATGTTCCGATGCCCATTCCGATGAGTGCTGAGAGGAGGTTTGGTGTTGCGTCAAATTCGGTTGCGATGAGTGCTATCATGGTTCCCGGGATGAGTACCCAGTCTGATATTTCTAAGTATCTGAGGTCGTAGAAGAATGTGAAGATTAGAATGAGGCTCATTAAGAGGTAGAACATTGTTAGCGGCATTCCTGAGACGTCTGTGAAAGGGAAGAGCCAATATGTAAGTCCGAATACTGTTCCTGTTGTGAGCTCTATGATTGGATAAAATGCGCTGACTTTTTTGTCGCATTGACGGCATTTGCCTCGGGTCCATAAGTAGCTCAGAACAGGTATGAGATCGCGGATTTGAAGCTTTTTTTTGCATGCAAAGCACTTGGATCTGCCGAACAGGATTCCTCCTTCCTTTTCGTGGATGCGTGGGATTAGCATTGTGAGGAAGCTGCCGAATGCAATTCCACAGGCGATGATTATGGGGAGGAGGAGGTTTGGCATAGTGTTGAGAGGGTAGACTTGTAGACGTGGAGACGTGGAGACGTGGAGACTTGGAGACGTGGAGACTTGCGTTTTCGGTTCTTCCCAGTCTTCTAGTCTCGCTAGTCTTCTAGTCTCGCTAGTAGCTCGTTATATTTCTCTGCCGCGAGGGCGCCGACTGAGTCGTTTTGGTCAAGGTTATAAGCTGTGCGGTAATTTTCTTTGGCTTGGTCGAGGTTGCCTTCGAGTTCGTCGATTGTGCCTATATTGAGATAAGCGGCGGCGAGTTCTGGGTCGATTTCTAAAGCATGTTCAAGGTATTCGCGTGCTTCCCAAAGGTCGTTGTTTTCAATAAAGACCCATCCCATCAGGTTGTAACTCATCGCTTCGTCCGGGTGTGAGTTGATGGCCCATTGTGCCAGTTCGAAGGACCGTGCGATGTTGTCCAGATAATCCATGTTTAGCCAAATTGGTCTGATGAAGTAAGTTAGGTCTGAGTCGTTGAGTTCGAGGACTTTTTCGTAGTTGCGGGTTGCTGATTCGTAATCTTCGAGGAGGAAGTATGTTTCGGCGAGTTTTTGATAAACTTGGACTTGTGGTTCAAATCCGTAAACGAGTGCTAATTCGAGGTATGTTATTGCTTCCTCGAGCCTGTCTTGGCCGAAGTAGGCGAGTGCTAGGAAGTAGTTTGTTTCTGGTTTGGTTGTGTCCAGTTCGGTTGCTTCTTCAAAAGCTGATGTTGCGTTTGAGTAGTCTTCCAGGTTGAGATATGCGTATCCGAGTAATATCCAAGCGTCGCGGTATGTTGGTGTTTCGCTTAGGACTTGATAAAGAATTGTTGTGGCGAGTTCGTATTCCTCTGTGTCTGTACAGGCTTGTGCGAGGAGTGTGCGGAGGTGGCTTTCTTGTCCGCCTTGTTCGAGTTCGTACTCTTCGTATGCGTCCAGGAAGAGTTGGGTGTTTTGGCGAATCTCTTCATCTTCTGTGGTTTCGATAAGTTCTTGAAAATGGGATTCACTTCTGTCGTATTCGCTGTCGTATGCCAGGAGCATTGCTCGATAATATTCGAGTTCTTGGTTGTCTGGATAGTGTGCCCCGTCGGCTGTTTCACGTGCCAGGTCAAATTCGTTTAGATGTATGTAGCTTTGGACGATTCCGATTGCTGCGTCTGCGCTGTCTGGGTTTTTCTCGAGTGCTGTTTGGAAATTAGCGAGTGCTTTTTCGTAGTTTTTGGTTTGGAGATGGGTTTGGCCTATTAAAATGTATGGTTCCGATGCTAGGGGCTTCTCTTTTGCGGCTTGTGTGAACTCGTTGATTGCGAGTGTGTAGTAATCGTTTTCTATCAGTAATTGGCCTTTCTCTATGTAATCTTCGTATGAAAAGTTTGTTGCGACTTTGTCTTCGTCTCCGAGTGGTGAATGTTCAATTGCGAAAATGTCTGTGAGGAGTGCTGTGTTATTGAGGAAAATTCCTGCTGCGGACAGGCTTGCTATCGTGATTAAGAGGACGAGGATTGTGAGGAGGAGTTTTTTCATAAGCGGTGATTTTGTTTTTGCAGGGGTAGTTTAGCATATGGTGGCGTGCAGAAAAAGCGAGATGCGAATTGATGGCGCGATTCTGTGCTTGGTTGGTTATGACATGTTGCATGATGTGCGCGAATCACGGAGCCTGAGCCCGCTTCACATGTTCTTGGTACTTGAGATCAATCGCGTTTGGCTTGGGCTCATCTCGGAGTGACCAGAATTCGGGTGGTTTGTCTTCGTTCTCGATTAGGCCGGCGTGAGCTAGCTGATGGTGTTCATCACAGAGTGCGACTACTCTATTGTGGTTCTGAGTAGACGCATATCTATCTGGATGGTGATAACAGGTGTGAGGTTTGTTGCAACCCGGGAATGCGCATTGGCCGTTGTTGTCGGATTCTCTCTTCTTTTGGGCTGAGACGTTGCGGCCTGTTGTGCCAGGAGATTTGCGAGTCTTCTTTTCGGGTTCTTGAACCTGATCTAGCAATATCTCAAGTGCTTCCCCCAGGCCGATTGCTTCTTTTCTTTCTTTCTCTAGTTTCTGGCGAAATTTTCTGAGCTTGAACTCGACTTCCGGCTTGACCGTAAAGTTGAGTCTTACAGGTTGAGAAGTGTTCCCGGGAACATTTTTTACTCCTCTTGAGTATTGTTCTAATGCGTTTTTGGACAGTGTTTTTACTAGTTGAACTTGCTTCTCTTCTGAAACAGGGATTGATGCTGCTGTTTGTACTTTTGACCATCCTTCATTTACTATCTCTGCTCTTAGTTTGGGTTTATCTTCAAGTTTTTTGTCTAGGTTCAAAATTCTTCTAGTGGTCTTATGACTCATTCCGGCAAGCTCAGCTGCAAAATGTTCGATGGAGTAGAAGCCGTGTTTTTTCCACAATTTTCGCTTATAAACTTCTGGTAACAATTCAGCAAAACGCTTGCTCCACATCCGAGCTTTCGCACCACATTCGCAGCATAATTTGTATAGTTCTTTGTCTGTCATGATTTTCAGGGGTTAAAGTACTAATTATATACCATAAAACCACCTTGATTAACAGGAGTACGGCTGGACAATTGGCATGAGTGAGTGTGCGGTAGTATTTTCCGCGTTGACGCACCCAAAAATGTGCTCTACATCACCGTCCCCCACGCACGTCATTGCATCTCGCTATAATAGTGTTCAATCTATCTGTGTCGTATTCGCATGGCAGATCGCAATCGCCAGTGCATCGGCGGCATCATCGGGCGTAGGTAATTCTGATAATTCCAAGATTATCTGCACCATCTTTTGAATTTGCTCTTTTTCAGCTTGGCCATTCCCGCAAATTGCTGATTTTATCTCAACCGGTTTATACTCATGGACCTTCACTCCCAATCGAGTTAGGGTTGCGATGATTGCGCCTCGGGCTTGGGCAACTTTGATGCCGGTCTTGACGTTTTTGGCGAAGAAAATTTCTTCAACAGCGGCTTCGTCAGGCTTATGTTCCTTCACGAGCTCCTCGATGTCTTCGCAAATCTGGTGGAGGCGGTCGGCGTTTTCATGCTGGGCTTTGGTTTTTATGATTCCAAAATCCACGACCTCGAAATTGTCTCCAGAGGTGCGCAAGAGTGCGTAACCTGTTGTGGCGGTGCCGGGATCGATTCCAAAAATTAGCATGATGTTAGACTTGGAGACTTGGAGACTTGGAGACTTGGAGACTTGGAGACTTGAAGACGTGAAGATGAGTGGATTATAGGCTGTAGAGTTGAGATTCGAAATCCGAATCCGAAAAATCAAACCTTCACCGTCGACATAACCTTTCTCTTCTTGCCTGCGGCGATGATTACGATTTTCATATCCTTCTTCACAAGCTTTTCCTGACGTAACAGCTTCACCACGCTCTTTTCTAAATCACTTCCATCCTTTGCAACGTCTCCAGATACTAGGATCTTGTTTAATCCCCAAACCATTGCTAGTTCGCGTTTCACGCGTTTTGATCCAACGACGGTGAGTAAGCGAGTGAATGGGCGGTATTTTGAGATTTGTCTTGCGGTGTAGCCGGATTCTGTGATGATGACAATTCGGTTTGCCTTGATGTTTTTGGCTAAATTTATTGCGTTGAGTGCGGTTGCGTCTGTTATTGAAAGCTTATTCGGTTCGGAGAGTTCGGGGAGTAAGTTTGGGTGTAGTTTTAACTCTTTCTCGGTTGCGCGAGCTACTGATGCAAGGGTTTGAACTGCTCTTAGTGGGTATTTGCCGACTGCTGTTTCGTTAGAAAGCATAAAAGCGTCTGCTCGGTCGAAGATTGCGTTTGCTGCGTCGGAAATCTCAGCGCGGGTTGGTCTTGGCTTGCTGATCATGGATTGAAGGACGTGTGTGGCGACGATTACCGGTTTGGCGTGTTCATTGCTGAGGTGAATCATCTCTTTCTGGTAAATCGGCACTTGTTCTGCGGGGATTTCCAATCCGAGATCGCCACGTGCGACCATGATGCCGTCAGCTTCCTGAATGATTTCTTCCAGGTTCTCGATTGCCTCTTTTCGCTCGATTTTTGCGATGATTTTTTGGCCTTGGAGGTGTTTGCGGAGGTTTGCGATGTCTTTTGCGCACGAGACGAATGAGAGAGCGACGTAATCCACTCCCATTTTTAGTCCGAATTTGAGGTCTCGGAAGTCTTTTTTCGTGATTGCTTTTGCACGAATTGCTCCTGTTGGGACGTTGATTCCTTTGTTGCTTTTGATAATTCCTTGATTGAGGGTTTTGGCGTGGATTTTGTCTTTGGTTGTGCCCAGGACTTTTAGCTCGATGAGGCCGTCGTCGATGAGGATTAGGTCGCCTTTTGTGACTTCTTTTGGGAGAGCTTTATATTGGAGTGGGATCTCTTGTTTTTTTGGCTTTAAAGCTGTGAGAGTGATTTTTTGACCTTTTTTAACTGGGAAATCTTCCAAGATGCCTGTTCTGATCTTGGGACCTTGGAGATCCTGCATGATTGCGACGTTATAACCGGTTTTCTCGGAGGCTTTTTTTAAATTTTCAATAATCTGCTCGAAATGCTTGTAGTTTCCGTGTGAAAAATTGAGTCGAGCGACATCCATCCCTGCCTGAAGCATGCGCTCGAGAATATAGAGGTCATCTGATGCTGGACCGAGGGTTGCGACTATTTTGGTACGTTGGGGCATTTTGTTTTAGTTTGCAACTTGCAACTTGCAGTTGGCAGAGGGTTTTGGCTTTGCCAAAACACCATTCCTGATGTAATTTTAGCGCCAATGTTTGAATTTAACAAATCTTAAAAAGTGGCTGGGAAACAATATAGTATGGAACAGGCGCGCAAGAGGGATAAAAGGGAGCAAGAACCGTCTCAGGGTAAGAAGGATGAAGCCTTTTTGAATAAGTATCTTCGAGAGATGGGGTCAATACCACTACTTTCTCGAGAAGATGAGATTGAGGTTGCGAGGAGAATGTCAGCCGGTGGTCCTGATGCTGAGATAGCTAAGCATCATCTTATTACTGCGAATCTACGTTTGGTTGTAAGTATTGCAAAACAGTATTCTTATCGAGGGATGCCTATGGCTGATTTGATTCAGGAGGGGAATTTGGGGCTTATGAAAGCGACTGAGAAGTTTGATGTTAATCGTGGTTTTAAGTTTTCGACTTATGCGAGTTGGTGGATTAGGCAGACGATTATTCGGGCGATTGAATCGCAGATCAGGACGATTCGGATTCCAATTTATAAGTTGGAGACTATAAATAGGGTTCATAGCACAGCCAGAGAGATGTCTCGGCAGCTAGGGCGTGAGGTTAGTTTGAGGGAGGTTGCGGAGAAGTTAGAGATCAATGATGTTGAGAAGCTTGAAAAGCTAATGGCTCTTACAGTTGAACCTATGTCGCTTGATGCGCCTGTTGCAGAAGAGTCCGACAGTACGATCGCGGATTTTATTGAAGACACTCGTTCGCGAGCGGCGGGTACAAATCTTGATGAAGCGGAACTTCGTGAGCTTATTGAAGAAGCTTTGTCTACTCTTACTCCTCGTGAGGAGAAAGTTCTTCGTATGCGTTTTGCGATAGGTGAGCCTACAACTTATAGTCTTGAGGCCGTTGGGGAAAGATTCTACCTTACTCGTGAGAGAGTGCGTCAAATAGAAAAAAAAGCACTTAGGAAGTTGCGACATGGTGGATTGCGTCGTGCAAAGGTTATGGCAGCGTTGAGTTATTTTTTTGGGGCTGCAAATTAAATCGCTACTTAACCGTCACACTCTTCGCCAAGTTCCTCGGCATATCGGGGTTGTTTTCACGTAAGACGGCGAGTTGGTATGCGAGTATCTGAATTGGGATGATGTTTACGATAGGGGAGGCCATGCCTGCGTCTGGGACTTTGATCCAGTAGTCGAAAATAGAGTTGTTTTCTGGTGCGACGCCGATGATATAGCCGCCGCGTGATTTTATTTCTGTTGCGTTGGAGAGGATATGGGGCTTGCTTTCGTCGTTTGCGACTATGGCGATGCAAGGGGTTCCGTCAGAGATTAGAGCGATTGGGCCGTGCTTCAGTTCTCCTCCGGCGAAGCCTTCTGCATGGATGTATGAGACTTCCTGTAGTTTGATGGCGGCTTCGAGGGCGATAGGGTAGTTAACATCTTTGCCGATGATGTACATTGATTCGACTTGTGCGATTTTTTCGGCAAGTTCGCGGATATAGTCTTCGTAGCGGGGGTTGAGCATGTCGTTGATCTGGCTTGCTGTGTCTACGAGGAGTTTTTTGCCTGCGTCGAGTTTTCCTGCGCAGGCGTAGGCAAGGAGTACCAGGATTGCCATTTGGGAAGTTGTTGCTTTGGTTGAGGCGACGGCTTTTTCTGGTCCTGCTTTGATTGGGATGACGATATCTGAGATGCGGGCCATTGTTGAGGTTTCGACGTTGACGATTGAGACGATTTTGACGCCTTTTTTCTTGGCTTCCTCGATTGCTTCCAAGGTGTCGGCGGTTTCACCGCTTTGGGAAATAGCGATCATTAAGGAGCGGTCTTTCATGAACGGGAGGAAACTTGCGAATTCGGAGCCAAACATGAAGTTGATGTGTTTTTGTGCGATGTGTGAAAAGAGATATGTTCCGACCATTCCGACTTTTCCTGCTGTTCCGCAGCCGACTATATATGTTCCGTACGCGTTCTTGATAGCTTCCGCGACTTCGAGGATTTTGTCTTCTTCTTGATTGATTGCGCGGGCGAGGGTGTCTTTTTGTTCGATGATTTCTTTGAGCATGAAGTGTTCGTAGTCGCCTTTTTCTGCGCTTTCTACGTCCCAGTCGATTTCGATTTTGCGTTTTTCGATGGTCTTGTTGGTTTTTAAATCTGTAAAAACCACTCCATCGTTGACTGAGACCATTTGGTTATCATCGAGGTACATTACTTGGTTTGTGTGCTCGAGGAATGCTGGTATGTCCGATGCAATGAATATTTCGTTCTCGGTTGTTCCTACTATGAGAGGTGAGCCTCTGCGAGCTGCCAAGATTTTGTTTTGTGCTTTTGAGATTGCGAGGAGTGCGTAGCGTCCTTCTGCTTTTTCGAGAGCTTTTTTAAAAGCTTCTTCAAACCCTTCTGCGATGTATTCTTGGATTAGGTGTGCGAATACTTCTGTATCTGTTTCTGATGCAAATTTGTGGCCTTTTGCGCGGAGGTCGTTGCGAAGTTCTTCGTGGTTTTCCAGGATTCCGTTGTGGACGATTACTATTCCTTGGTCTTCGGTGGTGTGAGGGTGTGCGTTGATTTCTGTTACTCCGCCGTGTGTTGCCCATCTTGAGTGGCCGATTGCGATGTGACATTTCTTTTCGGTCATTTCTGGGCGGAGATTTTCTACTTCAGAAATTTTCCCTACATGTTTTTCGATTAAAATTTCTCCCGATTCGTTTTTACAAGCAATACCCCAAGAGTCGTAACCTCGATATTCAAGTTTTTTCAAACCTGCAAGGACGAGCTCTCCCGCGTTATCTTTTGGACCGAAATAGGCAAATATTCCGCACATTTTATTTAGGGTGAAGATTGGAGACTAGAAGACTTGAAGAAGTGGTGTTTTTGATTCGCAAAACGGTTATTTGTATGTGATTCCATGAACTGCGGAGTGATTTTAGGTGAAAAAGTATCTATCTGCAAGGATTATCCCAAGAATCAACCATGTGTTGACGGCGGACATCATGCACCAGAAGCACCAGGATTTGATTTTGAAGAATTGAAGGTAGGTGAAGTAGAGTGAGCTAATTGCTCCGATGACAGCTGTGATTAGGATTAGGTTGTTTGAGAATTCTGTTGCGGTTAAAACGAGGATTGTTAGGTAAAAAAGCAAGCCCAGGATGTCGTTATGTATCCCGAGGGTCTTATTGTATTTGCTACCTAGGACGATGTTGCAGGCGCCTCCGATGACGCATACTGGCTCCTTCTTTTTGAGGCGTTTGCGGATGAGGTATAAGGTTTCGAGAATCCCGATTACGGCGAGAGCTAGGATAATGTGATTTTGCATAGTTCTTTTGGTGTTTTTGTGAAATTTTTGAGGCCTTGAGGGGTGAGGAGGCCGATGTCTTCGATTCGGATGCCGAATTTGTTTGGGAGGTAAATTCCTGGTTCGATAGTCATGACCATTCCTTCTTGCAGTTTGTCGCGGGATTTTTCGGCTAGACTAGGGGATTCGTGGATATTGAGGCCTATTCCGTGGCCGAGGCCGTGTGTGAAGTAATCTTCGTAATTTGCGCGACTAATCACGTCTGCGGCGAGTCGCCAAGCTTTGTGGCCTGTGATGCCTGGACGAATGCGTGAGATCGCGTTTTTTTGGGCTGTCAGGACGGTTTCGTAGACTTTTGCTTGCTCTGGGGTTGGTGTGGCGGTGAAAAGTGTTCTGGTCATGTCTGAGCAGTATCCTCGATACTTGATGCCCATGTCGATTAGGATGATGTCGCCTTTTTTCAGTTTGCGGTTGGTGTTGCGGTGATGCGGGGTTGCTGTTCCTTTTCCAAAAGCTACTATCGGTTCGAAGGCTAAGTCTTCTGCCTTGAGATCGTGAGCGATGGTGCGAATGCGCCATGCGATTTCTTTTTCTGACACGCCTTTTTTGAGGAGTTTTTTTATTGTGCAAAAAACTTGTTCGTTAATTCGTTGCGACTGCTTGAGTAAGCGGATTTCTTGTTGTGTTTTGATTGCGCGGAATTGAGAGAGTTTTCCTGGCTTTAAGCGTGTCGGGCGGGAAAGTTTTCGCCAATATTTAAGGGCGCTGTAGGTGAGGTGATCAGGTTCAAAATGGATTTCTCGGATGCGGTGGCGCTTGAGGATTTTCTTCCATGACTCTTTGAATTCACCTTTTTTATAGATCTCTAGCTGAAAATCACGTGGAATTGTCTTTCGCGCTTCCTCGAAATAGCGGCTATCAGTGAAGAAATAGTTTTTTTTGGGTAGCTTAAGGATTACGGCTTTGGTGCCGGTGAAACCTGAGAGGTAGCGGATGTTTTCGGGGGAGGTGAGGAGCGTAGGTATCAAGTATCAGGTATTAGGTATGAAAAAGTGGTATTCTTAGGTGTTTAATATCTCCTTTGTAATCTTTTTCCCGGCTTCGACGCCGGGTTGTTTATAGGTTTCGATATTATACATCTTGCCGAGGAGGGCGATTTGGAGCTCGAGGGTCATGATTAGTTTGCCGATTTCGTGGGCGTTTACATATGGGATACGGATTGTTTGGGTTGGGACTCCTGCTTCTTCGAGAGCTTGTGCTGTGCCTTTTTTCTCGGCGTTTATGAGGTCTTCGAGTGTGTAGTTTTCTTCTGGAACTTGAGGGGCGTGGTGATGTTTTTCTACTTCTAGGAATAGGACGCTCTTATTTTTTGGGCCTTCCATGAAAAGTTGTAATTGTGCGTGTTGGTCCGTTGGGCCGATTGCGCGGATTGGTGTTGGGCCTACCTGCGTGGTTTTGCCGAGGCTTTCGGCCATCAATTGGATATACCAGTCTGCGAATCGATTTAACCTGTAAGAGTAGGGGAATATGACTGTGATTACTTTGCCTTTTTCGTATAGTTCGTGCTGTTTTTTTGCCAAATTTAAAGCTGAGTCGAATTCTTCGTACGATTCTTTTGCTCCTTTTAAAATTTCTTCGATGTCGATGTTTGCAAGTAGCGCTGGGAATAGTCCGACTTCTGATAAAACTGAAAAACGTCCGCTTAAGTTTTCTGGCAAGGTAAGGTAGTTGCAGGAGTGTTTCTCGGCTTCTTCGGCGAGGTAGCCATTCCCTCCTGTTATGAAGGTGAAATGTTCGCTTGGATCGAGGCCTTCTTCTTCGATTTTTTTGCGGAAATATTTGTAAAGAGAAACGGTTTCGATGGTTTCGCCTGATTTGCTGATTGCGATGAAGTGGGTTTCTGAGAGGTTTAAATTGTGACTGAGGTGGTAGATTAGGTCTGGATCGATTTGATCGAGGAAAAAGAAGTGGGTTGAGTCTTTCTCCATATGTCTAAGCGGGCGATAAAGTGCGCGCATAACTGCGATTCCTCCGAGTGCTGAGCCGCCGATGCCTAGGACGATAACTTTTTTGAATTTCTTGAGGTTTTTGGCTGCATTTCTGATGCGTTTGGGAAGTTCCGGGTCGAGTGCTATGTCGATGAAGGGGTGTTTTCCTTCTGAAACTTCTTGGAGAAATTCTTGTTTCATACGTTTTGTAAGAAGTATTTGATACAGTCTTCAGTTGATTCGAACTCTGCGTTTGCTTTGCCGAGGATTCTGTAAACTTGTCCTCGGGAGTAGCCCAGGCTTATCAGTGCTTCGAGGGCATCTTCGTCTATTGCAGCTGTGATTGGCTGATGTTCTCGGATGTCTGTTGGGTCGATCTTATTTTTGAGTTCGAGGATCATTCGTTCGGCGGTTTTCTTCCCGATTCCAGGTGTGCGAGAGAGGACTGCAATGTCTCCGTTGAGGATTGCGCTTTTGATGAGGCTTGGGTCTATATTGAGGAATTCCAAACCTGTTTTTGGGCCGATTCCTGAGACTGAGATTAGTTGTTTGAAGAACTTAAGTTCGGCTAGGGTAGGGAAGCCGAATAAGCTGATGTCGTCTTCGCGGACATGTGTGTGGATGTAGAGGGAAATTTCGTTCTCTGCTTCTGTGAGAACGGTTTCGGGGACTTGAACTAGGTAACCGACACCGTTTACGTTAACGATTACGGCTTTTTCGAGTTTTTTTTGGATGTTTCCTTCTAAGTAAGAGATCATGCTTTTAGGTTTTGCCACCACTGGGCGAAGTGAGTTTTTTCCATCTCTGCTAAGATTTTCTTCCCTGATTTGGTCTTCAATTGTGTGCGGACGCTATCTATCCAGAGTTTAGCGGTTTTGTATCCGTTGTCCAAGTACTCTTTTGCTTGGAAAGCTGTTTCGAGCATGTCGGCATCGCGGGCGGTGATGCTCTCGGGTGTTTTTTGGGCTTCGAATTCTTTGTATAGGCTTTCGAATGTATTGCCGATTTCTTCTGGTAGGTTTTTGGTTTGATCCTTAAAAGCTGCTAGTTCGTTTGGTTTGTTGTTGGAGTATTTGGCGGAAATCTTGTGCTGGTCTCCTACTCTTATTTCGCCATTGTCGTGGATTAGGGTCATTAGGGCGCATTTTTCTGCGTTTACTTTTTCCAGTTTACCGAGGATATAGGCAATTTGTGATGCTCTTGCGGCGTGTTCTGCGAGTGAGTCGGGGTCTTTGATCCCTGCAAATTTTATGCCGCAGTGTTTGAATTTTTTGAGGTTCCCAAGTTCGAAGATGTAGTGTGCAATTTTTTTGATCATGATTGTGGTTTATGGGCTTTAAGAAGTGATTTCTTTAGTTGCGAGAAAGTGCCTTTGTTTATGTTTTGGCGGATGTCTTCCATTAAGCTTAGGATGAAGGCGAGGTTATGTAGACTGAGTAGGTGCATGCCGAGGAATTCGTTCTCAGTTATAAGATGTCTTAAGTAGCTTTTTGAAAAGTTTTTACAGGAGTAGCAGTCGCATTTTGGATCCAGTGGCGTCTCATCTTGTGCAAATTTTTTGTTCGTAATAGTGTGGCGACCTGTGTGGTTCCAAAAAGATCCATGTCTGCCGAGCCTTGTTGGCAAAACACAGTCGAACATATCGATACCGCGATCTACTGCTTCGAGCAGATCCTCTGGGGTTCCAACTCCCATTAAATATCGTGGTTTTTCTTCTGGCAGATGAGGTGCGATTACTTCGAGTGCATGGTACATTTTTTCTTTGCTTTCGCCGACGCTCAAGCCTCCAATTGCAATTCCTGGTAAGTCTAAGTCTGAGATGAATTTTGCTGATTCTGTGCGGAGGTCGTCGTAAGTTACTCCTTGAATTATCGGGAAAAGTGCTTGCTGAGGATTCTTGTGTGCCTTTTTGCATCTTATTGCCCAGTCGTGAGTCCTTTCCATTGCTTGTTTTGCATAAGATTTACTTGAGTCTCCAGGTGCGCATTCGTCGAAAGCCATGATTATGTCTGCTCCGATGTCGTTTTGAATTTTTATCGCTTTTTCAGGAGTGATGAAGTGTTTGGTGCCGTCCAAATAGCATTGGAACTGTACGCCATCGTCTGTGATTTTGGTGGTGTCTTTTAAGGAAAAAACTTGGAATCCTCCTGAATCTGTGAGCATTGGTTTATCCCAGCTCGACCATTTGTGGAGGCCACCCATTTTTTTGATTAGTTTTTCTCCTGGACGGAGCATCAAATGGTATGTGTTTGCGAGAATTATTTGAGCTCCAAGGTTCTTGAGGTTGTCAGGTGTCATTGTTTTGACAGTTGCCTTGGTTCCAACAGGCATAAAAACGGGAGTTTGGATCTCTCCGTGAGGTGTTTTTAAGGTACCAGTGCGGGCTCGGGAACCTTCTTGCTTGTGGCTTATTACAAAGTCGAACATCGGTTGCGTAAGTAATGATCTGCTAATACGATTGCTACCATAGCTTCTACTACTGGTGCGACCCTTGGGACGATGCAGACGTCGTGTCTTCCTTTTATCCCGACTGAAGGGGTTGGCTTGATCGTGATGCGGAGTGTGATGGTATTGCCAGTTGAAATCCCTCCAAGAGTGCCTTTTTTGAGTTTGTTGTTGGCTTTGCCGCTCATGCCGGCTTCTTTTATGCCGAGGTCGGTTTCGAATGATTTGGTAGCTCCGATTGATAGGATTCCTTTTGCAAGATTTGCTTCTAGTTTGTCGAAAACCGGTTCGCCGAGATTCTTTGGTGGATTTATGACTTCTATTTCAATGTAGCCTCCTGATGAATCTCCTTTGTTGGGTTCGAAACATTCGCAAGTTGATGCGATGTTGGTTTTTGGAGAAACTTTTTTTAGGAGTAATTTGGCGATTGCCCCTGCCATTACTCGAGATGCGGTTTCGCGGCCTGATGCGCGTCCGCCGCCTCTGTAATCGCGATGTTTGTATTTGTCTTGGTAAGTCTTGTCGGCGTGGCCTGGGCGCATGAGTTTTGGGTCGTAATCTTTGCTTTTAGCGTCCTTATTCCAGACTTCCATTGCGATTGGTGTGCCTAGTGTTTTTCCTTCAAATACACCTGATAAGATGCAGACTTTGTCCGGTTCAGCACGCTTGGTGCTTAATTTGTTTTTTGGGTTTGGCTTGCGGCGATCCATTTCTTTTTGGATGAATTTTTCGTCGATTTTTAATCCAGCAGGGCAGCCGTCTATGACAGCGCCGATAGCTGGGCCGTGTGATTCGCCCCAGGTTGTTACCTTAAAGATTTGTCCAAAAGTGTTTCCTGGCATGGTTAAAAGGTTATGTCAGAAAACATCTTACAGCTTGCAGTGAGCATGTTCAAGCCTCTTCTGCCTCTTTTTTGAGCTGTTCTGAGATCTTTTCGTTGAATTTCTCTTCCATTGTTTTGCGCCTCTTTTTTGGAGATTTTTTGGAAGCCTCAGCTTTTTTCTTTTCGGCGGCTTCTTGTTGTTTCTTAAACTTATCTACGCGTCCGGCTGTGTCTACAAGTTTCTGTTGGCCGGTATAAAATGGATGACATTTGGAGCAAAGTTCGGTTTCGAGTTTGTCCTTTGTTGAGCCGACTTTAAATTTTGCTCCGCATGAGCATGAAATTGTGGTTTCGTCGTTATATTTAGGATGTGTGTCGTCTTTTTTCATGATAGTGAGAAGTGATGGTGCTATTTTTTGCGCTTACGTTTACGCTTGGTAACCTTTTTCACAGGTTTAACCTTTTTTGCTCGAGGACTATACCTATAAATCACGTGGAATGCAAGACAAAGTAATATGATTATGAGAAGACCTAGGAATATCAAAAATCCTTTCGAGTAGACTCTGAATTTGATGGTTTCGGTTCGGCTTTCACCTGTGTCATCTGTTACAGTAAGTTGCAATGTTTGTTTACCGCTTTCTAGATAGGTTGCTGTGTATATGGCTTCAGAGCCCAATACTGTTCCGTCTTTTGTCCATTCGAAGAGTTCAACGGAGCCATCTTTATCATAAGAATTTGAAGCATCGAGAAGAACATCGTCTCCTGTGAAATGGAACGGGATTCCTGTATAAACCTGTATTACTGGGCCGGCGTTTTGATCGTATTCATCGTCGTCGTCGCTGAGGCCATCATTGTCATCGTCCATGTCCGCGTTATCGCCGATACCGTCGTTGTCATAGTCGTCCCATTCTTCACTGTCCATCGGGAACATATCTTCAGAGTCTGAGTGTCCGTCCTGGTCGGAGTCTTCTTCTAATGGGTCTGTAGAGGATTCTTCACTATCTAAAATTCCGTCGCCATCATCATCGGAGTCTTTGTTGTTACCGATGCCATCGCCGTCGGTGTCCAGTGTTTCTTCATAGTCGAGTGGCATCTCATCTTCTGTATCGGGAGTTCCGTCGTTGTCATCGTCTTCGTCTGCGTTATTTCCAGTGCCGTCGCCATCGGTGTCTGTCCATTCGCTGGGATCGAGTGAGAAGTCATCTTCGTAGTCTGGGTATCCATCGTTATCGTCGTCGGAATCATCTGTATTGCCGACACCATCGTTGTCGGTGTCATAATCTACAGTTACGGTCTCCCATACGGTATTGTTACTTGTGTCGTCACCTTCAGATTCCCAAGGGTAGACGGTTATCGATATCTGATGTGTTCCTGCTGGGGGAGTCCAAGTTACGAAGACTGTGTCGGTTGAGTTTGCGAGTGCAGAAATTGGTTGGTCGCTTGAGATTTGGATGTCTTCTGTTGTGTTCCAGAATTTAATTGTTCCCAGCAAATCTTCCGATGAGTTGTTGCCGGCTGATGCATATATCATTACCGGAACGTTTTCGACCAGTGAGTCGGTTGAGAAATATACGTCTTCATCTGACAGGTATAAATCGCCGCCGGTTGCTAGTGTTACGGGGGAGAACGAGAGTATCAGCAAAGTAAGTGCGGTAGCACTCAGGGTTTTTAGTGACTTTGCCATGTTTTTATTTTTTATGAAATTACTTTTTGGCTTTTGCTGGCTTTTTTTTGGTCGCGGTTTTTTTCGGTGCTTTTGGTTTTTTTTCTTCGTTTTCGTCTTCTTTCTGGTCAGATTTGACTTTGTCTATTACCGATATTGAAGCGACTTTGTCTTTGCCTTTGAATCTCATCAAATAAACTCCTTGAGTTGCGCGACCTCTTGAAGGGATTCCGTTGAGAGGCATTCTGATGATTTGTCCTTGTTTGGAGATTATTATCAGGTCGGCTTCGGTTCCTTCTTTGATGACGCTTGCACCTATTACTTTTCCTGTTTTTTCGGTTATATTTGCGGTTTTTACACCTGCTCCTCCGCGAGCTTGGAATCTGTAGCTTACTAGAGTTGTGCGTTTTCCAAGACCGTTACCCATTACTACGAGGAGGTCGTCGTTGTCTCCTTGTACGACGTCCATCTGTACGCAGTAGTCGTCTGGTTTGAGTCTGATTCCGCGGACACCCATTGATGCGCGTCCCATTGCTCTTGCGTTGGCTTCGTCGAATTTGATGCATTTGCCTTCGTGAGTGACGATTACAACTCGGTCTTCTGGGTTTGTTTGGCGAACCCATTCGAGACTGTCTTCATCACGGAGTTTTATTGCGATTAAACCTGTTTTCCGGATGTTTTTGAAGTCTTCTATGGCTGTTTTCTTAACGGTGCCTTTGCGGGTAGCCATGAGGAGATATTTGCCGGTTTTTTCTTCATCTGCTGTGAGGATTGAGGTGATGCTTTCACCGTCTCCAAGTTGGAGCAAGTTTACGACAGGTGTTCCCTTGGCTTGGCGGGAGGATTGAGGGACTTCGTAAACTGGCAGTTTGAATACGCGACCTTTGCTTGTGAAGAACATGATGTCGTCGTGATTCATTGCCGATTTTATGATTGCTATTTCGTCTTCTTCTTTTGTTGACATGCCGATGACGCCTTTGCCGCCGCGTTTTTGGACACGGAATGATGCTGGTGAGAGCCTTTTGATGTAGTTTTCTTTGGTCAAACTGATGATCATTGGGGCGTTCGGGATTGTGTCTTTTTGTGAAATTTGGCCGATTGCGTGAGGGATTACTTCTGTTCTGCGTTCGTCGGCGTATTTTTCTTTGATTGCTGCGAGTTCGTCTTTCATTATTTTGAGGACTTTTTTTGTGTCTGCGAGGATGCCTTCCAGTTTTTCAATAAGGGCAAGTTTCTCTTTGTATTCATCTTCGATTTTCTTGCGTTCCAGTCCTGCGAGGGTTTGAAGTCTCATCTCGAGGATTGCGCTTGCTTGGAGGTCGGAAAGCTTAAATTTCTTCATCAAAGCTGCGTGTGCATCTTCCTTGGTAGGGGACTTTTTGATCGTTTCGATTACTTTGTCGATGTTGTCGAGAGCGATTGTGAGTCCTTCCAAGATGTGTGCGCGGGCTTTTGCAACTTTGAGCTCGTATTTTGTGCGGTTTGTGATGACTTCTTTTCTGTGTGCGATAAAGTATTCGAGGACTTGTTTTAAGTTGAGAAGTCTTGGTTGGATTCCGTCGACCAATGCGATCATGTTCATGTTGAAGCTGGTCTGCATTGGCGTGAGTTTGTAGAGTTGGTTGAGGATTTTCTTTGGATAGGAGTCTCTTTTTAATTCTATTGCGATGCGAATTCCTTCTCGGTTGGATTCGTCGCGGATGTCTGTGATGCCTTTTATTTTTTTGCTTCGTACTAAGTCTGCAATTTTGGTTACCAGGTTAGCTTTGTTTACTTGATATGGGATTTCGGTAATTATTATTTTAAATTTACCGCCTTTGTGTTCCTCAATATCAGCTTTGGCTCGCATGGCAATGCCGCCGCGGCCGTTTGTGTACATCTCTTTTATTGCTTCGGTGTCATAAATCATTCCTGCGGTAGGGAAGTCAGGGCCTTTTATGAATTCCATGATGTCGTCAATGGTACATTCGGGGCTGTCTGCGACATGGATAGTTGCGTCTATGACTTCACCGAGGTTGTGTGGTGGGATGTTGGTTGCCATTCCTACAGCGATACCCATAGTCCCGTTAAGAAGGAGTTGGGGGACTCTGGTAGGTAGGACTTTCGGTTCTTTCAGGCGTCCATCATAGTTTGGAGCCCAAGGTACGGTTTCTTTTTCTATGTCTGCGAGAATTTCTTCTGACATTTTTTCCATTTTTGCTTCTGTATAACGCATTGCTGCTGCGCTATCTCCGTCGA
>CAZIHU010000014.1:0-36052 GCA_964538865.1 uncultured Candidatus Peribacteria bacterium
AACGAAAAATGAATAACTTGAGCGAAAATTCTGCAAAGCGACGACAGCGTATCAGGTTAGATACGTCTAGGAGCTTTAAAGAATTTGCAGCCAAATTATTCATTTTGCAGTAGTTAATTGACTTTTACAGAGGTCTCTAAATTTTCCAAAAACATAACCAAAACAAAAACATGGAAAATCCAAACGAACCAGGTATCGTACCTGAAGCTCCAAAAAAGAAATCAAAAAAGAAACTGATTATTGGAGCTGTACTAGGATCGTTGCTTATCGTAGCAATCGTTCTCGGAGCTACTACGAATTTCTTCGGAGCAATGGACCTGTACCTCAGTGGAGACAGTGGTGATGGAACAACCGTCACAAAAGATCTGTCAGAAACAGACCTAAGCTTGACCGAGGCCACAGCCCCTGCCACATCGATGACAATAACAAGCAATATGGTAGCACTTGATTTCACTGACGCTACAACATTAGAAAGAATTAAATACGATGACATATATGTAGATTCGGTCGAAGCAATAGAAAGCAGCGATACCGGAGAATACACAACATTCTCAATGACTATGTGTTCAACACAATCGGACATATACGACCTGCAAATGTATCTGGAATTAGATGATGGAAGTGATACATATAAAGCAGATGGCAATACAAACAATGGACAATTACAAACCGATGTACCCGCAGGATATTGTGTCCCGGAATACGTATACCTCGATGAGAGCTTCGGTATAACCACATTAGAACCAAACACAACCTACACACTCACAGGATACATAGACACCTCGGAACACAATGAAGGTTCGATGAACGATTCAGCCACAGATGAATTCACAACCCCAATGGAAGTAGCAGCAATGGACACAATAAAAACAATCACATTAGTTGCAGGTAGCGAAGATGGAAGCGACGGGGATGATGGCGTCGAAATCGGCAAAGCTACAGTACTCGAAAACTGGGGTCTTTTGGAAAAGGATGAAATCTCGACCGTAACACACGAAACAGCACCAATCGACACTGGAAAATTCGACATGAGTTTGGACGATGTATTCATCGCATCAGTATCAGTAGATGAAGAATACACAAAAGCTTACGTAGAAATCGGATCCACAACTACAGAGCTGGTAGACTTCTCTGTAATCCTAGAATTGGAAAACAACGACGATTCAAGTGATTACGACTCTGCTTATATATCAACAGATGTACTCGCAGGCGAAACATCATTAGAGATAGTTACCCTAAGCAGCCTTAACGAAGTCAAGTTAACCGAAGGAGAAACTTACACACTCACAGCAACAATCGTTCCTATCTCATCTCCATTCATTGACTGGGATGACTACAACGAATACACCTTAAACGACAGCGACAGCGTTGAATTCACAATACCTGAGGAAGACTCTGGTAAAGAAACACCAGACTCGGCAGCAGACATCGAAGCTCTAACTGCAGATGTAGCTGTCGACGTAGCTGATGGCACAGTCGACGCAGATGAAGAGGACGACGACACAGACTCAGGCAAAGAAGTACCGGACTCAGCAGCAGATGTCGAGGATCTAGTTGCAGATATAGACGTAACTGATGGATCAATCGATACAGCTGAAGAGGACGACGATGAAGGCAAAAATGTATATGTAGGTGACATCGGATACAGCGAAGACAACAACATGTTCTATTGCGAATTATGTGGAGAAAACACAGATGGTGACGAATCCGTAAAAATCCAATTCTACGCCAACGGCACATCCGATATCAAAGGTGTAACAACACCAGATGATAGTTGTAAAACATACTACTCATCAGATGTTGAAGATTTCGGTGTCGAAAAAGGAGAAACCGTTACATTGGAGGTTGCTGTAGACTACCACGAATATGTAGACGAAACTGACGAAACAGATAATACTGCTGAGGCATCGGTCACTATCGGAGAGGAAGGCAGTTCAGGATTCAGCCTCGTAGAAGAAGCAATCATCGTAACAACCGATGAAGAGGAAGAAGATACAACAGTATCAAAAGAAAAAGAAGACTCCATAAGAGACTGGCTTGGAATGGGCAGTACAGACACAGCAAGCAAAGACTTATCTGTCGAATCAGTATCTATCGAAGCAGATTACACAAACTTCTACGCTGAAGTATGCGGAGAAGACACAACCGGAACAGAACAAGCAACCCTCACATTCAATGCAAACGACTATGAGAACGAACTAAATATCACAGTCCCCGCAGACAGAGACGATAGCAACTGTAAAACCTTCTATTCGTGGGAAGTAGATAATTTCTTCCTTGAAGATGGTGAAACATACACAGTAACAGCAACCGTTGAGTTCATAGAGGACGAGGATGAGGATACAGACGATGACAACGACTCAGCCGAACACGAATTCGAGATGCCATCAGAAGACGAGAACGTAAATGACGATCTCTTACTCAACCCGAGCATCTTGATGGTCAGAATCGGAGATTTGAACGCAGAAAACAACGAAGATGGGACAGATACTGACCCACTTGCAGACTACACCACTACATTGGAAACCAGTGATAACGACCTCTTGGTAGTAGATTTGATCGAAGTACTCGCATTTGAAGATGATGATGACTACGATGAAACCGGTGATGGAGTAGAACTAGAGAACGTAATTGGACCACACTGGGATGCCTTATATCTCTACGTTTACCCAACAAGCGACGACACAGACTACAGAAGTATCCAACTAAATGTAGATGGATACCTTGAAGAAGAGATCTTCTCAAACGACACACTTGGAACTTACGACATCGGCGATGGTACAGATAACCAAGTCGAAATATCAGTATGGTACGAATTCCCATCAGCAAACACGGAAGAAGATAACATCAGAGATTTAGCAAAAATAAAGGATAACTTGGGAGATATGTTCGATACACTAAAAAACGCAACCGAGACAGCTGAGGAAGATGACACTGTTATTGAAACTTTGGACGATATAATCACAACAGTAACTTCAACACCAGAAGTCTATCTTTCAGATGACGCAACTGACGACTACGTTGAAGCTGTTGAAGAAGCCGTATCAGAAGAAGAAGAAATAACAAATGACAAACTAGAAGAAGCAAAGGAGGGAGTAGTTGAAGCAGAAACCGATGCAGTTGAGAAAGTAAGCCCATTCTCAGACGTAGCAATCAATGAATGGTACGGAGAATCAGTAAATGAGATATATGAACTAGGCATCGTATCAGGTTATGGCGATGGAAGCGGATACGGACCTTCTAACAACGTTACAGTTGCAGAAATGCTGAAGATCGCCTTGATGTCATCTGGCTGGGGACCAGCTCCAAGCACAATAACTCCTGACTTGGAACAAGCTCAATCACACTGGGCATCACAATACGTTGCAATGGCCGAAATGCTTGACTTATCGATCGTACAAGACCTCTATGACCTAAACAGAAACGCAACAAGAGCGGAAGTTGTCGAATTAATGCTTGAAGCAATTGTCGGAGTTGACGGAATTCCTGATTACACAACATGCAGCTTCGCAGACTGTGAAAACGCAGATGACCAAATGGAAGACGTCGAATACGCATATGAACTTGGGATAATTACAGGTTACCCAAATGGCTCATTTGGATACACTAACGACATAAATCGTGCTGAAACCGCAACAATAGTTTCAAGAGCACTCGCAGTATTCGGTCTATATGACGCAGTTCTAGAATTAGTTGAAGCAGCGAATTACTAAATAACAGATACGAACTAAAGAAAAGGCCTCCTCACTTCGAGGGGGTCTTTTTTTTGCATGCAAAAAACTGTAAACTCAAATCACAAATAAAAACCACACCATGAAAAAACTCACAACAGATGCCGTAGCGATAGCGAAGGCATCAAGTACTATCAATCGTTTCGCAAAGCGAAACACAATAATCCTTCTGCTCCTTGCTCTTTGCTCCTTGCTCCTTATCACCTCCTGCACAGGCGAATCCTCAAACGGCGATGCCGAGAATCCCCTTTACTACAAATACAGCTCCAGCACGTTCTCAGTAGAAGTACCGAACGACTGGGAAGTAATCAGCCAATTCACCTCAGATTACCCCCAAAACACCTTGGTAGCCTTCCGAAACAACCTGAAAGACCAAGACTTCATCGCAAACGTAAACATAGTCGCAAGCAGTACAGAAACAGACATGAACAACGGAGATTACGCCATCGAAATGCTACAAGAACATGAAGGCAATCTAATCGATTATCGCCTAATCGAACAACAAGAAATCGAAATAGTCATCGAAGGAGCCGAAACACCAGCTTATTTAAACTATTTTGAAGGTCGAAATTCCATAGACTCAGATCTGTTAAAATTCGTCCAGGTCTATGGGATAAATGACTCGATCGGATACATCGCAACAGCAACATTCTTACCTGAAGAAGACGAGTTCATTATCGAAAACTGCGTCCATATGGTGAAGAGTTTGGAATTAAAATAAAGATAAGTTAAAATCTCTCTGGTTTTTGAAATGCCCAGGTGGTGGAATTGGTAGACACGCAGGACTTAAAATCCTGTTCCCGTTATCGGGAGTGCGAGTTCGATTCTCGCCCTGGGCACCACAGGCACCATAGGTGCCAAGTACTATAAACCGTTTTCGCAAAGCGAAAACACCTTTTCCAAAGATAAGTTCCCACTTTGAATAGGGATCAATCACACTCTCCCCCAACAGCACAAAGAATAAATCCAAAATCTTTATCTTCCAAGCTGTTCATAGAACTATCAACAATATGAGGATGCCCCCCTGTCAGTTCATAAATATTATAATTTATATATCCACTCGAAGGATTATCACCATACCAACTCACAAATATTCTATAACCATTAACCTCAACAACAAACGGATCTTTACTTCTATCATAAGAAACTGCTTCCACACCAAACTCCAGCGACAACACATCAATCAGCTCCATCGTATGCTCCCGCAAAGAACTCCAAGCATCATACAAGACAGTATTCCCACCACTTAAACCTCCTGCAAACCTATCTTTAACCTCATCACACACATCATCAGCAACCAAATCATAATCCCCTAGGCCAAACTCTTCTTCCTCATCATCCATACCAATAGTAATAATATACTTACCTCCTCCTTCAGGAAAAACCTCAAAACCTGCATTTATCGAAGGAGTCCTCTCATCCCATGCTATACAATTAAGACTATTTTGAAAAAACAACTCACAATAATGCTCACCTCCATCCAACATACATGCCTTAAAACGACTTGTCATCGCACGAACAAGCTCCATTTGCTGCCCATAATGCAATTCTGGCTCATCTTCAGTCGCAGACACAAAACGTTGAATAGGCTCTTCTCCAGCAGTATCCTCAGAAGAGTCACGACTAACACCGATATCAACACCTGAATCAGAAGCCGAATCAACAGGAGCCCGGCGACTCAATGTGACAGCAGCAGCAGCCATAACCAACACAGCACCTACAGCAATCCGCAAACGATTCTTGACTTCCATAAGGATATGATTAAAGACACATATTAAAGCATGTTCCCAGGCGTATGTCAAGCCCGCTTTACTCAAAAAAACACTAGCATATCCTCAAACAAAAAAAGATTTTATTTCTGTTAGCTATCCATAACAAGACAATTCTTCCCCTGTCAATAAATTTTTTGGCGATAAGCGAAAGAACGTACTTTCGTAAGTGAAAGAGCTTATCGACCAAAAAATTCTTGGCAGGGGCGCCAGGATTTGAACCCGACCTTTTGGTTTTGGAGACCAACGTGCTACCACTGACACTACGCCCCTATATTTTATATTGCGCTCTTAGCACTAGGTACTACGTACTAGGTACTACGTACTAAGTACTAGGTACTACTTTGGAGGCGACGGTGGGAATCGAACCCACGAATGGCGGTTTTGCAAACCGCTGCCTTAACCACTTGGCTACGTCGCCTTGAATTTTCAAAAAGCACTCGCAAAATTATCATCTCCCCACCAAAGTATCAAGAATTTTTACGGAAAACATCTAAGAAACATCTTCAATTATAACCATGTTGTCCACACAATAACTCATTTCCCATCCCTCAACGCATAACAAGATCTTGACTAAATGTCAAATACCTGATATTATACGCTCTTAGTTGTAACTTTTTAAAATGACAGATGTCCAAGACTACAACGATGCCCGTAAGACAAAAGATCAGCCACCTGTTACATCCGACACAATTGAGATGGCCAAAGGGATGGCAGAAACTGCTGCATCAGTAAAGCAAAGAAGAAAACATTATCGTGAAGAATTCTTGAGTATGATAGAAGCCCAAACTGGGGAGAGACCTCAATTGTGGAAACATTTTACGTCTTTTGGTGCAGAATTGACCACACGAGATCAGTTAGAATCAATAAGAGAAAGTTATCCCAAAACACATGAATTCTTTTCAGAGCCGCATAAAGTTATGTGCAAAGAAGGGAAGCAAGTCATGAGCCTTAGAGGTAGAGATTATTACTTTTTCCACAGAGAATTCAGAGGAGGAGTCTCTAATAAAACTATTGAGACATATACAAGGTTGATAGGAGAATTCGACAGAGTAAATGACATACTTAATTCAGAATATAACAACATAGATATTCAATCTATGCCTTTTGAAGAAAGACTTTTCTTACTTGCATTATTAGATTACCGTAAAAATATTCTCCTAAATCTCTTGAACACGCTTGTATTTTTAAGAGGAAGTACATTTGAAGTATTGGTTGAGGATACTGAAAATACTACAAAAAGCCTACATAGTTTTAAAAGAGAAAAAAAAGGATGGGAAAATTCTGTTCAACCAGTTCTTGATACAATTTCAAAAGACTCTATTGATACCATCATAGATATGGCTCAAGAATGTGCGGATGATTATTACAGTGCATTGCTAGGAAAAGATCAAAGGACACACACTTTTGAACCAGAACAATTAGATGAACACTCTGAATTTATGAGGCAAGTTCTTACTGGACTAAGAGACACCGTAGGAAAACACAACAAAAAACATGAAAGAATTGCACTTAAGAAGTTAATTCGTGGAGAAAGGGAAAGTGACCATCCCCTATTAATACTTCTTCAAGCTTACTTACAAAACCGTAATGATGAGCGAAAAGGAATCCAACAAGATTATGTTGTACCAATACTGTATGGAGGCTTAGAATTAGCTTTTGCATATAAATCAGTAGGAAGACTTGTTAATGGACGTGACACCTCAAGTACACAAATTACACCATTAGTGTTGTCCCAATACAACGTTAGAAATTTTGCAGCTTCCACTGCTTTAGGACGATATTTACCAGAGGACGAAGTAAAAGCTATTGCCGGAAAAAATGTTTTGGTTTTAGACGACAATGTGATTTCAGGAAGAACAGTAGATACCGCGATCAAAATAATGATACAAGAAGGAGCAACAGTTCATGGAAGTGTAACAGAAGTTGACATGGATGGAATTGCAGATAGTTACTTGCCAATGTCATTGATCGAAATTCTATATCCTTCAATAGCTAGAGTATTACCAGTTGATCACAAAACACGCACAAGACAACAGGATCAAGGAGGAAACAGAGTAGTTGCAATACACCACAAACAACAATTGTACATTCTGCTTAAACAGCAACCTGAATAGATAGCCATATTGGTCATGTCTAAACTTACCCCTCTTCAGAGGGGGTGCGTTTTGATGGTGGGTCACCTGGGGCAACGCCCCGCCAAGGCGGGGCTAGGCTCCTGCGCAATGCTCGGTCATGCCTAAACTTCGTTTAGCCGCGACTCTCGCTCTTTCAATAGGACTCGACTTGATTCTCTATGAAAAATGTTTACTCTTATCTGTTCGCAAAGCATTTTTCTTGAGAATCCTCCTCCATTCCGGGAACGCTCGACGGAGCTCGCATCCCCTTCATTTCGGATCGTCGAGTTCGCTACTACCCTTGAAGCAGCGAACCCAGGTTCTTCGCCCCATGTTGACCACATCAAAAAAATAGCTCTCGCCTCCGGCGGAGCATTTTTTTGATGGTGGGTCACCTGGGGCTCGAACCCAGGACCGTCAGCTTAAGAGGCTGCTGCTCTACCAACTGAGCTAGTGACCCACTGCAAAATGCGCGGATAAAGTAACACCGCTCCCCCCATCCCGCAAGTTAAAAAAAACTTAAATATTTGCCGCATAAGCCAATAAAATTCTACAATAATACAGAAATACTATTAATCGTTTCGCGAACCTGCCTGCCGGCAGGCAGGGCGAAACTCCATAACTGCAAGTTGCAAGTCGCAAGTTGCCAACTAACACATCATGAAAAAAACATACATCTGCCGCAAATGCAGCGCACAAAGCCCCTCCTGGGCAGGCCAATGTCCACAATGCCAGGAGTGGAACAGCCTTGAAGAACAAATCATAGACAAACAATCCCGCAAACCAGGCCGTATCAAACAAAAACCCTCCAAAACGACCCCAATCCGCCAATTCAAACGCGACTCACAACGCCGCCTCAAGACCAACATAGAAGAACTCGACAACGTCCTCAGCGGAGGCTTTCTCAAAGCAAGCTTCACTCTCCTCACAGGAGAACCAGGCATCGGAAAATCAACTTTAACCCTCCAAATAGCCCACGCAGCAGCAGAACAAGGCAAAAAAACTCTCCTAATCTCAGGTGAAGAGTCCGAATACCAAATCCAAGAGCGCGCAAACCGCCTCGCAACCACCTCAAAAAACATCCAAATAGCCAACGAATCCAATCTAGAAACAATCCTCGCAACCACAGAAGCAGAGAAACCAGATTTCCTCATAATCGACTCCATCCAAGTCGTCAGCACAAACGGCATACACAGCACCCCAGGCTCAATCACACAAGTCCGCTATTGCACCGAAGAACTCCTTGGATTTTGCAAAAAAAACTCCATAACAGCCCTAATAATCGGCCACGTCACCAAAGACGGCTCCTTAGCCGGCCCAAAAACACTGGAACACCTCGTAGACACCGTCCTCCAATTTGAAGGCGACCGCTACCAAGACCTCCGACTCCTCCGCACCTACAAAAACAGATTCGGAACAACCAGCGAAGTAGGAATTTTCAAAATGACAGAAAAAGGACTAATCGAATGCCCAAACCCATCAAAAGAACTCCTCGCACACCGCCAAGAAGACCGCGTCGGCTCAATCCTCAGCCTCATAATGGAAGGATCCCGCCCCATAATCGTCGAAATCCAAGCCCTCGTTAACCAAACACATTTCGGATACCCCAAAAGGACCACTTCAGGATACGACTTAAACCGCCTCAACCTCCTCATCGCCGTCGTCCAAAAACACTTCAAAACAGACCTCAGCAGCTACGACGTTTACCTCAACGTAACAGGAGGAATTCGAGTCCGCGACCCCATCACCGACCAAGCTGTAATCGAAGCCCTCATCTCCTCCTATCGCCGCCTCCCTATCCCCCACACCCGCATCGCAATCGGCGAAATGAGCCTAACAGGAGAAGTCATCGAGAACAAAAGACTTCAAGAAGCCACGAAACAGGTTGAGAAAATGGGACTAAAGCGTGAATTGCGAAATTAACGTACGCAAGGGTTGACAAGTCACCAATAATAGTGTAGAAATGAGTCTCTATGAGACCTCCTAATTTAACATACAAAAATGGCAACCAGAAGAAGACGCCCAACCAGAGCAGAAAAATTCGCTACATTTGCTGATAAAGCAAATTACGACGCATTAAGAGGAGATATGTTCAGAAGAAGTATGGGAGGCACAGACAACGGAGAACATGCAGAAACAAAATTAACTTTCCGAGAATTATTAAGCGAGGAGGTTAAAGAAACAATAGTAGCTCTCTTAGGAGATAGTGCTAACGCTCAGGCAGAAGCTATAGATGAAGCCATGGCCAACATTAATGAGTCTATGGGAGTAGCTATGGCAGCAGCACCAGAAATCACAATAGAAGAGCCTCAAAATATTGTATCAATGCTAGACGCCATTACCCTAGGACGCGTTACCAAAGACGACATTGATGCATTTTTAAGAAGTTACAAAAGAAATCTCAATAAACCACAAAATTTCAACTACATCCGCGATATAATGCAAAAAGCAATAGAGTTTTTTGATGAACACATCGGTAACGCCAGGCGGAAAGTACACAAAAACTTACGAACAACCAGTAAGAAAGGGATTTATAAATTATTCGAAGCAGCCGCAGGCCAACATGGAATACCCCTCACAGCACAAGCATGCGCTCTCTTAAGAATTATGGCCATAATAAATTTTATAAAATCAGATTCTCGCCTTGCTTTAATCCCAACAGTAAATCACCACCTAGAAGAAATGCGAAGAAAGCATTTCCGAAAAACACATGGCGTAACTGCATATCGAACAGGTCACCCAAGCGATGACACAATTAAGGTATTGCAAGTTGCAATACACACAAAAACATTAGAAAGCATGATATTAAAACTCCTTGTCAAACCAACAAACAGAACCTCCGAAGTAATGGATCAAATGAGAGCAAGATTCATAACAGAAACACCTAGAGAAACATTGAAGCTGATTCATAGAATGTTCTTCCATCCACACGCAATATTTCCAGCAACAAACATAATTGCAGGTAAGACCAAAAATCAAATGATAGACCCCCAAGCTATAGAGTCAATCGTATTTGAAGGAAACGATGAAGAAGCAGCACAAATGTTTGAATCCCTATCACAACCTATGGAAAAAAATCCAGATAACCCGCACTCTCATGCAGAATATGAAGCAATACACATGACTTTCGATATGCCTATTGAAATAGAAGGAGGCATAATCCTGTCATTCCCTGTGGAATTTCAATTTCTCCATCTTAAAGCACACGAAGCAAACCGAGTAGTAGCTCCGCACGATGAATACAAAGCAGAACAAGGAGAAGCAGCCACTCAAAGAGCCCTTGGCCACAATTTAGTAACAGCATTCGCAACACAAGAGCACAGATCCAAGCGCTAGCGCCTCACCTTCCTCACCTCCTCCGCAATCTCCACAACGTAGGCAGGCTCATTTCGCTGCCCCCTATGCCCTTGTGGAGGTAAAAACGGACAATCCGTCTCCAAAACAAACAACCCTTCTGGAGCTTCCGCAACAACCTTTCTCAATTCCTCATTCCGAGGATAAGTAACAGGCCCACCAAAACCAAGCACCCATCCCCTATCCCAAGCCTTCCGCGCAAACTCAAGAGTCTCATTAAAACAATGTAACGTGATTTGCCCTACCCCCGAATCAACCAAAACATCATAAACATCACTAGCCGAATCCCTCATATGCACACAAACCGGCACATCGAGCTCCTTCGCAAGCTGAAGCTGCTCTCGAAAAACCTTTTTCTGAACCTCTTTAGGCTGACGCATCCTGTAATAATCCAAGCCAATTTCACCAATCCCAATCACCTCATCACGCTTAAGAAGCTCCTCAAAACGCCTCGCGACATCATCATTCCACTGCCCGGCATCACTCGGATGAATCCCCACCATCGACTCGATACAATCATACTCCCGCGCCAACTTAGCACACGCTTCAGAAGACCGGATATCACACCCAGGACAAATAATCTTCTCCACTCCAGCATCAAGAGCCCTCCGGATCACTTCATCGCGATCCTTATCAAACTGGTAAAAATCTAAATGTGCATGCGTATCAATTAACATTTGACAGATAACATTTTTGGGAGTAAAGTCACCAACGAATTTATCAAACTCTCATGCAAAAAGTAAGTCAAAATCAGAACTTCTTCGGGGCTTACTTTTATTTTGCTCGTTTTTAGCATGAGGTAGAAAATTCATCACAAGTCCAACCCTCATGCTAAGAAATGAGGTTTTTTTATTTCAGGGCGCGCCACCAGGCGCACAGCCCCATACTATCAACCCGTTTCGCAAAGCGAAACACCATTACTGCCAGCTGCAAGTTGCAAGTTGCCAGCTAACTAAAATCTAACCCCCAAAACCATGGACGAAACATTAGATTCAATAATATTTGCGAAAGCAACCTTCTGGCGGTATTTTAATCAAGACTATCAATAACCGTTTCCGCAAAGCGGAAACACCACCCACTTGGTACTTGGTACTACCTCACTTGGGTCTAACACTATTTACTACTAACTACACACTAACAACTATCCCCATGATCATCGTAATGAAACGCTTCGCTCCAAAAGAGCACGCAGAGCACATAGTAAAACAACTCCAGCAGCAAGGTTTCGAACCTGTTCCACTATACGGCGTCGAACGCACAGTCATCGCCGTAATCGGCGACGAACGCAAGCTAGACATCGCCCACCTCCGCGCATTACCAAGCGTCGGACAAGTAATGCCGGTTTTACGTCCATACAAACTCGCTTCCCGTGAAAGCCAACCAGAAACAACCGTAATAGACATCAAAGGCGTAAAAATTGGCGGCGAGGAACTTTCCATAATGGCCGGTCCTTGCAGCGTCGAAAGCCAGGAACAAATGGACGTCACAGCCCGCGCAACCTCAAAGGCCGGCGCCAAGATCCTCCGAGGGGGCGCTTTCAAACCACGCACAGGCCCATACTCATTCGAAGGTCATAAAGAAAAAGGCCTCAAGATGATGCGAAAAGCAGCGGACGACAACGACATGCTAATCGTTACAGAAGTAATGGACGCCCGCCACATCGACGTCGTAGCAAAATACGCAGACATCCTACAAATTGGTGCACGTAACATGCAAAACTTCACTCTCCTTCGAGAACTCAGCAAGATCCGTAAACCAGTCCTCCTAAAACGCGGCCTCTGCGCAACAATGAAAGAATTCTTACTTGCAGCAGAATACCTCTTATCAGGAGGGAACAACGAAGTAATCCTCTGCGAACGCGGTATTCGCACTTACGAAGACGATATGCGCAATACCCTTTCAATCGGAGCAGTCGCCCGTATAAAAGAACTCAGCCACTTACCATTAATCGTCGACCCAAGCCACGCAACAGGAATAGCAAGCCTCGTACCACCAACTTCACTTGCAGCAATCGCTGCAGGAGCTGACGGACTTATCATCGAAGTTCATCCAAACCCCGAAGAAGCACTATCCGACGGCGATCAATCCATCACCCCTGAACAATTCGCAGATCTCATGCTCAAAATGGGCCCTGTCGCAGCAGCAGTCGGGAAAACTGTAAACTCATGAAAGTAAAAACAACCATACAATCAGGTCTTCGCAAAAAACTAGGAAAAATCCTAAAAGACTTAGGTTATAACTGGTACTGCATAATCACCGATGAAAACGTTTACAAACATTACAAGAAAGATTTGCCGGAAGAAGTGGACGTTATTGTGAAACCAGCTGGAGAAGACTTAAAAAAGCTCAAAAACATCGAAATAGCAGCCGAAAGACTGGTTAATCTAGGCCTAGACCGTGGAAGTTGCCTCATTGCACTCGGAGGCGGCGTAATCGGCGATTTTACAGGGTTTCTCGCAGCAACTTACATGCGTGGGATCCCTTACATCCAAATCCCGACAACCCTCCTCGCCATGATCGACTCCAGTATTGGAGGGAAAACAGGTGTAAATCTACCTAGCGGTAAAAACCTCGTTGGAGCTTTTCATCAGCCTCTAAAAACCTTGATCGATCCCGAATTCCTAAAGACTTTACCTCAAAAAGAGCTAAAAAACGGTATAGCCGAAACAATAAAGCATGCATGCATAAGCGACCCTGAGCTTTTCAAATTTTTAGAAAAAAATCACAAAAAGATCCTGGCAAAAGACACAGGCACGTTGAACAAATTAATTGCACAGTCAGCACGTGTCAAAATCAAGATAGTAGAAAAAGACGAAAAAGAAAAAGGCCTCCGCATGCTACTAAATTACGGCCACACAATCGGCCACGCAGTCGAAAAAGCATCAAATTACAGGTTAAGCCACGGCGAAGCTGTCGCAATTGGGATTCATCAAATCAACCTCCTCAAAAACGCAAAAGACACCGATCGCATCGAAAAACTCCTAAAACTTTACAAACTCCCAACAAAAATCCCATCAAACATCAGCCGAGACAAAGTCATGAAACTCACCAAACACGACAAAAAGAACCGCGACGGCAAAACAACATTCATCGTACTCGACAAAATCGGAAAAGCACACATCACACATGATTAAAATCGCAGTCCCCAGTTCCAAAAGCTACACCAACCGGGCACTTTTGCTCGCAGCTTTGAGGGAAGGAGAACACAAAATCATAAACCCACTCAACTGCGACGATACTCGCTACATGATCCGCGCCCTTAAGCAACTCGGCGTAGAAGTTGAACAAAAAAATAGCACACAAATCATGATTCACGGCTCTGGAGGTCAATTCACACAACCTTCAGAACCCATCGACGTCGGCCTAGCAGGAACCGCAATGCGCTTTCTCACTCCTGTTCTCGCAACCCAACCTTTCACTTCAACAATCACAGGCAACAAACGCATGCAAGAACGCCCAATGAAAGACCTCATCGAAGCCCTCTCAAGCCTGGGCTTCAAAATAGAATCCAACAATTACTGCCCTCCCCTAACAATCCACGGAGACCCAACAATCAAACCAGAAACCATCGAAATCTCGTCCGAAATCAGCAGTCAATACATCTCAGCACTCCTGTTAGCAGCTCCCCTACTCGGCAACCCCGAAATCGTCCTCACAGGCAAAACTGTCTCAAAGCCCTACATCAAAATGACCGAAGAACTCATCGCCAACTTCGGCCCGACCTACACCGTCGAAACTGACGCCTCAAGCGCAAGTTACTTCTTTGCGCTCGGAGCTCTCGGATTCGACGTAAAAGTCCTAAATTTAACCCGAAAAAGCCTTCAAGCCGATATTCAAGCCCTCGATTACATGGAAAAAATGGGATGCACGGTCGCCGAAGATGAAGAAGGCATCCAAGTCATCGGCCCAGAACAACTCAAGTCACTCGGAGAAGCAGATCTCCGTGAACTTCCCGACTCAGCCATGACAATCGCAACTCTTTGCTGTTTTGCACCAGGAAAAAGCACTTTAACAGGCCTCCACAACCTCCGATTCAAAGAAACAGACCGCTTAGCCGCCCTCACGAAAGAGCTTTCCAAAACAGGAGCCGAAGCTATAGAAACCAAAGATGGCCTCGAAATCGCAGGCACAACCAATCTCCACGGAGCAACAATAGAAACCTACAACGACCACCGCATGGCAATGTGCGCCGCAATCCTAAAATCACGCATCCCAGACATCGAGATCGAGAACCCAGAATGCGTCGCAAAAACCTACCCCAACTTCTGGGAAGACTTCAAACAGGCTACAAAAAAATCTTCTCACTTCTGATTTCTGATTTCTGATTTCTCATTAACATGAAAAGCAACCTCACATTACTCACAACAATCCAAACCCTATTCCGGTTCATCATGAACTCGCTGGGCTTTTATTGGGCAATATATTTCACAAGCATAGACCTGTCTGGGACACAAATTGGCCTCATGTTCACAGCAGTCACAATAACAGGTCTAATCATCACACTCCCTGTAGGCATCAGCAACGACAGACTACCGTCAAAACGCATACTGCAAATCGGTCTCCTACTCGTGCTAATCGAAATGTTCGGATTAAGCCAAACCCAATCCTTCCCATTCATGCTCGGACTGTTCCTGATCGGAGGATTTGGAGCAAAACTTTATAACGTATCAATAGATAGCCTTTTTTATAAAACTACAGGGAAAGAAAAACCTTCGCATCGCATCAAAACATATGTCAGTTATTACCTGTTAGGAGCAGGTCTCGGTGCAATATTCAGCGGTAACCTACTTGAATACATCGACTTCCAAAAATACCTCCTAGTAGTCTGCGGTCTCATCATCATCCTACTCGGAATTTCAACTTTTCTCCCAAGAACCGAAACATTCAAATTCGACGTAAAAAGTTACAGAAAAGACATCACAAAACCACACGTACTCCTGTTCATAGCCATCATATTCTGTTTCGCAATCCACATGGGATCAGAACTCACCTCGTACGGCCCATTCCTGAAAGACAACCTCGGCCTCACATTCTCACAAATGGGAGTCTATATCGGCCTAGCTATCGCCTTCATGTTCGTATCTGTTAGAATTGCAAATCGCTTAATGGAAAAAGGAGTAAAAATCCGCAACATTGTAATAGCCGGACTTCTGTTATCAGGGATCGGATACTTAGTCATGCTTTACCCAAATGTATGGATCTCATTTGCAGGAAGAGTGGTTCACGAAGCCGGAGACGCATTCATGTTCGTATTCCTATACACAGGTGTATCTCAATTTTTCAAAAAAGAAAGAGTCGGCGGAAATTCAGGTCTCATCACCATGACTCAAACCTCAGCAATAGCATTAAGTTCCCTCATATTCGCCCCACTCGGAGAAGCTTTCGGACACCAACTCCCAATCATAATCAGCGCCATCACAACCTTATTAGCCATAATTTTACTTAGAGAGTATGAGATTCATTATAAAAACCACACACCATGAATATCGTCGTAACCGGCATGCGGGGTAGCGGAAAAAGCACCCTCGGCGAACTAATCGCAGCAAAACTCAACATGGAGTTTATCGACTTAGATAGCCGTATCGAAGAAATGGCGAACAAAAAAGTTGCACAACTTGTCGATGAACACGGTTGGAGTCACTTCCGCGAGCTCGAAACACAAGCCACAAAAGAAATAAGCCAAAAAGATAACCTCGTAATCGCAACCGGCGGGGGCACTTTCCTCGACCCAGAAAACGCAAAACGCCTCAAGGAAAACGGTGTTGTCCTCCTGCTCGTCGCCAACACAGAAACTCTCGAAAAACGCATCGGCTTCGACCCAAACCGACCCGCTTTAACAGATCAAAAGAGCCTCAAAGAAGAACTCAAAGCTCTCTGGGAAGAACGCAAAGATATTTACCTCAAATACGCAGACCTAACCTACGACAATTCCAGTGACCTGGACCCGACTTCGAAGGTTGATGAGATTATTGAGATGCTACCGGTATAGCATCATCCCACACCAGATCGTTTCGCAAAGCGAAACACCATACTCTCCCAGTCTCCTAGTCTCCAAATCTCCAAGTCTTCAAGTCTCCAAGTCTTCAAGTCTAACTCTCACCAATCCACCACTAAGCCCTTTCCCTTCCATCACAAACACCCTCTCCCCTGCACCACCGTGAACAGTCTCAACCTCTTCATCTCCTTTTCGAAAAGCTGTAACCTTAGTCGCAACAATCCCATCAGGCATAACCACCTCAATCTCACTTCCCACCTCAAGCCTATTTTTTACCTCAACCAAGTATTCCCCAGGAGCAACCTCCTCCCCAACAATCCCAATAAACTTAGCCTTTCCAATAGCAGAATTTGCCTCATATCGCATCGAATACTCCTTTAAATCCCCAAAAATAAACCCAGGAGTATAACCTCGAGAAGAAACCTTGTAAGCTTCCTCCATCAAACTCTCATCAAAATCACGCCCAGCAGCCAAATCGTTCAAAGCCTGACGATACAAACGAACCACCGAGGCCGCATAATAAACAGTCTTACTCCGCCCTTCAATTTTTATTCCATCAACACCAATATCAACCAATTCCTTCAGATAAGGCAAAAGACACATATCCCGCGCATTCATCACATAAGTCCCATGCTCATCCTCAGTAATCGGCATATATTCACCCGGTCTCAATTTTTCCTCAAGAACCATATGCTTATCCGTTAAATCCTCGAGAACACCAAGCTCATTCGGCTCCTCAAGCAACTTATATTGAAAACGGCAAGCCTGCGCGCAAGCCCCCTGATTCGGATCCCGATAACACATATAATTCGACAGTAGACAACGCCCACTATAAGCCACACAAATAGCCCCATGAACAAAAACCTCGATCTCAACAGTCGGAACTTTCTCCTTAATCTCACGAATCTCCTCAAGAGTCAGCTCCCTCGAAAGAATCACCCTCTTAATCCCTTGCTTATGCCAAAACTCAACACTTTTCCAATTCACATTGTTCGCCTGCACAGATAAATGCATCCTCGCCTCCGGCCAAACCTCCTTCACAATCGAAATAACCCCAGCATCAGCCACAATCACCGCATGCGGCTTAATCTCATCACGAAGCCACTTCACATGCTTAATAAACGCATCGATCTTATTGTTCCGCGGATAAATATTGATCGCCACATTGATTCTCTTCCCAACCTTGTCAGCATAAGCCTTCCCCCTGATAATCTCCTCTTGCTGCATCTTAGAAGTTTTTGATCTGAGGGAAAAAGCCGATGTCCCAACATAAACCTCATCTGCACCATAATCGAATGCATACTGGAGTTTTTGCTCGTCGCCTCCAGGCGCGACTATGACGGGTAGTTTCATAGTTTTTTGACCTTAGTGTAAGTAAAGCAAAAAGAACTTAACATAAAGGCAAAAACTAAGCTAGGTCACACCTGGCAATCGAACCATCCGACTGAATATCACCATATTTTTGAAACTGATCATCAGAACCATCATCTGTATGCCATCCTTGACCAAGACTAACAGGACTCAAAGAAGCAACAGGGATACTATACACCGCTTTTTCATCATTAGCAGGAGTACCATCAACTAAAGACCCAGGCTTAGCCCTCATCAACACAAGTCCATCTTCTACACATTTAACATATAACTCCAAGCGACGCCCTTGATACATTACTACAACCGTCTCACCTACTTGCACCCCTCTCTCCCTCATCGCATCCAACTCTTGATCCCACTGCGCCAAACGCGCTAACCTCTCAGCTTCTTCCACCTCATCGACACAATGAACTTCCCTACGATTTACAACAGCCCACCCAACAAAACCCATCCTAGGAACCTCATGAACTCTCAAATTCGATGGTTCAACCCAATACCGCCCAACCACAATTCTATCCTCATCGACCTCTTGAATCTCAGTAACCGGAGAACTCCAATCTATAGCAAGGACATTATCACCAACATGAGGTCCTCTTTGCTGCAATTCCTCAACTGTCGGGGATTCACCATCTAGTACGGTAAGTTCGACCTCCATTTCATCAAGTGCCATAATTCTTAAAGTTAATTAATAAGGGCTCCAAACCTATCAAAAACACAAACACAAATCAAAAAAACACCTTAGACAAACCATTAATTCATTCGTATAATCACCATTGCATTCCTAACTCCAGTTATTCATGGCAACTCCCAAATACAAACAGTACGTCGACGAAATGTTCGCCCTCCACCAGGAGAAAATGATGAAATTCATGCTCCTCAACCAAGATTACGCCCAGAACAAACGCGAGCACAAATCCCTATTCGACCGCGAGGGAGCCGAAGTCAAAGAAATAGTCGAAGATTGGTGCGGAAGGCTTTGCCAACAGATGGAAAAAGGCAAACACGGCGCCTACTCAAACAAACTTGAAGACAAATTTCTCGCAGAAGTCCAAAAATATTTCCCTTACTATCATGAAATCGGAATCACAATCCGCTGATTTTCTCGTCATCGGCTCTGGAGCAGCAGGCCTTAACTTCGCCTTGAATGCAGCTAAACATGGCTCAGTGCTTTTGATTACCAAGGAAAAACTCTCAGACAGCGCAACCGAGAAAGCCCAAGGAGGAATCGCAGCCGCAACCGCCCCCGGAGATTCAATCGAGAAACACATCCAAGACACCTTAAAAGCCGGCCACCACAAGAACAAACTCTCCACAGTTCGCCATATCATCAGCAAAGGCCCCCAAACTATCAAATATCTCCAAAACCTCGGAGTAAAATTCGACAAAACCCTCAGACGAGAAGGCGGACACTCAAAAAGAAGAATCCACCACGTCGGCGATCACACCGGAGAAGCTATCGAAAAAGCCCTGATTCGCGCCGTTCGCAAAGAAAAAAACATCGAAATTCACGAGCACACCCGAGCCATCAAACTCCTCAAGAGCAAGGGCAAAATCACCGGCGCCACAACAGCTGGTGAACAAGTTTTTTATGCAAAAACAACAGTCCTCACAACCGGCGGCATCGGCCAAAAATTTCCCCACACAACAAACCCCCCAATCTCAACAGGCGACGGCATCGAAATGGCAAAAGAAGCAGGAGCCAAGCTCATGGACATGGAACACGTGCAATTCCACCCAACAGTCCTCTCAGCCCCAGGAAAACCCACATTCATGCTAACAGAAGCACTCCGAGGCGAAGGAGCCAAACTCATAAACGAAAAAGGAGAAAGATTCGTCGACGAACTCGCCACGCGCGACATCGTCTGCCAAGCAATGGAGAAGCAAGAACAAGTCTTCCTCGATTTCACCCATAAAAAACCCGCCTGGACCCAAAAAAACTTCCCCCTCGTATACAAAACCTTAAAAAAACACAGCTTCGACCTAACCCGCGACAAAATCCCAATCGCCCCAGCCGCCCACTTCTTGTGCGGCGGCATCGCCACAGACCTCTACGGACATACTTCCCTACCAGGACTTCTCGCATTCGGCGAAACAGCCAGAACAGGTCTACACGGCAAAAATCGCCTAGCATCCAATTCGCTTTTAGAAGCAATCGTCACAACAATCCATTAACCCCACCAATACATGGCAAAATTTCAACTCCAACAGGACGAAAACCTCATCAAAGAAGAAACAGTAAGTTACATCAAAAACAAACTCCACGTACAGTTCGGCAGAATGTACTTAACAACCAAGAGACTGGTATTCGTAAAAAACATGAACCCATTCTTCGGCCTAATAGGAATGCTATTCAAATCACTAAGAGGAGGCGTCCTATTCGATATCCCTCTAAGCGATATATCAAGCTACGAAAACGTAAAATACGGCCTCAACAAAAAAGTCCTCGGACTCAAGCTAACAGATGGTCGCGAACTAAAATTTGCACTTTCATCAAAATACGAAGAGTGGGAACAGGCATTTAAATCAGCGTGAATCACGACCCATTTCAGCCAATTCAGAAAGCAATCGTACTTCCATGGCAGGAGGAACAAACAACTCTGCATCATCTAACACCGAAGCATCAAAAGGAACACGATGATGATCTTGATAATCATCAGTGATCTCAACATCATCGAAATCCGGTCGATCCAATGCCATAATAAATTTTATTTAAAAAACACTGAAAAACACATATCACGACCCTCCCGCCATCTTCATCGCCTGATCCTCGAGAGTCAATTTATCCACAATCTCCTCGATATACCCATCCATAATTTTTGGCAAATTACTGAAATTCGTCTTAATCCGATGATCTGTCACCCTGTCTTGAGGAAAATTATAAGTTCGAATCTTATCTGAGCGATCTCCCGACCCAATTTGAGCTAAACGCGTCTCTCCAAGCTCCTTGGCACGTTTTTCCTCCTCAGCAGCATACAACCGAGCCCTAAGAATCCCCATCGCCTTATTCTTGTTCTTAAGTTGAGACTTTTCATCCTGACAACTAACAACAATCCCGGAAGGCACATGCGTCATTCGCACTGCCGAGTCCGTCGTATTTACCGACTGCCCCCCACAGCCCTGCGAACGATAAACATCAATCCGCAAATCCTCATCCCTCACTTCAATATCAACCTCCTCAGCCTCAGGCAAAACCACAACGCTGGCCGCAGAAGTATGCACACGCCCCTGACTCTCAGTAACAGGCACACGCTGCACACGATGCACACCGCTTTCATACTTCATCCGCCCATACGCACCATCCCCATCAACCTTAAAAGAAACCTCTTTAATCCCATGATCACTCTCACTTTTTGAAAGAAGTTCAACCTTAAAACCTTCCCTTTCAGCAAATTTCATATACAACCTCATAAGCTCTTCACCAAAAATCGAACTCTCCTCACCACCAGAACCCGCACGAATTTCCATAATACAATTCTTACCGTCATTAGGATCCTTAGGCAAAAGCTCAACCGAAATATCCTCCTCAAGCTCAGGAATACGATCCTTAGCCGTTTTGAGCTCCTCCTTGATCATTTCCTTCATATCCTCATCAGATTCAGCCTCGAGCATCTCCTCGGAATCAGAAACCGTCTTAGAAACCTTCTTAAATTCCCGAAAAAGCTCCACAGTATTCTCAAGCCCCTTCCGTTTACGCGCCAAAGCCGTGTATTTATCTTGATCAGAAATCACCTTAGGATCAGAAAGCTGCCCCTCAATTTCGAGGAACTCATCTTCGAGCTCTTGCAACTTTTGTACTTGTTTTTCGTCTATCATCGTAATGTGATTATAAAGACACGATCGAGCCCTGACAAATCTTGTTTTATCTCTATATCTTTTTTAGGGAAAACTTCGCTCGCCATTTTTTCCAAATCTGACCCCTGCGAAAACCCAATCTCACCCAAAATATACTTCGGCGCCATCTGATAATCCTTAATTTGTTGAAAAAGCTTTCTATACAAATCAAGCCCATCACTGCCACCATAAAGCGCCTCGTCAGGCTCATGCTTAGCCACATTTTCATCAATAAGGTCATGCTTCTCAAGCCCAATATAAGGAAGATTTGCAACGACAATATCGACCTCCTCATCTTTCGCAGGCTCCAGAAGATCCCCAAGCCTAAGATCGACCCCCTTAGGACTCTCTGAAAAATATACTTCCGACTGCAATTTATCCAATTTGACTGCAGGAGACTCATCGCTCGTCGATGTATCATTTGATACACCTTCCTCACGCTTTGTCTCCTTCGCACAAATTGGAATAAATTTCGTCCCGAAACCACATTTTCCAGAGAGTCCTTTACAATTCTCCTTAGCAACCTCATGTGCACCCTCACTAAACTCCGTCGCAAGAACTTCAAGCCGATCCGAACTCTTCGCCAAAGAAACCGCAATCACACCAGACCCCGTCCCAACATCAATAATGCGTACATTTTTTTTGTTCGCAAATCGCGCATCCCCACTTAAACGCAGGACTTCTTCCACCAACAACTCCGTCTCAGGCCGCGGCACAAGAACCCTTTTATCAACATAAAAATCATGCCCATAAAACTCTTTCTTCTTCACCAAATAAGCTAACGGCTCACCCTCATTGAGTCGCACCCAAAGCTCATGGAATCGCCTCATATCCTCAGAAGAAACCTCCTCCCGATCATGTGAAAGAACCCACTCCCGCGACTCCCCAAGAACATGCGCCAAAAGAACCTCCGCTTCAAGCAGTTTTTTATCCTTACGTGCCTTATTGAGTAATTCAGAAATTTTCATAACAGACGCCGCAGGCATCAAATACTATAAACGTTTTTGCGAAGCAAAAACACCATCACTGCTATCTGCTCCTTGCTCCTTGCTGTCTAATAATGTTTCTTTTTAGCTCTTTCCTTCCTATACCTATCACTAACAACAGCATATTCTCTCTGTTGTCTCCTGCTTTTCTTCTTCTGTAAAAACTTGCGCTTCTTCGATTCCATAAGAACACGACTCTTCGACATAACTTTATTAAAGACATTAACAAGTCTATCGTTTGAAATCTTTTTATTACTTTTGCGTTTTTTAACTCCGATCATGGTGAACTAGCCTCCTTTCTATAAGCATTAAGTAGTAAGACAGAGAGATTCTACCTATTTAAAGAGATATGTCAACAGTTGCCGCAGGCAACCACCATAAAAAAACGTTTTTGCTATGCAAAAACACCTTATAATTTAATATCAAACTTCGTAAGAATTTTCTTCACAAACTTCATCACATCATGAGAAATAGCATAAACCTTTCCCTCCATAACCCGTACAATCGCACAATCGAACTCATCCTCATCATGAACATCTTCCTGAAAAACCCAGTTATCACCCTCCATCTTCTTAAGTAAATATCTAGCTTCGCCCTTAGCCTTCTTATTCATACTCCTAACCCACTTCTTAAACTCATCCAAAGTCGAAATAAGCAGGTCTTCCGAAGGCTCTAAGCAAGCTTCGAATACCAGTTCGTCATCCTCATTGAAGTCACAGAAAATGTCCATTTGAGTAATTTTTACTTCACAATATTATAACACAAAGTCGCGCGACATGCAATACCCGCAATAACTGTCTAACTCTTTGTGGTATACTGCAAAACATCTTAATCAAAACATTATGCGCAACTTTCTTACTTCGGTGCTAATTTCGTCGATACTAATCATTTTTATGGTTATCGGTATTTCCCATGCAAGCTTCAGCGATGTTAATGAAAATCACGAATATTATGACGCAATTACCTATGTAGAGGATGAAGGAATCGTCGATGGATATGCCGATGGGACTTATTTACCAAGCCAATCGGTAAATCGAGCAGAGCTTACCAAAATCATTGTCAATTCGGTCTATGATGAAGATACGATTGAAGCATGTGAGTTATTACTCGATTTCTTCCCTGACTTCGATCATGAAGAATGGTTCACCAAATATGTATGTGTTGCTTTCGATGAAGAGATTATTGAGGGATACCCGGATGGGACTTTCCAACCTGCAAATACGATAATTTTTGTGGAAGCTGCGAAGATCATTGTGAATGGCTTCGGTTATAAGATTGAGGGAAGTGATGTCTGGTATGAACCCTATGTTGATGTCCTAGAAGAATACGATGCTGTTCCAGATGCAATCGGAGATGATATGGAGCATAAAATGACTCGTGGTGAAATTGCGGAGATTATCTACCGGCTTTTGTCGGAGGAGGAGGAAATGAACACCACATCAGAGTTCTTAACACACATCGAGACCGTTGTTGTCTCCCCAGATGACACCTATAATTATGGGGCTTTTTGCAGGGTTAATTACATAGAAGCATCAGATAACTTCGTAGTAACATTTGGAGGAGCTCAGCCATCCGATGAAGAAGAGGATGAAGAAGACCGAGCCGGAGGTTTCGAAGGCGCAGGAGGTTACGCTTATAAAATATATACAACAAACTTCGAGTATACCGATGAACATGGAATATATATCTATGGAGGTGGGGATGCTGCAGTTACCATGGTGGACGATGTTTTTTACCATCTTACAGGAGGTGGTGGTGGAAGCTGGAGACTTGCTACTTTTGACACCGATACCTGGGAACAATTAGACGAAATTACAATTGAATTGGAAGATGACTATGAAGAAAATAGCGATCAAACTATTGCTTTCGTAAACGATCAGTTCATTGCAAGCAGCCTGTATCTCGCAGACCCCGAACAAGAAGCAGACCCTAGTCGCGGAGAAGCAACACATTATACAGTCTTAGACCAAGACCTCGTGGAGCTTGATCACTTCATTTTGGATGACGAACCTCACGGCAACGGAACATCTATGCTTTTCATCGACAACACATATTACATCTTAACCTCCACCGCTTATTGGGGAGACTTGATAGTAATGATGTATGACGAAGATTGGGAATATTTAGGTTATAAAACTCTGGATGAAGAAGCTCAATGGCCTCAAGGCTCCGTCTATGACGAAGAGAACGAACGTTTTTACGTGTCTTATATCAGTGTTGAAGGCAGAATGAGCCAAACCGGGACTGCAAACAACATCAAATTAGGGATTTTTGACAAAGATTGGGAACCAATCGAAATCATCTACGTCACAGCATACACATCAGAAGACCTAACCGATGGCGGAAGGCCCTCAATCTTCATGCACGAAGACAAAATCTACGTCTCTTACGATATTGGATCATACGATACAGATACAGGCGAATTCAATTACGACTGGCAATGCTGGGTAGACATTTACGAGCTTAAATAGGAGTTAAGATTTTGATAATTGTTGTGAGGACATCTATAACGCTACTGCTTTTTCCTGGTTGGAAAGCCATCCGAACAACGATTCATCAAAATCTATTCCGTGAAATAAAACCCATCAAACTGCCACTCATCATTAATCTGTATCCAATAAACCTCCATATTGTAGCAATAACCGTAAATATCACACCACTCCCCATATAGAATCTCTTCTGTAAAACCATTCTCAGAACTGTAATCGAAACCAGTAGTATTAAAATCATCGTACTCATAAAGCGCAGTATCATCTATAAGAAACAAGAAATCTTCATAAGTATAACTTTCCCGAACATACACACTCGTATAAGCATAAGCATCTTCATATTGCCCATCCGCAACCATCTGGAAAAACTCACGCGTACCATCGGCAAGTTCCCCTGTGCCAAAACACCCTGAAGCAAATAAAAGACCCGGAACCAAAAGCGAAACAATAATCTTTTTCATAAGATTTTAGTTATCAGTTATTTGATTTTTATATTTTTTAAGTTTAACTATTCCACTCACTACTCGCTACTCACTACTCGCTACTAATCTCTATATATCAAGGTTCTTCACCTTCTTCGCATGAGTCTGAATAAACTTCTTTCTAGGTAAAACCTCAGAACCCATTAATGTATCAAAAACCCTATCAGCCCTCTCTGCATCGGCAATCGTAACCCGGAGCATACTTCGCCTATCCGGATCCATTGTAGTTTCCCAAAGCTGATCGGGATTCATTTCACCAAGACCTTTATACCTCTGAACAGAAATCTTCTTTGAAGAATCCAAAGTTTTCATAATCTCCTCTTTCTCTTCATCATGATAGGCATAAGAAGATTTTTTCCCTTGAGCAACCTTATACAAAGGAGGCTGAGCTATCCACAAATGTCCCGCTTCAATAATCGGCTTAAAATAACGGAAGAACAAAGTCAAAAGAAGCGTCCTAATATGCGCCCCATCCACATCGGCATCAGTCATAATCACAACCTTGTTATAACGAAGCCTCTCAATATCAAAAGTTTCCCCGATACCAACACCAAGAGCAATTATAAGAGCTTTAATCTCATTATTGGCCAATATTTTATCCAAACGAGCTTGCTCCACGTTCAAAATCTTACCTCTCAGCGGCAAAATCGCTTGAAAATCACGATTCCTGCCTTGCTTAGCACTACCACCAGCAGAATCACCCTCCACAATGAACAGTTCAGCCGACTCGGCATCCTTGGTCGAACAATCAGCCAACTTTCCAGGAAGTGTCATCCCCTCAAGCGCACCTTTTCTAATCACGGTATCACGAGCAGCACGAGCAGCGAGACGAGCTCTGGCCGCAAGCGCACATTTTCCAACAATATTCCTGCCATCAGAAGGATTCTCCTCCAGAAACTGCATAAAAGCTTCACCAAAAACAGTCTCAACAGCAGTCCTCATCTCAGCATTACCAAGCTTACTCTTGGTCTGACCCTCAAACTGCGGATCGGCAAGCTTTACCGAAACAATAGCAGTAAGCCCCTCACGCACATCATCAGAAGTCAGATTACCATCTTTCTCCTTAATCAAGTCACTCTTACGAGCATAACTATTAACAACTCTCGTCATAGCTGACTTAAACCCCGTCAAATGCATACCGCCTTCAACCGTATGAATATTATTTGCAAAAGTATAAACAGTCTCCTGAAACGACTGAGTATATTGCAAAGCAACCTCAATCATGCCCTCAGGAACCTCTTTTTCTATATAAACAACCTTACCACCAATAGAATCCTTACTTTTATTCAAATGCTTAACATAAGACTGAATCCCACCTTCAAAATAAAACTGATACTTCTTGTCATGACGCTCATCGATAACATGAATCGTCACACCCTTAGTCAAATAAGCCTGCTGACGAAGCCTGGTCATAACAATATCCCACTGAAACTCAATCGACTCAAAAATCTTAGGATCCGGCGTAAAAACAATCTTCGTACCGGTCTTCTTAGTTTTACCAATCTCCTTGATCTTACAAAGCGGCTTACCACGGCTATACTCCTGATAATAGACATTGCCATCACGATAAACCTCAGCTTTTAAATTAGAAGCCAAAGCATTAACAACCGAGACACCAACACCATGCAAACCTCCAGAAACCTTGTATCCACCACCTTCACCAAACTTACCACCGGCATGAAGAACAGTAAGAACCGTCTCAAGAGCAGACTTCTTGGTTCGCGAATGAACATCAACCGGAATACCACGCCCATCATCCTCAACAGACAAAGAGCCATCCGCATGAATAGTTACGATAATATTCTTACAATGTCCTCCCATCGCCTCATCAATCGCATTATCAACAACCTCCCAAATCAAATGATGAAGACCAGCAACATCAGTCGTACCGATATACATCCCAGGACGCTTCCGAACAGCTTGCAGACCTTCCAAAACGGTTATGCTATCAGCACTGTAATCTTTCTTGGCAGCCATGATTTATTTTTAGTTTAATTGATAATAATTTCTAATTAAAACACACTTTCCTACATCTCCCCGTCTCCTAGTCTCCAATCTCCAAGTCTAAAAACCAGCGGTATTCTAGCACAAGATTTTTTCCGAGGCTAGACACGCTTATTCCTGTAATCCTGGGCCCGCCCAATCAAAGCAAACGGCTTCGCGAACACCCTCCTCTGCAAAAGTTTCACGACTACTCAGACCTGTATCAAGACGAGTAGCTCTCAAACGTCCAGCTTGCGGTCCAACAGCCATGAGCATTTCACGACTAAACGTAATTGGACCTACATCTGAAGAAATTTCCCCACGATCATCAGTACAAACAACTCCCCTTCCTCCATCACGCCCCTCAAGATGACTCAACATCAACGCAGCCCTCATATCCACCCCAGCCTCTCCTTGGTGATAACACCATTCTCGCCTGTCACCATAATCCCAACCAAATTCACCTTCCCAACGACCAAAAGCCTGATCTCTTGTCAAAGGCCCTATTTTTCTTGTCTCCACTACCGCACGATTCCTCCACTTGTGACGTGGACCCGTAAGATTACAATGACGCGGCTCACCAATTCTAGTGAAATAAACCCTCCACTTCTCCACAGCATCATCACCTCCGTAACAAAAACTTGGAGCACATTCACTCCAAGCCCTAGCCGTCTCATCATCATCCAAATCAACCAACGATTCAAAATGCTGATGTAACAACCCAGGAACAACCACAACCGCACCTGGCCCCATATCCCTCATTAACTGTTCCTGCATAGGAGTTGCGCCTCCGGCTATCGCCACAATCTCCGCAACAGTCGGCGGCTCAAGACCTTCACCTGAAGGACTCCAAACTTCCCTTTCCTCCAACAATCGCAAACATCTACCTCGCCAGAAATCAGCAACCCCCTCCAAATCCCCATCAAGATCGAGTTCAAATTCAGGGCTTGCTTCCCCAGGTCCAGAACTTTCTTCTACCTGTTGCGCCTCCCCCACACCTGCTGCCATACCAACCACCCTATCAGCACATTCTGCCCTAAACGCTGGCGCACTCCGAGAACGATGAGCTACAAGAACTCTAGCTGCCGCCATAAACCACTGATCATCTGTAACAAACGGACCCGGCTTACCGGTCGGAAACCCGGCACTTCCCAAAGACGGTAAAGGCTCATGTTTTTCTGCAGCTTCTGGAGACATAACAAATATTTTTAAATACTAAAACTTTAATCAGCTTGAATATCAGGGATGAATGAAACCATCTCTCGTAAACGAGCTAACAATTCATCAGTAACACCATGCCCCTCAGGCAAATCACTCACATTAATCTCATAACCATGACTTGGCTGCATACGTCGCCTATAACCACCATCATCAACATCAACATGACCATCTGCAGGAACCCAAGTAGCAAATCGTCCCTCATGATCAACAAAATTGCCCTCTGCGACAGTCTCCCATCGCACAGGGTAACCAGGAGCGACAGCAGCTTTACATCTATACCAAACCCCATCACCATAAGGGCTAATAACTATAGGCAGAGACCCATCGTCCTGAGGACCACAAAAGGCCGAAACTTTTATCGGTGTATCTGTGCTTCCCCTTCCATCACACAATCCTTCAACCATAAGAAGCGCAGGTATACCACTGACCAAACCAGTAGAAAGCACTCTACCACGATGCTGACGTGGACTCGTACGAAACCTGCCAGTAACATGATCTTCCATAAATCTTTTCATCAAACCCCTTACTAAAGATTGGTCATACGACACAGGATCATCATGACCTGCAACAACTTCTCTCCACATTTGTATAGCCATCTGCTCCACAACTCTCCTAAAAACAGCATTCCCAGCTACTGCAGTTTCAACATTACTATCAAAACCATAACCAACACCCGGCGTTATAGAAGAGAAATGATCAGGACTTTTACCTAAATCTGGTGCTTCCGGTCTAAAACCAATTGCAGAATATAGATACGGAAGAAATGCATAATCACGAAGACTTTCAGCCACAAACACACCACCAAAACTCGCAAGAAGCTTTTCTCCATATTGTGTTAAATCCCCATCCCCATCAGTAACACCCTCGCATATTGCACGACGTGCTTCAAGAGCTTGATTTTCAACCATATCACGACCAGAACCGCGCAGTGGCAACTCCTCCAATGGAGGATGGACAATTTTGATACTAGAAGGTCCTGCTTCCATAAAAAATAAATTTAAATATCATAAAAAGGCCCACACCCTAGCAAACAAGCCAAGATCTGTCAAAAAAAACTACTCTACCAACCCCTCAAGCTCCACAACACTGAACTCCCCTTCAACCTCTTCCCCATCAACAACAATCCCCGTCACCAAATCCTCACTCGCCCAAACTGTAAAATCAACTTGCGAACCTGATATCTCAACCCCCTCGAGATAAAACAAGTCTTCATCAACATCCATCTCAACCACAGAAGACTCCAAAACCTCCAAACCAAAATCCGCCAAATAATCAACCAACAAAGAAATCGCAAGCTCTTCCGAATAACTCCAAGAAGTCTCGTCCTCCGCCACTTCTTCCTCACCCTCGTCATCCACCTGCTGCAAGCTGCTATCTGCAAGTTGCAAGCTCTCCACAACCTCCACCAAACTACTCAAACTCACACCAGTCGTGAAACTAACCTCATCCACAACAAGATCATAAATAAGCTGCCCTTCTCGATCATAATTTGCTTCAAAACTCACACCATCAACCTCTCCACCTTGAATTTCAAACAATCTATAAGCACTGTCACCAATAGATATCACCGCTGTATACGAAACACCCGCACCATCAAAATCCTCATAAACGATTTCCTTAGCCTCACTCAAACTCAAATCGGTCTCTTCATCAATCCCCAAATACAATCCCTGTAAATACTCCTTAAGTTCCTCAAGATCCTGCTCTTCCTCCAAAAACGTATTAAAATTTTCATAAAAATCCCCACTTAAGCTCGAATACAAAGTAGAATTTATAAACTGCACAACAAGCCACCCCTCCTCAATTTCCTCCTCAAAATAAGACAAAATCGCAGCCCCAGACTCAATCTCATCAACCAAAACTTCCGCACTATCAAGTAGCATAACCATAAGATCAGTCGCATTATCAACATCAATCCCGGAAGCAGCCAAAAGAGCCTCAATCCCATTCACAACCTTCAACTTACCAGAAACAAAAGCCTGCCTCTCCTCATCCAAATCAACCCCGGAAACAGCCACCTTAAACACAGCCTGCTCAAACTCCTCCAAAAGATCAAAATAAGTGGTCTCATAAAATCCATCCTCCTTCAAAAGCAATACTGACAAAATCTCCCTCTCCTCACTCACATCTTTCCTGAATTCCGAAAGATCATCCGCGGACATACCCAGAAAATCCCACCAATCCCTCTCGTATTCATCAAAAGCTTCCTTCGCACTCGCAACCTCCCCTTCGGAAACCAAATCATACATCTCATTCAATCTTTGCCTCAAAATAATAAGCCTCCCCTCATCCGTAGAACCGTACAAAAGATCCCTCAAATAATCTTTAACAGGATAAAGATCATCCCCATACAACGAATTATTCAAAACAACATTCAAATAGCTCAAATAAAGCCTATAATCCTCCCCCACAACACTCTCCCCTTCAAGATCCTGCAATTTTTCGATAGCACCCTCCTCATCACCTTTTACGCTCAGATAAAGAGCTTCATTCAAATTGGTCAAAGTATCTTGCTCAGCCCATTGCTCTTTTTTGACCTCGGAAAAGGTCAAATAATCACGCAAAAACGCAACCGCATCATACAAAAACCCAATTTTCTCATTCTCCACAGATGAAGAATCATAATTTTGCCTCACATAAGCCTCAAAATCAGAAAGCAACCCTCGATACCTATCATCATCCTCAGATACAAACTCTGAAACGCCATTCCAATCATCATCAGACAAACTATAAAAAGGATATTCCTTCACCAATTTGGCATACCTCAAATCAGAAATAACCCCACTATCAAAACCATCATCAAGACCAGCATAATAACCCTCCGGAATAAGATAACTATTCACAGAATTCCCCTCTTCATCAAGAAAATGCACTCTAACAGGATGTTTGAAAGCATAAACATACGAAACATCACCCTCCTTCCCAATATAATAATAACCATCAACATTTTGAATCATAAAATCACCAGATTTCGCCATCAAAGAAAGAACACCACCCATATTCGACACCCACAAACCACCCTTCTCAAGCTCCACAGAAACCGTATAAAACCCTTCCTCCTCCAAAATCTCCTCAATCTCAAAAGAACTCCCATCAACAAGCCTCATAACATCAATCTCATCAAACAAAACCTCAAAATCCTGCTCACTAACCTCATAAGATTGCTCCGAGAGCTCATCCCCGTCAGACGTCACAGCACTACTAACCAAAACCGCCTCAACCTCAACCCCCTTCAAAAAAGTCACCCAGAAAAAAAGCACAAACAAAAACCCAGCCACAATAAAAAACATCAGAAACCTGATAAGCAAGCCCCAATTGAAACTTCGCGGAACGCTCGCAGGAGACAAATCATCAGCCATATGAACAAGTTTTATTTTTATTTCTTGAAAATTCGCGGAAATTATAACCTTTAAAAGATGATTGCACAATAAACACATTTACGCTATAACGCTTCAGCAACTAAAAACCTCCTAACCAACTAAAAAATGAAGAAGATATTTACGTCAATACTAGTGCTTATATTGTTAGCACTACCGACCCAAGCTTTCGCAAGTTTCGAAGATGTGACGGAAGACTTCGATTATTACTACGCTATAGAATATTTGGAAGACACAGGTGCGATCTCCTCAAACACGAATTTCAACCCGGACGAATCGATCACCAGAGCCGCATTTTTCAAAATGCTTCTCGCAAATGCAGGAATCGACATTGAAGATGTGGACACAAACTATTTTGACGATTTAACGGGAGACGAATGGTACGCACCATACGCAAACAAAGCCGTAGAAATAGGACTCATAGATGTAAATCCAAGCAATCCAAATTTCAACGGACAAAAAAGCGTCACAAGAGCAGAAGCAACAAAGCTATTATTGAAATGGGGAGGAATAGCAACGCCGATGTACATCACTGAGGAAGATTGGACCCTAAGCTATAGAGATGTAGCAAACAATCATATGTACGCTCCTTATATTCAAAAATCGTTAGAGCTGGATATCATGCCCGCCTATAACGAACATTATTTCGGAACATACAGAAAACTCTCGAGAAGTGATGCAGCATTGGCAATTTACAACCTGGACAGCTACACGCTCACCGACGCCTATATCCAAGCCGTAGCGGATGAGATAAGAGCCGGTTTTGACGTTCCTCTTATTCTAATGCTGGAAGATATTTACAGCAGAATTATGGGGGAATATTACGGAGAAGATGTTGACGGCGAAGAACTGATGTACGAAACAATCAAAGGCATGGTAGAAGCAGTCGGCGACAGCTACACAGTATTTATGGAACCATCCGAATCCGAAACCTTCTATGACAATTTAAGCGGCGACTTCAAAGGAATCGGTATTTATGTGGAGCAAGAAGATGACGGCACCATCGTAATCACAGAAGTAATAGAAGGAACGCCCGCAGAAGAAGCGGGACTGGAAGACAACGACACTATACTAGCGGTAGATGATGTCGATGTAGAAGGAATGACTCTCGAAGAAGTGATAGCCATGATAAAAGGAGAAGAAGGCACAGAAGTCGAACTTACAATATGGAGAAGTTCCGCAATGGAATCACGCAAACTCCGCGTAACAGTAGAACGAGCCGAGATCACAATACCTTACATTACAGCAGAAATTCTCGAAGACAATATCCTATACTACGACTTACTGAGCTTCGGTGAAACAACGGGGACAGAATTCGTAGAATTGACTCAATCCGCCATGGATGATGGTGATTTTGAAGGAATACTACTGGATATGAGAAATAACGGAGGTGGATATATCTACACGGCAATTCAAATCTTGAGTCAGTTCGTCCCTGAAAACGAAACTCTGTTCGTAATATCATACACCGACTTAAACACAATCTACATTTCGGAAGGACCCGGCACTCTGTCAGAATATCCGATAGTAGTACTGATTAACGAAAACAGCGCATCGGCCTCTGAAATCGTAGCATCAGCCCTTCAAGAATACGGCTATGGTGAAATCATGGGAACAGTCTCTTTCGGAAAAGGAAGCGCCCAAGACGTATACGACTATTATGAAGGTTCTACCCTGAAAATCACAACATCCCACTGGCTAACACCAAACTGGATCGACTTGGATCAGATAGGCGTAACACCTGACATCTCAGTTGAAGACGACAACGAAACCAGTGCCGATGAGCAGCTAGACGCAGCTATTGAGAAGCTGCAGGAGATGATGGAATAGTGAAGAAATCAAACTCCCGGCAAAGAGTCGCATATATTAATTGATAACCTCCAGGATTAGATATCTCTGGCCACGCTTGCACACCTCTCTGTTCCATCTCATATCTTAAATCCATCATCCAGTTCACAATTTTTCTGGCAAAATCTCTCATTGTCTTTTCATCAACTTCAGTAACACCTTCCCCTAAGAATCTCTCCAATTCTCCTTTAGAAAAATAAACACGAAACTGTTTTCGTAGAATCCTTTCAACAGTACTTATTACTTCAGAAGCATCATATTTTACCTCCAGCGAACTCACCTTATCGATCATAAAAAACAATTAAAGAGATTATCTTAACAACTCCCAAACAAAACACAATACAAACCTCCACCAAGGCCTACAGACTATGAACTACGAACTATGAACTACGAACTATGAACTATGAACTATGAACTATGAACTACGAACTACGAACTATGAACTAACTTATTCCAATTCTCCTTTGTCCAACTCTTCTCAACCCGATATTGATGCTCAAGCCCACGCGCTATCATCTCATGCTTCACAACTCCACCTCGATGCGGATGCCTATATTTTTGCTTTAAAGGAGAAGAAAAACCATGCACATAATGCACGATTTCATGAGCCAAAACCGCTTCCACCACCTGAGTCGGAATCAAAGGGTCTTTAAAAAGCCCATTGATAAGAATCCGGGATTTCTTCTTATCACGAGTCATACGAATCGAACCCAAACGGGTCCTAGCATTACGTGAAAACTTAACCTCAATATCATTAAGACGCGAAACATCCGAGAAATGTCTTTCCCAAAGCTCTTCGAACATATTTTGAAGCCAAGATTGGTCGCGCATGAGGAAAGTACTTAGTACCTAGTACATGGTACCTAGTGTATAGGAAAGATGATTAAGACGCTATCCAAGGCTTTCTAAAAACTTACGCCGCAGGTGGCTGCTGTGGTGGTTGTTCAGTCGCAGGTTTCTCTGCAGGCTGTTGCTCAGCAACTTCTGCTCCTTGCTCCTTGCTCTCTGCTGTCTCTTCAACCGCAGGTTGTGCCGCCACAACTTCTTCTGATTTCTGATTTCTGATTTCTGATTCTCCCTCAACAGGTTTCTCTGCAGGCGGTGCCGCTGGAGCTTCCGCTGCAGGTTGTGCCGCCGGTGGTGCTGCATCTTCTGCCTTAGGAGCCTCAGACACAGGCTTAGGTGCAGGTTCAGTCGCAGGTTCAGGCTTAGGTTGTTCAGCAGCAGGCTTAGGTTGCTGACTAGCATCAGGCGTTGGCGAAGCTACCTCAGCAGGCTGAGCTTGTACTTCCCCATTCTTCTCATTTCTGATTTCTGCTTTCTCACTATCTTCAGGTTGAGACTGCACATCCCCACCCTTCTCACTTCTGACTTCTGATTTCTCATTCTCCCCACCCTTCTCATTTCTGCTTTCTGCTTTCTCACTCCCCTCACCCTTCTCATTTCTGCTTTCTGCTTTCTCACTCCCCTCACTCCCCTCACTAATCTCCTTCTCAGC
>CAZIHU010000015.1:0-3388 GCA_964538865.1 uncultured Candidatus Peribacteria bacterium
TTGATTACACAATGATTTCGCGAAAAAGTCACGAAAATCCCCGGGGAAAAACGTGACAATCTTATGAGATTATTATCTAGTCTTCTTTTTTTTCCTCTCCCTCTTTTGGTTCTTCTGCAGGCTCCTCTGCTTTTGTTGCTTCTTCCTTTGCAGGTTCTTCAGTTTTTTCTTCAGCGACTTCTTTCGGGGCTTCAGCAACAGGTGCTTCTTCCTCGGGAGCTTTTTCTGCTTCCTCGTTACTATCTTCATGCTCAACCATCTTCACGTCTCCTCCTTTCAAGTGAGTTTCGCGGAGTCTTGCGGATTTACCTGTTCTGTCTCGCATGTAATAAAGCTTTGATCTCCTTACTTTCGCTTTCTTTACAACTTCGATTTTGGCGATATTGCTCGAGTAGAGAGGAAAAACTTTTTCCACCCCGACTCCTGAGGCGATTTTGCGGACCATAAAAGTTTTATCAAGGCCTTCCCCGCTACCAACCTTTATCACTAATCCCTCGAAAATCTGGATTCTTTCCTTGCCTCCTTCTTTAATCTTCTGATGGACGCGGACGGTATAGCCGGCTTTTATCTCTGGTACGGTTTTGAGTCCTGTTTTGTGGACTTCTCTTATTAATGTTTGTGACATAATGTTGTTGGAATTATGAATTTAGAATTTAGAATGCGGAATGGCCTGTTGGCCGCCCTGTCAAGCGAGGAGACTATATTAGATTTGAGACTTTAAATCAACCTTAAAATAGGTGTTTCGCTAACAGCGAAACGGTTTATAGTATTTGGCTCGGAAATCGCTTCACCCCAAGGGTACTTCCCTGCTACGCAGGTGTGTGCGCTTTCTCGGGCTGATCAAGTAGATATTTTCCGGTCCAGCTTATTGACGCCGATTATGTTTTCGGTGTCTTTTATCAGGTCTTTTGTGAACTTATCGTTGCATTTAATCCTGTACAAAAAGTCTTCTCTGGTTAAAATGCTGTATTTGATCGGGCGTTTCGATTCTATGCTATCGAGGAATTCTTGAAGTTTTTCTCTGCTTACATCCCCTACAATTAGCATATCAACAGGCGAATCTTTATCGACAAATATCCCTGACAGGAGAAGGAAGTCTATTTTACCAAGTTTGGCGATTTTTTTGATAATGTTCTCTTTTGTGTTGACCGCTTTGATGATGATTGACCGAAGTTCATTGAAAATTATGAAGTTTTTATTCACGTGGTAGTACTTCTTGCGATTTTTCATTCTAGACCTAAGAAGTCCTACTTTCTTCAAATTATCCAATTCGCGCCTGATTGAATTAATTTGTTCGTCAAGTTCGCGAGTTAATTCTCTTATGAAAAATTCGCGGTCGGGGTTGAGTAAAAAGATTGTCAGTAGTTTAGCACGCGCTCTTGATGTGAACAGTTGTTTAAGCAATATTCATGGTGTTAATTTGTCCCTGTATTCTTCCTGTTAATATGGTGTTTTGCTTCGCAAAACGAGTTAATAATAGCTTTTTGGCCCGGGGATCGCTTCGCTTCCTCGGGCTTGTATACATATTTTATACACTACGACGCAAAATGTATAAGTTTTTTTCTCAAAATGCAAGTGATAAGCACCCAGAATTGTTGCCTAGTATAATTGTGGCATGATTACAGGAGTAGATTCGTCTTGATAGACGATACGTCAATATATTGCCTTGTGCTATTTTTTGCTTCGTTACTTGTGCTATTTTTTTGTTCGGTATACATTTTTTATACGCCTTGCTGTTCAACTTTTGTATTCTTTTTATTTGGCTTTGTATAAACAAAAAGCGACCATTTGGCTGATCGCTTTTTTGTGAATTTTACTAATGTCTAATAATCTTCGTCATCATCATCTTCATCACTTCCTAAATGATGGACAAACTGTGTGTAGAAAACTCCGGCTATAACACCCAAAACCGCTTCAAAGAAGATTGTCATCGTTGGTGGTGTACCGCTAGAAACTTCCCAGAAAAAGAAAGTTATGTAGTTACACGATGCTTGAATGTTTTCGAAAGCCAATATCAAAATGACTGCCGTCATTATTATTGACCCTGCAAGATAGAATGTTTTCATTTTTGTTTATGTTAGGTATTTCTCAAGTACTTTAGTTAATCTGACTTGATTTTGCAAGATTCTGTAGTTTTCTGTCCCCTCTTTATGCATTTCTCTTATTGTTTTTCCGTATTCTGGCGGATAGTTTTTGGCGATTTTATCTAGCTCTTTATCCATATCTGCATCTGTAACTTCTATTTTTTCTTGTTTATAAATTTCTTGTAAAACCAATCTGAGTGCTATTTGTTTTTCAGCTCTTTTTCTTAAATCTTTCCTCGGATCTTTGCCTTGCGCCTTCTGTTCTTCCATAAATTTTTCGAAATCCACACCTTGGGCACCCATATTCTTCTTGGTTCGATCGAGCATGAAGTCTATTTCGTCCTCTATCATCGCTTCTGGTATTTCGACCGTTGCCATCTTGGTTAATTCTTCCAAAAACTCTTCCTCACGGCGTTTTACCTCTTCTTCCCCCCTGACATCCACCAAATTCTTTTTGATGTCCTCTTTGAGCTGTTTTAGGTCTTTTGCATGTCCACCAGAGATTTTTTTGGCGAATTCATCATTGATTTCCGGTAGTTCTCGCTCTTCGATCCGGTTTATTTTCACGTCAAATGTCACCTTTTTACCCTGGAACTTTTCTGCATGATATTTTTTTGGGAATGTCAGTTTGAGCTTTTTCTCCTCATCCTTCTTCATACCGACAATGCCGTCTTCAAAACCAGGGATCAGAACTTCATCACCTATAATCACAGGATGATTCTTGCTGGCTGTGTTCGGCAGTTCTTTCCCTTCCTCATCGAACCCTTTGAAATCCACTTCCACTCTATCTCCTTTTTTTGCAGCTCTTTCAACGTCTTTGAACTTAGCATCACGCCTTTGGAGGCTTTCGATTACTTCCTCCACATCTTTATCTTCTACTTTTACCTCTTTTGATTTGATTTTGATCTTGGAATAGTCCTTTAATTTAACTTCCGGCATGCTTGCCACAGTAGCCTCGAATTTGAGGGGGGTGTGCGAGGTGATATTGATTTTTGGGCGAGAAACAGGTTGCAAATTCTCCTCGGTTACCGCTTTGGCGTAAGCTTCGGGCAATGCTAGCTCGACTACTTGAGATTCGAACGCTGTGTCCCCTACTCTTTTTTTGACGATATCTATTGGGGCTTTGCCGACGCGGAATCCGTCTACTTTTACTTCTTGTGAAATGATTTCTGCGGCTTTCTCTTCGTAGGTTTTCATTTCCTCTTCTGTGAGTTCGACGGTTATCTTGATTTCTGATTTTTCGAGTTTTTCTACTTTGATTTCCATGGTTTAGGCTTTAGGTTATTAGGTTTTAGGCGCTAGGC
>CAZIHU010000015.1:3488-31748 GCA_964538865.1 uncultured Candidatus Peribacteria bacterium
TGCTCCTGCGACGCCTACACCTGCTCCTGCAACTCCGACACCTGCAACTCCTGCTCCTGCGACTCCAGGCACAACACCGCCTGCGACACCAGCAGCTCCAGGCACACCGCCTGCAGCTCCCGCTACGCCTGCTACTCCTGAACCGCCTACAATTTTCCAATTAAGACTTTGGGCTAATGCAAGGCGTATAGCTAGACGAAGATTTTCGCTTTTGGGTAAACCTGAAAATTTTGAGATCACACCTACTCCGGAGGATTTCAAACAGGCTTATGTCCAAACTTATTTAGATCACTTTGAATTTGAGAATGAGGATATAAGGAAAGCTACTTTGGAACATGCGATTAAGCAACTTAATGAAGAAAACAATGCACCTGATATAACCTTGAATGGGGTTCTTAAGAAAGCTGGATTTGACAAGAAAATAAGGAAAGTTTTAGATCCTGAAATGACCGATAAAGAGCTTTCTGAAGCTATTGCCGATGGTGATGTCCCTCTCGATGAGATTCCACGTCTTGTTGCTATTTTGCGTATGGCTCTTCGCAGTGGACGTTTCGATGGCAAATGTTTGAGTTTATCTGAAAACATTGGTCCTCTAACTTTGCAATTACATAAATTTAACAGATTATATCGCGGCTTGAATCAGCTCGAGAACATGGATGAAACCATGCTGAAATCCGAGACTGGACGGTTCTTGACATTGCTTGGTGACGAAGCTGAAGAGGCCAGGAAAATTCTGAGAACAGCACGCACTGAAGAGAGTGGCGTGGATGTACCTGAACCAGAGCCTGAACCTGCACCAGCTGCCGCACCCGAAGGAGAAGAGGGAGCAGATAAAGTTTCTACTTTATCCGAACAACTTGCTGAGAGGTTTAAAAAGGTACATGAAAATCCATTTGCAAGAGAAATTATGCAGTTTGCAGTCGGCGCAACAGCGGATTGGTTTCTTTCCAAATTACGTCGTCCTTGGTTCAAACGCGGCGGTCGCCGTTAATTTTCATCAAAAAAATCTTTAAAAATAAAAACCATGCGTGTCCCCTACAAAAATCCAGATAAGCTGATTGACAAGGTCATTTCCGACCTTCCACTCAAGCTTACTGCACGTCAGAAAAACAAACTTCGCCAGGACCTCGAGGATATTTATTGTGCACGGCTTTATCTTATGATGAATAGTCTTGCAGGTAAAAAAGAACTGCCTCTTGATGACAGAACTAAGTTTTTTGAATTTGTTGCTTATATGCCCGGGATTGAGGATGAACTCAAGTTTGAGGCTGAAGTGTTTTATGAGGATATGATACAGACTTATCAACTGGCCAAGTCTTACGGCAAATACAAGTCTACTGTTGATAAATAGCCTGTTTTCTGGTATAATTTATGGAAGTCTATGCGAAAGACAATTAACTACTGCAAAATGAAAAATCTAGCTGCAAATTCTGAAAAGCTTATCGACGTATCTAACCTGATACGCCTTCTGCGCTTTTCAAAATTTTCGCATAAATTTTTCATTTTTCGCTACGTTACTGTCTTTCGCATAGACTTCTAGGATAAAACCAATTAAATGGACGCATCAGTCACACAACCACCGGAAGGATTAGATGGATCTACGCCTGAATCTCAGGGTGTTGAGCCCGTATCTGCTGAAGTACGTCTTTTGCCAGAGGCTGATCCTAGGCAACCCGTACTGGGTAGTATTGATGTAGGATTGCTTGCTAGGAAGAACCCTGATGTTGATTTTGATGACTGGCTGAATAGTTACAAATCACCAATTACACAGAAAGAGATGAAAGGTGCTCTTCTTAAGGCCGGGGTGAATCAGCCTGATATTGAGAATTTCTTGGAAGAGTTGCGAGGGCCGAATCCTCAGCAAACTGTATCTTATGCCGAGTTGAAGGGTCTTGTTGACAGGGTTAATAAGCGGCAAACAGCTTATGAAGAAGCTTCTGAGGAGGCTGAGAATTTTAAGGGAGGTATGATTTTTGATAGTGTTAAGGATTTCTTGCATGAGCAAGTTATTGGAGGTTTGCAGACGAAACCTTTTGCCACGCTTTTGAAGGTAGGGCTTTCCGGTTATTTGATTTATAAAGCTTATAAGCACACGATAGATAAAAATGATACGGCTCGAAATTGGTTTTGGGGACTTGCAGGAGGGGCTGCCGGTCTTTACATACTTAATGGAGCTATCGCTCATGGTGATAAAGGATTGACCGGTGCTGAACATCTGGGGATCACTCCGAAAGTCAACAGTCCCGAGCTGAAGTGGTTTTGCAAGGAAGCAGGTATTGATAAAAGTCGTGAGCGGACTGCTCTTTTGATGAAGCTTACAACAGTGAAAATGAGCACATTGGCCAGGCTTTATGCCGAGGGCAGTGGTGAAATCGATATTGGAGAACTTCTTGATGATCCTAATTTAACGGATAAGGAGGTTGCTGAGCTTGAGAAGATGAATACTGCTCGAATGAGGGAGTCTTTGTACGGTACAGTCGGTAAGATCATGAAACTTGCCGGTGTTTCGAGTCCTCTCGAACTTAAGCAAAAATATCCTGATGAAGATTTACTCGGCGTTATTATGCATCTGTCTGAGAAGTATAATGGCAGGCAGGCTACTGAAGTTGAGGATGGTGTTGATGAGAGTATGTCGGAGGCTGATAGACAGCTTTCTCGTGTTTTACATAAGATGGGACGGCTTGACGACATTGAGCTTAAAGCTTCTAGTGATAGGCTCTGGATGAACGGTTATCCGTTGATTTATGTGTTGGATAGAGGTGTTTTAAAAATAAAATCGCCTGGTGATGAGAGTTTTACAGAATTTAAGACGACTCCTGCTGATAAGTTGAAGGCTGGATTGGAATTATATTATAAAAATTCTGTAGAGAAAGCTGTGAAAAAGGCTTTTGAGAATTCTGGTTACAGTTCTGTTGATGGTGCGCATATCGCATGGAGTGAAGCTAAGAACGGTTGGGTTGTTAAAGGTTTAAAAGTCCCTGCCAAACCTAAGCTTGGACTTGCGGCGGGAGAAACTCTTGAGTTGGAAGCTGATTTTTCTGCTGATGCTGACATTATTCTTAAAGCAGGCCATGATGGTGAGAGAACAGTTACGGCTGCTGATTTGGAGAGATCACTCGTTAATATAGCTTTGGCTAAGAAAATCCGAGAAAAAGGTCCTTCATCTTGTCGGAATCTCGGTATTAAAATCGATAAACCTAACGAGACCACAGGTCGTATCGAGGCTAGTGTTTCCGGTACTAACGTTGTTTTTAAATACAAGGAAGGTCGATACCTTCTCATCGAAGCTGCTTGGGAGAAAGGGCATTTTATTGATCATTACAGGAAAGATATGGCGAATGAGAGTGAGAAGGCTTTGAAAGTCGGGCTTAAGGAGCTCCGCGGAGATAATGACAAGTTTTTTGCCGGTTATAATCTGATTAAGGGTGTGGATGTTGCGGAACACATGGAATTTAATGCTATTTATAAATCCAAAAAGCATGAAATGGCTGCCTTATATGAAGGTACTATCCGAGGATTAGATCAGGATGGTTCTGACCTGGATGTTAGAATCGCCAGCGCTAAGCACTCTTTACTTGCTGATTTGAAGGCACGGTTGTCTGAGATTTCTCAGGATTATGTCGATTTCAAAACCCAGGCTGTTCCACAACAAATTTCAGAAGCAGAATTTGAGTCGGATTATATTGGTCGTTTAGAAATGGCCGGAATAACCTCGCCATACTATAAGGAGGAACTTGCTAGACTTAATGCTGTTTTAGAAAGTAAAGATTATGCGGGTATCGATATATTCAGCTCAGCTTACTATACAGTTAGGAGAGTTGCTGTTGATGCTTTTTACCAGGAAACCGGTTATTTGGCTAATGTCACTGTCCCAACTGCAGCAGATAAAAGAGCTGTCGATGCTGTTATCGCGCGGATCGAAGGAGCTTTGACCGATGCTATGAAGCATGGATATTCTCCTGATGATACGATTTGGGCAGATGAGTTTATGGATGCTTTCCGAGGAACATCATCAACTCGTCCTTCAACATCACCTCGACAACCTTCAGCACCTGAAACAACGCCAAGGGCACCTTCAGCTGTTATTGAAGTGAACAAGGAGGCTTTGGGCACAAAAGAAAAAGCTTTTGATGAATATAGAAGGTACGCTTCGGCTCATTTTGATTCGATGAAAGGGCTTGTTACAGGCAATTTACGGTATTCTGACCCTTCTTTATGGGGTCAATTAGCTGAGTTGCTTGGTGCAGCCAAAAAACCTCCTGTTGCTGCTTTGACTGCTCAATGGGAAACTCTTTTAGATTTAAAGAAAGAAGATTATTTAAAAACTCTCAATCGAAATAATTTTTATAAAGAATATCCTTCCTTAGCATCAAAACCGGATCCTCAAGATGCAATCGCGGCTTATATTGAGGGGAAAGTTGATGCGACAGGGTTGCCTCAGCGACTCCAAAAAATACGAGATAGGGCTACGGCGTCGTCACCGATTTATGAAAACACTTACTTCCAAATGCTTCAAGAACTTCTGTTTATAGATCAGGAGGGTGGCGTTTTTGAAGGAGTAGCTGCAGATCAATCTTTAAATACTCAACTAAGTTCTTTGGAAGCTCAATATGTTAAGTCAAAAGATCCTGCTGTACTGGAGCAGATCATACAATTAACGGATAGAATCGATTCTCCTGCAAGACATGGAGCTTATTCGAATTATCTGTTGGGTATGTTCGCACAGATGCCTAAGGCCGGGATAACCGATCCGACACAATTGCGGGAAGTTTACAGGCATGCTTTTGAGAGTATTCCATCTTATAAGAGTGATGCTTGGGAAAGCAGTGAAATTGGTTTGTATGCACATATTGCCAGTATTGATAAAACTTATTATACAAGTGAGGTGCATCCGAGTCAGATTAGTGCGGGTTATGATGTCGAGGAGTTTATGGAAAGGAGATATCAGGGTATCGTTCGAGATGTACATTCTCAATCTATGAATAGCCCTTATATCGGTATTCGCAGGGTTGAGGATTATATGAGTTTGGAAAAGGGATTCTTGAGTATTAAGAAGGATTTTTGGGCTGAGGTTGGGAATCTTGGTTTAAAGAGGAAAGTTCGTGAAGGGCTTGGGGCTATGGAGCAAAGATTGCATGATGTTTTGTATGCTTTGAAAGATAAAAATGGTAGTGAGGTTCCTGATTTAAAGAAGATTGCGATATTCCGCAGTGTTTTGTTTGATTATGTTGTTGTGGAGTTGAGAGATGGTGAAACTAGCTTTGATGCGGATGATATTAAGGATAAGGTTGTGGAGGCGGCGAAACAAAGTGGTGTTGAGCTTGACAAAAGCAGTATTTCAGCGTAAGCTCGTGGTCTTATAAATAAGGCTTACCTATGATTGATACACCTGCTTTTTATTCGACTGCCGATTCTCGCGTGGGCGCTGATGATGCTGTCGATGCTGACGCTGACGCCATTGAAGGCGTTGAAATCCCTCGAGAAATTCTGGATGGTTATTGTGATTTGATGAGTCGAAGTTGTCCTGGTGATATTGCCGAGAGGGCTTCTGATATTCTTCGCAGGGCTTCTCTTTTGAGTCCGGCTGATTTGGTTGAGCAATTAAGTGGACTTATCGGTTCTCCACAAGTTGCTGATATGTTTCGTGGAAGTTGCAGGAAGCTTGCGACCTCTTCCACTGTTGTGAGCGGAGCTGCTTTGGGCATCGGATTGCGTATGAACGATGCTTTGGCTGTTGGGAACAGCCCTTATAGTGATGTGGGTAGTCCGTCTGGACCGCAAAGATTGATGGGGACTGGTGCAAGTTTTGAATATTATGCTTGGGCGATTCCTCAACAAGTGATCAACTCTTTAGCTAAAATTGTATTTGATACTCTTCTTTCAGATAGTAATACCATAACAAAAGGGCTAGAAATTGGTTTGATTGTATCGACTATTGTGGCTAATTTTATCGTTTGCTTGGTTGTTGATGCTTATATTGCCGGCCCTGGTACGCTTGAATACTGGGGTTATAATGCTATTAACAGCAGTATTCAGCTTCTTACTTATATTATTACGAAAGCTACCGGTAAGAAGTTTGGAGAGGGTGCTGGTACAGTAACAGATACCGCTGCGATTCAAGGGGTCGTTCCTCTTGTTGGTGGGGAGCTGTTTTAGTAGTACCTAGTACTTAGTACCTAGTCCCTAGTGGGTGGAGTTTTCGCTGCGCGAAAACGGGTTATTTGTAGTAGCTTGCAGATGGCAGTTTGCGTGATTTAACAGGTTTGGGAAGAAAAATCGTGTTTTTTTGTGTCTAGGGCTTGACATACCCTCTGTTTTGAGTTATACTTCCGCTCTTTAAAAAATTGTTTTGATTAAAAACCTGGCAAAATTAATAGCTTACATGATCATGCAGTCTGTCCTTTTGACTACTGTTTCGGCTACTTCTCAAGTCATAAATGCAGACACTCTTCCTGAGTTGGATTATGATAGCTTGCATGAAGCGGGTGGTGTTCTCAGTATCGAAGGTGATGCTGAAATTTCGGATGTTGGGACTTGTATGGCGGCTGTTTATCAGACTATGGAGGTTCTGCCTGCAGAGCATGTTGAGGCGCTTAATGATCTGACTCTTGTGTTTGAGGAAGGTGTGAGTCGTGGTCAGGCTGGAGGCGATATGATGAGGCTTAGATGCGTGGATATGACTGAATCTGAGCTTGTTGCTGTTTTTATTCATGAAATGGGACACGTTGTTGATACTGGCATGCTTGAGAGCGAGTATTATGCAGAGGCTGCGGATGGTTTTTGGGATGGTAGAAAGCCTGTTTATAGCGATGATTTGAGTGTTGATTATTATGGGATTTCTTGGTTATCAAATATTGAGTATGGTGATGAGGTTTCTGAGCACTCTTTTGTGAGTGGGTACGCCGGTACTGATCCTTTTGAGGATTTTGCGGAAAGCTATCTTATGTATGTTTTACATGGTGAAAGCTTTAAATATATGGCTCAGTTCGATGAGGATTTGGCGGTAAAGTATGAGTTTATGCGAAATTATATTTTTGATGGAGTTGAGTATGTTGGTATTGATTTAAATCAAGCTGATCCTTATGGAAGAGTTTTTGATGCGACTTTGTTGGAGTTTGATTTGGAAAAGTTTTGGTCGATGTAAAATATGGTGTTTTTGCTGACGCAAAAACGAGTTGATTATACTTGAGACGTTCGCTACGCTTTTCGTCCCTGAGGTAGGACTCCCCGGTTTCGACTGGGGATATCCTATACCACCTCCTCCTTAATCTCCCCCGCCCTTACGGCGGGGGGGGTTATCTTGTAGTTTGCAGTTGGCAACTTGCAGATTGCAGTGATGGATTTCATATTGTTTCCTGATCATACTTGTTTTAAAATGCGTTTGTTCTTGAAAATTGTGGTGACTGTAGCTCAGTTGGTTAGAGCGTCCGGTTGTGGTCCGGAAGGTCGTGGGTTCAACCCCCATCAGTCACCCCATTGACAGTAACCGTCCGTAACCGTCCCATTTTGGTTTTCGCGTATTTGTAGTAAAGTACTTTTCGCAAATAACAAAAAATCACCATGCAAAACAAAAAGAAAAAAATCATTATTGGTCTCGTTGTGATCGCACTTGTGCTGATTGCGGTTTTGGTCCTTGCCCCGGGGCAAGAGGATCAGGTCGTCGAAGAACCGGAGGAGGAGGAACTAACGGAAGATGAGATTGCCGTTGAGATTGAGGAATGTGAGAAACAGACAGTTTATTTTCAGTCAGAATGTTTCGTAGATCTTGCCGTCCTTACCAAGGATCCTGAGATTTGTGATCGAGTTGAAGATATTGAGGATGCTGGTTACGAGAGCAGTGCGTATTTTACTAATCCTGGGGTTTGTTTTGGACGAGTTGGGAGTGTTACCGAGTATGATTATGATCTTTGTGAGGAAGTTTCGTACAATCAGGATTATTATGACATTTGTAATGGCCTGATTGCGATGAATGAGGCTGAGGACTTAGATGATCCTGGCGTTTGTGATCGTCTTGGAGATGACCATGGGTGGTTTGGGGATTGTTTGTCGGAAACTATTGATGACGAGAGTGAGCTTGAGATTTGTGATAGAGTTCCCGATGAACTGGATCAAGAAACTTGTCGCAATTCTGCATACATTGATCTCACTATTGATAATGAGGATATTTCTTATTGCGAAAAGATTGACAGTTCTATTATGAAAGCTATTTGCCAAGGCACTTATGCAAAACATTTTGAAGATTTGAGCGTTTGTGACGGTTTTGATTCAGACACAAATACTTGCGTTTGTTACAGTATGTATTTCGAGGAGCTTAACGATGAAGCTTGTGAGTCCGTATCTGATGAAGGGCAGAAAAGCACATGTTATATGTGCAAAGATATGGACTTATGGACTTTCTAAAATCATTCCCCCATCACCCACCTAATCGCATTCTCCAGCAAGAATTGGGTTTCGGTGTCGTATTCCGGATGTAGAGCGAACAAGACTACTGTTCCGTTTCCGTATTCGGTCGATACGATTGCGGGTGAACCTACTGCATTGTAGGATGAGTCGAAGTTTTCGGCGTAGCTTGCGAGAACTGTGACATTGCTATCTACTGAGAAAACCGGTCCTCCGTAATAATCCATTACCAAGGTACTTCCTGAGGTGTAAAAATCTCCTGTTACATCGTTATCGGTTTCGACTAATAGATTTAGCTCCATTCCACCTGACCCAACGTAATTAAGCCAATCTATATCGTAATTAGCTGTGACACCAGCTCCTGCTCCAGACATCGGCCATGTTATGTCGTAACCGTAATAATAATCTAATAGATTTACTTCTTCACTACCGGCAATTGACCCCCCGCAAATACCTATAAGTCCTCCCCCGTTGTCAACGAAGGCAGCGATCTCGTCTCCTATATTCGAATCTGAAATTATGTCTGTAACTGCGCCTGCCCCACCTGGGTAAACAAGCACATCATAGTCGCTTGTTGACAACCCATATGTTGAGATTTCAGCAGTGCTTAATTGTGTCACTGTGTGTCCGTAATTTTCAAGAGTATCCACTATATATGGCACGCCTGAGCTTGCAGAATCTGTGCTGTATTCGTCTATTACTACGACTTTGTAATATACCACTGGATCTGGGTCCGGTTCAGGATCTGGTTCAGGGTCTGGCTCAGGATCTGGCTCAACTACTTCCAGAGGAACACCATAAGCAACCCATGCGACGTTTTCGGCAACATGAATCTCATCCCAACCGGCAACATCCAGTTCTTCAAGCCTTACTTCGAATCCCCACTCCGTGATGTTTTTCAAATCTACTTGTACTGTATCTGACTCTCTTTCGGTATTAATTTCTGCGATCATCGCAGGTGGACTTTCATAAAAGTCACTACAATCATCGTTGAAACAAACAGTAGTCCAGTTATGATCTATTTCTTCTTTATCAAAAAGCATACCCGAATCACTCAAGTCATAAGCTGGGTCGAACGCAATATAAGCAATATCTTCTGCGTAATGCCTACCATCCCATCCGCCGCTAGTCCCATTCCCTAGGTCTTCCTCTAATCTGACTTCAAACCCAGTCGTCGATATGTTGCGCATATCATCTCTGACCACATGCCACCCGTTTTTGCTGTTAACTTGAGTAAAAACTATCGGCGTATCTGTAAATGTCTCTGTAAACTCTACAGTCTCCCAATAATCAGAAGATGTTTGCCTAAAATTCGCTACTCCAGCTTCGACACCATAGCCTGAGACAACTTCAGTAGGATCAAAAGCTATCCAGTTCACTGTCTCGTAAACATGAATTCTATTTAACCAACTTCTATCTTTACCTCGATCCTCTTCTATTCTTATTTGGAATTCTGTTGGTGTTACTAAGCGAATATCTAGCTGTGCATCGTCTTTTTCGTTTTCCGTTTTCATATCTGCGAATATTACTGGCTGGTTTTCAAAAGGCTCATCAAAAGTGACTGTTATAAATCCATTTCTAAGCTGCAATTCGCCATATTGATAGCTTGGGAATGTTACTTCTGGTTCTGGTTCTGGCTCTGGTTCTGGTTCGACAGGCAACGCATATCTCCAAACCTCGCCAGGGGTGTCTTCTGTGATGAATAAATCACTTCCATGCAAAGCAATCCCTTCTTGACTGTTCCCTGCAAGATCGTATTCTGTTGTTGTCCAGCTCGAATCGAGGGTCATCATGATGTTGTGATCATCAAAAACCGCATAAAAAGTTTCGGTATCAATATCGTAATCAAGCCCAGAAATCCACGCATAAGGAGTAGCAATAGTATCGACATGAGTCACTCCCCCACCATCATGCAACTGGAACTGATAAATCTCACCTGTCTCCTGCAACCCTGCAAAGAAGTAACCATACGCGTAAGTTAGAGCTTCAAGACCAAAATTAGCTGTTGCACTTTGCATATAAGGGGTCAGATCCCATTCATTGCCGGTGAGAGTTCCTGTCGCCAGATCGAATTCACGAATAGTATCTGGATTTTCCACACCTAAATAAACTTTCGTGTCATTGTGGTCTGCGACTGTTACTCCTTCGAGGTCTCCACCTGGATGCCAGGTAACGATGTCTGTGCCATCTTTATTCATCATGCTAACATCGCCGTCATCACCGACGATGACCAGTTTTCCTAATCCTTCATGCCAATCCGCTCCACTCGGTTCGTAACCGCTTGCAAGATCAACTCCCGCAGACGCGATCAATGTCCCCTGGTCACCTGGCCAGGCTTCCGCTGCAAACGCAACAGGACTCGCAGTTATCAGCAACGTTATGATCGCTACTAGCGCGAGAAGTTTTTTTGTTTTTTTCATGGTTTGTGTGTGTTAAGAAATTTTTGCTCCGTCTAGGGCGAAACTTTTTTAACAAGTATTTTTGCCATCTGTTGCGATTGTCGGCGCTTATACCAGAGGCTCCTCATTATAAGCCTAAAACACCACTTTTTTCAAGTATTGTCTACTTCTGCGCAAATAGGCGTCCTATTCGCCAATTTTGAGCTCTGGCAACGTTTCTTTTGGTATCCCTTTGGCGGCTCTGTTCAGCTTTGTCATGACTGCTCTTAGTACGGCGGCTGAGAATTCCCACATCTCTTTGTATTCATGGCTTGCACCATGTTTCTCCATGTAATCTCGTAGTGTGAATGTTGCGAGCTGGACTACTGGGGCTTTGATATTTTTGTTCTCGTCTAAGACTGTTGCCAGCGTTTTGTGAGGGGCGCTGAAGCTTGCTGCCAAAATCGCTTCTCCCCATTCTGTTATGTCCTTTCGCATTTCCGGTGATAAAGCTTCTTCTTCGTCCAGGTCTTCCATTTCTTTCTCTTTTGTTTTGAAAATCTTTTTTTCTTCTTTTGTTAAATCGATTTTTTCTCCGGCAAGAAGTTTTTTCTCCGGGTCTTCGTAATTTTTAAGTTTTAAATCTGCTCCCGCTTCTTTTTTTAAATCTTCACGACCCAGTACAAGAAGTGCCAGGATAAATGCGGCAGGAATATTCTCTTTCAAAAGCTGGACTATCAAAGCCAATGTCCCCTGACTTGTACCTCCTCCCTGGATAAATTTGACCAAAAGTTCCGCCAATGTATTTTCTTTTTTCTTGCGTTTTTTCTCCTCCTTCTGAATCGCTTTAATCGCCTGAGAAGCTTTCTTCATCTGTTTACGCAAATACTCCACAGCCTCGGCACTGCCTCCACCTTCACTCGATTCCTCTCCCGCAAATGATTCAAAATCTGACATAGGTTTTTACATTACTTTTTCGAACAACAACCCGCGAATGCATTGTACAGCAATGCGAATAGCCATCCTCCGAAAAATCCGTCCACGAATCCATCGACTAGGCCTGCCAAAGCGCCGAGCCAACTTACTTCATAAAATGGATATATCCCTACCAAGAATCCTAGTTGTGTTTCTAAGTACCCAGTAAGGAGTGCGATGATTGTTAAGGCTGCCAAAGTCACACCGCATAGTGTGCCAAGTGCCAAGCCTACCGAAAGGGCTTTGAGTTTCATTTTTGTTTTAGTTTAGTTTTATACAACACTTACTAATGTGTCTCGAAAAATTCTTCCGTCGAATTTTTTCTGTCTTTTCTCGAAGAATTTAACTTCGCCGCTTTTAAGTGCAAATAATGTGTAGTCTGCGCCAATCCCAACGTTGTTTCCTGCATGGAATTTGGTGCCTTTCTGACGTACCAAAATTGAACCTGCTGTTACTGTTTGGCCTCCGAACACTTTGAGTCCGAGACGTTTTGCGTTTGAATCGCGACCGTTTTTACTTGAGCCTGCGGCTTTTTTATGTGCCATGGGTGTGGAATTTGGAATATGGAATGTGGAATGTCGAATTTCGAATGTCGAATCTCGAATTTCGAATGTGGGACGAGCTTAACTCCCCCCTTGATCTGTTAAGCCCTTATTTGAAGGGGAGATTAAACCAGTGTGCGAATTTTATAGTAAATGGTGGGTTTTGACAAGCGAATTTCTAATCTGGAGGTAATCGTGCTGTGCGTTATTGAAAAATCCTCCGTTTTCAGGTATAATATATGGATAAAACTATATATGAATAACCTGAAGAGAAAACTTGCTCTCTTGCTGACAACCATCCTGCTCGGATCGGTGCTGTTTAGCGTCCCTGTTTTGGCTGAGGATCAGTCAGCAGACAGCGAGGAGCAGATAGCAGAGGAGGAGGAAGTGGAAGTCGACGATAGTACTGTGCGTAATGCTTATTTGATTTTGATACTGGAGAGTCAGCTTGCTGAAAAGATGCTTGAATATAACGAGATTCAGGATCAAATAGAAGAAACTCAGGACGAGCTTGTTGAGGTGCGAGAGTCTATTGATACACTTGAGGACCAGATCGACAATCTCGATTCTCTTATCGAAGAGTCTGAGGATAAGATTCGCAGTGTGACATCGCAAATAGGTGAAATCGAAGTCGAGTTGCCTCAGATTATGGAAGATGTTGAGATGCGTGAGTTGCAACTTGAAGATCAGAAGGATGTTGCGGCTGATATCATGCAGGTTTTGTATGTTAAGAAAAATATTTATTATGAGGATTCCGATGATTTGAGTGCTGTTAAGTTAGTTCTTGCCGAAGGAAGTATGTCGGATGTTATGCAGGATATGGTTTATTTGAGCTTTTTTGAAGAGGCTTCGGAGGAGATTTTTAGAGCTTTGCAAGAAAACAAGGAAGACCTTGAGTCCAAAAAGGCCGAATTAGAAGAAAAAAATATGCTTTTGGCTCAGCTTGAGATTGAGCTTTGGGAAGAAAATGAGATTCTTAATACTGAGATGCAGGGGAAGCAGACCCTTCTTATCGAAACCGAGGGGCACGAGGATGTTTATCAAGAGCTTTTGGTTATTTCAAAACAAGAGCAAGAACAGGTTCAGGATGAAATAGATAATCTGCAAACGAATTTAGATCTTCTGGAAGATAAATTTATTACGAGTACGAGTATATTGAGTGATGAGCAGATTGAGGCGATTCTGAGTATTAAGGCTGAGTCGCTTTTGGAAAATGGTGTTGTGGGTGCGTCCGAGTTTTTGCAGCTTGATTGGCCGGTCTTACCATATGACAAAGGTCTGTCTGCTTATTTTGTTGATTCTTCTTATGTCTCTGCATTTGGAGTTGAACATAAGGCTATTGATATCCCTGTTATGCAAGGCACAGCTATCGAAGCTCCCGCAGATGGTGTTGTTTATAAGGTCCAATATGACGAGGAAAGCATCGGGTATGCATATATCATGCTTGCACATCGCAAAGGTGTTGTGACTGTTTATGGTCATGTTTCTGCTGTGGCTGTTTCCGAGGGTGATTATGTTTATCGCGATCAGGTTATTGGGTTGACCGGTGGGGTTCCCGGGACTATTGGAGCGGGATTGAGGACTACCGGTGCACACTTGCATTTTGAGGTTTGGCAAGATGGTATTTTGGTGGATCCGCTTAATTATCTGGACTTAACTGAGATTCCGATCGATACTTTGCGAGAGGATTATTTGGAGAGGTTGCAGGAGGAGCTTGCCGAAGAGATTGCGGAGATTGAAGAGACGTTGGAGGGGATAGTTAAATAGTTAAGGAGTTAAAAAGTTAAAAAGTTAATAAGATGGTGAATTTGATTTTTTTACTGATTGGTGGGCTTGGAATCTTCATTTATGGGATTCATTTGACGTCGGATGGACTTCAGAAGTTGGCTGGAGCGAAGATGAAGTGGCTTTTGACTAAATTGACTCATAACAGGTTTGTGGGTGCTCTTGTTGGAGCTGGATCGACTGCTGTTTTGCAAAGTAGTTCGTTTATGTCTGTGATGGTTGTTGGGCTTGTGAGTGCGCATTTGTTGAATCTGAGTCAGGCGGCGAGTTTGATTGTTGGGATGAATTTGGGAACGACTGTTACTGCGCAGATTATTGCTTTTGAGGTTGCGACGTTGTCGTTGCCGATGATTGCGGTTGGTGTTTATATGAATTTGTTTCCGAAGAAGGAGAAGTGGCATTTTGGAGGGCAGACTTTGATGGGGTTGGGTATGCTTTTTTTGGGGCTAAGTTTTATGAAAGATGCTTTTGCTCCTTTGAAGGATGATCCGATGTTTTATGAGTTTTTTGTGACTTATGGGTCGAGTGTTTTTTGGGCGGTTTTGTTTGGGATAATTGCGACGCTGATTATTCAGTCGAGTAGTGCGATTATTGGTATTACGATTGCGTTGGCTTCGTCTGGGATGTTGGCTTTGCCGGCTTCGATTGCGATTGTTCTAGGAAGCAATATTGGGACGACTTTGACAGCTCAGTTGGCGGCTGTGAATATGAATCGAACTGCTAAGAGGGCGGCGATGTTTCATACGATTTTTAATCTAGTGGGGGTTATATGGATTATGTGTATTTTTGGGTGGTTTGTGGATGTTGTTGAGTGGGTTACGCCAGGTGATGCTAGCTACGTTGATGCTGATGGAATGCAACCTTATGCGGCTAGGCATTTAGCGAATGCTCATACTGTTTTCAATCTAGCGAATGTGCTTGTTTTCTTGGTTGTTCTTCCTTATTTGGTGCGGTTGGTTGAATGGATTTTGCCTCCGCGCAAGACCAAGAAGATTGAGGGGATGTTTACTTTGCAAAAAGGTTATTTGAAGACTCCTGAAATTGCGCTGATGCAGGTTAAATTGGCTTGCATGGAGATGTTCAAGGTGATGCATGATAATTTTGGGCTTTGTAAGGGGTATTTGAAGGATCCGAAATATGAGGCTGAGTTTTTTAAGAATGAAAGCATGGTGAACGCTTATCGTGAAAGTATTTCTGTATATTTGGGGAAAATTGGGGTATACGATTTGACCGAACAGCAGGCTCAGCGGATTCCGGCTTTTATGCATGTTGTGAATAATGTTGAATCGATGGCGGATTGTGTGAAGAAAATTGTTGTTATTGTTCGAGAGCTGTATGAAGATGGGACGAAATTGAAGCCTTCTGAGGTGCGTGTTTTGAATGGACTGTTTAATGATTTGAATAAATATTTAAAAGAGCTTGAAAAACTGCTTCAAAAGCCTGTCCGAAATCGCGTGATTGCGCTTGAGGAGGATTTGATTGAGTTTAGGCGAAATAAACTTGATAAGGCTAAAATGTCCGATATTACTATCTGCTTGCACGATTTTGTGCGGAAGATGTCGAATTTGTTGGTTATGACTAGGGAGATATAGCTTGCAACTCGCAACTTGCAGATTGCAGTGATGGTGTTTTTGCTATCGCAAAAACGGTTATTAGTATGCTTGACGCCCCTGCCTGCCGGCAGGCAGGTGTTCGGCGTCTGTGGTGTTTCGCTTTGCGAAACTGCTTATAATACTTGGGGCGTTCCGCCCCTGTGGTGTTTCCAAGGTCGCTCAAAAGGTTATAAAAATCATTACTTAAGTGGCTTTGCCCTACTCAAAATCACACCCCCTATCACCGCAGTCAGCGGTATCGTCGCAAGCAAGCCGAACGATCCGACTAGTGACCTGGCGATTTCTTCCGAAATGAAGCCGTAATTGAGGATTTCGATTAGGGATGTACCTGAACCGTAAAAGAGCATGATAATTGTCAGAGAGGCCCCGACGTACGCGAAAATCAGGGTGTTCATCATGCTGCCCATGATGTCTTTTCCGATATTTAGGCCTGAAGTCATTAATTCGCCTGCGGAAATGCGTTTTTTGTGCTTTTTTATCTCGATGAGGCCGGCTGAAATTGACACTGCAACGTCCATAATTGCTCCGAGAGCACCGATCATTATGCCGGCGAGGAATAAGCCTTGGTAATTGAGATTCGGGTAATAGACTGACAGAAGTCTGCTGTCTTCCGTTGAGAGGCCGGTTAGTCCTGCGAGGTGGATTGTTAGCGACGCGATTATGGCGGCAATGATAAGTCCTCCGGCTGTGCCTGTGATCGCTGTTAATGAGCTAATGTTCATGCCTTGAATTATCGTGATTGCGAATATTGCCGTGATGATTCCGATGATTATTGCGAGCATAACCGGGTCGTATCCAGCTTTGGCGAGTGGGATGAGTACACCGAATATCATCACGAGGGAGATTCCGAGGCTGAGAATAGCTTTTATTCCTGCTTTTCCGCCTAATGCTATGGCTAGAATTACGAAGATGACGCCAATCCAGATGAGAGAGTCGAGGTGGTAATGGTCTTGTACGTAATATTCGTATTCCCCCTCTATCCCCGGTGTACTGGCTCCGTATAGCATGATTTTGTCGCCTTCTGCGACTTCGATGTCGTAGATGCTGTCTTCGAGGGCTTGTGTGATTTCTATTGTTTCGCCTTTGTCTGGTCCTGATTTTATTTCAAAATCTATTTTTTGTTGTGTGACGTCGTCGATGTATGAATTTTTTACCTCTGATGCTACTGCTTTTACATAAATTGCCGATGATTCATAAAGTTCTGTCGGTTGTTTGCTTAAAGTGTGCTGCGCCCATGAGGTGAGAGCGATAGCTATTAATAAATAAGCTGTGATGAGGGCGAGATATCGTTTCATTTTTAGTTTGCAGATTGCAACTTGCAGATTGCAGAGATGGTGTTTTTGCTGTCGCAAAAACGGTTATTTTTTTAGCACCTCTTTGTATTCCAGCTTATAAATATGGAGGAAAGTTAGCGCTAAGATCAGTGCGAAAGGCCCCAGAATCAAGCCTTTGAATCCTATTGTAAACAAGCTTCCCAAGATCACGAATAAGGTCAGCAAAGGATAAATATGCGCTGTACCGCCGATTAAGTATGGCTTAACGATATTATCGACTGTGGATACGACCGCAACTCCCCATACGATGAGGAAAAGCGCTGCGATCCAATGACCTGTCACAAGAAATACAATTGTGATTGGTACCCATATTAGTGCTGCGCCCAGGTATGGAACGATCGAGAAAAATGCTGTGATTGTGCCCCAAAAAACTGCGTTCTCAGCCCCTGCGATCCAATAACCTACTCCTGCAACTGCTCCTTGCATGATTGCTGCGCCGAAAATTCCGAATATTATTGCTTTGCTGATTGTTGAAAGCTGTTTGAACAGGACTTTTTGATAATTATTTGGGAGTGGGAGGATGCTTTTTGCGTATTTTATAATTTTGTCGCCGTCTCGTAAGAAGTAGAAGAGTGAAAGGAGCAAGATGAAGAGGTCGACTAGGATTACTGAGACTTTTTTGGCTACATTTGTGGTTTGGGATACGACAAATGAACCGACGGTGCTTGTTGCGGACGACACTGCTTCGACTAAGTCTTGCCGGGTTATTGGGGAATTTTGTTCGATTTTATCTAGGTACTCCCCTATTTTGCTGTCGCGGATCATTCCGGGCAGGAGGTGGATGTCTTCGATTTCGTATTCTTCTATTTGGTGTTCTACGAATTCTACCGCTTCGACCGCGTCTTCCGATAGGAGCGCTACAAGGAGGGAAAATGGGCCAAGGATGATTATGAGAACGATCAATGTACTGAGCAAAGCTGCGATCCATTTGCAGTGTCCTTTGAATAGCCATACCCAAAATTTCTGGAGGGGTGCGGCGACCGAGGCTATTATCCCGGCGATTATAATTGGCACCAAGAATGGCGAAATCATGTAGACGATGAATCCTACTAGCAGGACTATTGCGGCTATCAAGAAATGTTTAGGGAGTCCATGCAAAACTAAGCTTCCTTGATCTGTTTTGCTAAGGGATTCAAGGGAGTGTTTGCGGGGTGTTTTTTTACGTGGCATTTTGGTTTTTTTAAATTACTGATCGTATGTTATCATACGCGGCGTGAATTTTTTAATCCAAAAAACAAATGAAAAAAATCTTTGCAATCCTTTTAACCCTGACTCTTATGGCAACTTCTGCATGCGGCTCATCAGGCGGCTCATCAGGTGAATTCGATCAGTTTTCAGGTCCACAATCGGGCGATACTGTTGTGACAATTAAGACGAGTGAGGGCGATATCAGTTTGAGGCTTTTTGCAGATTTGACTCCTGAGATGGTTACGAATTTTACGACTCTTGCGAATGAAGGATATTATGATGGTTTGATTTTTCATCGTGTTATTAGCGGGTTTATGATTCAAGGTGGTGATCCGAATGGAAACGGTACAGGTGGGCATAGTTATAAAGGTGAAGGTACTAAGCTTGATGATGAGATTGTTGGTGATTTGACGCATTTGCGTGGGGCGATTTCTATGGCAAATAGCGGTGCGAATACGAATGGCAGCCAGTTCTTCATTGTTCAGGCTGATTCTGATTTCTTAGATGGTGGATATTCGTTGTTTGGGCAGGTTTACGATGGGATGGATGTTGTTGATGCTATTGCTGCTGTTGAGACCGACAAGCATGATAAACCTGAGGAGGATGTTGTGATTGAGACGGTGAAGGTGAGTACGTATTAGATTTTTTCGAGGTTTGACTTCTGGGTGATGTTGCCTTAGGGTAGAGTCCTTTGTTTTAAAAAAATAAAAATGAGCGCACTTGATTCTCCTGCACCTCTTGATTCTCCCGAGCAGATTCGTTCTCACCTTGTGGAGGAATTTGGGCGTGTTTTTGTTACGGAACATATTTGTGGGATGTTGCAGTTGGAGGAGTTTTTTGGTGAGATGGATTTACGGCAGGATGTTGAGTTTGCGGCTACACAAATACCTGATGATCAGTTATCGACTGATCCTTTGAGGCAAGTTTTGGCTAACTTGATAAATATTTGGTCCCAAAGGCTTGATGTGGATTTTGAGGGAGGGAATCATTTTGGTGCTTTGAGGTATCTTGTTTTGGCTACTGAGGCTGTTAGATATGTTGGTTGTGATGTTCCCCAGAATTTGCGGATCAAAACTGCTGTGCTTTTTAATCTTGGGGATGGATATTTGGAGCACTTGCCGAACGGAGACCCTTTTGGCAGACTTCTTGCCAGAGCTGATCGGTTTATGGTTCATGATGTTTTGTCTTCTCATAGGGCTTGGCCTGAAAATTTTGATGATTTGCCTTCGGATATTTGGGATGTTTTTGCTCGTTATCCTTCCTGTTGTCCATCATGGAGATTGGAAAAGTATGCCGAGCAGTTTCGTGCAAAAGCAGATTTGGGAACTTCTAAGCGTCTTTTGGAGATTGCAGTGCGTGCAAATCCTGATCGTAGAAACGCTTGGAGAGATATTTCTCGTATTATGGAAGCTCAGGATGACTTGAGTGGAGCATTGGAGGTTTTGGAAACGAGGGTTTTGAGAGGAGCTCATGATTGGTCGACATTGGGGACTTGTGAAAGATTACGTCGCATGATCAAGGAAGGGGGGCAGCCAAGTTCTTGGCCTCCTAGTCATCACTCACACATTACTGATGCGCAGTTGCAAGCTATTGAGCAAAGTCCAGGTGAGTTTAGTCATGACGATTTATTACGTTTAGCTAAGCAAATAGGTAAAAATGCCAGATCAAATCCTGCTTTAGCAAGAAAATGGGAAATTTTTCAGCGTGCTTTGCTCCATCATAAGCCTCGGAACCTTATTGGATTTATACTCTTGAGTAGAGCTTTGGAATATCAAGGCAAAATTGCAGAGGCTATAAGCGTGCTTGAAACAGAAGCTTTGCCTCTTCAGAGAAGATTTAGATCGGGAGATATAGGCAAGACTATGGACAGGATTTTAAGGCTGAGGGTGATACTGGCTGAGAATGCAAGAGAGCCTGAGGTTGTAGTTGTACATGCTCCACCACCGGTTGTCAGAAGACCTGAACCAGTTGCGGCGGTTGTTGCGGAGCCTGTTGTTGGACCTCCTCCGCCACTGGAGCCGCCCGAACCTCCTTCACCGCCTGAACCCGAGCCTGTAGAGGAAGCTATTCAGTGGCCTGCGAATTATACTCGGTTGACCCCTGAATTATGGCAATTGATAGAAGAAGGATCCGACAAATGTGATTTGGATCGATTGAGAAGATATTCACAACGAGCTCAAAAGGATGGTGAGTGGGTTCGTGTTGTGGCTTTTCAAAGAGCAATGACGATGTTAGCGCCTCACAACTCTAAGAGTTGGTTCTTTTTGGCTTTAGCATTGGAGCAGCTCGGTCAGATTGAGGAAGCTATCGGCATTTTGCGGGAAAAAGTTTTGCCTTTTAAGCCGGGTGATCGCGCTGCGACGGAAGTTCTTCGCAGACTAGAACAGGCTCAACAACAACCTCCCCCTGCTGAAGAGCCGGCAGCTCCACCGGAGCCTGTTGCGGAAGCTGTTGTTGATCCTACAGATCCGGCAACCGCAGAAGAGCTTTTTGAAGATGATCCTGAGCCTGAACCTGAACCATCGAACATCAACTACCGCTCATTTGGTGAGTTTTTGACATCTTTGCGAAGAGTCGCAGGTAATTGGGATCCGGATTATGAGCCGCAGGGAACTGGGTGGGTGATAATTCCCGAGGTTGATCAGCCTTTAATTAGTGATGCTTTGGGAAGATTTCAAAGACAATTATTCACGCAACATCCTAAAAAAATCAAAGCCAACAAGTCTTTCTGGAGAGCTTTTGATAATTTCAGCAGGGGCGTTAGGCAACATGGGAATGTTAATACTCGAGCCTTGGGAACTCTTCAAAGTAAATTCGAAAGTTTATAAGGTGTTTTCCTGAAAAAAAATTGCAATCCGTGAATAACCGAGTATTATTTTGAATTAGTATGTCATTTAAAAAATAAAAACAAATGAGAAAAACATTATTGACTTTTATGGTTTTGCTACTTATTGTCTCGGGATGCTTGTTATCCGGACCTGAAGAGTCTGTATCTGAGGGAGTTATTAAGCGCTTTGCGGAAGAAATAGATTGTAGTGATGGTTCAACTGACCCTTATAATCATTGGTGTGCCGTCGAGCATATTGGTGAGTTTTCTTTGGTTTTGCCCGAGGAAGTTCAGACTTATTTAGGGTTTTCTGTCGCACTATCTGATGATGAGAGCGTTAGGGATGCAATCGATACCAACACTCATGTAGCTGCGTTACATATTGGTCCCGATACTGCGCGACTTACTGCTTTAATCGGAACAACTGATCAAGATAATGAACAATTAGACTCTATTGCTGCGTTCTTGACCGGAGCTCTGCAAGGTATTGGTGGTCAGCTTAATGTGCCTGAAGATTTGATCGCATATCTTGAGAGTGAGAGGGAATTCCCAGGTTATACTATGTCTAAGCTCGATGATGTTTCTGCAGTTTATAATGCGGAGCTTCCTTATACCGTTTACTACATAACAGATCAGTTTTACGGAGATGCTTACCTCGTGATTGAGGATGCTATTGGAGGGCTTTATGTTTCTGTGTTCCCTGCTGTGGCTGTCATGTAGTTGTGATTTCTTCCGTGCAGGTTTCTGATTCTGTATCCGTGCAGGGGGTGTCGACTGATGTGCAGCCGATGATAGTGAGCAGGCAGCAGAGAGCAAGGAGTAGGATAAGTTTTTTCATGTGTTTTGGTTTTTAAGAGTGTACGTGTGTATAATACCGACTAGTTATTTTATTACCAAAACATTATGGCAACTTCATCTATGGACGTTATGTGTGACTTCGATGTGCATGAGCTGACGAATGCGGTGGATCAGGCGAGGCGTGAGATTAGTGTGCGGTATGATCTCAAGAGTCTTGGAATTGAGATTAAGCAGGGCGAGGATGAACTGACGATTACGGCTCCTTCTGAGCTGGCTTTGAATGCGACTTGGGAAGTGCTTTTGCAAAAAATTATTAATCGTGGGCTTTCACCGAAAATCCTTGCTAAGGATGAGATGGAGAAGCTTGGGGGTGTTGATGTGCGCTATACGATAAAGCTGACTAAGGCGTTGGATTCTGAGACGGCTAAACAGGTTTCTAAGCTGATTCGGGATAATTTTAAGAAAGCTAAGGCGAGTATTCAGGGAACAGATGTGCGGGTTACTTCCAAGTCTCGTGATGAGTTGCAGGCTGTGATTACTTTTTTGAAAAAGAACAGCACGCTTGAGTTGCCTTTGAAGTTTGGGAATTATCGGTGAGGGCTGATTTTTTTAAGGAAAATTTAAGGTCGGTGTGTTTTTATAGGTGGTAATGAGGAAACCACTTGTAAATTTTGCGTTTATAGACAGTCAGAATCTTAACCTTGGCGTTAAGAAATTGGGCTGGGATTTGGATTACAAGAGGTTTAGGATTTATTTGAGAGAAAAATTTTGTATAAGCAAGGGAAGCTTGAGAAGGTTTTGAGTCCTTGCAAAAAACAATGCTCAATATTATTGAGAAAAGCTGGCAAAGAGAAGTTGTATTTTTTATGGCAGTTAGAAGATTCTTTGTCCCTCTCCAAGGTGAAAAAGCACTCCTGAGGGACGGGACCGCACAGGGATACTTTTTCGTGATGATACGTTACTACTATATACTATCTTATTTGTTTTTTCAAAAAAAAATCAATAATCCTTCCAATGCTTGTCGACTTTGCCTTTTTTCATTCTTCGCATGCCAAAAAATGCGAGCATGGCGAAAAACAAGAACATTATTCCGAAGCCGACGAGGTATTCCATGGGAGATTTGTTGTTATTTGATATAATACTGCCAGTTCTTTACCTTTAATCAAAATCAAAATGAAAAAAATCTTAGTATTTCTTACGATTTTTCTTTTAATCACAGGGTGCGGTGCTTCAGAAACCGATCAAGAAACGCAGACGCAAGAGGAAGAAACCTCGTCTTACACCCAATACATGGCATCTGAAGATCAAGCGTCTTTGCTTACGATGTTTGGGTATCCGGATACGTTTTTTGTCTTTTTTGATGATGAAAATGAGGATCTAAGGGGTGAGACGTGGGTATATAACGATATGGAATGGTATTTTGTATTTCAGGATGGGGTTTTTACAGGAGGAGATTTCATCCTTGGAGAGGAGTACGGAAGTGATGATTATGATATCTCTCCCCTATCCTTTTCGGCAGGTATGGGGAAATTAGATATCGAGGCTGTCATGGATGATGAAGCAGAAGAAATTGTTGATGAAGAGTATGGATTGTCTGTTTTGCTTTTTGGGGAAGAAGATCAGGTTGGATTTATGTTGAATGAGGATGGAGAGCTGATGAATGTTGTTAGGGCGCAGCCTATTGGATCGACTGAATTGAGTTTTAGTGCAAAATTTTTGCAGGCGTTTTCATTGTTTGACGATGATGATGGGTGGGAGGAAGATATTGTTATAACTATTAATGTAAAACAGGATCTATATGAATATGATGGCGGAAACATGTATATCCCAAATTATGACAGACCTGTTAGCGCAGCAGAATTAGCTGCTGAAGAGGCTGCAGAGGAAGCTGCAGAGGAGGCTGCAAAAGAAGAAGAGCCGCCTTTAACTTTTGGACAAAGAGCGGCACAAGCTTTGGAGACGGTGAAAGACTTTGTATTTGGAGATACCGATCTCGATCCGGAAGATCTGGAGTGCACAATTCACGTAAGACCCGAAGACCCGACACCTCCTCAATGGTTTGTTGAAGAATATGATTCTTATAGGAGTGACCCCGATAATGTCGAGAAAATTAATACAGTTTATGACAGCATATTGCACAAATTTGATGAAGCTCAAGGAGGTTTTTATAAGATGGAAACAGATACTTTTACCTTCTATTATTACAAATTACCAGATGGGACTCTTAAACCCGTTGGGAACATGGTCAATACCATAAGTTTGGAAGATATTGAGCAGGAAAGCATTTCGACGTCTATCGCGGGCTCAATACTTAATCAGGTCGCGAAAAATATCTCCGAAGGCGCAACTTCAGATGAAATTCTCGCTCAAGCTGAGCAAGTTGTGGAGAATTTAGAGGCTCAAGGCATTACTATGGATACGACTGAGGTTTTGCATGAGATTTATGCGACGCTCGATACGAATAATATGCTGGCGCCTGATGAGGTGATCGAGAAGAGGGCGCAATTGGCCAGGTTGTTGGAGGAGAAAGAGGCTGTCGAAAACGAGTTAGCTGCGATTGAGGCTTTTGCTGAGATGGGGGTTTTGTCCACGCATGACTTTTTGGAGGGATATTACAGGGATAGGCTTGTTGATTTGAATGCGGAGATAGATGAGTTGGATTGCGAGTTGGCTGAGCATGATTTTGCGCAAAATTTATTAGGGACTTTGCATGCGGCCGGTTCTTGGAGCAGCGCTTGGGGAGATGGCGGAAGTATAGATCTCGACTTCCCTTCTGAAGGTGGAGAGCTGTCTGGCAACTTCGGGGCATGTCCTGATGGATATTGTTGGTCTTCGACTGCTGTTGGGACTTTTGATGGGGTTGATTCTGTATCGGGGACTATTAGTGGATATATGGAAGGGAGTGAATATAGTTCTGGTTATAATATTTCTGGAAGTTTTTCTGGGACTATTGATCTTATGGCTGGGACGGCTGAGGGTACGTTTGAGACTTATGTAGGAAGCTATTCGGATAGTGGGACGTGGAGTGCGACTTTTAGTACTGGGGCTATGATGCCTGAGAAGTGTTTGTGAGACTTGCGTTGTTCTGATTTTGTGATATACTTCTGGTGATGTATTTGAAGTTATTATTATGGAACAATCTGCTCCCTTTAGACCACCTGGTAGTCCACTTGAAGGTCCCAGTCTTAAAACTAAAGATTTTGTGATTGCAGCATGTCGTTATCTTGGATTGGATCACGATGAATATGGTGAGGTTTTTACTGAGATTTTTGAGGCTTGGGAAGGAAGTGTTGGTGCTACTTATCTTCGTTATTTTATAGTCCCTGGGATATTGCAACTTTTGAAGTCCCCTGCTGATTTCAAGAGGGCTTCTGATATTATACTTCCTTATTTTGGTAAAATACATTCTCGAAATGATGGGAGCGCGCAATTTGCTGAAGCGATTTGGGGGGCAGTTGTTGGTGGGCATGTTACTTCACTGGATATGTTGGAAGAACTTTGCCGTTGTGTTGATGGTATGAATAAGATTTACAGGGATGATAATGCTGGACAACCAAGTAATGGTAGCCAGTATCAAGTGTTTGTTGAGGAGGCTGTTAGGGCTGCGTTGGATGGGTAGCTTTATAGGTTTATGCTATAATCCCAGCGTTTTTAACCAAAATAAATATGAAAAAGATTTCATTAGGTTTTTTAGTTCTGTTGCTTCCTGTTTTTGGGTGTGTGGCTGAGGAGGTTGAGGATGTTGTAGAAGAAATTGTCGAGGTCGTGGAGGAAGTCCCCGAGGAAGTTTCTGAGCTTTCTCTCCAAGAAATTTTTGACTCTCTTCCTCTCGATTATTGTGATGATTTCATGAGGGAGCCAGTGCTTATTTATGATGAGGCGAATTATTACATGATGACTGGGACTGATTTGGAGGATGGCAATTCGCATCCTTCTTATGATTATTGTGAGTTTACTATTTTTAAAAATACTTCCAGCGGGGAGGATATTTACGGGATTGTTCATGCTACTGTTACGCCGATGTTGTTGTTTGGGGGGATGGAGTTTTTGAAAAATGTCGATGATGAGTGGATCGATGTTTCGGAAGAGGTGTTTGAGGTTGTTGATATGGATATTTTGGAAGAAAATTGCAGAAATTCCGTTGCTGGTTCGGATTTGGTCGAGGAAGGATTGGAGATGAATTACTACATGGTTTTGCCGCAATACGGTACGACTATTGAGTTTGTTCATCACAATACGGGTGACACTGTTTATGAGATTAAGTGGAATGGGGTGGAGTTTGTAGTTAACTCAACATCATAACGATCACCCCTATTATTCTTTGTTTGTCTCTTGGTCTACTTTCGGCTACGAGCAGGGTGAGAGCTGTTAGTGCTGCCGGTGTTAAGCGTGATGATTTTAATATTTTGGCTTTTTGGAGAAACCATATGAATGCGAATGCTCCGCTGCGTTTGTTCCCATCTGTGAATGGGTGGTTTTTTACGAAAAAATATAAGATGTGAGCTGCTTTTTGCTCTATGCTCGGATATAAATCTTTTCCGTCGAATGATTGGAAGACGTTACCTACGATGCCTGAAATGCTGCCACCTTGTTTTTCTAGCCCGAAAAGGTCGCTGGCTTCTTTTTTGGTGATAAGTTCTTGTTTGAGATCGATAAGTGCCTGCGTTAATTCTTCTGCTGTGAACCTGACTTGAGTTTTGGTCGCACCTTTTTTGGGAAAATCTGCTTTGTCGTAAGCGTCCAATGAAAGCCATGTACTAGCGAACATCTTGGCCAGTTCTAATGCGCTCTGCGCATCGACTTCCCCACCTGGCAGTAACTTCTTAACCTCTTCTACGGCCTCGAGGAATTTTCTATGATTTTGGGCGATTCGCTTCCTGTTGATTGTGTAGCCGTCGATGATGTGTGAGCGGAGTGTTTTTGTGGCCCATTGGCGGAATTTTGTGGCTGTTTTGGAGTTTACGCGGTAGCCGACGGATATGATCATATCGAGGTTGTAGTGTTTTATGGTACGAGAAACTCTTTTCCTTCCTTCTTGTTGAACTATCTGGAAATTCCGGATAGTTGATTTTTCTTCTAACTCTTTTGTCCTGAAAATACTTTTAATATGTTCGTTAATTGTACGAACATTAACTCCAAATACCTGGGCAAGCTGTTTTTGACTAGCCCAAATTGTCTCCTCTGTTAGATCCCCTTGAAGCTCAATCGCTCCGTTTTTTGATTGATAAATGATGATTTTTGGAGTTTTTTTCATAGCAAAAAAATTAAGGTATTAACCTGATGCTAGCAGGGTGACCTTAAATTAAGCTTAAAAAATTGGTGTAAAGTGTGCTAAAAGTAATGTCTTATGAGTGAATTAGTCCCGCACAACCCGAATTCCGATCTTGAGCTGCGAAGGGAGGCTCCCCTCTCCCCTCGTCTACGGTGGTTGGAGGTCGTCTCCAAGACTGCTCTTGAGCTTTATCAAGCACGGTATCGGGTTAGGTTGCTTACGGGTATTCGGGATGAGAAGGCTCGTCATGGTCCTTATCATCCGAGTGTTTTTCATGGGTTTGAGCGTGATCCCCTTGCTCGGATTGCTGGTTTTGTAACTGAAGACATGGGTTGGCAGATAACGCATAATCCCGATTTACCCCAGGTACGTCCGGATGATCGGCTTGTTTATATGGTGAATCATCCGACTTTGACTGCGGCTTTTGCGTGGGGGCATTTTATGAGCGAACATTTTGCGGAGAATATGGTTGCAGTAGTTAAGAGTGAATTTATTACAAATCCTTTTTTCAGGTTTATTCTGGGTGATACTATGCAAAAAGCTGAGAAAGGCATTTTTATAGATCGAGGTGATCGGAAAAAAGCTTTGCAGACCATTAGCGATGAGTCGATTAAGCTCCTTACGCCTGGGACAGGAGCTATAATTATGCCTGATGCGCATAGGCCGTATCCGAAGCGTTTGCGGGAAGAGATTAGGGAGTGGCGTGAAAAGTTCCCCCATCTTGATGTGGAGTCTTGGATGACTGGGACTTGTTTTCCGCGGAGTGATGGGCTTTGGGCTTTAGCTCGGGCTACTGCTGGGCTTGATCGTGTTCGGATTTTGGATTGTACGGTGGCTGAACCTCGCGTTACCCAGCAGTTTGGCGGCCTTTTGCATATTGATGTGCGAGAAATTAGCCGTGAGGAGTTGTTTGGTGATCCTGAAGATCTCGAGTATTTGAGGAAAAAGCTTGTGGAGTTGTGGATGAGGAAAAATGAATTAATTAGGGGGGTGAGGGCGGAGGGATGACGCTTTGCTTGCTCGCTCCGCCTGAGTTTGTGTCTTATTCAACATAGGAAACTTGGCACCTGCGCTTCGCTACGGTGCCTGTGGTTGTCCTTCTATACCGAAGTTCGGACTTATTTTAAAGAAAAATATGAATAAATGAT
>CAZIHU010000016.1:0-7459 GCA_964538865.1 uncultured Candidatus Peribacteria bacterium
GTTGTTGATGTTGATCTTGAGGTTGTTGTGGCGGTGGTGGTGGTGGTGGTGGTTGTGGTGGTTGTGGTGGTTGTGGTGGTGGTTGTGGTTGTGGTTGTGGTTGTGGGATAAGGTGTTTTCGCCAGAGGCGAAAACGTGTTGATAGTATGGGACGCGTTTCGCGTCTGGTTGTATTTTTACCCGTTTTTGGGGGATTTGTAAGGTCACGGAGGTTGAATTCCTGTCTTGTTTGTGGTATAATTCGGGGATAATTTAACAAAAATCAAAAATGGCATACGAACAACCAAAGTCGCAAGTTGAGGTACAGGATCATCTTGCTAATAAGCCTGGCTGGAAAATGGATGATGCTGAGCTCAAGGCTGAGCTTACGGAATTGCAAGGGGATAGATTGACTACGACTTTTGAAGTAAGTAGGAATGCGAATTCATTTACTGAGGCGCTTGCACAAGCTTTTTATGAGGGCACGTCTTTTGCGGAGCTAGAAACAAGCCAGCAAAAAGTGGTTATTAATATTGATTTACGTGCTAGGAAAGCTGGGATAAGTACGCCTAAGACTCATGTTGGAGATGAATTTGGTATTGCGATAAAAGGGGAACAGATTTTGTTTGGTTTTAAAGTTGGGGGTGCGGAAAAAGAGACTGTCATTGATCTTTTGGCTCCTGATGCAGATAAGGTTAGGGCGATGGGAGAAAGTCGATTGAACCGTGAAATTTTGAAAAAGGAGACAATTATGGGTATAGCCGAAAGGACTCACAGTATTGTTGCTGTGATGAGGGCTTTGGGGTTTGATCCGACTAAGGAGGGACGTAGACAGTTTTTGAAAGATCATCCGGAGTGTGTTGCGGCAATAAATGCGAGTGATGGACTGGATAAGGAGATTGATCCGGATAAGATTGTGGAGACTTATACGGGTACTCCTAAGCAGAATTTGGCTTTTTTGGATTGGGTGGTGGAAAATCAGGAAAGTTTATTGGAGGGTGGGGCGACGGCTGTGGCTCCTGTGGCTACGCCTGTTCGTGTTAGGCATGCGCCTCCACCGGCTGCGACTGAGCCTGCGACGACAACGCCTGAGCCTGCGACGACAACACCTGAGCCTGCGACGCCAACGCCTGAGCCGGTGGCGACAACACCCGAGCCGGTGACGACAACACCCGAGCCGGTGGCGACAACGCCTGAACCTGTGGCGGCAACGCCTGAGCCGCTGGATGATGAAGAAGCGGAGACAACAGAAGTGGAGAAGCAGCATTTAAGTGATGAGACAGTTGCCAAGTTGAGCGCAGATTTCCCAGGGATAGAGTTACAATATGAGCATAATGAGAAAGGTAAGATTAAAAAAGTGGTGATTACTTTGAGGAAAGATGGCATCGAGGTTGAGGATTCTGTGAAAAAAGTGCCTTTGGGATATATACGTAGGGTTGGGGGGACGGCGTATCCATTGGAAGATGCCATTCATAATGCAGCGGAATTATTGCAAACAAAATTGGAGAGAAAAGTCGAGAAGGCCAAGGGGGAGGAGGCGCCTGATGCACAGCCTGAACCGCCTGAAAGTGACGTTGAGCCGCCTGAGGCTGAGCTTGACCCTTTTCCTCTTCCTCCCACGCCTGAGCCTGAACCTGCCGCTGACGCAGAACCGCCTGAGCCTGAACCTGCCGCTGACGCAGAACCGCCTGAGCCTGCGACGCCTGACCCTGAACCTGCGACACCTGAGGCTGAACCCCCTGCAGATGAAGAAGATAAACCTTCTCTGTTGGGACGTTTGTTTGGGCGTAAGAAAGAGGAGGAGGTTGCAGCAGGTGATGAAGTTGATATCGCCGAAGATCCTGCTCCAGAAATAGTACGAGCACCTGGCGAGGTTTTGGAGATTACAAGCGGTGGCGATGTGAATACATATCGTCAAGCAAATAAACCGTCTTTAGTTTGTTTCTACAGGGGTGATGCACCGCCTGCTGCTTGTAAGGAATTTGCGAAAAAACATTCTTCTAGTGATGTGACTGTTGCTGCTTTAAATTTAAACAAAGTACAGATAAACGATTTTATGATGACATCAATGATTGGGGATAGCCCTCAAGGTAAATACGTGTTTATGGGTTATGGCCAGATGTATTTGGATATGGTAGGAACTCCAGTATCCGCGGATTCGCGTGCGCTTGATACGCATCTTGAAAAATTTGTAGCCCAGGTTCAAGCGAGTGGGTAGTGGTGGTTACACAGCGATTTCCTCGAATCGTGTGATGACAAATTCTTTGTCGAGAGCTTCCAGGAACCATCCGGCTTGAGGGCCGGAATCTTTGCCGAGGAGGGCTAGGTAAATTGCTTGGAAAGCTTCGCGGGGCTGGAGGGGTGAGGCTTTTCGGATTTCGTGGATTTTGGCGTGGAGTGCTTCGCCTTTGAGGTCGGCTTCTGACATTGCTTGAGCGATATCGGTCAGGAATTGTTTTTGGTCTGGGTTTAATTCGACTTTTGGTGTTTTTTCTTGGACTTCGAATACAAATGCTTCTGGGGCATGAGATTTGAGCCATTTTTGGCCGTATTTGACGCGAGTAGAGATTTCTTCGCGGTCTTCTGGGGTGAGGTCTGCGCCTTTGAGTTTGGCGATTTCCTCTTCTGCGTCCATGTGAGGTACTTGGAGAAAGAAAATTGTGCGAGTGAAGCGCGGGAGATAATGCTCTATGGGTTTTGCGTCTGTTGTTTGCGAATAATGAAAAAGTTGGGCGTGGTCTGGGATTTCTGGCTCTGCTGCGAAATATTGTTCTGCTGCTTTGTCGTGTTGGTCGAAGAGGACCGGGATTGTTGAGCCTTCTGGGTTGAATTCGATTGGTTGGCGTGGTTTTTTCTGGATCATTAGGAAGCGGAGGAGTTCCGGTGGAATGAGGTCTGCGATGTCTTTTGCTGTTGAGCCTTCGCCTTTGCTGGAGCTCATTTTTGCGCCGCCTACTAAGAAAAATTCGTATGGGATGTTGTATGGGACCGGCATTTCTAAGATTTCTTTGCAGATTCTGGCTGAAATGTCATGAGAACCTCCGGCTGCGTTGTGGTCTTTGCCGGAGCCTTCGATTGTGACCGGGAGGCCGGCCCATTTGACTGCCCATTCAACTTTCCATGGGAGTTTGCTGCGGCCATCGTATGGGTCGATTTCGCCTTCATGGCCGCATCCTTTTGCCCAAGTTACGAGGTCTGCTAGGCACTTGTATGTGACTTTATCTCCTGAGATACCGGTGACTTTTGTTGTGCCGACTTTGCCGCATTTTTCGCAGATGACTTGGAGTGGGTACCAGTCGTCCGGTTTTTCGCTGCCGCTGACTTCTTTGTAAATTTTGCGGATTTCGTCTGGGTGAGCGAGGACTTTTTCGATCCATTTGTTGTATGTGCCGTCTTGATAAAGATCTTTTGCGCGGATGATTTTTGGATCGAAGCCGATGCTTTTAATTACTTTTAAAAATTCTGCACCGAAATATTCGGCGTAGTTTTCATGATCTGGATCGGGCGATGGGACAGTGTAAAGCGGTTGGCCCATGTATTGTTCATATTTTTCCTGGTCGAGGTAGACGGGAAGACCGTCCATCGGATCAAAATCGTTGAATTCGAAGTAGTATTCGGCGTTTTTTCCGCGCTCGCGGAGAGCTTGCGCGATGATGCCGTGGATGACTACTCCTCGAAGGGAACCGATGTGGACACGTCCAGACAATGTCTTTTCATCACGGATGATGAAGGTGTCTTGATCGGGGTATTTTGCGATGATGTCTTCTGCGATTTCGTCAGGCCAGAACATATGTTAGGCGTTAGGATGTTAGGCTTTAGGCTTTAGGCATGGTGTTTTGCTTCGCAAAACGATTTATAGTACTTGGCACTTTCGCGATGCTTCGGTGCCTGCAGTATATAGGAAAATAGGCCTGGGGACCAAGGCATGAATATCCAAGTACGTCTCGCTAAAACGCCACAGGTGCAACAGGTGTCGGCGCTGGTGCTGCTTCCATTTTTCGTTTTTTCTCGATGTCGTAGAAGCGCATTTGTTCTTTTTTGAACATTAATTCGATGCGGCCGACGGGGCCGTTTCTGTGTTTTCGGATATAAATATCTGTGATGCCGACACGTTCTGTGTCTTCTTCGTAATAATCTTCGCGGTACATCATGAGTACGACGTCTGCGTCCTGCTCGATTGCACCGGATTCGCGGAGGTCTGAGAGTTGTGGGATTTTGCTTGGGCGTTGTTCGACTGCTCGGGAGAGCTGGGAAAGTGCGATTATTGGGATGCGGAGTTCGCGGGCGAGGGACTTGAATGATCTGGATATTTCTGAAATTTCTTGGACGCGGTTTGTGATGGAAGATCCGCCTTTGCCGGCGCTCATGAGTTGGAGATAGTCGACAATGAGGAGGTCGAGGCCGTGTTCTGCTTGGAGACGTCGAGCTTTTGCGCGAAGTTCGGCGATTGAGCCGCTGATTGAGTCGTCGATGAAGATTTTGGATTGGTTGAGTTCGTCCATTATTGAGCCGACTCGTGCGAAATCTTCTTCTGTTAAGCGGCCTGTTCTCATTTTCCATGAATCGACGGCGAGGAGTGAGCAGAACATGCGTTCGACGAGCTGTTCTTTGGACATTTCTAGCGATATGACGCCTACTGACTTGTCTGTTTTTGCTACGTTTTGGGCTATGTTGAGGGCGAGAGAGGTTTTACCCATTGAAGGTCGTGCGGCTAGGACGACGAGATCAGCCGGCTGAAGGCCGGACAACATATTGTCGAGGTTTTTGTAGCCTGTTGGTGTGCCACGGTATTTGTCTTTTGCTTCGGGGTCGTGGAGGTCTGAGATTTTTTCGTAAGTTTGGGCGAGGATGTCTTTGATGTGGACAAATCTGTCTCGCAAGAATGTGCGGGAAACTGAGAAAACGCTTTTTTCGGCTTCTTCGATGAGTTCGTCGATTTCTTCGTTCTCTTTAAAGCCGAGGGCTGAGATGTCTTGGCCGGCTTTGATGAGTTTGCGGAGAGTGGATTTCTGTTTGACGATTACGGCGTATTGGACGATGTGGGATGCTGTGACTACTTCGTTGATGAGTTCTGTTAAGTATACGTTGCCGCCAATGGATTCGAGGTTGCCTTTTTCTTTTAATTGATTGCTTAATGTTAAAAGGTCGATTGGGCTTCTTTTTGCAAAAAGTTCCAAAATCGCCGCGAAAATTGTGCGATGATTGTCGTAATAAAAATCGTCGACGTGGACTATGTCTGCCACCTTGATGATTGCGTCTTTGTCCAAAAGAAGGGATCCGAGAACGGATTTTTCGGCTTCGAGATTGTGCGGTGAAGTTGAGAGGTCGGTGTCCATGGGAGCTGAGAGTTGTGGTTGTGGTTGTGGGATAAGGTGTTTCGCCTTCGGCGAAACGAGTCAATAATATTGCGCTCTGCCGAGCGCTGGGCCCTTCGCTTCGTTGCGGGCTTGGGGATTAGTACTTTACGCTTTTACGTTTGTGATGCAAATTTTTGGGGTTTCGCGTGCTTCGGTTTTGTTTTTTAATGAAAATTTAAGGATTTTTTAAGGTCGGTGTGCTAGCCTATCTGTTATGAGTTAGTTGAAAAAGTCGCTTCCAACTGCAATCTATATGAATTTAGCTGCAAACAGCTCACCGCTCGTTGACGTATCTAATCTGATACGCCTTTCTCGCGTTTCGCTGTTTTCGCTTAAATTATATATATTTCGTTTCGAAATCGACTTTTTCAACTAACTCATTATGCGGAATCGTGGAGAGCAAATTGCGGAAAAATATTTACGAGGTCTTGGTTATCGGATTCTTGAGCGGAATTTTCGTGTTCATATGGTTGGTGAGGTGGATTTGGTTTGCATGGATGGGGATGAGGTGGTTTTTGTTGAGGTTCGCGAGAGGAATAGTTTTAATTTTGGTGAGCCGGAGGATTCGATTTCTTTTAAAAAGCTTTCAAAAATCATTAAGACTGCTGAGATTTATTTGCAAAACAACAGGGTTGAGGCGGATTGGCGTGTGGATGTTATTGCGATTTGTAATGGGCGTGTGGAGCACCTCAAAGGCGTGGTATAATTGTTGCGATTTAAATAAAAAAATAAATATGAACAAGAAACTTTTGCTTATGATTCTTTTGGTCGTGGGGCTTGGAGCCATTACCGTTTTTCTTTTTACGCAGAGGGTTTATGGGGAAGTGGTTTTCCGTTCGGATTCTTATCCTTATGAGATTCAAATTGTTTCGTCGTCGGGTGTGCAGGCTTATGATTGCGAGAGCTCGGAGTGTTTGTTTGAGTTGACGATGGGGGATTATGAGGCTTACATGGAAAAGGAGGGGTATTATTCTGTGTCAACAAGTTTTTCGCTTGAGAAAGGTGATAAACTGGATGTGGATTTTTCTTTCGAAGTGATTCCGGCGCTTGTTGAAAGCGAGCTGGAGACAGCTACTGTTGATGAGGCGATTTTTGATGTGTGTTATGGGGATAGTGAGGATTGCGAGATTGATGATTTGTATTTTGTTGAGGCGGATGAGTCAACTGGGTATATGACTTTGTGGGAGGGAGAGGTTAGGAGGGCGACTTTTACGAGTGGGATGGAGGAAAGTAAGGTGTTTGTTGGTGGGAATGGGGCTTTGGTTTGGGATGCAGGTTCGGGTGATGCTTATTTTGTGGATTTTCTTGAGGATTCGCGGGAGTATTTGTTTACTGTTGCGGAGCTTGAGGGTGTGATGTTTTTGGATGATGGTGGCTATATTGTTGATGCTGGAGATTTATATTGGTGGCAGGGTGAGGCGCTTGCTGGTTTGCCGTTTAATTGGGGTTTATTGCAAATTACTTACAATGATGGACGGATTTATTTCTTGGCGGAGGGATCGGAGCTTGGGGATGAAGCTTCCGGAGTAGTTGTGGGGAGTTATGATGGGGAGGAAATTTATGTGATTGTTGAGGAGTTGGAGGTTGTGGTTGAGGATTCGATGATGGCGAGTGATGAGGATGGGGTCTATGTGATGAGTGAGGGGGAGGTGTGGGAGTTGAGAGTTGGGAGTTGAGAGTGGTGGTGGCGTGAAAAATTTAAGCTTTTTTTAAGGTCGATGTGATATTACTTCTGTTACTATCATTTAATTTTGTCGAAAAAATGTCAGCAAAAACTTATTCTGCGATGGTGCGGGAGGGGAGTGGGGAGATTGTGCGAGTTGAGACCGAGCTTGCGCGTGGTTTGCCTTATTTTGTAATGGTCGGTCTTGCGAGCAAGGATGTGACTGAGGCGCGGGAGCGCGTGAAGGTTGCGATTCAAAATAGCGGGCTTGAGTTTCCGCGGTTTCGGAAGGTTGTGAATTTGTCGCCTTCGAATGTGCGGAAGCATGGATCGCAGTTTGATCTTGCGATTGCGCTTGGGATCCTTAATGCGTCTAAGCAAATTGTGGCGCGGGATTGGCTCGAGTCGAGTGTTTTTGTTGGAGAATTGACGCTTGATGGGGGGATTCGGGGAGTGCGGG
>CAZIHU010000016.1:7469-26527 GCA_964538865.1 uncultured Candidatus Peribacteria bacterium
CCCCCCCCCGGGCCCCCCCCGGCCGCGCCGCCCACTCTTGCGATGGTGGAGGCGGCGAAAAGAGTGGGGTTTAAGAATGTTTTTGTGGGTATGGATAGGGTGGGAGAGGCTTGTTTGGTAGAGGGGATGCGTGTTTTTGCTTTTAAAAATTTACGAGATCTGGTTTCTCATTTGAAAGGGGAAAAACTGATGAATGAGGTGAAGAAGAATTTTTTGATACCTGGTGTTCGGAAAGTTGACTCATATATAAAAGGGCATTCTATTGTAAAAAGAGCGCTCAGATTGGCTGCAGGGTTTCGGCATCATATCATTCTTATTGGACCACCGGGTATGGGGAAAAGCGTGCTTGCGAGGAGTGTTGCTGGTATGTTGCCTCCGCTTGCTGAAAATGAGATAGCGGAGGTTGTGAGAGTTTATTCTTCTTTTACGAATGAGGATTTTGGGGATGGGCGGGTTTTGCGGCCTTTTCGAGAGGTTGCTCATACGATTTCACGGGGGAGTCTTGTGGGTGGAGGGGTGAAATTACAGGTTGGGGAGATGAGTTTGGCTCATAAAGGTGTGCTGTTGATTGATGATTTGCATAATTTTTCTAGGCCGCAGGTTGAAGCGATGTTGAAACCGATGGAGGAGGGAAAAGTTATTGTTTCTGCGGGGAAGAAGAAGGTTTGTTTGCCGTCTGACTTTACGATGGTTGCTACGATGAATCCTTGTGCGTGTGGGCATAGGTCGGTTTATAATCAGGGGAAATGTACTTGTCGTGAGTTTGAGTTGAATCGTTTTATGGGGAAAATACCGAGGGCGTTTTGGGATAGGGTGGATATGGTTGTTGAAGTACCTTGTATTAGTGAGAAAGCAGAAATCAGAAGTGAGAAGATGAGTAAGAAATGGAATGTTGAAAGGCAGCATCGGCGGCTTAAGGATTCGGTGGCGAATTTTAATGGGGAGATGGCGTCGGGTGAGGTTCAGAAGCTTTGTAATTTGAGTAAATCTGCGAATGATTTACTTGAGAAAGCTGCGCAGAAGAAGATGGTTTCGGGGCGTGGGTATTTTAATACGATCAAAGTTGCGCGGAGTATTGCAGATTTGGAGGATAGTACGAAGATAGAGCCTCAACATATTAGTGAAGCTCTATCATATCGAAAAGTTAATTCTTAGTCCCTTTTTGGCGCTAGCTTATCGACTACAACTCCGACGAATGGTGCTAGGACTATTACGAGAAGTCCGCAGTAGACGAGTGCCCAGGTTGGGTAGCCTTCGTAAGGTTCTTTGATTTCGGTGATGATGTTTAGGACTAGTAGAATTGTGAGGAAAACTGGGGCCACGATTTTGATTGCAAAATCCCAGCCTATGCCGATTTTCCAGTCTGAATGTTCGTTGATAAATTTCTTGAGAGCATCGCCTTTCCAGAACCATCCGACAACAATTGCTTCGAGTAATCCTGCGATTACTAAGCCGTAACTAACAACGAAATGGTCGACGATGTCGAGGTAATAAAGCCCCGCGTGAGTTGTGAAAACCATGCCTGTGATGACACCGATCACACAAAGGACGAAGGCGATTTTTTTGCTGGAAACTGCCTTGAACCTGTCTTTAACTGCTACTGCAAATGCTTCGAGTAATGAAAAGGCGCTGTCGATTCCCAGTGTTAATACCATCACGAAGAATATTACTGCGATCAGAGTGTTAAGCGCTGGGAGAAGCGAGATAGCCATTGGGAATGTCACAAAAGCGAGTGCAGGCCCTCCTGCTACTACTTCTGTTACTGGAACTCCTTGTTGTAATGCCATATATCCGAGAGTTCCGAAAACCACGAATCCTGACATGATGCTGACTATGAAATTTCCGGCTGCGACCCAGACGACGCTTTTTGTTATTTCGGATTTGACTGTTTTTAAGCTTCCGTATGCAACCATTACACCAAACGCCAAAGACAAGCTAAAGAACACTTGTGAAAACGCTCCCATCCATAATTGGGGGTCTAAAAGTGCACCCCATTCCGGTACGAGGAAAAGTTTTATTCCCTCTGCTGCTCCCTCAAGTGTAACTGCTCTTACTAATAAGATTGCCAAAATTACAAATGGCAATGTTGCTGTCCAAACGACAACTTTGCTGACGCTTCTAACACCTTTCCAAACACAAAAATACAGTGCTACCCAAGCAATTAATGCTCCTGTTAATACGCCCCATGCGATTCCGCCTAGGCTCCCGACTCCGTCAGAGAGTTTAAGAACATCGCTGAAGAAAAATGTTGAGGTGTCGGCTCCCCATCCAAGGCTGAATGAAGATGCTAGATAATTGACTCCCCATCCCATCACTGCCATGTAGTATGACAAGATAATAAATCCGCACATCAAGGTGAACCATCCGAGATATCTAAATCCTTTCTTGATGGATCCGAATGCGTCCGGTGCTCCTTTTTGGGTCATTTATCCAAGCCCAACTTCGAGAGTTAGAAGGGGAATACCGATTACGAGGTTGGCGATGATTAACGCCACGACGAATGCCGCTCCTCCATGTTCATACGCGAGGTACGGGAATCGCCAAAGATTTCCGAGGCCTGCTGCGGATCCTACTGCTGCCAGAATAAAGATCCACTTGTTAGGCCAGTGTTGTTTGGTCATTTATGTTTTTGTTATGTGGTGGTGTGAGTGGTATATGTAAAGTTTTTTTTGTTTTTAGTGTAGTGGTTGCGCGATGATTTTATCTGATTTTTTGATATGTGCAAAACATTTTGGTTGTGTGGGGCAGATTTTAAATGTACTGTTTTGCCTTATGTTAAAGCCAGATCTTACAACTGAGGAAGCGATGGAGCGGATTGGGACACCGCTTGTGCGTGGTGTACTGAGGCTTGTAAAAACTGGCAATGACCTACACGCAACTTTTAGTGCTGGGCCTCCTGAAGTTTTTGATGAAGAGGGAAATTTGACTATTGAGAATCCGAATCCTGATAATTTAGATTTTTTAGATTTTCATGACGATGGCATCCCGATTGATGCACCTTTTCATATTGATGAAGCTTTTAAGATGACTGGTTTTGGGAGCTTGATTGCGCCGTCATGTTTTTTTGATTTTGGCACCTCTGATGCTCCTGTTTATGAGTCTTTTTGTTTGCATTTTGCTAGTGCTATGGATGATTACGACAAAGGAGGTGACTGTTGGGATTTTGTTGATCTTGGTTATCTTTTTCAAACTCCTGTTGTTTGTCATGGAGATACTATTTTGAGGATTGATGATGATCCTCCTTATTTTCCTCCTGTACGTGAAGCATGTTACAACGCACAGGACGCTGTTTTTTACGAAAGGACGACAAGGTTATTGCGAGATGATCCCGACCCTGACAAAAGGCATTGGAGTAGTAAGTCCACTGTAGTTGATGGTGATGCAGAAATTGTTGTGTCTTATTGGATATGCCCTTACGGCTTTTTGATGACTGTTGATGACTCCGGTGACGGTTTTGATTATGAAAAATTAAAGAGTACTGTCGGCGAGGGAGTACCCGGATGGGGCGGAAGAAATCGCGGAATTTTGGTGTGTGATCGGGATGTTTTGTATGAAGTTTGGTTTGAGAAATTGCGCAGTGGGTTTCGAACTTTGTTACTTTTGGTTACTGATGAAGCCGCAGAACGTTTTGATAGAATAAGGGAGGATGTTGATGTCGGCGGTGATATTTCTCAAAATTATGCGGATCGAGTTAGAAATGAGCACGTCAGTAAGCTGGGAAGGCGTTGAGGATTTGTTGCGCCATTTCTCGTCTTCCTGTATATTCCCCTTCGAAACATGCCTCATACACAAGACATTCTTCCGGTTCATACCTCATATACAGTGACTAAGTAACGCCACGAAAGGGCGTTGTTTTTTTATAACAACCAAATTTTATGCAAAAACCCAAGAAAATTCTCATCCTCGGTAGTGGCGCCCTCAAGATAGGAGAGGCAGGCGAGTTCGATTATTCAGGTTCGCAAGCGATCAAGGCTCTCAAGGAGGAGAAAATTCGCACCGTGCTCGTTAATCCGAACATTGCGACCAACCAGACCAACCAAGATCTCGCAGATAAGATTTATTTTCTTCCGGTGAATCCATATTTCGTCGAGAAAGTCATCGAGAAGGAGCGACCGGACGGACTTCTCCTGAGTTTCGGCGGACAGACTGCGCTAAATTGTGGTGTTGCGCTTAAGAATTCGGGGGTGCTCGAGAAATATGGCGTTAAGGTTCTCGGGACTCCGGTTGAGGCGATTGAGAAAACTGAGGATCGTGAACTTTTTAATAAGGAACTTGCTGGGATTGATGTGAAGGTGCCGCGGAGTAAGGCTTGTGAAAATATTGAGCGCGGGCTGAATGCGGCGAAGGCGATTGGTTATCCGGTGATTGTGCGGGCGGCTTTTGCGCTTGGGGGGAAGGGAAGTGGTTTTGCCAGTGATGAGAAGGAGCTTAGGCCTCTGCTTGAAAATGCTTTTGCTTATAGTCCGCAGGTGCTTGTTGAGGAAAATTTGAAAGGCTGGAAGGAGGTTGAGTATGAAGTTGTGCGAGATGCTTACGATAATTGTGTGACGGTTTGTAATATGGAAAATTTTGATCCGCTGGGGATTCATACAGGAGAAAGTATTGTTGTGGCGCCGTCGCAGACTTTGACGAATAGCGAATATCATAAGTTGCGTGAGCTTGCGATCAGGACGATTCGGCATTTGGGGATTATTGGCGAGTGTAATATTCAGTATGCGCTTGATCCGGAATCTGAGGATTATCGTGTGATCGAGGTGAATGCGCGTCTTAGTCGTAGTAGTGCGCTTGCTTCGAAGGCGACTGGTTATCCGCTTGCTCATGTTGCTGCTAAGTTGGCGCTTGGTTATAGCCTCCCCGAGTTGAAGAATGCGGTGACGAAGAATACGACCGCTTGTTTTGAGCCGGCGCTTGATTATTTGGCGCTGAAGTTTCCGCGGTGGGATTTGGATAAGTTTCGAAAAGTTTCGCAGGAGATTACGAGTGAGATGAAGTCGGTGGGGGAGATTATGGCGCTTGGGAGAAGTTTTGAGGAGGTCATGCAGAAGGGGATTCGGATGTTGCAGGTTGGTTTTTATGGGCTTACGGGAAATGAGAGGCTTGAGATTAGTGCGGAAAAACTGAAAAAAGAGATTGAGGTGCCGACTCCGAAGAGGATTTTGGCGATTGTGGAGGCTCTCAAGCAGGGGTGGAGTGTTGAGAAAATTAATAAGCTGAGTGGGATCGATAATTGGTTCTTAGAGAAGGTGAAAAATGTTGTTGAGACTGAGGCTGAGCTGAAGAAAGAGCGCTTGGATCGTGATTTAGTTTTAAAAGCAAAAAAACAAGGTTTTTCAGATATGCAAATTGGGCTTTGCACAGGGAAAGAGGAGCATGCCGTGCGTGCTTTGCGAAAAAAGATGAAGGTGACGCCGGTGATTAAGCAGATTGATACGATGGCGGCTGAGTGGCCGGCGAATACGAACTATTTGTATCTTACTTATCATGGTGACAAGCATGATGTGGTGCGCAGCAAGAAGAAAAGTGCGATCGTGCTCGGATCAGGTCCGTATTGTATTGGTTCGTCGGTGGAGTTTGATTGGTGTTGTGTGACTGCGACCAAGTTTTTGGCGAAAGCTGGGTATGAGACTGTGATGATTAATTACAATCCTGAGACCGTTTCGACGGATTATGATATTTGTGACAAGCTTTATTTTGATGAGCTGTCGCTGGAGCGTGTTTTGGATATTTATGAGTTTGAAAAGCCGCGAGGAGTGATTATTTCGACCGGGGGGCAGATCCCGAATAATTTGGCGGTTAAGTTGGATCGGGAAAAGGTGAAAGTTTTGGGGACCAGTACGAAGGATATTGATCGCGCCGAGAATCGGCATAAGTTTTCGGAGATGCTGGATAGGATTGAAGTGGATCAGCCGAAATGGAAGGATTTTTCACGAGTGGAGGATGCTTACAGGTTTGCGAAAGATGTTGAGTATCCGGTTTTGGTTCGGCCTTCTTATGTTTTGTCGGGCGCTGCGATGAGGGTTGCGCAGAATGAGGATGAACTTAGGGCGTTTTTGTCGAAGGCTGTGCGGGTTTCTACGGATGCGCCTGTTGTAATAAGTAAGTTTGAGAAAGGTGCAAAAGAAATTGAGATCGATGCGGTTGCGGCGAAGGGGGAGGTTGTGATTTGGGCGATGGCTGAGCATATTGAGCACGCGGGTGTTCATTCGGGTGATGCGACGATTGTTTTGCCGCCGCAGAAGTTGTATCTGGAGACGATTAAGAGGATTCGGCAAATTACGAAACAGATTGCGCGCGAATTGCATATTACTGGGCCGTTTAATATTCAGTTTCTCGCGAGAAATAATGAGATAAAAGTGATCGAATGCAACCTGCGGGCGAGCCGGAGTTTTCCGTTTAGTTCGAAGGTGACGGGATATAATTTTATTGAATTGGCGACGCAGGCGATGCTGGGGGCGAGCCCGCGCGTGATGAAGAAAAAATATTATCGGACGCTCGATATCGAACATGTGGGTGTGAAGGTGCCGCAGTTTAGTTTCTCGAGGTTGAAGGGTGCTGATCCGGTGTTGGGAGTTGAAATGGCTTCGACCGGTGAGGTGGCGTGTTTTGGGGATGATGTTGAGGAGGCTTTTTTGAAAGCTATGATTTCGGTTGGGTTTCAAATGCCGAAGAAGAATGTGCTTTTGAGTATTGGGCGGGTTGAGGATAAGGCTGAGTTTATTGATTCGGCTCGAAAGCTTAAAGAGATGGGTTATTCGCTTTTTGCGACTAGTGGAACAGCAGATTTTCTTAAAGATCATGGCATTGGAGCGCATAAGTTGAATAAAATCGGTGAAGGTTCGCCGGATTTGGATGATTATTTGAAGGAAAGAAGCATCGATTTGGTGATAAATGTTCCGCGAAATTACAGTCATGAGGAGATGACTGCTGGATATCAAATTCGTAGGCGGACGATTGATTTGAATATTCCGTTAATTACGAATCTGCAGGTTGCGAGGTTGACGGTGAAGGCGATTGCGAAGTATGACTTGGAAGACTTGAAGATTGAGGCGTGGGATGAGTATGGGATTTGATAATTATTGCTCAAACGGCTTCGCTTCCTGATTGCTCCTCAATCAGGTGCGCTGTAGATATTTTCGCAATGAATTATCAAATCCTTGCTGTGGGATGGGGAATGTGGAATTTCGAATGTCGAATTTCGGATGTGAGGTGGTAGTTCGTTGTTGTTGTTTCTGTGCAAATGCCTTGACACACTGGTTTTTGTCACGGTTTCGTGACAGCTTTTTAACAGGTTGGGGGGCCTTGCAGGGTGAGCTTTGTCGAAGGGTGTTTTTAGGCAATAGGGGTTGACAAGATTTGATTTATTGTATAGAATCACCTTCTACCATTTGACCACTCTACACATGTTGACCAAGATTTTCAAAATCCTGGATTTAACAGGCAAAGACCAACGGATATATCTGACGACGCTAAAGCTTGGTTTGCAACCTGCGAGCGTGATTGCGCGACAGGCCGGGTATAAACGAACTTACACCTACAAACGTCTGCAGACTCTTTGCGAAAGGGGGATTTGTAGGGTGGAGCGCAGGAATGGGGTGATGTATTTTTTTGCATGTTCTCCTGAGCAACTTGCTGGCATGATTCAAGTTAAGAAGTCACTCATCTTGGAGGCGGAAGATAAGCTGAAGATGGTTATGCCGGTTTTGAAGGGGAGAGGTGGCGAAGAGTTGTGAGTTGTGAGTTGGGAGGTAGTGGTTGTTGTTGTGATTGTGGTGATGGTAGTGGTAGAATCGCCTCTGCGGTATTTTGTTAACACTTTTAATCATGGCTAAGAAAAATACTCCGAAACTCAAGAAAGGGCTCGCTCAGATGCTCAAGGGAGGCGTAATTATGGACGTTGTCACTCCTGAGCAGGCACGAATTGCTGAAAAAGCTGGTGCTGTTGCGGTGATGGCTCTCGAACGTGTGCCTTCCGATATTCGAAAAGACGGTGGCGTTGCTCGAATGAGCGATCCCAAGATGATTAAGGGGATTATTAAGGCTGTTTCTATTCCTGTTATGGCGAAAATTCGTATTGGACATTTTGTTGAAGCGCAGGTTCTTGAAGCGTTAGGTGTTGACTATATAGATGAAAGTGAGGTTTTGACTCCTGCCGATGAGGCGGCTCATGTTGATAAGTCTAAGTTTAAGGTGCCTTTTGTTTGTGGGGCGACAAGTTTGGGGGAGGCGCTGAGGCGGATTGATGAAGGTGCAGCGATGGTTCGGACCAAGGGTGAGGCTGGGACTGGGAATATTGTTGAAGCTGTTCGTCATTGGAAGAAAATTACGAGTGAGCTTGATGCGCTTACCAAGATGAGTAAGGCGGAGCTAAAGAAGGCGGCGAGCGAGATGCGGATTTCGTTTGAGCTTGCTGAGAAGGTTGCTCGGGATAGAGAGTTGCCTGTTGTAAATTTTGCTGCTGGTGGGATTGCGACTCCTGCTGATGCAGCGATGATGATGCAGATGGGTTGCGATGGCGTTTTTGTTGGGAGTGGAATTTTTAAATCTTCAGATCCGGCCCCAAGAGCTAAGGCGATTGTTGAGGCGGTTATGCATTTTAAGGATCCTAAGAAAATTGCTGAGGTTTCGGAAGGGCTAGGGGAGGCGATGGAGAGTTTGGAGATTGATAAGCTGGAGAGCAAATTTGCGGAACGTGGTTGGTAATTTTAATTATATGAAAGCTGGTGTGCTTGCAATTCAGGGTTCTGTGGTTGAGCATGTGCGTGCGCTTGAGAGGGCTGGTGCTTCGGAAGTTATCGAGGTGCGAACTTGTGATGAGCTTGCTGAGGTCGATTGTCTTGTGATGCCGGGTGGGGAAAGTACGACGATTAGTAAATTGATGAAACTTGAGGGGCTTGATGAGGCTCTTGCGAAACGGAATATGCCGATTTTTGGGACTTGTGCGGGGGCGATTTTGCTTGCGCAGTTGGGACTTTTTGATGCGGAGGTTGAGCGGAATGCGTATGGTCGGCAGCTCGATAGTTTTGAGGCGGATGTTGAGTTGCCGAATGAGATGATTGGTGTTTCGCCTGAGGCGAAACGGGGTTTTATAGTAGAGGACGCGCATAAAGCGCGTCTGTTGCATGCGGTTTTTATTAGGGCTCCAAAGATTTTGAGCGTAGGGGCTGGGGTGAAAATTTTGGCAAAATACAAATCTGATATTATACTGTGTCGCCAAGGGAATATTCTGGTTTCGACTTTTCATCCGGAATTAACAGATGACCCAAGGGTGCATAAATATTTCTTAGATTTTAGACCCAAGTGAGGTAGTACCAAGTGGTAGTAAGTAGTGAATAGTGGAGGATTAATCATTTAAATTTTAAATCATGGATAGTTTGCGGGAATTTTTTAAGGCGATTGGGGATGATCCGGATCGAGAGGGGCTCCGGGAGACGCCTGCGCGTGTCGATGCGATGGTGAAGAAGCTTTTTGGCGGGTACTTCCAGGATCCTAAGGAGGTTATGACGGTTTTTGACGGGGAAAATTATGACGAGATGATTGTGGTGAAGGATATTGAGTTCTTTTCTACATGTGAGCACCACTGCTTAAGTTTCTTTGGCAAGGTCCACATTGCGTATATCCCGAACGGGAAGATTGCTGGGTTGTCGAAATTTCCGCGGTTGGTTGAGATTTTTTCTAGAAGATTGCAGAATCAGGAGAGGATGACGCAGCAGATTGCGAATACGATTGACGAGCTTTTACATCCGAGAGGTGTTGGGGTGGTGGTTGAAGCGAAACACTTATGTATGATGGCGCGGGGAGTGGAGAAGCAGAACAGTGTTGTGAAGACTTCAGCTTTGACTGGCCTTTTTAAGAAAAACACGGATACTAGGAGTGAGTTTTTGAAGTTGATTTAGACAGCAGACAGCAAGGAGCAGAGAGCAGATTTAGTTTGCAACTTGCAACTGGCAGATTGCAGTGATGGAGTTTTTCGCTATCGCGAAAAACGATTTGTTTGTAGTTGCGCTTTCTCAGGAAGGCGTTTTGCAGGTTGGGAGGCCGCCCCGGGGCGGCGAGGTGATTTCGCAATGAAATCCTGGTTTTGTCACGAAAATCAACGTTGGAAAACGTGACAATTTCGCGATTTCGTGGTGAAGCGGTATTGCAGATTCCTGGCTTGCTCATGTATCTTATTTCGCGATGGCCAAGTATCTACCAAAAAATATCGACGATCTCGTGAAAGAGTTTAACCGTTTGCCCGGGATCGGGCCGAAAACGGCGCAGAGACTTGCTTTTCATATTTTGAAGAGTCCGGATTTTGCGGCGAGGGGGCTTGCGGATGCGCTGACGCGGGTTAAGGAGGGGATTCGGTTTTGCAAGGAGTGTTGTACTCTGGCGACTGAAGAGATTTGTAGTATTTGTAGTGATTCGGGACGGGATCGGAGTATTATTTGTGTTGTTGAGGATACACTTGATTTGGTTGCGATTGAGAAAACTGGTGAGTTTAAGGGTTTATATCATGTTCTTCATGGGGCGATTACTCCGCTGGATGGGATTGGGCCGGATGATATTAAGCTTTCTGAGCTTCGTGACCGGGTTGATGGTGGCGATGTGAAGGAGGTTATTGTTGCGACTAATCCGAGTTTGGAAGGGGAGGCGACTGGGCTTTATATTGCTAAAATTCTTGCGGATTTTGATGTGAAAATTACCCGGATTGCGAGGGGGTTGCCGAGTGGTGCGGATATTGAATATGCTGATCAGACTACGATTAGCAAGGCGATGAATGGGCGGGTGGAATTGTGAAGCATGCCGGCCCTGAACCTGTTAAGTGTTCGTTAGCTTGCAACTTGCAACTTGCAGCTTGCAGCTGTTCAAAGTCGTTATGAAGGTTGTCGATGACGCCTTGGAGGTTGTTCGTTTCGAGAGCTTCGATGAGGGCTGCGGTTTTTTCGCGATTTTTGCCGGTTAACGTGAGGTCGAGCTTTGTGTATGCGTCGGCTGTGGATTGTGATTCCTTCCTAGGAAGGATCTTAGGGTGTAATTTTAAATTGGTTTCGATTGGTTTTACGATTTCACCATAATGAGTGCAGTGGCACACGCCACCAATCATAAAAAACGGCACATCCATCCCGAGCTGAGCTGCATGATCGATGTTGCCGCCGAGCGCTTTCAAAACTGCTGCAGCATTGCTTGAACCACCGCCGAGACCAGATGCGATTGGGATGTTTTTTTTGATTCGGATTTTTACGGTTTTGCCAAGTAATTTGGCGGCTTTATAAGCTAGATTTTCTTCCTGTTTTACACCTGGCATTTCGACGCTTAATTCATCCGCAGGCAAGATTTCAATTTCATCATAAAGATCGGGTACCTCACAAATAACGCTTTCGATGAGGTGATAATCTCCATCGCGACCAAGGATATCGAGGGCTAAGTTAATTTTTGCGTATGACCTCACATCCATAACCTCGTAAGAGTTAACAAGCATTGGCATCTTATCCCTTCGCCGCGCGCGAATGCGGTTAGGCCGTCGCCGGTGTGGGCTGAGATTGCGATTTGTGTTTCTGCAATTCTGCAAAGACTGGCTACTGATTTTTTAAGTTTTTTTGAAATCTTATCAATTTTTGGCTCTAAACACTCAAAAACAAAACTGAGACCATCAATTCTCCAATGTGCTTCTTCAACAAGAAAAAGTGCTAATTCCAAATACTCACGACTATCAGTAATTCCTTGGTCAAACAACTTACCTGTAAACGTACCCAGAGACCCCATCCCCAGACCCTGCAACAGACTGGCCACAAGTGCATGCAACATAACGTCGCCGTCGGAATCGGCTTCTAGTGCCGGATATTTTGGAAATTCTAGTCCACCTAGTTTTAACACTCCATCTTCTGCGAATGCATGGCTGTCTTCGCCGAGGCCAGCTGTATATTCGCGATGCGACCCCAGAATGTCTTCTAGTAGGATCAGATCGTCCTCGGTTGTGATTTTGAAATTCTGAGGGGAGCTGTGGAAAATCCGAGGTTTGACGCCTTGGACTTCTGCGAGCTGAAGTTCGTCTGTTGCTTCGTAGCCTTTTGGTATTAATTTGAACCCCTCGATCAGCATGTCATACCAAAGTCCTTGTGGAGTTTGCATGCGCCAAATTTTGTCACGGTTGAGTGTTTCGGTATTCCTATGATTGACTCTACGCAATGTGTCGTAGACTGGTATTCCTACTCCTGCTGCGCGGTGTTTTCGAAGTGCGACTGCTACTTTTTTGATATCTTCCATTGTTACGAGTGGATTCGCTGCGTTATGAGTTATGACGTTTTCTCTTATCGGATCCATTTCCGGGAAATGTTTTGGCAAAGCTTTTACCGCCTTTCTTAAAGATCGAAATCGAGTGTCGCTGCCCGTTATGCGTGCTAATGGTTTGTCGATTTTTATAGTTTTTGCGAATTTATCAAATTCTTGAAGACAGCCTGGCGGAACTACGACCATGATCATGTCGATGTGATCTGATGCAAGAAATGCTGTAAGCGAATAATAAATAAGTGGCCTGTGCGCTACCTCTATAAAAGCTTTTTTGGTGCCTGCCTGGAGGCGCCATCCTTGTCCTGCTGCTAAGATTATTCCGATGGTCATGATGTTGAATTTGGAATATGGAATTTCGGATTTCGAATACGAGATATTGAGTTTTTGTGCTATTTGTGGCTCATTTGCCTCTTTATATGATCGTAAATATCGAGGAATTTGATTTTGCCGGTGAGGAATTTTTCTACGGCTTCGTCGTTAGCTTGTACTAGTTTCTTTCCGTGGGCTGCGTATTTTAGCGCAATTTTGATTCCTTCGAAAGTGTTGTGGTCGGGCTTGTGGAATTTGAGTGCTTGCTTGGTTAAATCGAGTTTTTTCAGCTTGCAACTTGCAACTTGCAACTTGCAGTTATGATGGTTTTTTTTGCGGTTTCCGCCCCTGTCGAGAGCATATGCGATTGGGATTCGCATGTCGGGTGGGGAGGCGTGTGCGATTATTGAACCGTCTTCGAATTGGACCATACCGTGGACGAGTGATTGAGGATGGACTAAGACTTCGATCCGCTCATACGGAATGCCGAAGAGATGATGGGCCTCGATTATTTCGAAACCTTTGTTCATGAGGGTTGCTGAGTCGATTGAGATTTTTTTACCCATAGCCCATGTGGGGTGGGCGAGTGCTTGCGCGGCTGTGACGTTTTTGAGTTGGGATTTTTTTTTGCCGAAAAAAGGTCCGCCGGAGCAGGTGAGGATTATTTTGCTGATGGTTTTTGGGTCGTGGCCTTCGAGGCATCTGTAAATCGATGAGTGTTCTGAGTCTACCGGGATGATTTGGCCTGGTTTTGCGAGCTTCATAATTCGTGCGCCGTCTGCAACGATTGATTCTTTGTTGGCGAGTGCGATGCGGTTGCCTGCGCGGAGGGCCGAGAGGGTTGGCTCAAGGCCTGCGAGACCGCTTATTGCGTTGACGACGATATCGCATTTTTTTGCGGCGAGCGCTGATGGGGTGGTGTTTTGCTTCGCAAAACGGCTATTTATAGAGGCTCGGGGATCGCTTCGCTTCCTCGAGCTGTCGTCAAGCGTGGTCCATTTTACGTTGAATTTGCGTGCTTGTTGTTTTAGCAGTTTTTCATTTGTGTGTGCGCTTAAGCCGAGGACTTTTAATCCTTTGCCGATAATGTCTAGTGTTTGTTGGCCGATTGAGCCGGTGGATCCCAGTATTATGATGGTTTTCATGTTGCTTCTAGGGCCTTAAAGAGTATGTAATCTCCTTCTTCAACTACTGTTTCAAAATTCTCTTTCCCGAATTTGTATAAGCTTGCATATCTTTCTCCTATTGCGTCTCCTGCGTCTGCTGCAATTGCGTACGTGTAATCGAGTGAAATATAGCTTATGTTCATATTTTGCAAGACCTCCACGAGTTCTTGTGTCGAATATACCTCATCCATACAAGTGTATATATCCAGTGATTCATCGTGCAAGAAATCAATATCAATGCCCGCTAAGAAATATGATGTAACTCCGCCAATTCTGTATATGTGTGTCCCTTCCAGGTCTTCATCCTGTTCTAAAATTTCTACTGTCTTAAGCACCCCCGGATTAACTACTGAAATGTAATCTTCATCATCTATTATCCCGCCCAAATAAGCTAATCCGTCCATACTGCTGAACGATGCTATTTGTACGAATGTTATTGTTATTATTGTTATGCTTATCGCTGTTTTGGGGATTAGGCTGAGTATTTTATTGCCTTGCCATGATTCTTTGTCGTAATTTTCAGTTAGTCTCCCTATCAAAATTAGCAGCCCACAAATCCCCACGTATCCATACCAGATGACCCCGAAGAGGAAAAATATTAGCGTGATGAAATATAGCCCACTTACTGTCGCTATAAGATTGAATGTTTTGTCTTTTTTTTCGGTTAAATAAAAAATGAATAGCGGTAGTATTGCTAAGAATACGAATGTCATATCCACATAGATCCCCTCGAATCCCGGATTCATTGTCATTTGCCATGGCATTTTTAGCAAACTCAAGAAGCTTGTTTCGCTCTCACTTTCTCCACGTCCGGTTACATAATCATCGTATTCATTGCTAAATGATTCTCTTTCGCAATCGTCCATAAACTCCAGATCTACATCCATGACATTGTTGGCGTTTGTGGCGTAGTAATTTCCAATGTTTATTGCTAGACCGTCAATTATAGTGTTTTTTACGAACCAAGGAGCGACTGATAATAAAATTATGGTGAAAAACACGCCGATGGTTTTTAGGATTTTTTTGTCCGGTATGCGTTTTCTCAAGCTAAAAACCCCTAAAACAATTCCGCCCAAGGTTAGGATTTCCCCTGTGGTTATTATTGTTTCAATAGGTATGTTGAAGATTGTCCCTCCTCCCAATTTCATTAATAGTATGCCAATTGTTAACATCCCAATCGAGATCCCGCCTTTTTTCCCCAACAATTTAATCCCTATGAGCACCATTAATACGATGAGTGCTATCCCGGCTGTAATCTTTATTCCTAGGCTTACGCCTATTAAGATCCCCGTTAGGTATAGCCATGAGCTACTGTTTTTTGCGTCTTTAGGACTCTCTGAGAAATGTACTTCCGACTGCAATTTATCCAATTTGGCTGCGGGAGGCTCATCGCCTGCCTGCCGGACAGGCAGGCTCGTCGATGTATCGCTTGATACGCCTTCCTCGCGCTTTGCCTCCTTCGCGCAAATTGGAGTAAATTTCGTTTCGAAACCACATTTTTCAGAGGGTCCTTGAAACCATTTTATAAAAGCATAGATCGCTAGTAAGACAAAAAATGTTAGCGCAAGGTCGTTTTTAAGGTCTATTGAAGATTGGAATATAACAGTCGGCATCACATAAAACAGGCTTGTCATCATTAATGCCATCTCTTTTCGCATAAAAATTTTTAAAACCATATACAGAGCGCCCAGTGCCAAGAGTCCGCCTCCGAAATTAATAAACAGCGGCAACATTGCATTCCCTGTATAAGCTCCAATTGTGTTGATAAGTTCCCAATTGTACATACCTCCTGCATTTTCTAGTAGTTTTTCTGTCTGTGCGATTTTTTCAGGCATGAATAAATACTGTTTGGCATCGTCCCATCCTATTGGCATCGGCCTGATTATGCTTAGTATGTTATAGCCAAGTATCAATATTGTGCCTAGGGCTGTCCATAATGAGAGCGACCGGAAATCGAGTTTAATATCCAAGCTGTTTTTTATCGTGGCCTTAACAAGCCCCAATGTATCTTTCCATCCGATCGCAGTTAAGACCACAATCCCTCCCAGGACCATCTCTATCCGAGCAATCCCAAGCATGCCAAGGGCAAATATTAGCGCCATAAGCACAGATAGCCCGACCCCCACGCTTAACAAGAATTCGCTTGGTTCTCGTGGTTTGCTCTCCCATGACTTCCCTATTTTGGTAAATCTCAAGATCCTATGCCCTATGGCAAATCCAGAAAGTGCGATGAGTAATAAGGCTGCTAAGTTTATTATTATGCGCCATCCTGTTAGTGCTGCTGCTTTTATTAAGCTTACTTTTGTGAAATTTGCTTGGATTTCTGCGGGAAATATTTCTATAAAATTGTCGTCGGCTATTATCGTGTCATCCTCAAGCACAACTGTCATGGACTCTGTTGGTTCCATGTTTTCCGGCAACATGCCCCAGTTCCCATCTTCTTGAATTAGGGTCCCGCCGTTGTAAATGGCGAGGTTGCTATCTATCTGTGTTGTTGTTAACAGGCCCAGTGTTATTACGAGAAGTATTGCCAGCCCTTTCCATGCTGATAGTTTGAATTCTAAGATCGGTCGTTTTTTGAAATGATTCCAGGCTACTTGTATGCCTAAAATTATTCCGATGGTGATCGCGAAGCCTGCGAGTCCTGTGATAATTCTTGGTAGAAATTCTAGGGTTTCAAGATAATGGGGATGATTTTCAAAGAAATAAAAATATCCTACTACGGCCATCCAGATGAATCCGACTATGACTGTGATTGTTTTTTTCATGAGTTCGAATTTGGAATATTGAATGTTGAATATCGAATTTTAGATTTCGGACTTCAGGTATTTCAAGATTTGTGGGTAGGTTGCTTTTTTTAAGATTGGCTTCATTTTTTTATATAGCGTGAAGTGGGTGCGATCGATCCCAACTATAGCGTAAGTAGCTGATTTTGACTCGCCGATGATGTTGACGCCGCAACCGAGGACTGCGATTGAGGTAGATTGCAACTTGCAATGTGGTGTTTTGCTTTGCAAAACGGATTGATAGTACTTGAGCTGGCCTTCGGCCGCTCTGCTTGCAGCTTGCAGTGATGGGGCCAGGTCGCGTTCCAATCGTTCTGCCACGCCCCAGACGTCTGCTTTTGTTCGGCCGCAGGTTGGGCATGCGATTATTCGTAAGGGTAGGCGGATTATGTCGAGGGCATCGAGGATTTTTTGGGCGATGCGAACTTCTTCGATTGGGTCTGCTGCGAGTGAGACGCGGATTGTGTTTCCGATCCCTTCCGCCAGGAGTGTGCCGATGCCGATTGCGCTTCGGATCGTGCCTGTTTCCAATGTTCCCGATTCCGTGACTCCGATGTGGAGTGGGTAGCCGCAGTTTTTCAGGAGTCTGTTGGCTTTGATCATCGTGGTTACGTCGCTGCTTTTTGCTGAGATGATGAGGTTTTTGAAGTTTTCTTTTTCGAAAAATCTTATCCAGCGTTTTGCGGAGAGGGCGAGGGCTTTTGGGGAGTGGGGGGCGTGTTTTTGGGCTAAATCTTTTTCGAGTGAGCCTTCATTTACTCCGATTCGGATTGCAGCGTGGTGTTTTTTTGCGGATTTGATGATTTCGCGCAAAGCCTTCTTGTTTGCGATGTTTCCAGGGTTGATGCGGATTTTGTCTGCGCCGTTTTCTAGGGCGAGGATTGCGAGCCGCGGGTTGAAATGGATATCGGCGATTAGTGGGATTGAGATTTTTTTCTTGATGCTTGAAAGGGCTTTTGCCGCTTTTTCTGTTGGGACTGCGACGCGGATAAGTTCGCATCCTGCTTTTTCAAGTTTTTTGATTTGGGAAATTGTTGCACGGATGTCTTCTGTGTTTGTGCTACACATTGATTGGATAGAAATGTGGTCGTTTCCGATTTTGACGTTGCCGACTTTTACGCTTTTTATATGCATATTTTTGTTCTCTATGTTATTTTTTATGCTTTCGCAATATTGTTTACTCGTGTTTCATCCTTGGTTATAGATCGCTACGCTTATGCTCCGCGATTGCGCTTCTCATAGCGGATTTTTAAAGCTCGGCTAGTTTACGCTTTTGCTTGACTAATATCAAGATTTCTCATAAGATGGGCGGGCTATCCGTAACAGGAGTAGCTAGGAATCCATAAAACCCTAATAATATAGCTAAAAAAGCACGAGTTAATCATCAGATAAAAGTTCCTACTGTTCGCCTCGTTAGCGAGGATCAGGAACAGCTTGGCATAATGGGCACCGATAAAGCACGGGCCATGGCTGAGGAGAAGGGCTTGGATCTGGTTGAGGTAGCTCCTAAGGCGTCGCCTCCGGTTTGCAAGATCATGGATTACGGCAAATATCAGTATCAACGGAAGAAGGCCGATCAGAAGCAACGCAAGGCACAGAAGAAGAATGAGATCAAAGGGATTCGATTGACTCTGAGAACAGATGTGGGTGATCTGGAAGTAAAACTTAAGAAGGCCAAACAATTCTTGGCGGCAGGACATAGCCTGAAGATTCAATTGATGTTTAAAGGACGTGAAATAGTGCACAAAGATCTCGGATTGGCAAAGCTTGAGAAGTTCAAAGAAGATCTCGCTGAGGTAGCCAAGGTAGATCAAGAACCTAAGAGACAGGGATATACGATGATTATGATTTTGAGCCCTATTAGATAGCAGGCAGCAAGGAGCAGACAGCAGAAGATGGAATTAATTTATAAACTTAAATAATCATGCCAAAGCAAAAAACTCATAGCGGAACAAAAAAACGTGTCAAAAGGACCGGTAGCGGCAAGCTGCGGATGGAGAAGTCTTGCAAGAGACATCTTTTGGCTCAGAAATCCAAGCGTCAGAAGAAAATTGGCGGAAATAAGCTTTGCGTTTCCAAATCCAACGAAAGGAAGCTCAATTCACTTTTATCATCTTAAATTTTAACTTTTCAATAAAATGGTCCGAATTAAACATGGCACTGTCACCCGGAGGAGACATAAAAAAATGACCAAGATGGCCAAGGGTTATCGCGGTAAACGCAAGAAGTTGTTTCGCGCGGCGAAAAATGCTGTCGCTAAGGCCGGAATGCATGCATATACAGATCGCCGGAAGAAGAAGAGGGTAATGAGGCGCACTTGGATTACTCGGATTAATGCTGCTGTTCGTGCTGAGGGATGGATGTATAGTCGATTTATGAATGCTCTCTCGGAGAAGAAGGTTATTGTTGATCGAAAAATCCTTGCCGATATTGCCGTGCATAAGCCTGAGGTTTTTAAGAAGGTGGTGGAGTTAGTTCGTAGTTCGTAGTTCGTAGTTCGTAGGCCGTAGTTCGTAGGCCGTAGTTC
>CAZIHU010000017.1:0-4847 GCA_964538865.1 uncultured Candidatus Peribacteria bacterium
TCTGACTGGACAATTCGCATGGGTAAGTGTCTCATCGCACTTTCCGCGTTGACGCGTGGTGAATTGTGTTCTGCATCCTCATCCTTGAGGCCTCTGCAAAAGTCAGTAACGTAGCGAAAAATGACAAATTTATGCGAAAATTTCGAAAAGCGAAGAAAGCGTATCAGGTTAGATACGGTGATGAGCTTTGCGGAATTTGCAGCTAAATTAGTCATTTTGCAGTAGTTATACCAATTTGCAATATAAATCATACAAAGGATATGTTTCTTTCATTGCCTTACTTCGTTGCTGCAAGCCTTACGATACTCCGGTATCGCTGCGATTGCAGCGCCTTGTAAGACAATGAAATAATTCATATTCTTAGTTATGTTTATATTGAAAATTGGTATTAATTGGCTTTTGCAGAGGCCTCCCTTTATAATCAAACCAATGAAAAAAACCACCAACATACTCTACTGGGGCGTAATCTTGCTTCCACTCATTTTCCCACTCTATTTCTTGCGATTCGAACTTGCGGGTATTCCGTTCACGTTGCCCGAAATCGCAGTATATCTCCTTTTCACAATTTTCTTCTTCACAACCAAGAAAAAATTTCTCACCAAGCCGATCTTCCTCCCCATCGCTCTACTCCTGTTCGCAGCAATCGTCTCCACTATTATCGTGCCGGATACTTTTCGTGATGTGACAGGGATTTGTGTTGATTCACGCATGGCAGCTCTTGGCGTTCTCAAAGGCTGGGTCATCATGCCGATCCTATACTTCACTATGGCCCATGCACATATCAAGTCCGATAAGGATCGCAAAATGATGCTTCTTGCTCTCATGTGGTCTGGGGTTTGGCTTTCCATCTGGGGGCTGCTTCAGGGGACGGAGGATGGACGTGCTAGCGCTTTTTATGAGTCGGCGAACTATTTGGCGTTATATCTTGGGCCGATTTGTGTGCTTTTTGGGGTTGGATTGCTTGAGTCGGTAAAATCACGGAAGAAAAATTACTTACTCCTTTTGCCTGGAATCCTAACCTTCATTGCTCTTATTGCTACCAAATCTTATGCGGGAATCATAGCGGTTGCTGCTGGTCTTTTCTTCTACTTGATTTTGAGTAAAAAATTTACTCGCAAATTCAAGATAGCTGCAACGGTATGCGCGATTCTTGCATGTTCGCTTTTTGCAGTTTCGCAAGTTGGTACGGAGAAGTTTCAGGAGTTTCTGGAGTTTGAAGAGAGGGCTTCGACAAGTGCTCGGTTGCAGATTTGGCATGCTTCTTATGAGATGATTAAGGATTCTCCGCTTCTGGGGAAGGGGTTGGGTCAATACGAGTTGAATTATCAGTGGAAAATGACTTATTTGTATGATTACGATACTTATGAATGGTTGGCTCCGCATCCGCATAACCTGTTGATGGCGATTTGGCTTAATTTTGGGCTTCTTGGAGTGGTTGCGATGGTTGCGATCATAATCCTGGCTTTCTCGAGGACTCGAGGGAATCTCAAGCTGGCGATTGCGGCGATGCTTTTTGCTGTGCTGATCCATGGGCTTTTTGATACGCCTTTTATGAAAAATGACTTGGCGATGGAGTTTTGGCTTATAATCGCACTATTATTATGAAAGTTGTTAAAGGAAAAGGTCTTGGCAGGAAGCTTGGATTTCCCACGATTAATCTGGGGAAGCAGAGGTTTAAGAGTGGGGTTTTCGTGGTGAAGGTTGAGATGGAGGGAAAGAAGTACTGGGGTGCTATGCATGTCTCTGAGGAAGGGGATACGGAGATCCATCTACTCAATTACAAGGGTAATGCATATGGCAAGGAGGTCAAAGTCGAGGTCGGCGAAAAAATTCGTGAAACGCGAAAGTTTAATAGTCTGGAAAACTTGAGGGATCAGATAGCTCTTGATGTGGACCTTGTTAGACAGCAACTTGCAACTTGCAGATAGCAAAACGGTTAAATAATATGCTTGACGCCTGTTCGGCGTCTGTGGAGTTTTCGCTTTGCGAAAACGAGATTTTTTATGGTTTTTGCAGGCTTGTTGGTTTACAATAACCTTCGAACATGCTCAACTTCCTACGAAAACAAATATCAGACACGTCTCCGATTCGGCTTCTCTATCATAAGGTAGTGGCTATGCTTGCTGCTTTTTGGTATCGATTTCCGGGGAATCAGCTGAGGGTGATTGCTGTGACTGGAACGAATGGGAAGACGACAAGTTGCACGCTTATTGCGCAGATTCTTGAGGCGGCGGGGCATAAAGTTGGGATTATGTCGACGGTGTTTTTTCAGATTGGAGATCACAAGTGGACGAATCTGACTAAGCAGACGACGCAGGGGCGTTTTGAGTTGCAGCGGATGCTGCGTGAGATGGTGAATGCGGGGTGTGATTATGCGATTATTGAGGCTTCGTCTCATGCGATGATTCAGTCGCGGCTTTGGGGTGTGAATGTTGATACGGCTGTTTTTACTAATCTTACTCGTGATCATACGGATTATCATGGCTCGATGGAGAGTTATAAGGAGGCTAAGGGTTTGCTTTTTGATAAATTAAATCGTTTAAAGCGTAAGGCTGGTGTGCCTAAGATGTTTGTTGTGAATGAGGATGATCCTGAGGCTGATTATTTTTTAAATTTTCGAGCTGATCAGAAATTTACTTTTGGGCTTAATAAAGGAATTTATACTTCTCATGGCATTAGTTCGGAGCCTGCGGGGTCCAGGTTTACTTATGTTATTCCAAATGGTCAGGTGGAAATAAAGTTACCTCTCCCGGGGCGTGTGAATGTTTATAATGCGACTTGTGCGGCGACGGTGGCAGTTTCCGAGCATATTGCTTTGGAGACCATCAAAAGTGCGTTAGAGAGCGTGAAACCTGCTCCTGGGCGAATGGAATCGATCGATGTCGGTCAGCTTTATTCGATTATTGTGGATTATGCTCATGCGCCTGATGCGCTTCAGTCACTTATTGATATGTTCAGGCCGCTTACTGAGGGTAAGTTGTGGCTTGTTTTCGGGGCTACCGGTGGAGGTCGTGATACGGGCAAGAGACCTATTATGGGGCAAATTGCTGATAAAGGTGTCGATAATATTATTCTTACCGACGATGATCCTTATCAGGAAGACAATATTGGCATCATCGATCAGATCGCTGAGGGCATTGATCGTGGGGAAGGGGATAGGCTTTGGAAAGTCCCTAGCAGGAGAGAAGCTATTAGGTTGGCCTTGGCAAACGCTTCTGAAAATGATACAATATTAATTGCTGGAAAAGGCGGAGAAGAGGTTCAAGTGACGAAATATGGAGTGATACCGTACGACGATAGACAAGTGGTGAGAGAATTGCTTAGCAGGCAAATTGACATTGAAATAGAGCCCGGAAGGGTTTTGGAAGTTAATAAATGCCTGGAAGGGTAGACTTGGAGACTTGGAGAGTGGAGACTGGGAGACTTGAGAAGATTTTTTGTAAGTTTTTCCATATAAACTACTACTAACAATTACCTACATGGACGGTTTTCTGGTTATTGATAAGCCGAAGGGCAAGACTTCTTTTGATATAGTGGCTGAGCTTCGCCGGATTCTTGGGATCAAGAGGATTGGGCATCTTGGAACGCTTGATCCGATGGCGACTGGAGTGCTCGTTGTCGCGATTGGTAAGGCGACTAAGCTGAATGAGTTTCTTATGATTATGGATAAGGAGTATGAAGCTGAGGTTGTTTTGGGTGCAAGGAGCAGTACTTGTGATGCTGAAGGTGATTTGGATTATGATCCTGAGTATGTTCGGGAGATTTATAAGGAGAAAAAGGATGAAGTGGATGTGAAAAAAGTTGTTGCTGCGTTGGATCAATTTAAGGGTTTGATCGATCAAGTTCCGCCGAAATTTTCAGCGATTAAGGTTAAGGGAAGAAGAGCTTATGAGATGGCTCGCAAAGGTATGCCGGTGAGGTTGCCGTCTAGGAAGGTGAAAGTTCATGATATTACGGATATTGGGCTTAAGGTGGATGATTTTGGATATGGTGTGATGATGGAGGGGATGGAGGAGCCTGTGATGCTGCCTGTTTTGACTTTTAAGGTGTTGTGTGGGAGTGGGACTTATATTCGTTCGATCGCGCGTGATTTGGGTGAGAGTCTTGGGTGTCGTGGTTTTCTTGGTGGTTTGAGGCGAACTAGTGTTGGTCAGTTTGGATTGGATAAAGCTATTAAGCTTGAAGAGATTAATGTTGAGACGCTTGAGCTGATTTCGATGGATAATGTGCTTGAGGGATGGGCGCGGATTGATTTGAATGGAAGTGATTATCATAGGATTATGCGTGGGCAGAGGATTAAGGTTGGTGGGAGTTTTCCTGGGTCGTATGTTGCGGGGTATTTTAAAGGGCGGTTGGTGAGTATTTTGAAGTATGATAATAAGTTTGGGAATCTTAGAGTCTACAAAAATTTGTAGACTAGACTTGGAGACTTGGAGAGGGGAGACTAGTGGTGTTTGTTTTTGTTCAATGTATTTATTGATGCGCTGAGGATTTTCAGGACTTCTATCAGCTCGTTTTTTAGTTCGTTAAACTCATTTGTGTTTATATATCCAAAGTCGTGAGCAAACGATAGTTGTGTGGCTAGCTCTGTGCAGGAGCCTTTTGCCATATATAGGTAATGTCGGAGTTCTTTTTTTGAGTTTCTCCCTTTCCCTTCTGCTATGTTCATTGATATGGATGTTGCAGCCCTATTCATTTGCTTAACCAGGTCATATTTTTCTTCGTCGGGGAAAGTTTTAGTTATTTTGTGTACTTTTTTACCTAGGTTATAGCTTTTTACCCATGCGATTGATTTTTTTAATATTTCTAATGGCATAATCCTGTTGTACACTAGAGATCTTAAAAAA
>CAZIHU010000017.1:4947-24070 GCA_964538865.1 uncultured Candidatus Peribacteria bacterium
CTTAAAAAATCACCACTTTCCCAAGTCTCCAAGTCTCCTAGTCTCCAAGTCTAACGTCACTTATGCTAAAATCTAGCCATGAACGATCTCATCCAATACATCTGGCCAGGTTTGTTCGCGTTCGTGGGGACTGTTGTGTTGACGCTCGTGGCTTTGCGTGTTTTTCCGCGGATTGGACTGATGGATAAGCCGCGTTTGTATGGACTTATGAGGAAGCCGATTCCGTATGCGGGTGGGGTTGTGTTTTATGTGGTGTTCTTGGCTGTGTGTGTGATTTTTTTGGAGTGGAATTTGGCGCTTTTGGGAGTTGTCGTGGGGTCGCTCTTGCTTTTTGTTGTGAATTTTATTGATGATGTGCGGGGGCTGAGTCCTTGGCCGAGGCTTATGGCGCAGGTTATGGCGGCTTTGTGTGTGGTTCTTTCGGGTGTTAGTGTTACGCATTTGACGAATCCGCTTGGTGGGACTCTTGATCTGTCGGGTATGGAGGTGAGTTTTGGGATTGGGCCGTATTTGTTTGTGGTTTCTTTGGTCTCGCTTTTTGTGACGGTTTTTTGGATAATGGCGATGGTGAATACGATGAATTGGCTCGATGGGCTAAATGGGCTTCCATCAGGAGTGACTTTTATTGCGGCGGTGACGATTTTTGCGCTGGCGGTGAGACCGGATTTTCATTATATCGATCAAACGCAAACTGCTGTTTTGGCGATTGCGGTTGCTGGGATGGCGTTGGCTTTTTGGATTTTTGATTTTGCTCCTGCGCGGATTTTGATGGGGGATACGGGGAGTATGTTTCTTGGGTATATGTTGGCGGTTTTGGCGATTTTGTCAGGAGGAAAAATTGCTACTGCTTTTTTGGTGATGGGGCTGCCTTTGTTGGATTTTATTTGGGTGATTGCGAGGAGGATTTTTCAGAAAAAATCACCTTTTCGGGGTGATTTGCGGCATTTTCATCATCGGCTTGTGAAGGCTGGGTTGTCGGAAAGGAAGTCGCTGTTTGTGATTTACGGGGTTTGCAGTGCTTTTGGTGTGACGGCTTTGTTTTTGGGGACGGCGCAGAAGGTTGTGGCGCTAGCGGTTTTGGCGGCGATTGTGGTGGTGATTGGGGGGTGGCTTGTTTGGGCTGAAAAACATTGACATTTTCGACAGAAGTCTTATAATTTACCCTTGGCATTTAAAGGATATTTATCACTATGCTTAGAGTATGTTCAAGTTGCCCAGGATTGATTGATCCTGATGAGTGTTCTAACCCTGTTAGACCGCCAAAACCTGAGGATCATGGTTTGATTTTTCGAGATGGTGATTGGAGGCATGAGGGGTCTTGTGGAGTGGCTGTTGCATGTGATGGAAGGGGTGCTTGGCTTGGGTATGCTCGAGTGCCGTGTCTTTTGTATAATGGTCGGGTGGGATTATTTTATGATGTTTTGGTGGAATGGGCAGCCGAGAATTTGCGGAATTGTCCTAGACGTGTGGCACCTTGGCTGAGGGAATGCTTAGAGGAGCGTGGTGATCAGGTGGTGGGGGCAGGAGAGGTTGTGAATTTGCATTAGTAAAAAGCCCAATCCGTAGACTGGGCTTTTTTGAGCGTTTTTGAAGTGCGGCCTGAGATCTTGCGATGCACCCTGAAAGACATTGACATTTTCCCGAAAAACCTGCATAATATCTGCCTTTAAAAAAGGTGTTTTGAATAATACAATTTCGCAAGTAGATCGTTGTTCTGATCAAGAACTTTGTGAGAGAAAGCTTGAGGGAGTGAGATATTTTATTATAGGACTTAGTCATGGTGTTACAGAGGGAGATAATGGCCCTATGTGTTTACCTCTTGATATTGGCAGGTATGCAGATAGTGCTAAAGCTTTTGTGCTTTTTGATGCGCCGGTTTTGCAGTTTATTGGAAATAATGGGCAAATGCCTGATGGTGATCTTGATGGATGGGGGGATGCTTGTGATGATATGGAGGCTAGATTGGTTGGAATTCCTGATATATCTATTGTGAAAGCTTCTGATGTTTGCGCTGTTGATCCGCAGGGGTATATGGAGATTTATCAGTATGTACTGGGAGCAATGAGGTCTGATGCGGTTGTTAGCAATAAAATTTGGCAAATAGTTCCACCTAGCGTAAAAGGTCCTAATGGATTTGATTTGAGGCAGAGATTTTCTGAGTTGGATGGTGATGATCAAGGGCGTGCTATTCAGCTTGCTGAGTATGAGATTGCTCATGTTGCTTTGATTCTTTTTTCTCAAGGAGGGAAGATTTTGCATGGTCGTACCGAACAACGGAGCAGACAGGTTGTTAACAGGTTAAAAAGCGGTTTTCCTGAGTGGAAAGGAGAGGTTGTTGATCCTAAGTCTCTTAGGGGTAAGAGGTTGATTTCTCATAAATATCCGAATCCGTATGCTCTTTTTGAGGGTCTTGAGACGCCTGAAGATGTCTATAATGTGATTGTTGAAGGTGGGCAGGTTCCTCTAAATGCTACTTTGCAGCTTGGGGAAGCGATGAGGTTTTATATTGAAAATGGAGAGGAAGAGTCTCTGAGAAGATATTTGGAGGTCAATTTGGGAGATGTTCCGGATCTTAGTACTATTGAGAATGTTTATTTGGCAGCATCTGCGATTATGAGTGATGTTATTTGGGATAGATTTGAGAGAGCTCAGTTTGAAGTTGCGAGAGATGAAGATAGGATTCGTGCTAAGGTTTTGAGTGTGTTGAGTGATTTTTGTCTTTCACCTGATTTGGAGGTGCTTTTGAATGTTTTGATGCCTAGGTTCTGTGGGCGATGGGATAGTGAGGATGTTGCTGAATCTGTTCGTTTTCTTCTTGAAAATGTTCCAAGTGCAATTGCTGTTTTACCAATTGAATATGAGAAAGCTGTTATGGGGAGATTGATTGGTGTTTTGGAGGATCTTTATGTGATTCTTGGTGGTAGTCTGGATGAAATTATTGTGTCTTCTTGGGCTGAGGAGGTTATGAATATTGATCAGGTTTTTAATGAAGGCAGGTTTTGCGAGGTGATGGGTCAGGTTGGGCTTGCTGGTGATGCTTCTGCGAGGTGTGATGCGGTTTCGGAGCTGGTTATGCTTAAGGATGGTATTGAGCTTTTGGATAGAATGGGTAGTTCTGAGGCGATGCTTATGTTTGCGGGGACATCTTTTGATTATAGAGGGGTTGTATTAAGTTGGGCGGCCAGGAGATGTCTTTTTGAAAGGATAATTGTACCTTATTTAGCGATGCGTGGTGATTCAGTAGCATTTGCTTGTCTTCGTCGTATTGAAGAGTTTGGGCACGATAGGACTAGGTATTGGGATGTTTTGATTGAAAGGTATTCTGACGCTAGAGCTGCTGATCTTGGGTTGAACGCTGGTGATAGAGTTGATGATTATTGTAGTGCGACTACGGCGTTAGGTATGGATGTGTGCAGTCCTTCTGCACGTCTGCTGCATAGGGCTTTTCGTGACTTGGTAAGAAGGTTTCGTGGCGAAGGGTCGGCCGAACTTACTCCAGAGGCTGCTTATGAACAAGCTATTTGTGATTTTGCTAGAAAAGTGCTTTTGCCTAGATTGAGAGAGCAATTTTATGAACGTGTAGGGATGAGCGTGACTTCTGATCCTCAATGGAGGATTGTTAAGCTTTATGAGGCTGCTACTCGTAAAATTTCTCCTATGTTCGATGTTGAGCTTTTGGATGCCCTAAATCGTGATGGTGATGGGATTTGCCATTTGATGGGGGCTGAGAATAGAGCTCGGTTTGGTATTACGGAAGCTCCTTATGATTCTGTTAACGATTTTGCTGGAGTTGCGAGGTTTGGTTCTGTATCTTTTGTTCAGGATAGATTTCGTGAGCTTATGGAGTCTGACTAAGGTGTTGTTGGAACGATTTGAATAAAGTTCTCATGTTATCTGCGATGAGTTTGTTTCGAATTATTATCCCGGACATGTCTTTTGGGTCGTATGACCAGAATGAGACTTTATTACCGTAGATTGCTGTTGTGAGAGTGAATGGCAACTTGTTTGAATCTGCAAATATGAATTCATCATAAGCTTTTGCGGCTTTTTCGGCATACTCTCGTGCTTTTTTACCTTCGTTAAGTATGATTTTGTTTTTGTTCTTTTGTTTATTACAGATAGGTAAATAAATGTCATAAACATACTTTCGAATATCTGGGTGCATGTTGTTGTGACTTGATATATATAGGACTGTTTGGTCAACTTTACAGAAGTCGTCTAGTATACGGCATAAGCCTTCATATCCTTCGTAATATCTTACTTCTGGGATAGGTGAATGTTTGTTTTGAATGCTGTTTAGCATAGGTAGAAGGTCTTTAAAATCTTGTATTTGACGTTTTGCTTCAGCTTGTTTTTCTAAGATTACGTATTCGAGAGATTCGGGTTGTATTACACTGAAATGTGTGGTCTTTTCTTTGATGTTTTTGCTTGCAAAACCTTTTTTGATGAGTTCGTTAAATATAAAACAGACTGTTGATCGAGATATGCCAGTTCTTTTTGACAGTGTACTTGCTGGTTGGGAGCCGTATTTGAGAGATGCAAGATAGAGCTCTTGTTCTTTTTCTGAAAGGCCTAAGTATTGGAGGAAATGATTGATATTGGGGATCATGGGTGTGGAGTTATTTTTTGAGGGTACTTAAATTACATTGTTTAAATGATGGTTGTCAATCCCAGGTGGTGTCATCAGCTACTGACGTCTGAAAATGTGCTATCGCAAGCTTGGTGATGAATTTGAGTACGTGGTGTCGGCTATTGACAGTATGATATTAGTACTTAGTACAGATTGGGGTTATCCGTGTTTTTTTTTGGTAGTTGCTTAATATTTTTTTTGGTTGATAATTTTAAGGTCATTTTTTAAAGTTTAAGCAAATATGTTATTAGAATTAGCTTTTGATCCTGCGTATTTAGAGGCAGGCGGAGATGCAATCGGGAATGCAATTGGGGCGGCCGCTTTAGGTGGGGCACCTTATCTTAGGCGCTTTGGCACTGCGGTTAGCGATTTTGCGGTTAAAGAGATTCATGTTTTACGAAACGTTGCGGTTGGTGCTTTAGACTCGGTTGTAGGTGGTCATATTGGTGATGTTGTTTTGGATTTGGAGCATGGTGGTGGTGAGATTGTGGCAGGTGTTAGTAGTCAAGTTGCGGCAGATGCTGGGGAGTTGATTGCAGATACAGATGTAGTGGGTTCAGATTCGGATGATGTTCGGATAGCTGCTTTGGATAGCATTTTAGGGGCTGGAGTTGGTAGGCTTATTGTTGCAATTGATAGACTTCCAGAGAATGCCCGTATGATTGATGGCGAGGTTTATAGTGGTACTGATATAATTTCTTTTATACCTGAAGTTAGAAGGGCTGATGTTTTGCAGCGATTTAGTGGATTTGGAAATGGTGTTGTTTTTGGTGTTACGCCTGATGGAGCTTCGTTGTTACTTGGGGATCTGGTTGAGTATGGGGTAAAGCTTACAGTAGATGGAGAAGTTAAAGGGGAAGTTATGGAGGAGTTTCCTATGTGGATAGTTGATGAAGTTTGTTATGTTGATGTGCATGGTGATGCCAATGTTTTGCCGGGGAAAGAAGTTCGTAAGAAGACTATTATGTGGGGTCAGGGTTCTAATGCAGAACCAGTGGAAGTTGAAAGAGTTTGTCCGACATTGGAGCTTGCTGATAATGGGGATGTTCGTGTTTTGAGCGATGGGACTGTGATTCCTTCTAATGCAATTGTTTGGTTAACTAGATTTCCTTCTATTTCTGAGGCTGCGGATTTGAATGATCGCTCAAGGTTTGTTTTTGAGAGTGAATTGGTTGTTGTTAGCAAGCCTGATGGATCGTTAGGGGTTGCAACTATGGATGGAGATGGTGTCTTAAATGAATGGTCGCATATACCATATTGTTTACGTGATTTTTCAGTTCAGAATCCTCATTTAATGCTGGTGAGCTTAGATTCTTCTGTTTCTGCTGTAGCAGAGCTTCTTAATTAATGCTTGTGTATTTCATTTGACTTCGCAATTCATGCAATTCTTTGCTAAATTATTGCTTAGATTTAATCTAAGTATTTATGAGTGCAGGATCTGAAGAACGTCTTTGTGTGATTGTGGAAAAGGGAGATCCGGTTGTTGAGGAATTAAGAAGGGAGCCTCAGGATGGTGATATTCCTGTTACAGTGGTTGGCGTGGATGATCTTGAGGAGTGGCGTAAAAATCCGGAGGCAATGAGGTGGGTTGGGGAGGTTTTGGAGCGCTTTAGGAAAATAATAAAAGCCCAACTTTGAGTGGGGTAGAAAGAGGTTAAGGGGTTTCGTTTTGGAAATGTTCTTTGAGGATATTGAAGATTGTTCGCATGTGATTGGCGACCAGTTGGTTTTTGATGAGTATTCCGGACATGTCTTTTGGGTTAGAGGAGCTTAGACTGATTCTGTCACCGTAGATCGCTGTTGTTATAGATAGTGGGTATTTTTCTGGATCGATGAAGGTGATTTCGTCGTATACGCCTTCAGCTTTTTTTGCAAAAGCTCTTGCTTGCTCGCCGTCTTGTATGATCATTTTGTTCTTGTTTTTATGCTTTTTTGAAATTGGGATGTAAATATCTGTAATGTATTTTTGTACTCTGGGATCCATCATGTTGTTGTGGCCTGATATGAAAAGGACGGTTTCATCTTTTCGGCAGTTATCATCTATTAGTCGGCGAATTCCTTCAATCCCTTCGAAATAGCGTGTTGTTGGTGTCGTTGTTGAGAATGTATTTTGAAAGTCTTCTAAAGATGGAAGTAGCTCTTTGTAGTCTTGGATTAGTTTTTTTGTTTTGGCAGCTTTTTTAAGGAGAATGTATTCGATTAATTCTGGTTGAATTGCGCTGAAGTAAGTCGTTTTTTCTTCGATGTTTTTTGAAGCAAACCCTTTTTTGATAAGCTCGTTAAAAACGAAATTGACTGTTGAACGCGCGATACCGGTTTTTTGAGCCAAAGTGCTGGCGGTTTGCGGGCCATACTTGAGAGATGCGAGGTATAATTCTCGTTCTTTTTTGGTTAGCCCTAGGGATTTTAGGAAACTTTGTATGTCTGGCATCATGATGTTTATAGGTTATTGATTGTGTCAGTAAATATTGTTGATGTCTATGGTTGAGGGGTATTTATCTCTTTATTAAGAAGGGTTAGTTGGTGACAGTAGCTGCTGACAGGCGAATTGTCAATAGTAATTGCTAACACAGGATTTGGTGTGGATAACAGATTAGGAGGATGTTTGAGTGGCTAATGTGGATGGGATTATTTAAAGAACATGTGTATTTTATTCTTTTAGGGATGTATTTATTTAACGAATCACAAAATGGATGAAGACCAAATACCAAATCTAGTAGGGGCGAATAATGTTGTTCTAGTGGGGTTATTTGATGTATTAGATCAATATCTCCAGCATTTTGCAGATCATCTTGGGTTTAAGCTTGAACTTGATGATCGTCAGAGGGTTGTTGTTAAATTTGATTCTCCAATATCTGATGTGGAAGAAGCAAAGCATGTGGTTAATGCTCTTTCTACGTTTAATGTGGAAATCTTGGTTCGTTAACAATGGCTGTTGGCGTGTATTTGGACTAATTTACAGGTTTGTAAAGACATTTATTTATTGTTGGCCTGGTGAGTTGTCGGAATTATTGTTAGTTTTTCTTCTATTCTTAAATTGTAAAGAAAATGGCAATTTCATCTCCAAGGGGAATGGATTCTAGGCTTGATGGGTTGGAAGTCGTGGGTGATTTGTTGGGGCAATCGGTTTATAAGCCTAGTTGTGATGAGGAACAAGTGCGGGCTGTTGAGGAATGGCTTCTACGGCAAAGTGTAGTGCGGTCAGATCTTGAATTGGTGATGCAAGTTTTATGTCCGGAGGATGTTGCTAGGCAAGATGATGGTTGGATGTATAAGAGTTTTCATGCATCGTTGGTTTGTACTCCTGCTGAGGTGTTGAGGGCTATTATTCATAGTGTTGCGGGTTTGTTTGAGACATATGGAGGGGGAGAAGAGGACGCTGTTGTGCGTGTGCAGTTATGGACAAATCGAGAAGGGTGTGATGATGCTTTTGATAGTTCTTGGCGGTGTTCTTCTGCAAAGGATGTTGTTTCATGGTTGCAAGAAGATTTGGGAGGTAATGTGCTGACTGGTGGTCAGGATGCTTTGGTAGATGATCCTACTTTTAATACAGGTATGGAGGTTATTATTGGTGGGCAGGAAGTGTTTTCTGTTGAAAGGGCTACGCTTCAATTTTTGCAACAGTATCGTACTGCTAGGATGCGGGTTTTAAGCGAAGTATAATTTTTATTTATGAATAATGGTCTTTCGAACCTGTCATCGGGTGCATTAGGTGTGGAGCCTGATTCTGCGGCTGATAGAGCTGCAGCGGTGTTGGATCCTTTGCTTGAGGGTACTGGTTTGACTTTTGACCCTGATGAGTTGACTGTGGAGAGTTGTTTGCGGTATTTGGATATGCTTCAAGAGGGTGGTGGGGCTAATTATGCGAGTGTGCTTTTGGATTTAGCTTTGACTAAAGTTGCGTCTTTTCGGGATGTTTTTGTTTTGCTTAAGAGGTTTGAAGAAATGCAAATTGCAGAAAAGTACATTGAGCATATGGTTAGCCATATAAATGCTAGTTGTTCTGGTGTGGATCTTGATAGTTATCGGGCGTTTAGAGAATATTTTGCTGAAAACTATGATGTTCGTTGGTTGATGAAAGGCTTTATTCGTAGTTTTGGGTTGAGGTTATCTCATGTGGCTTTGATAAATATTTTGGGTGTGAAAGAAGCAGTTGAATTTTTGAAGAAGGGGACTTGGCTGAGTCAGTCGTTTAACAAGCGTCATAAGATAATGAAACGTGTTTATTTTAAGAAGCGTGGTTATTTCTGGCATTCATACCATGGTAATCGTTTGGAGATTCCTGATGATTTGGGATTATATGTTGTTATTTTTCATTCGTATCCGTGGCCTCTAGATAATTATTATACCGAGTGTGATATGTCTGTGTTACATTTGGAAGGATTTCCGATTGAACATGCTGCGAAGTGTGTGGCTTTGGTTGATTGTGATTTTGAATTTGCAAACAGGTTAGTACAGGCTGTTCGTGGTGTTGAAAGGAGTTGTGGTCGTGTTGTAGGGGATAGAAAGATTATTAATGCTTGTTTCCCTGGGAATGCTTTCAGGTTACAGTTCATTGTTGATGAGGCTAGAAAGTCATATGGGAGGGCGTTGGTGGCTTCGTAGGGTAGAGGTTCTCGATTTTCTAATGGTTCTCTGCTAAACTGCAGTCCCATGCTCGATCCAATTGACGAAATCAAATCCAGGCTCTCTATTGAGGATGTTGTTGCGCCTTATGTTCAGCTTAAGAAGGTGGGGCGCAATCTTAAGGCTTGTTGTCCTTTCCATCAGGAGAAGACGCCGAGTTTTGTTGTGAGTCCGGAGAAGCAGTTGGCTTATTGTTTCGGATGTCATAAGGGTGGGGATATGTTTAAATTTATTCAGGAGATTGAAGGAGTGGATTTTCGGGGTGCGCTTGAGATTTTGGCGGATCGTGCTTCCATTGATCTCCCTAAATATTCGGGTGGGCCGAAGGTCAGTAAGGATGAGCGGGATATTTTGACTGAGCTTCAGGGGGAGCTTGCGGATTTGTATGTGAGAAATCTTAAGAATGAGCCTAAAGTTCTTGATTATGTGAAGGGGCGAGGGATTTCGGATGAGATGATCTCAGAATTTAAGGTTGGTTTTGCGAAGGATGAATTTGAGGAGGGTTATAAATATTTGCTTGATAAAGGTTATAAGAAGGCTGATGCGGTGAAGTCGGGAGTTTTGATCTCGAAAGATACGGCGGGAGGTAAGGTTTATGATCGGTTTCGATTGCGTTTGATGTTTCCGATTGCGGACATTATGGGGCGGATTGTGGCTTTTGGTGGGAGAGCTTTAAAAAAAGATGATCAACCCAAATATCTCAATTCACCTGAATCTATTGTTTATCATAAGAGTAAGGTTTTGTATGGTTTGCATCTGGCGAAAAAGCATATCAAAGAGCAGGATTTGGCGATTGTTGTTGAGGGTTATACGGATGTGATTTCTTCTTATCAGGCTGGCATCCAGAATATTGTTGCTTCGTCTGGTACTGCTCTTACGGTGCCGCAACTTAAGTTGCTTAAGCGTTATACTAAGAATATTTCCTTTTGCTTCGATATGGATGATGCGGGGCAGGAAGCGCTTTTGCGGGCTGTTGAGAATGCCCAGCCTCTTGGTTTGAATCTGCGCGTGATAACTCTTGATGGGTATAAAGATCCGGATGAGTGTGCCAAAGATGATTTTGAGAAGTGGAAGGAGGCTGTCTCTGATGCGCAGTATTATCTTGATTTTTATCTTGATCGCGAGCTTTCTGGTCTTGAGGAAACTAAGGATTTTTGCGATTTTTATTTAAAGCTTTTATCGGGAGTTGAGCATCCTGTTGAGAAAAAAGAATATTTGCAGAAGTTATCTCGGAAGATCTCGATTTCAACATCTCAATTGGAGGAACGTATGAGCATACTAAAAAAAGGAGTGAGAAATCAGAAATCAGAAATCAGAAATGAAAAATCTGGCATTTCTGTTGGTGAATATTTCCTTGGTTTGATCTTTCATTTCAAGGATAAATTTGCTGATCAAGCCAAAGGCGACTATGCTAACCTGTTTTCGGATGATGCAGAAAACATTTACAAAAAAATTGCAAGTTATTATAATTCACGAGCTTGTATCGACGATGGGTTGCTGGATGAGCTTGAAGACGAGGAAAGAGAGAAATTACAGGTTTGGGCGCTCTATGTTGAGAACCGAATAGGTGAGTGGAGTGATCGTGATATTGAGATGGAGTTTCAGAAGGTCTTGGGCAAGTTAGAAAACAATTTCTCAAAGCGTAAACAACAAGATTTGACCGCAAAGATCAGAGAGGCTCAAATGAAAGGTGATTCGGAGGCTGAGACCAAGTTGATGCAGGAGTATGCAAAATTTATTTCTTAAGACACCTAAATGGCTCGTACTAGAAAATTTATAACGGGTGTTTCTGATGAACGGTTAGCCAAGTTTCCTGACGGAGTGCGCAGTCTTATCAAAAAAGGCAAGCACAGGGGTTTCGTAACCCAACAGGAGCTTTTGAAGGCTATTCCGGCTGTCGAGAAAGACGTTCTTTTACTTGACGAGGTTTATACCTTGTTTATGGATCTTGGCATTGAGGTTATTGATGTCAAAGATTCCATGATTTGGGGGAAACGTGCTAAAGGGAAGGGCAAAGGCGATGATGGTGATGATGACGATGATGACGACGACGATGGTGATACGAAGAAAGATAAGAAAAAAAAGAAAGCAGCTGAAGAAGCCGAGAAACGGGTTCAGTTGCAGGAAATTGCGAATGATTCGATTAGGATGTATCTCTGCGAGATCGGTAAAGTTGATCTTCTTACTGCTAAGGAAGAGGCTGATTTAGCTCGCAGGATTGCGAAAGGTGATCAATCAGCGAAAACACAGCTTGCCGAGGCAAATTTGCGGTTAGTTGTTAGTATTGCCAAGAAGTATATTGGTCGGGGACTTTCTTTCTTGGATTTGATTCAGGAAGGAAATATTGGACTTTTCCGTGCTGTTGAGAAGTTTGATCCGGAAAGAGGTTTCAAGTTCTCTACTTATGCGACCTGGTGGATTAGGCAGGCGATAACTCGTGCCATTGCGGATCAGGCTAGAACGATTCGTATACCGGTCCACATGGTGGAGACCATTAACAAGCTTACTCATACTCAACGTAGGCTTGTCCAGGAGCTTGGTCGTGAGCCTCTTATTGAGGAGCTTGCTGCTGAGATGGATATGGAGATCAAGAAAGTTCGTCACGTTCTTAAAATTTCTCAAGATATTGTTTCTCTCGAGGCTCCTGTTGGTGCTGAGGAGGATAGTAAGTTGGGGGATTTTATTGAGGATGATGATGCGCTTTCTCCTGCTGAGCTCACGAATCGTCAGCTTATCAAGGAGAATATCCACGAGATGCTTCAGTATTTGTCGCCGCGTGAGCGTAAGATTATTGAGATGCGTTTTGGTTTGAAAGATGGAATTGGGCATACTCTTGAGGAAGTTGGGCGTGAGTTTGGGGTTACGCGTGAGCGTATTCGTCAGATTGAGGCAAAAGTTTTGCAGAAGCTTCGTGAGCATCCGACGAGTGTGAGGATAAAAGACAATTAGCTTGCAACTTGCAATTTGCAGCTTGCAGTGATGAATTCATTATTTTTTAAAGTTTAAACAATATGACTAAAAAAGACACAGCCGCCGCCGCCGATAATGTAGTATATGTGACCAAAGAAGGGCTTAAGAAGCTTGAGACTGAGCTTGATCATTTGAAGACGAAACGTCGCAGAGAGGTCGCTCAGAGGCTTAAGGAGGCTATTTCTTACGGTGATTTATCTGAAAATTCTGAATATGAAGAAGCTAAGAACGAGCAGGCTTTTGTTGAAGGGCGGATTTTGGAGCTTGAGGAGCAAGTCAAGCATGCGAAAGTTATCAAGGGTAAGGCAAAAACAGGAAAGGTTGTTGAGCTCGGCAGCAAAGTTGTTTTGGCGCTTATTAAGGGTGGTAAAGAACAAGATGCTGAAGAGTATACGATTGTTGGTTCAACAGAAGCAGATCCGCTTGCCAATATGATGTCGAACGAATCTCCGGTCGGTAGTGCTATTTTGGGGCACAAGGTTGGGCAGGTTGTTGATATTAAGGTTCCTGCTGGGAAGGTGACTTATAAGGTGAAGAAGATTTTGTAGCTTGCAACTTGCAACTTGCAGTTTGCAGTGAAGGTGTTTCGCCCTGCCTGCCGGCAGGCAGGTTCGCGAAACGGTTGATTTATGGAGGAGCTGTGCATTTCATGGGTGGAATGTGGAATGTCGAATTTCGGATTTCGATGTTCGAATATCGATATTCGATATTCAATATTCTATATTCAAACCCTAAGCCCTAGTGCCTAAAACGGGACTTTACCGCCTCTTCTTTTTTTTCTTCTTAGGCTTTGGCATGTATTTCTTCATGTCGTCTTTTTCACATTTTTTGCAGATTTCGCAGGGGAGGATTTTATTGTAAATATAGATAATGCGGCCTATCTGGTAGAGACTGACTAGAATTATTACTATTAGGAAGATTCTCATTGCGAGGTAAGGAAAGTTTTCGTATCTGAAGAATAGGAATACAAATCCGGCGAAAGCTGTCCATCCGAGGCGGGTTGTGACAGAGGGGAGGAGTCTTTTTAATTCTTTTTTGTGTGGGCTTTTTTTGATTAAGGTCCTGAGGTATTGGCCTATTGCGATCAGAAGTAGGAAAAACACGAAACAAACCCAGAAAAACCGGAATGATTGGCCAGGGGTTACTTCGAAGAGGTAGGAAGGGGAGACGAGTTTAAGGAAGTCCATGGTGGAGGGTATTATTTGGGTGTTTTACGGAACTTTTTATATCTTTTCAAGAATAAATATCCTGCAATGAAAAATATTATTGCTGCGATGATCGCTGCGATTCTGACTCCAAATATATCTACTGTGTCGTCGCCGCGCAAGAATTCTAAGAAAAATCTTATAAATGTGTATACCGTGATGCCGCTTAATGCTAAGACACCTTCTTTCTTGAAGAATTCGTGTCTGCGATGTTTTTTTAGGAAATATACTATTCCTCCTGCGACCAGCATTGAATAAATTTGAGTTGGATGAATGGGGACGGTGTATTTAACGTTGATGCTCTCATATGTGATACCCCACGGTAGTCCGGTAGGGGAGCCGTATCCTTGTCCGTCTAGGAGTTGGCCGAAGTTGGCTATTATTATTCCGATGCCGACAGGTATGATAAGCGCATCGAGCCATTTTAAGATGCTTTCGTCTCTTTTAAAGCAGATTATTGTCAATATTATGCTTAGGCCTAGAAGTGCGCCCCAAAATGAGAGTCCTTTATCCCATATGTAGAAAAAGCTCATCAGTCCGTCCAGCTTGAATGTTGGCATGTAGAACTGGAGATTCATCAGATAAAACACGAGTCTTGAGACTAGCAATGTTGTGAGAGTTATGCTTAGGCTGTGATGAAAAAGCATCGATATGTCCAGTCGTTGTCTTTTTGCGGTTTTTGCAAATACAAGTATGCCGACTATGAATGCTATAGATACGAACAACCATAGTGAGTGGAGGGAGAAGGGGCCTATTTGGAAGAGGATTGGGTACATTGGGGATTGGAATATCGAATGTCGAATTTGGAATTTTGAGTGGGTGCAAGCTGCAAGTTGCCAGCTAGAAATTAAACACGATCAATGCCGTTGCGATTACACCGAAGATGCTTAGTGCTGGGGTTAGGTATCTTACTTTTGGTGCGAATTTGGTTTTTGTTGCCAGTAGAATGTACCACAGCATCAATATTGCTACGAGATATTTCAGGAGTGGTGTCTCGCTGATGTGTGGATCCCATGGTAGTGACAGGGTGTAGGGGGTGTCTTTTTGTGTAAAATAGTAAGTTGCGAAGTAATAGATTAGATAAAATGAGAGTAACCAGCCGAGGAAATTGGTTGCTTCGGCTATGAATGTTTCGTCTTGGGGTTTTGGCTGTTTTGGGACGGCTTTTTTCGTTTTTTTGCCTTTTAGGTTTGCGATTTGCTCTTTGATTTTTTTGCGTTCTTCGAGGTTGGATTTCATGCTTTCGACAACCTGTTGTTTTGCTTCTTTGTCTTTTGTTTGGAACCAGATTTTGGCGTATGAAAATAATTGCTTGTTTAGGGATTTGAGTATTGATTTGGCTCCGGCGACTTCGGGGTCTTGTTTCGTTTTTTCGGCGATTTTTTGCATTAGAGTTTGGAGCGGTTTGAACTTGACCAGGGATAGTTTTTCCTGGATGTCGTCTGAAAAGGATTTTTTTGATGATGATGTGTGTAGGGATGAAAGGAGTTCCTGACTTTCGAGCATGAGTGAGGTTTTTTCTTTTTGGAAAGATTCTTTGTGGAGGAATATTTCTTGGTCTTGGACTTTTTGTAGGAGTTCTTCTGTTGTGTGCTCGATGTATTCTAGGTTTGTGCTGTTTTTTATTCTGAGAAGTTTGTCGATGTAGCCTTGGATGAGTTTTTTGTTTTCCGGTTTGATTTCTTGGTCGAATTTTTTTAGGACTTCTTTGATTTTTTCTAAGACGTAGTCCACTTTTGTGAGTAGGACTTCTTGTTTTTGTTTAAAGGACTTGTCTTGCAGAGTCTCTTCTTTGGCTTCTGTTTTTGCTGGGTCGAGGTCCTTTACTTGGGTTTTTAGATTGTCCAATCCTTCTTGGCGGTCGTGGTCTTTTTCTGCTTGAGTGGCGGAGTGGTTGCTTAAATACTGTACGTCGAATTGATATTCGTTAATTAACCTGGAAAGAGCGGTCATTTTGTCTGCTGCGGGGATTGTTCCGACAATTTTTTTGCCTGTTTTGTCGCGTGCTTCGAATTCAAATTTTATTAAGCCGGATGGTGTTTCTGTTTCCGGGGTGGGTGTTGGCTCAGGTGTCGATTCAGGTGTTGGCTCAGGTGCAGGTTCAGTAGGTGTGTCTGCAGGTGGTGTAGCGCCGACTACTTTGATTTCTTGAGGTGGTTTTGCGGCTTCTGTAGGGGGTGGAGGAGGTGGAGTCGTTTCTTGTGTAACTGGTGTTGTGGTTTCTTCTATACTTAAAATAGCAAGCCCGAGTTCGTTTAGCTCCTTGCGGGCTGCATCCTCATTTTCTGCATTGAGGCTGCCCGTCATTTTTTGATTATCTTGTGTTATCGATGTGTATTTGTATTGGGGCATTGGGAGATTAGAGTTGTGAGTTTTTTGTGGCTGCATTTATTAAACCTTCGAATAGCGGGTGTGGCTTGTTAGGTCTGGAAAGGAATTCAGGGTGGAATTGTGATCCTACCATGAAGGGATGGCCTTTTAGTTCTGCTATTTCAACCAAATCTGCTTTTTCGTATACGCCGGCTACTCTCCAGTCTGTTTTTTCGAGTTTTTTGCGGATGTCGTTGTTGACCTCATATCTGTGCCTGTGGCGTTCGTTAACAAGTGGTTTTCCGTAGAGTTTGTGAGTTTTTGTTCCCTTGATGAGTTTGCATGGGTATTGGCCGAGTCTTAGAGTGCCGCCTTTTGCTCTGTCTTTGTGTTGGCCCGGCAGGAAGTGGATTACGTACTTTTCTTTTGGTACTTTCCCTTCTTCATCGAATTCTTCTGATGTTATTTGAGGGTCTTTGAGATGGTGTCTTGCATATTCGATTGTCATTATTTGCATTCCTAAGCAAAGTCCGAGGTATGGGACTTTTTTCTCGCGACAGTACTTGGCTGCCATGATTTTGCCTTCACATCCTCTTATTCCGAATCCGCCGGGGACGACGACGCCTGCGCAGCTTTTGAGTTCTCTCCAGGCTTTTTTATTTTTCCTTTCTAGTTTTTCTGAGTCTATCCAAACGGTTTTGAGTTGTCTGTTTTTGTGGTAACAGGCTATTTTTAAAGATTCGATTACGCTGATGTATGCGTCTTCGAGACCTGTGTATTTGCCGACAAGTGCTATCTTTAAAGTTTTTCTTTTGGATTTAATCTTTTTTACCAGTTCTTTCCAATCTTTTATGCGAGGACTTACTTTGCCCAAGTTCAATTTTTTTGCTACCAGTTGAGCTGTTTTGTACTCCTGTAATTTGAGTGGTACTTCATAAATTGAGCTTGCTGTGATTGCTGGAATTACCGATTTCTCATCGACGTCGCAGAAGAGTGAGATTTTTTTGATCAATTCCTTGTTGATTGGGTAATCTGCTCGGGGCATGATGATATCTGGATGGATACCGATTTGCCTGAGTTCTCTTACTGATGCTTGGGTTGGTTTAGTTTTGAGTTCTTTTGAGGCTTTTAGGTAGGGGAGAAGGGTTAAATGGATGAATAAGGAGTTCCCTTCACCTAATTCGTGGCCGAGTTGTCTTATTGCTTCGAGGAACGGTTGGCCTTCGATGTCGCCGACTGTTCCGCCGATTTCGCAAAGCACGATGTCTGCGCCGCTTTTTTTGCCTGCGTCTAGTATTCTTTTTTTGATTTCTCCGGTTATGTGCGGGATTATTTGGATTGTTCCGCCAAGAAAGTCGCCGCGGCGTTCTTTCTCGAGTACGGTTGTATAAATTTTCCCTGTTGATACGCTTGAAATTGCACTCAAATGTTCTCCGATAAATCTCTCATAATGACCGAGGTCCAGGTCTGTCTCAGCCCCATCATCTGTGACAAAAACCTCTCCGTGTTGGAAAGGGCTCATTGTTCCGGGATCTACATTGAGATATGGGTCGAGTTTCTGTGTGAACACCTTAAAACCGGAGGCTTTAAGTAGGGCACCTATCGATGCTGCTGCGATACCTTTTCCAAGGGATGAGCACACGCCTCCTGTGACGAATATGTATTTGGTGGGCATTTTGTTTTAGTGAAAGAGTTAAGGAGTTAAATAGTTAATTGAGGCCGACTTGTGTTCGTACTCGATCGAGAGTTTTTGCTGCAACTTCTCTTGCCTTTACTGCTCCTTTTTCTAATACCTCATTAATGTAATCCAAATTCTGCTCGAGCTCAATTCTTTTTTCGCGTGCGGGCTTAAGTTCGTCCATGACAGCTTCTAGAAGTGCTTTTTTGCAGTCTACACAGCCCCAACTTGCATCTTTGCAGCCTTTTTCTATATCTGTTACTTTTTTTGGATTAAAGATTTTTTGGAGAGTGAAGACATTGCAAACGTCAGGATTGCCAGGATCGTCTCTTTTAACCCTGCTTGGATCGGTTACCATGCTCATTAATTGTTTTTTTAAGTCTTCTTCAGGAGCAAAGATCTCCACGGTATTTCCATAACTTTTACTCATCTTATGAATCCCATCTGTTCCGAGGATAGTTTCGACTTCTTTTTTGATAAGGTCCTCGGGTATAACAAAAGTTTCCCCAAAAGTATGATTAAAAGTGTTTGCGATATCGCGGGTCATCTCGATGTGCTGCTTCTGATCACGGCCTACAGGTACGAGATTGGAGTCATACGCAAGGATGTCGGCGGCCATTAGGATAGGGTAGCTGAATAAGCCTACTGTTGGATTCTTTTTGCCTTTTGCGAGGGCATCTTTCCATGCGTGGGCTCTCTCGAGGAGGCCGAATGATGTGATTGTTGAAAGTATCCAGGTTAGTTCTGTTACTTCAGGGACGTCGCTTTGACGGAAGAAGACGGTTTTTTCCGGGTTGAGACCGAGAGCAAGATAATCGATTGCAAGGTCTTGGGTCATTGTTTCCATCATGTTTTTTTCGCGGACTGTTGTTAGAGCGTGATAGTTTGCCAAGAAATAAAAACATTCTTGTTTCTCTTGGAGTTCGATATGTGGTTTCATCGCTCCCAGATAATTGCCTAGGTGTGGTTTGCCTGATGGTTGCATGCCTGAGAGGACGCGTTTTGTTTTTGCCATGGTTTGTTTCGAATATGGAATGTGGGATTTCGAATGTTGAATTTCGAGGTTCGAATTTGGAATATGGGATGTTGAATGTGGAATTTTGAGGTTCGACATTCGGGCTTCGACATTCGATATTCTACATTCGACATTCGGGCTTCGACATTCGATATTCGACATTCGAAATTCAAGATCCGACATTCGAGAAAAAACATACACTATTTTGTGTTTTGAGTAAATTGTAGGTAATGGGGTTGACTTCGTGGGCTAAACCTGTTATAGTTACGCTCTTTAATTTCTTCAAATGGGAAAAATAGCCGAATTAAATGTAGGGAACGAATATACTGCTAAGGTTGAATCTGCTCCGGTAAATCGTGTTGGATTTTGTCCTTTCGCACGTATGGGGGGGAAAGTATGTGGTTTTTTGCTTACTGTCCATAGATGCGAAGGTGAGGAAATTATTAATGAATTGTTGTGTATTACGGTTAGGTGTCATCGTGTTGTTTTTGATACTCAGGCTGATGATCCTTGTGTTGCATGTGGTCGTGCAGTTGTTGAAAATCTTGCCTCTATTTTACAGGGCAGGGATTTGGGTCGTCGTTCTAGAGCTACCACTCATACATGGACGCCTAGTGGTGTGGTTGTGAAGAGGAGGTTGCTGCGTTAGACCTAGACGGTAGTGATTGGATCAACATCCACTCTCCAAT
>CAZIHU010000018.1:0-23500 GCA_964538865.1 uncultured Candidatus Peribacteria bacterium
GAAAATTCCATACCAAAAATCCGCGAAAAAATCGCAATATACCTGTTGGCTGGGGCGGTAGGGATCGAACCTACGAATGCATGGACCAAAACCATGTGCCTTACCACTTGGCGACGCCCCATAGATGTAAAACGAACAATTTTGCACATGCCAGTGTCTTCTTGTGGCATCTTACCATATTGTGTTTCGCCTTTGGCGAAACGATTTATAGTACTTGACGCCTCTCGGCGTCTGTTGGCGACGCCCCAATGATGTGCAATGAGCAATTTATATGGTTTTAGGGTGGATTTCAAGAAAAAGTTTGGAATATGATTAGGCAATTTTATCTTTTGCTTGTCACGTTTTTCCCCGGGGATTTTCGTGACTTTTTTAAATTTTATTGTTAAGTCACCAAAAACATTGTTACTTTTTTGATTTTTCTGCGTATATTTAGATGAGAGACCTCTGAAAAAGTCAATTAACTACTGCAAAATGAATAATCTGGCTGCAAATCCTTTAAAGCTCCTAACCGTATCTAGATCTGATACGCTGTCGTCGCTTTGCAGAATTTTCGCTCAAATTATTTATTTTTCGTCACGTTAAAGACTTCTTCAGAGGTCTCCAAAACAAAATTTAAACCTATGCAAACCACCACCCCACAAACTTTACAAGACCTTGGTGAGCTTTATGACGAATACTTCCCGAAGATTTACAACTACATCTTCTATCGCATTCGTCATAAGGAGACTGCTGAAGATCTTACAAGCCAGACGTTCCTTAAGGCAGTAGATAATTTTGATCGCTTTAATTCGAAAAAGGGTACGTTCCAATCTTGGATTTATCGGATAGCGAAAAATACACTCATCGATCATTACCGAAAAAATAAAGAAACCATGGATATCGAGAAAATTTTCAACCTTAAGAGCGATGAAGACATTGAAAAACAGGTGGCCGACAAGATTTCAGTCCAAAAAATCCGTAAGGCTCTCAAAATTCTCAGTCCGGATCAGCAAGAGATCGTCATAATGAGACTTTGGGATGACCTCCCCTATCAAGAAATCGCGTCCATAACCAAGAAAACCACGGCTAGCTGTAGAATGATTTTCTCCCGGGCAATTGCACAACTAAGAAAACATGTCCTAGCCACAGTCATACTTATAATTTTAACCTTATTATCATGAAAAAATTAGACAAAATCCTGCAGGAGCTGATTGAGGCCGATCCGAAGCTTGCTGACCACAAAGATCAGCTCAGACAACTGCTTAAGGAGCTTCTCAAGAGGAAGCCAGATGCGTCGATGGATCCCGAGTTCAAGGCTCGGCTTCGCGAGGCGGTTTGGGCACGGATTGAGGAGGCGGAGGGGGCGGCGGCAAGTGGCGCGAAGTTCGCGATGTTTTCGATAGATGGTTTGTGGCAGAAGCTTGCTTTTGCAGGAGTGGGGGCGCTTGTGGCGGCGATTGTTTTTGTACCTTTTTTGATGGGCGGATCTGATCTCGCTACTGAATCTCCTATGGTGAAAACCTCCAGCTCCTTCTCCATCGAGGAGGTTGAGGATGGGGCTTTTGGGGAGTTGAGTTCTGAGGCGAGTGTTGATCGTAGTGAATCAGATGAAGCAGGAATTGGTGGTGGAGGGGTGCTGAGCACTACTGAGGGTGAAGATGAATCGATTGAGGCTGCTGCGTCGATTTATGATTATGATTACACGTATTCTTCGCCGACTTACAGTTATGTTGGTGATGAGTTTTCCTTCGAGGAGAGCAGTGTTTCGGTGCTTAAGAGATCTGTTTCTTCTCTTGCTTCATCGCAAATTGGTTCGCTTGTTAGTGGTCTGGATTTGGGTTTGATTGATTTGAGTCAATTGGAGGATCTCGAAATTGCTTATTTGCAGCTTTCTCCTGCTGATGATGAGGGGTACAGCGCTTATGTGGACTTTAATAATAATGAGGTTTCGATCAGTTATTATGATCCGGATATGTGGCTTTATTATGAATGGACTGCTTTGACGGAGGCGGACATGCTGTCTCATGAGAGAATGATTGATATTGCGAATGATTTTGCTAGTGATTATGGGATTTCTTTGGAAAATTATGGTGAGCCTGAGGTTGAGGATTATGAAGATTATTACGGTTATTATCCCGAGTATATGGAAGTGACTTATCCGCTTTTATTGGATGGGAAAGAAGTTTATACCGAGTGGGGTGGCAAGTATGGGCTTTATTTTTCTATCGATATAGTAAATGAGCGAGTTTATTATGTTTCTGGTTTAAAAGCTCAAAATTTCCAAAGTAGTTCTTACGATGCGGCGAGTTATGATGAAGTATTGGCTTATGCGCTGGACGGCGGGTTGAATGGATATTGGGATTATTGGGGCAATGATGATGTTGAAATTCAATTGGGAACTCCCGAGGCTGCTTATGTGCAGGTTTACAAATATGATGACTGGGATTATTACGATCTTTTTGTGCCGGCTTATGTTTTCCCTGTTATGAATGAAGTTGAGGAGTTTTATCGAGATTATGTGGTTGTGCCGTTGGCTGCGGATTTGATGCAGGGTGAGGATATTTATTTGTTGGAGGAGGCTGAGTAAATTTTTCTTCGAAGACTTTAAAAAGCTCGACGATGTGGTGGCGTCGGGCTTTTGTAGTTTGCAGCTTGCAACTTGCAACTTGCAGTTATGGCAGTTATGGCATTGGGCTTGCCATATCTGGCTTTTTGTCCTATAATACCCTCCTTTAACAAATCTGGTCCCATGGCTGACATCTTGCAATTTCCAAAATACCCACCTCTGTCTCCCCTTCCTGATGCAACGTTTTTTGAATCCTCTGGGGTAGTCATAGATGAGCCTACCGATGGTGGCGTCGTATCTGTAACCCCACGATTAATACGTCCGGAAGAATTATATCCAGATGCTCCTGAGGAGCGTAATTTTGCGGGTTTTTGTGCAGAAGTTGAGGAGTTTGTTAAAACAGCGAGCCTCTTGCTTTCTGATTCGGAAGAACTTGGGGCTTTTTTGGAGGATACAGTGCGGGTTGCTGAATCTAATCTGGGAATTGAACTTTCTGAAGAGGAGAGATTTTGGCTTACTAAGTTGATTTTGAATTTCCGAGAATTTCTTGATAAGCAAAATACTTTGACTGAGATGTTAAATCGAGCTAGTTCAAAACATGGCGTATTTCAGCATGGGCATGAATGTTTGAGGGTTGGGAATATCGGTCTCATGGCTGCTTCTGGTTTTGCTCCCTTGAAGAGGACTCAGACAGGAGGTAGTCGCATGAGGTTTTATACTCATCAAGCTGATGCTGCTTATTATCGGGCTGGGCGGCTTTTAAATAATCGCTTTTATCTTTCTATTACGCATATTGGGGAAAATCGGATCCCGGATTTCGTTGATATTGTTGGATTTCTGAGGTTTTTGTGCGTTCAAAAAGATCTCGTGAGGTTGTATAAATTCGTTGCTGAGAGAAGCAGACTGAGAGTGAAATTTGCTCCGTTGATGGATGAGGTCATTCCCCTATCACCTTAACCAACACCCGTTTTCGTCTTTGACCGTCGAATTCGGCGTAATAAACCTGTTCCCAAGGGCCGAGGTCGAGGTGGCCTTCTGTGATTGGGAGCGTGACCTGGTGTCCGAGGAGGAGGCGTTTTAAGTGTGCATCGCCATTGTCCTCCCCTGTGCGATGGTGACGGTATTCTGGGCCGTTACGACCGTCCATTCCGTATGTTGGGGCAATCTTCTCCACCCAGTCCTGAATGTCGTCTATAAGGCCTGATTCTGCGTCGTTCACATAGACGGCTGCGGTGATGTGCATTGCAGAAACGAGGACCAGGCCTTCCTGGACTCCGCTTTCTCTCACTACTTCGGCAACTCGGTCTGTGATGCGGTGGAATTCTTGGCGTTGTTGGGTTTCGAACCAGAGATATTCGGTGGTAGTTTTCATGTGATTTTTTGTTAAGGATTTACAGAGGTAAGTTATCATAGATCTTAAATTTTTGTTAAAAAATAAGTGTGGATTGTTGACTTGCTTCTCGCTCCTCCTGTATAATTTATTTAGATCACGACGAAAAGTCCTCCATGCGGTTCCGTCTTCATGGAGTCCTTTTCATTTTGAATTGCAATTTCTTTTTCAGGTTATTCATTGATGTTAACTTGTTTCTTACTGCTTTTTTCAAAAGTGCTGAATATTTATGTTTATTTGGCACAAGAATACGTTTTAGTTTGTTTTTGCTGTTTAAATGTTTAACCAAGCATGCAAAATCTCCATCGCCACTGACAATTACTGCTTTGTTATATTTTCTAAAATCTATCATTGCTTGCAAAACCAGTTCGGCGTCACAATTTCCTTTTATTTTCTTGCCTGTGTATTCCAAAACTTCTTTAAAAATCAAGGTATAACCGAATCTCCGAAGTGACTTATATAAGTCTTGGTTTTTCTTTATGTATCCCAAAAATAGATATGCCCTTTTAACTCCATATTTTTCTTCCAAATAAACTCGGAATCTTTTGAAATCCAATTCCCATCCCATCTCTCGAATTCCGAGATTTAGATTTTGGCTATCTATGAACGCATAATTGCATAATTTTTTCCTCATACCTTCTGTTAAAGCACATTCACATTAAAAAAAGCTTAAAAAAACGCTACAATTACGATGTATGGAAAATCAAAAAATAGCGCAAATTTTTCAGGAGATTGGAGATATTCTCGAGCTACAGGGGGATAGTGTTTTTCGAATTCGTTCCTATCACAAGGCTGCTCAGGTGATTTCGAACTATCCGCGGCATTTGCGGGATATTTATGAGAAAGATCCGAAGCTTCTTGATGATATTCCGGGAGTTGGGAAGGCGCTGATGGAGAAAATTATTGAAATTCTTGAGACTGGTGATTGCCGGAAGCACATCATGCTTGTGAAGAAAATTAAACCTGGGCTTCTTAATATTTTGCGGCTTCGAGGGATTGGGCCGAAGAAAACGAAGCTTTTTTATGATGAGTTGGGAATTGATAGTGTTGTAAAGCTTCAGGATGCGGCTTGGCGTGGTTTGTTGCAGGCGCTTCCTGGGATGGGAGAGAAGAGTGAGGCGGCTGTTTTGGCTGCGATTGAGGCTTATGGGCGATTGACTGCGCGTATGCCTATCCACGAGGCGCTTGAGACGGCTGAGGAGATTGCGGCTTATATGAAGAAGAAGGCTAAGAAGGTTGAGTATGCTGGGAGTTTGCGGCGGAGGCGTGAGACGATTGGTGACATTGATATATTGGCTTGTGGTGGAGATGAGGTTGTTGAGCATTTTTGTAAATTCCCTGCGATCGAGCATGTTGAGGCTAAAGGTTCGACCAAGGCGACTGTTGTTCTGGAAAGTGGCGTTCAGGTTGATCTTCGCGTTGTTGAGGAGGCGAGTTTTGGGGCTGCTCTTTATTATTTTACAGGTTCAAAAGCTCATAATATTGCGGCTCGGAAGATTGCTCAGAAGATGGGTTTGAAGATTAATGAATATGGGGTTTTTAAAGGGGAAAAGTCTGTAGCAGGCAAGACCGAGGAAGAGATTTTTAAGAAAATTAAGTTGCCATACATTATTCCGGAGATGCGGGAGGATACCGGAGAGATTGAATTTATGAAGAAGAATCCGGATTTTCGACCTATTGAAATGAAGGATATTAAGGGTGAATTGCATTGTCATACCGACTGGTCGGATAGCAGCGCTTCTCTTTCGGATGTTGCGAAGACCGCGAAGAAATGTGGGTATGAATACCTTGCTGTTACTGATCATTCTAGCTCGCTTAAAATTGCTCATGGGCTTAGTTTGAGCAGATTGGAGGCTCAGATGCGGGAGATTGATAAACTTAACAAGAAATTGAGCGGAATTAAGCTGTTGAAAGGGATAGAAGTTGATGTTTTGCGTGATGGTTCTCTCGATACCAAGGATGACGTCTTGGCGGAGCTAGATATCGTGGTTGCGTCGATTCATACCGGGTTTACGTTGAGTAGTCGTGAGCAGACTGCGCGAATTATTCGGGCCTTTGAGAATCCTCATGTGAACATTTTTGCCCATCCAACAGGTGGGAAAGTCGGACATCGTGAGTCTTATGATGTTGATATTGACAAGGTTATGCGCGCCGCCAAGAAGCACAGCATTGCGCTTGAGCTTAACTGTCATCCAACACGCCTCGACCTTGATTCCAAGAATCTACGGGCGGCGCGCGACTTGGGCATTAAAATTGCTTTTGGAACTGATGCTCACAATGCGTCTGAACTTGATTTCATGAAGTACGGCGTATATTTGGGGCGTCGAGGTTGGCTTGAACGCACGGATGTTTTGAATACAATGAGCTGGTCGAAGTTGAAAAAGGTTTTGGATGGTTGATCTGAGGATTTTTATCCCATCTTGGCAAGCGAATTTTGCGTACAGAAACAGCTTTTGTTGCGATGGAGGGGCGAATTGTGTTATAACACTGTCGCTTTGAGCCCTCTGCGAAAGTCAATTAACTACTGCAAAATGAATAATCTGGCTACAAATTCTTTAAAGCTCCTAACCGTATCTAACTTGATACGCTGTCGTCGCTTTGCAGAATTCTCGCTCAAATTATTCATTTTTCGCTACGTTATAGACTTCCGCAGAGGACTCTTTAATTTTAACCCAAAAGCAAGATGAAAAAAGTAACAATCTTCTTTGCGATCTCTATGATCGGACTTCTGTTCATTGGCTGTTTTGCGAAGCCACAAGTAATCACTTTTACAACAGAACCTTATTCATATTTGATGCCTGCAGAGGACACTTTGGATCTTACAACAGTTCATGAGACCAATGTTTATCTTTCTAAGGTGATATGTGCTGATGAGGAGACTCTCGATGCCGGTGGACCGGCTTTACAGAGTGCTTATTCCAAGCCGACTGATCTTGAAACCGGCACAGTTTTTAATCTTGCGCTTGATAGACTTGATAAATTTGAGGGATCGCTTTGTGATCTTTATGTGAAGGCTTACGATGAGTCTACTGTTGAGGAGCTTGAGTCTGTACTTAGGGTAAATATAGGTGAAGAGGTTGTTGTTGAAGAGGAAGTTGAGTTGTGTGAGGATGGTACGGTTTGTGTGGATGAAGAAGTTGTGGATGGTGAAGTAACAGAGGAAGACGTTGTGGAAGAGGAAGTCACTGAGGAAGTTGTTGAGGAGGAGGTGACCGATGAAGAAGTCGTTGAAGAGGAGGTGGTTGAGGAAGAAACTGAAGTTATTGAATAAATACTTTTTAAAAAGCGCCTGGGGTTGAACTGGGCGCTTTTTTGTGTTATAATTCAGGTGCTAGTATTTAATTTAAAAAAAACATGCCAACAGAAGAAGTCCCTCAACCTAGATCCCTTGAAGAAATTGCTGGCGATTTGAAGCCTCTTTTGCAGCAAGCTGCAGACGATCTAGGCTTTGATCAGGATAAAATTGTACAAGCATTGACTCGCCTAATCCCTGAAGCAGACTCTTCTGATGAGAGTGGTGTTCCAGATTTACTAACTGAACTGGAAAGAATAGCCATAGATGTTGACTATTCATTTGATGAACTTATACATAATATGCTTTTTGCGGTGGACAATTTGAGACGAGGCTCTGCAGAGGCGGTACCACCACCCGGAGATGATGTCGAACAAGCTAGGAACACTGTAACTCCCCCAGACGGAGTATAAACATCAATTCTTTTTGGAAAGACGTCTGGGTATTGAACTGGGCGCTTTTTTTGATAAACTACATCTGCACAACAACGCCCTATGAACAAAAAAATTGAACACTTTGTGGATCTGTTTGAGGCCGAAAGTCACAAGTTAAACCTGTGTAAGTTTGGTGATCGTGATGAGTTTATGTCGCGTCATGTGATGGACTGCCTGGAGGTTAGTCAGTTTTTGCGCGGGGCTAAGAAGGTGCTTGATCTCGGGACTGGCGGTGGGCTCCCAGGGCTTGTTCTTGCGATTCAACATCCTGATATTGAGTTTACTCTTGTAGATGCGACTAAGAAGAAGTGCGCTGCGGTTGAGAAGTTGGCAAAAGAGCTTAAATTATCGAATGTGACTGTGATTTGTGGGCGTGCTGAGGAACTTGGGCATGATTTGCGTGAGAAGTTCGATATTGTCGTTGCTAGGGCGTTGGCTCCCCTACCCACCTTGTTGGAGCTTAGTGCGGGTTTTGTGAGACGTGGCGGGCTTTTTATTGCTTATAAAGGGCCTAAATATCAGGAGGAACTTGAGGTTTCGAAGAAGGCGACTTCCGTTTTGAATTTTGAACTGGAAAAAATTCATCATTATGATCGGGTTTTGTTGATTTTTAAGAAAACAAAAACTTTAGATTCTAAATATCCACGCAGCAATGGCATCCCGAAAAAAAGGCCGCTATAAGGTTAAAGATCGGTATTTCAAACGTGCGAAAGAAGAGGGTTATCGCGCTCGAAGTGCGTATAAGCTCAAGGAGATTATTGCGCGCTATAAGATTGTTCGACGTGGTGATCGGGTGCTGGATCTTGGCGCAGCGCCGGGGAGTTTTTTGCAGGTTCTTTCGGAGGTTGTTGGGGCTGAGGGAGTCGTGATTGGCGTTGATCTTAAGGAGATTGAGCCGATAGAGGGGGTTGAGACTGTGGTTGCGGATATTTTTGAGTATAAAGGACTCTCTGGAAAATGTGGTTTCGGGACGAAATTTCCTTCAATTTGTGCGAAGGAGACGAAGCGCGAGGAAGGCGTATCAGGTAACGATACTTCGACGAGCGATGAGTCGCCTGCAGCCAAATTGGAGAAATTGCAGTCGGAAGCAGATTTTCCAGAGAGTCCTAAGCCTGAGGGAAAATTTGATGTGATTACTTCTGATTTGGCGCCTCAGACAACGGGGATTAAGTTTATTGATGATGATGATAGTGTGGAGCTTAATTTGGCGGCTCTTGAGGTTGTGAAAGAGCATTTGGAGGATGGGGGGCGGGCTGTTTTTAAGATTTTTCAGTCGAATGAGACGCGGCGGTTTGTGGATGCGGCGAAAAAGGTTTTCGAGAGGGTGCATTTGGTGCGGCCTGATGCGGTGCGAAAGACGAGTAAGGAAATTTATGTTGTGTGCAGTGGTTTTAAATGGTAAAGTGAGCCTCGTTTTCCTAATTTTTCAGAAATGACAAAATATAGAACCGAGAAAGATGCTCTCGGAGAGGTTTCAGTTCCGAAAGATAACTATTCCGGTGGGTTTACAGCTCGTGCGCTTGAGAATTTTCAGATTAGCGGGGCTACTGCGCCGAAGGAGTTTCGTACTGCTTTGGGTTACGTGAAGCTGGCTGCAGCTCGAGCTAACAAGGAGCTTGGTGAGTTAGATTCTAAGGAGGCTGATGCGATCGATGAGGCTGCTCAAGAATTTTGTGATGGGAGGTTTGATGATGAGTTTGTTCTCGATATTTTCCAGGCTGGGGCTGGGACTTCTTACAATATGAATGCGAATGAGGTTATTGCGAATCGTGCGAATGAGATTTTGGGCGGGGAAAAGGGTAAATATGACCTTGTGCACCCTAATAATCACGTTAATAAGGCTCAATCTTCTAATGATGTGATTCCTACTGCTACCCGGATTGCTCTAGTGATGATGAGTAAGGTTTTGTTTGAGGAATTAAAAACTTTTATAAAAAGTCTTGAGGACAAAGGGCGTGAATTTGAGTCGATCAAGAAGGTTGGACGGACCCATTTGCAAGATGCGATCCCTATTACTCTTGGACAAGAGTTTACTGCTTATGCGGATGCGATGAAGACTTGTTTGGAATCTCTTGAAAATGCTGCTCGGGGCCTGAAAAAACTTGGTATCGGAGGTACTGCGACAGGCACAGGTTTGAATACTCATCCTGAGTTCAAGGATACGATTATCGCGGAGCTTTCGAAGTTAGCTGACACCGATTTTTCTAAGGCTTCTAATTCTATGACGACTACTCATAGCATGCAGGCTTTTTCTAGATTTTCTGGGGCTATGCGGAATCTAGCGATTGAGGTACATCGAATTATGGGTGATATTCGACTGATGAATGCTGGACCGCGTGCCGGCGTCCGTGAAATTAAGCTGCCGAAGGTTCAGCCAGGCTCTTCTATCATGCCTGCTAAGCTTAATCCTTCCATTCCGGAGTGCATGAGCATGATTTGTGGGCAAGTTATCGGTGCTGACGGTGTTGTTTCTTTTGCCGCTCAGGGTGGACAGTTTGAGCTTAATTGGTATGCGCCGCTTATTATGTCGAATATGACTACTGCTGTGCGGATTATGAGTAATGGTCTTAAAATGACTCGCGAGAAGTGTATTGATGGGATTAAAGCTTGTGAGGAGGAGATTCGTGAGGCTTTTGATAGGAGTTTATGTATGGCAACGGAATTGGTGCCGAAATTGGGGTATCACAAAGTTGCGGAGATGGTTAAAGAAGCTATGAGGAGTGGAAAGGGGCTTAAGGAAGTTATGGATGAGTAATAGTGAAATGATTAGATTATGGAGTTTTATGATCTAAATCACAATGAGCATGATGACACTTTTCAGCCTCCTAGCCCGGAGGAACTGACTTTTAATCCTGATAAGTTGGCGTTTTTGGCAGAGATCGTCAAGAGGAAGATGAAGAGAGTGGTCGCACATGGTGGAACTTTTTTTACATCGAGAAAATTATTTGACGTAGGGATGACTCGTGCAGGCAGGTTGCGAATAAAGATCTGGGATCGTCCGAGCAAGCCTACTCGCAGCAAGAGAGGACTGCCTGTAATTGGCACTAATAGACATGATGTTGTTTATGATGATGAATCCAGACAGATATGTTTTTTGTCAGGGGATTTCACAGATGAAGAATTGGATTTGCTGGCGAAGCTGATTGAAGGACCTAGGATTATAGCTCGATATCGTCGGCTTGCGAATGGCAGGTTGGTAAGGATTAGCGAGAAACAGCCTGACAATGTAGTTAAGATTGGTGATGATTAGACAGCGTTTTTGGAGTGTTGTCTTTTCGAAAAACTTGAAAATGGTTTTGTGGTGATGGAGGACCAGTGAGTCTACTCAACAACCGTAATCTCCAATTCATACGTGTCTTTGACACCGCCGGTGTCTTCAACTTCGAGTTCTACCGTGTAAACGCCGACTTCTTCGAAAGTGTGGGTTGGTTTTCGGTCATAATCTTTTTCACCATCTCCAAAATCCCAAGCATAGTCCTGAACCGAACCTTCTGAACAAGTTGGATCAAAAGACACCACCAACGGCGCCTCCCCTTCTTCAACATTCACTTCAAAACACGCGCTCAACGAGACCGGTCTAACTGTAATATCAACCGATTCTGAATCTTCAGATCCATCCTCGGCAAGTACTGTGACCGTCACTGTAAATGTGCCAACTGTTTCATAATCGTATGTAATCTCGGCGCCTCCGACGTACTCTTCACTACCATCTCCAAAATCCCAAGTGTAAGCTACTATTTCGCCGTCCGGGTAACTTGATCCAGCTGCGCTGAGCTCTACCTCTAACGGGATTTCTCCTGATGTTGGAGAAACTGTCAATGCCGCGTTCAAAGCTTGCGCTTCTACGCTGATTGCGATTGTTTCTGTGTCTTCGTTGCCGTCTGCATCAATAACCGTCAAGGTTGCGATGTATGCTCCTGTTTCGTCGTATGTATAAGTTACTCTGTCTCCTGTGTCATCGGTGTCTCCATCCTCATCGAAGTCCCATTCATAGTCTACGATGTTGTCGTCCCCGTCTGTGCTGCTTGAAGCGTCAAAAATCACTTCCAAAGGCACTTCACCTTCTACGGATCCTGTTTCTTCGTCGACAACTGGGTCTGTGACTATTGCTGCTCTCGGCACTTCTGATGCGCCGAGAACTTCGATTTCTACTTTTGTGCTGCCTGTTTCGCCAAGTTCGTCTTCAACTTCAAGTGTGATTAAGTATTCTCCTGCTTCTTCGTAAGTGTGCTTTGCTGTGCGGGTTGATTCGTCAGAGGTTCCATCTCCGAAATCCCAAGTGTATGACTCAATATCTCCATTTACGGAAGCTGAGTCTGCTGCTGAGAATGAATAATCGACTCCGGCGTAATATTCTTCATCTTCCGAGGTTATAACTGCTGTTACATCTGCTGTTCCAGCGTCGATTTCTAGGGTTGCGATGTCGTATTCGTTGTTATTGTCTGTAACTCTGAGTGAAACTTCGTAAATTCCTGATTGTGTGTATGTGTATTCTGCAGTTACGTCTTCTCCATCGTCGTATTTGCCGTCACCGTCGAGATCCCATTCATAAGCAACGATTTCGCCGTCCGGGTCTATGCTTTCTGATGCATCAAATTCTACTGTTAGAGGGATTTCTCCGCTTTCTGGGTCTGCCATGAAGCTTGCGGCGACTTGTTCATTGCTGAAAATAACGTCGAGAACGATTATTTCTTCGGCTTCTTCGCCTGTTTCGATATCTTCATAAGTTACGGTTAGGCTTACTTCATATCGGCCTGCGTCAGGACCTTTTTCTGTGTATCTGTGACTTGCAGATACTCCTGTTGCTGTCGCTCCATCCCCAAAATCCCATTCATAAGATAGGATGTTGTATTGATATGGGTTGAAAGGTATGTTCGTAGCATCGAATGTTACTGTTGCCGGTGCTGTCAGATCTGAAAGGTCTTCCGGGTCTGTAACTATAATTGAAGTGTCTTGCGCTTCTTGTGTTTCGACTTGCTGAGAGGATAGATACATGTATGTAAAAGTCCATCCGAACGCTAACAGCATGAATCCAACGCCTCCTATGGAAGCCATTATTACTCCTTTCTTTTTACCGGCTTTGTCTTTCTTTTTTGTTACTGAAATTTTAAATAGCCCGATAATTCCTATAATAAAGGCTATAAATATGGTCATCCCGAATATTATATTCGTGAGTGAGATTAAGAATGGGAAAAAGTTTTCTTCTGAGATTCCGAACATTTGGAGAAGCGGATTGTCAGAGCCTCCTCCCTGAGTCAGAAGTAAGAAAATCATTACTATGATCAGTACGAAAACTATTCCTCCTGTGACGGCTCCTGCCATTATTGCTTTCTTTTTCTTTTTCTTTTTGCGTTTTTCTTTGAGAGCCTTTTTTTCTTCTGGTGTTAGTTGGTCTTCAGGTTTTGCAGGTGCTTTTTTGTCTGTTGGTTTTTCTTCTTCTGGCTTTGGTTCCGGTTTAGCTTCCGTTGCGGGTGCGGGTGCTGCAGGCTGTGCAGGCGCAGGTGCTGCAGGTTGTGCTGGCGGCGCGGCTGGCGTTGCTGGTGCAGGCGCTGGCGCTGCTGGTTTCGGTTCTGGTGCTGCAGGCTTGGGTTCTGGCGTTGCCGGTGCTGGCGCTGCTGGTTTCGGTTCTGGCGTTGCCGGTGCTGGTGCTGCAGGCGCAGGCGTTGCCGGAGGAACAGGTGGTTTTGCTTCGTCACTTCCTTGTCCCACTGGCTTCTCATTTACGAAAATCTTCGGCTGATCGCCTTGTGGTTGTTTATTGTCTTGAGTAGAATCGTCCATTTTTGTTTTTGTTAATTTATGCGCTTAACAGTGTAAATACTTGCCCCCAAAAGCGCAAATGATACTGCCACCATAATGAGTATAAGTCCTTGAGCACCGGATACCGGGAATATGTTAGCGCCTCCCGTTTCATCAGTATCAAAAACTATTTCTTTTGTAACCGAATAAGAAGAGTCATGCACCGTATCTTCTACCGTCAACATCATTACCATCAGACCCCATGATGCTTCGTAATAAACATCGTAGAAAGTCCCCTGAGTACAACTTGTGTCTTCCAGATCGTGATCGTCATCTTTTGTACCGTTACCGTCTGTGTCGTAATAAACGTTTTTATCTATCCAGCATGTGATTCCTTCTCCACTATCTAGGTTTGTGGAGTATGATATGTCGATTGATCCAGACTCGCCGGAGAGGTGTACTTTACTATCACTTGCTGATGCTGCCGGGTTTGTATTTAAATATCCTTCTATATCTATTACTGGTTCTTCTAATTCTACTATTCTTGTCACAAAATCTTCTTTTTCCATCGAGTCTATGATCGTTAATTTGGCTGTGTAAATCCCATAATCATCGTAAGAATAAGCTGGGTTTTCTTCTTCTGAATCAACATCGTTTTCAGCGTCCCCATCTCCGTCTGAATCGGTCAGGATGTCAAAATCCCATGCAAAAGATTCTATCGTTACACTGCTTGCTGCTGTTTCTGAGTTGTTTTCAAAACTCACATCCAAATCATCAGCTTCATATACAAATGCTGCTGTTGGAGGATCTGTTTCTTCAATAGTAATTGTGTGTTCTACATCGTCTGATGAACCTGCCGTGTCGTACACTGTCAATTTGACCGTGTAATCGCCTTCGGCATCGTATGTGTGAGTTGGGTTTTCTTCTTCTGAATCGATATCGTCAGTTGCGTCTCCATTCCCGTCCGAGTCTGTATTTGCATCAAAATCCCAATATGCCGCATAAAGTTCAGCGCCGTTTTCGGTATCTATTGTTGAAGTGTTTTCAAATTCGACATCGAATCCTGTAACTGTGGAAACAAACGCTGCTTCTGCATTTTCTGTTAATGATTCGACGCATATTTCTATTGAATCGTCAGATGTTGTTGATTGTTCGTTTTCATCAATAACTTTTAACTTGATTTCATAACATCCTGATATTTCGGGTGCAAATGTTAACGTTGCTTCTTCTGTTTCTTCATTATCACTGAATCCATCACCTTCCAAATCCCAAATGTAGGTAATAGCGTCGTCATCAGGATCGTAAGAGCTGCTGGATAGTGTTATAGCGTCACCGAGCATTATTACCGTGTCGCTCACGCTGAATTCTGCTACTGGTGCTTCGTTTTCACCGTTTTCGACCTCAATTGTTGGGTCTTCTGACAGTGCGTCTTGGCTTGAGACCGTGTTACCGGCTTTGTCTGAGACTTCTACGACTAGTCCGTATTCTTTCTCTTCTCCCGTGGTACCGCGAGTTGAGATTGTCATGGTCGTTGAACTTGTTTCTGTTATTTGTGCGCCCAGTTTATCGGTAGTGTTTGAAGTGTCGTAATAATACCAATAGTAGTTTGCTATGCTTCCATCCGGATCTTCCGCGTCAACTTCCACGCTGATTTCAACGGGAGTTGTCATCGATTCAGATGTCACCGAGTAAGTCAGTGAGCTGATCTCTGGTGGATCTTCTGCAATTGTGATTTCAAAAGTGTCTTCCGATTTCAAGGATGGGTCGTCTTCATCGCTTACTGTTAGCATTACTTCATATATGCCGACTTCCTCGTATGTGTGACTTGCTGTTTTTTCTGTGCTTAAAGTGTTGTCGCCAAAGTCCCAACTGAACTTAAGGTTTCTTGAGGTTCCGTTTGTGTTTTTTGATTCGCTTGCATCAAAGGTGAATACTGTTTCTGTATTGCCATCAATGCTCAAATTGCTTATCGGTGAGCCATCTTTTTCTATTGATATAACCGAGATCGGAGATTCGCTGTCTCCTATATAAACTTTTTTTGTATATGTGTTTTCGTTGTTATCTTCATCGTATGCTGCAACTTCTACTTCATATGTTCCCGTTTCGTCGTATGTGTGTGTGAAAGTTTTTGAGCCTGAAACTCCTTCAGCTGCGTCCCCATCTCCATCACCAAAGTCTATTTCAAAAGCTTCCGCATTTTCGCTTTCGGCCAAGAATGAGACTTCTACCTCACCTGTTTCATCATCAAGCTGGTGTGCCAATCCATCCGGTAGACTTAACGAAATGTCTAATACGGATGCAATTGTTACTTCGTTGGTTACTTCCGTTGATTGTCTGAGGTCATCATCTTCGTATTGATCATAAACCTCTAGGGTTACATCCTGGCTTCCCGCTGATGCAAATTTCACAATAGGCTCTTCTAAGGTTGCGTTCGTATTTTCCATAAACGTAAAATCTGTGCCTTCCTCCCCTTCAAAAGTCCATGAGAACGAAATTACGTCTTCCGGATCGGGATCATAACTGTCTCCCGCATCAAAATGTACTGTACCCGGTTGTGTCGAATCCGGTATTGAGTAATCGAATTTTGCTACCGGAGGAGTAGATTCGACTGTGATTTCGATCGAATCTGTATCTTGTTCGCCGGCACTGTCCGTAACGGTTAGTGAGATTGTGTATATGCCTGGTGTGTCGAAAATTGTCTCTGTTTCGGCTTCGCTGCTTAGAGTTGTTTCCGCCCCATCTACACTGATAGCTGACCACGTGTAGTTTGTAATTGTTCCGACGTCTGTAGCAGAAGCTGATCCATCAAATGTGAATTCCGCATTTAAATCTCCTGAATATTTGCTGGTCAAAATGCTTGCTGCGGGTGATTTTATTTTCACTGTTCCGACATATCGGTCGGTGTTCCCTTTCATGTCTGTAACTTCGACTCTGAGGTCGTATTGACCTGCCTGCGTGTAGTAACAGACTTCTTCGATGACGTTTTCGCTTTCGAATTCTTCTCCGTTACCGCAGTCTAGTGTGTGATAGACTGTGTCTTCTCCTGTTCCGTCAGTTGTGCCATCCAGTGATATTGTTATTCCTGCTAGGCCTTCTGATTCTGTAAATATGGCGCTTGTTTTGTTTAAACCGTCCTCGTAATTAGCCAGTTCAACAGATCTGCTTCCGGCTGTTGCCGTCACTACAATATTGGATTCGGGTGGATTGACTGTAATGCTTAAATAGCTTTGTCCTGGAGCAATATCTTCATCCTGGCTAGTTACTCTTAATCCGACTCTATAAGTTCCTACTTCGTCATAAGTATAACTTAGTGCGTCTCCTGTTGTGTCGTAATATCCTTCACCTTCCAAATCCCAGTAACATTGTGTATCTCCATCTATGGATAAATCGCTTGGATCGTAAGATTCAAGACAATCGAAACTTATAATGAATGGAGAATTTCCTTCGCTTGCACTTGCTGTGATTACACCTGTGACGAATTCGAGGTTTTCAACCATTGCGTACAGTATGCCGAGTTCATCGATAACTTCTCGGAAGACGGAGGCTTCGATGAAGTCGTCTGTGTCTCTATTTCTACTCTCTCCTTCTCCTGAGAAATACCCTTCACCATCTTTCACAAGCACGTTGAACTGATCTATGATTGCGGTCAATGTCACGCTGACACCTATTTCTTCACCTGTATCAAACAGATTTCTATATGTTTTTAATGTTTCATTATATTCTCCTATTGTTTCGTTGAAATCTACGTTTGCGGCTTTTTTTAAGACTTTGAAGCCTTCGGTAATATCTTCTTCCAAATCTTCAAAATCTCCATATTCATAGTATGTATCGCCTTCCGCATAAGCTTTAGGTATCCAAGAGTTATTTGAAGAATACATTTTGTCCCAGCTTGCATCATATAAGATCGATTCTGTATAAGCTTTCATATCCTCAGCGGCTTCATAAGTATCACTATATCTATCCACCATATCCATGATCTCCTGTACAACCTCATCCATGAGTTCAACATACTCCCTAACTAATTTCATATCTTCTTCATCTGCGGGGGTTTCACTGTCTTCCCACAACCAATTCACTATACTTGATACCATTTCCACATCTGGTGCATCGACAGACTGTCCATATTCTATGTATGTATAAACATTTGAGTAAGTCGTATATACATCGATATATTCTGATGCGATGTTTTGAAGGTCTTGGGCAATTTCATTCACATTGTAAGCATCGATTTCTTCGCCGGTTACTTCATCTCCAGATGAATAGATTGAGCTACTATCGCGATCTTCTCCTCCTCCAGCGGCATCGCTGATAAGGGTGTTAACAATCGCGTATGATGAAAGAACAATCAAAATACCTATAATTGCATACATCACTGATTTCTTACCCTTTTGCATTTGCTCATCCTGCCCTCCTGCAGTCACATAAAGAAAACCTCCATAAATGATTACCGCTATTGCCGCTAACCCAAGGAACGACAAGAAGAAATTGGTAACATTCAATATGAATTCACGGGCGCTTGTCGCCTGCGTGAGACCTTCGTCATATCCTTCCGTACTCGGAGCATCAAAAGAACCTTCGAATTCCGTGAAACTTGTTATGTCTCCTGTATCGTCTTCACAACTCAAAATGCCTCCTGTACCTTCGTCCAGCCCCTCACATAATTTGTCTTCGGCTTCGTCTGGAATCAGGTCAAGTTCTATGCCCGCGTGTGCCACCATTGGCGTGATTAGTAACAGAGTTGTTACCATGGTAATTAGCGTTGCCGCTATGTGTTTTCTTATGCGCATGAGTATTTGGGTTTGTTTTTATCTGTTAATTATACCAAAAAACGGCTTGGAATTCAAGGGGTATTCCATATGAATCTCACAGAACCTTATCTGCAATCTGCAAGTTGCAAGTTGCAATCTAATTCGTCACCTCTATCGGTATCACTGATGAAGCTATTGCGAATGCTGCTCCAGCCATGATTATACCGAGGATTGCGCCCATGATGATCTTTTTGGCTTTTCCGGTGTTTTCTTCACTAACACCTGATGACATGTATAGGTAACCTCCGTAAATCAGCATTCCTACCGAAACGAATCCGATTAGACCTGATACAAAGTTAGTTAGATTTGCAATAAGCAATTTCCCTTCTGAGATACCTAGTTCGACTCCTTCTTCTGGTGTGTATCTGAATAGGATATCTTTTACTATCAATTCTGAAAGTCCGATAAGTACAAGTCCGATAAGCGACCAAAATATGTGTTTTCTTGCAGATGTTACTTCTTCTTCGCTGTATGATCCTACAATCATACGAACACCGTCGTAAGCTATCGCCCATACTGCGATTGCGCCTACGAACACTTCGAGTAGGGTGTATATTCCTTTTATTCCTGCATTAGCTTGTGTTGCAAAGCTCAAAGCCTGTTCTTCGTCTCCTGTGAAGATTTCACCTTCTTCTCCGTAAAACATCTCCTTGACCACCGTGTCGGCCATGAAGATTATTATTAAACCTATAATAGCCCATGTGAAATATTCTTTTTGTTTGTTTATTTCTTCATCTGACCCTTCACCGGCTGTGAGGAGTCTATATGATGAGATTATTATGAAAAGTACAGCTATCCCTCCGAGGATGTACTTTATGAAGTCCAAAACGTAATAAATCGAGCTTGTGATGCTATCTAAACCATCTCCTTCGTAAGCTTCTCCGTGTAAATCATCGTCATATCCTGGAAGTTCTATTTCTTCCCCTACTTCTCCCAAAATATCACCATAACTCAATGCTGCTGCCTCTGGTACCCATTTAAATACTGCAAGTCCTATGACCAGCATGAGAGTGAAAACCACGAATTTTTGAATATTTCCTTTCATTAAATTTGTCCGCTAACAAATGTTGTTACTACTGCAAACGCTCCGTAAATAATAAGAGCGCCGATTATTGAATTGATAATGATTTTTTTGGCTTTTCCAGCTTTTTCTTCATCATCTCCTGCCATCGCATACATCAATCCACCTGCTACCATCCCCAAAATCATAAGCGGTCCCACAAAAGAAACCATGAAGTTCGTAATAGCCACTATTTCCGCCACACCTGCTGCTGCATCAATACTTACAACAGCCGCATTATCAACAGTTTCCACATTGAAAAGAACTTTTTTCACAACAACATCCCCAATAATCACACAGAAAATCGCCACAAAACCTCCAAGTAAGTTCTTTTTCTCCCTCGTAACCGTCTCCTCACTACCACCTGCAGTAATCATCACGAATCCGGATCTCACGATCGTAAACACCGCAATACTTCCCAGAATGTACTTCAGGAATGTTATCACTATCGTCACCCTATCATCAAAAAGCTGCGCCCTTTCCAAAATCGTCTCTTCGCTACCCAAGAAGCTTCCTTCCTCAAAGTTGAACACTTCAGAAACCGATGCAGCTATACTGATAAGTGCCAATCCGATGATCCCCCAGACCAACGCTCTTTTTTGTGTTGAGACAGTCTCTTCGTTTCTTCCCGATATAATCAAGGTAAAGCCGTACAAAACAATAAGTGCCACTCCAGCTGCTCCCATGATAATCCTGAGCGGATTCATCAAGGTTGCTATTAAGTTTTGTGTTTTTTCTACCGCATCTTCACCTTCCACGTCCGGCACTCCCCCGAAGTTTTCGGCGTCCGGCAGGTTGAAGTAGCTTGCAGCTTCCGCTGAAATCGGCGATGTCCATATGAGATAAACGATTACGGCAATCAGGATTGCCGCCACTATCAGTGCTTTTAAGTACGTTTGTTTTTTTGATTTTTTCATTGTTGATGCGTGATTTTTCTAATTATTATAACATTTTTTGGCTTGTGGAGCAACATTTACTCTTGATTTTTTTCAAATAGCTATTTAAAATTGAGTCCGAAGTTGCCCCGAGGGCTTTTTGAGGATAGAATATGGGATGTCGAATTTTTATCTATTAAATCTAATAATCATGACTAGTAAGATCACTCAATATTTCAAAGATTGTTTCGGTGAGCTTGGCAAAATCACATGGCCCACCAAGAATCAGGCCGTGCTTTTGACTGTTATTGTGGTTGCTTTTTGTGCTGTTTTTGCAGCGGTTATGGGTGCTTTGGATTTGGTTTTTGGTATCGGTGCGGAAGAGCTTTTGAGGCTTGCGAGTTAGCTGGCAACTTGCAACTTGCAGCTGGCAATTTTTAATTTCTAACTTCTCATTTCCACATGGCAAAACAAGCTAAAGGTACAGGTCGTAATTGGTATGTTGTTCATACTTATTCAGGATATGAGGATGCTGTGCGTGAAGCTTTGATTCAGAGGATTGAGTCGATGAATATGCAGGATAAGATTTTTGATTGTGTTGTGCCGAAGGAGACTCAAATTGTTATTAAGAAGGGTGAGCCGAAGACCGAGAAGAAGCGTCTGTTTCCGGGTTATGTGCTTGTGGATATGATTGTTGATGATGAATCTTGGTATGTTGTGCGAAATACTCCGAATGTTACCGGTTTTGTTGGTTCAGGTACTATTCCGGTTCCTGTTTCTGAGGAGGAGTTTAAGGTTATCAAAAGGCATATGGGGCAGGCTGAGCCTAAGTTTAAGATTGATTTCGCTAATGGAGATCATGTTGTTGTGCTGGATGGGCCTTTTGCAAATTATGAAGGGATTATTAATAATGTTGATGAGGAAAAAGGTAAGGTCAAAGTCTTGATTACTATTTTTGGAAGGGAGACGCCTGTGGAGCTTGATTTTATGCAGGTGAAAAAGAAATGATGTTAGACCCAAGTGAGGTGGTGCCAAGTACCAAGTGGTAGTAAGGAGTGAAAAGTGGGGGTGCTGGCTTTCGTGTTTTTTTTTTGGTATCTTTTGCGTGCTTTAAAATAAACAAATATGAATAAATTTACGATTTTTACGATAATTTTTTCGGCGGTTGTGATTATTACTGTTGGAGAGCTTGTTGTGCATGATTATCTTGATAGACATGGAGAGGGAAGACAGGAAGACGTGAAGGGTGAGATCGTCGAGGAGAAGGTCGTGGAAGATGAGGTTGTTGAGGAAGAGGCTGCTGAGGTCGTGACGGAAGAGGCGACGATCACAGCTTACTTATCCACTCTGGATTATGCTTCTTATGGGTTTGATGCTGCGGCTGAACTTCAGGAGAAAACTTTTCCGGATAGTGTGTTTTATTTGCTGTCTTTTGATGATGATAGTGCGCAGCGGCTTTATTATGAGCTTTTTGAGGGAGAAACTTATGCTGGGGGGCTTTATGAGGTTATTTGTTCGGATTCGACTGAGGCTTTTACGATTTATACCGATTTAAAGCAAAGTGGGCTTGATGCGGCGGATAGTGGTGAGCTCAATGAGGTGAATAATTATGGTGATGCTTCTTTTTATTTCAATCACTCGGTTAAGGCGACGAGTGTTTTCTTGGTTGTGTTGAAGGATGAGCGTGTTTTTGCGTTTACTTATGGGGATGATTATCATGAGGCGTTTAAGGGTGTGTTTGACGCTCTTTAGGGGTTTGGAGTAGAATTAATTGTCTTATTTTAAATTTTATAATATGGGACTTGAAGATTTTAGGCGGGCTCTTGATCCAAGTATCCCTCCTACACCTGCAGCGCAGCCTGTCTCACCGGATTTTGGGTTAGGGTTATGTGGTCCTGCAGAAGGATCATCAGAGCCGTTTAAGGCTTTGCTTGGAACCCTGGATGAGGCAGATGACGAGCTAGGTCAATTGTTGACTAGTGATCACGCTGAAAATCAGGGCTAATGGAGTTTAAGAACGTGTTTGACGCTCTTTAGGGTTTTGGAGTAGAATTGTGTCCTACTATTTAAATGTTTTTTATGGGTGCTGAGGAACCCCGTTCAGAATTTGATCCAACTACAGTTCCGCCTGTTGGGACTTCTGAGTTTGAGGAGTGGCTCGATGGTGTAAGTGATGATGATCTTGGGGCGTGGCTTCGTCATTATGAGCCACCGACATATCCAGAACTTGATCTGGCGGCGATGAAGGCAGACCTATTAGAGAGGGTTCGTGCGGATCGAGGGAGTGGATCGGAAGGTGTTTGACGGGATTTAGGGTTTTGGGGTAGAATTGTGTCCTACCATTTAACTTTTTCGTTATGAATGCTAGTCGCCTTGAAACTGGACACCGCGATGATCAAGGCTCAGAAGCAACTGATGGCATACATGTGATCGCTCCTGGCCTTCAAAGGTTTAGAGAGCATTGTAGAAGTCAAGGCGCACTCGTGTTAAGAGAACAAGGCGCACTCATGTTAAGAAGAGATACAGTTGTTGGGGGATTTTCTCTTTGTAGAGATAGTCGTTTTATGTGCAGTAATTTTGGCATTGGTCGTCAAACAGATTCTATTGGAAGACCTGTGGGTACACATACAGATCCTCGTGCAGTTTGGGCTCGGATTGAAGCAGATTGGTATAGGACTGCTACCAATACAACTCCTCAAATGAAACCCCGTTGATTTTGAGCCTTCCTCTGTGATCCGCTACCAGATTGGTCTTGCCCTATGCAGGAAGATGAAGATCAGGTTGACTTCAACCCTAAAACTCCCTAGAATCTCTCCGCGCACTCGGAGGTAGTTTTGCTTCAACTTAAAAATTACCTATAACACGTAATTATCATGGCTAAACCAATTTTAACAGTTATAAAACTGCAAATTCCTGCGGGCAAGGCTAACCCTGCTCCACCTGTAGGTCCTGCTCTCGGTCAGCATGGTCTTCAGATTCAGGATTTCTGTAATCAGTTTAACAACGAGACTAAGGATATGGGCGATACTATCGTCCCTGTTGAGATCACTGTTTATGAGGATCGGAGTTTTACTTTTATTATGAAAACTCCGCCTGCAGCAGTTCTTATTAAGAAGGCTATTTCTTTGCAGAAGGGGTCTGGGGTCCCTAACAAAGAGAAAGTTGGCAAAATTACTCAGGCTCAGCTTGAGGAGATTGCGAAGATCAAGGAACCTGATTTAAATGCGAACGATATCAAGGCGGGAGCTAAGGTTATTGCTGGAACGGCGAGGAGTATGGGGGTGGAAGTAGAGGGGTAGTTCGTAGTTCGTAGTTCGTAGTTCGTAGTTCGTAGTTCGTAGTTCGTAGTTCGTAGTT
>CAZIHU010000019.1:0-2349 GCA_964538865.1 uncultured Candidatus Peribacteria bacterium
CCGTAGTTCGTAGGCCGTAGTTCGTAGGCCGTAGTTCGTAGGCCGTAGTTCGTAGTTCGTAGTTCGTAGTTCGTAGTTCGTAGGCCGTAGTTCGTAGGCCGTAGTTCGTAGGCCGTAGTTCGTAGGCCGTAGAATGTGGAATTTAATTTTTATTCCAATGAAATCAAAATTTCAAAAAATTATCAGGAGTGTTTATCTTTATACCTTTGCGGCTGTGGGGTTGATATTTCTTATTGTAGGAGCTACCACTCTTGTGAATGTGGGGCTTAAGACTTATGTTTTTCCTTTGGAGCATTATGCTAATTATTGGGAAGATAGCAGGTGTAGTTATTATGAAGTGGACACATCTGAGTATGAAGAATGTGTGATTACCGAGGATTCTGACGCTCGGAAACGTGATTTGGCGATTGGTGTTGCTAACTTTGTGGTTGGTACGCCGCTTTGGCTTTATCATTGGGGGACGATTCAGCGTCGCAAAAAGGAAGATTAAAAATTCATTTATTTCGTGGGAGACTCGTCGTGATGAGTCGCTAGCACCACTTAACCCTCAAGACCATGAAACATGGTAAAAAGTATCGAGCAATGCTCGAGAAAATCGAAAAAGACAAGCTTTATCCGATCGAGGAAGCTTGTGAATTAGTCAAAGAAACTTCTGTAACGAAGTTTGACTCGTCGGTTGAGATTCACATGAATCTCGGGATCGATCCTAAGCAGGCTGAGCAACAGATGCGTGATACGGTTGCTTTGCCGCATGGCACCGGTAAGGAGGTTCGTGTTGTTGCTTTTGTTGGCGATGACAAGATCAAGGAAGCGACTGATGCAGGCGCGATTAAGGTTGGAAACGAGGATTTGGTCGCTGAGATTGAGAAGGGATGGCTGGATTTTGATGTTGCGGTTGCGACTCCTGACATGATGAAGAGTATCGGTAAGATTGCTCGTACTTTGGGTCAAAAAGGTCTTATGCCGAATCCGAAGGCCGGGACTGTTACTCAAGATGTTGCCAAGACAATTGGCGAGATTAAGAAGGGTAAGGTTGAGTTCCGCAATGATAAGGATGGGAACCTTCACAATATGGTTGGGAAAGTTTCTTTTGATGCAGGAGCTTTGGCTGAAAATGTAAAAGTTTATTTAAAAGCTATCATCGAGCATAAACCGAAAGATTTGAAAGGTACTTTTATCAAGAGCGTTACACTGACAACGACTATGGGGCCTGCTGTGAAAGTCGACCATGCGATCTCTTTAAAAGAACTCTAAATCATGATCGTCCAGCTTTTTCAAGGTGAACATCACAATACTCAGATGAAAGGGCTTTATGAGATTGAGCCCCTGACTGCTGGGCCTGTTTTGATTCGGAATTCCGAGAAGAAGTGGCTGCTTGTGGATCCGGGTGCTTTTTCGCATAAGCAGAAACTTTTGGCGGAGCTTGCTTTTCATGGGTTGGTTCCGGCTGATATTGATGCGGTTTTTAACACTCATCATCATCTCGATCATACTTCCAACAATTTTTTGTTTCATGATTATTGTCCAATTTATACCAGGTCTGCGATTCTTTGGCCGAGTGGGAAAGCGATTATTTACAAGGATCGAAAGATGCATCGGGTGCAGTGGCCTGCTGATATTGAGCTGGTTCAGACGCCTGGGCATACCGACGATCATGTTTCTTTTGTTTATCGGGAGGATGGGGTGACTTATGTGTGTGCGGGAGATGCGGTGCGAGAGGATATTATTCGTGGTGAGGAAGGTGTTTCGGCGCATCAGGAGGATGATTTTATGAAAAGTCTTAAGGAGGTTTTTGAAATTGGTGATGTGATTTTTCCGGGGCATGGTAGAGTTATTGAGGGTGAGGTTTTTGATGAATTAAAAGCTTTGATATGAAAGTAAAAATCAAAAGAATTGATAAAGATTTGCCGCTTCCGCAGTATGAGACTGCGGGATCTGTTGGCTTCGACATTATTGCTCGTGAGACTTGTGTGATTAAGCCCGGGACTATTGAGTTAATTCCGGGGAATGTTGTTGTCGGTGTCCCGGAAGGATATATGTTGATTGTGGCTTCACGTTCGAGTACGCCGCGGAAGCATGGCGTCACTCCCCCACATGGTTTTGGGATTATTGATCATGATTATTGTGGGCCGGATGATGAAATTAAGATTCAGGTTTATAATTTCAGCGGTGGGCCGGTTACGATTGAGCGTGGGACCAAGATTGCTCAGGGGGTTTTTGTGAAGATTGATAAATTTGATTGGGAAGAGGTTGATGAGATTGGTGAAGAGAGTCGGGGTGGGTTTGGTTCTACTGGGTAGCAGGTATCAAGTATTAAGTATCAGGTATCAAGTATTAAGTATTAGGTAT
>CAZIHU010000019.1:2449-23073 GCA_964538865.1 uncultured Candidatus Peribacteria bacterium
AGGTATCAAGTATTAAGTATCAGGTATCAAGTATTAAGTATTAGGTATGGTGGAGAAAATTAAAAATTTTACCGATTTAATAGCATGGCAGGAAGGCCATAAGCTTGTTCTTGCTGTTTACAGAACCATTAAGAAGTTCCCTAAATCAGCAACTTATATATTAGTAGACCAAATGTGTAGATCAGCTGGTTCAGTTACAGCCAATATTTCAGAAGGGTTCCCTCGAAATACCAACAAAGATAAGATTAGATATTACACGATGGCTCAAGGTTCCTTATGTGAGTTACAAAATCATCTTTTAGTTGCTAAGGACATCAAGTATATTTCAGATGAGGAGTTTGAAGTTTTTTCTCAACAAACAATTAGAGTACAAAAACTAATTAACGGTTTAATTAAAAAATTGAAAACATCTCATACCTGATACCTGATACCTACTACCTGATACCTATTCATGTTTATTACTCTTTACGGGACTAACAATACTGGTAAGACGACTCACGCTAAGAGACTTGCGGCGAAGCTTGAGTCTATCGGCAAGAAGACTAAGTATGTGAAGTTTCCTGTTTATGATCTTGAGCCGACTGGGCCTTATTTGAATGAGTTTATTCGCAGTGGGCAGCATCAGGAAATTACTGAGGCGGAGCTTCAGATGTGGTTTGCTTTGAATCGATATCAGTTTGAGCCGACGCTTAAGAAGTGGCTTTCCGATGGGTATATTGTTGTCGCGGAGGATTATACTGGGACCGGGATTGCTTGGGGTACGGCTAAGGGGCTTGATACTTTTTGGCTGGAAAGCGTTAATCGATATTTGATTCAGGAAGATTTGGCGATTTTGATTGATGGGCCGCGTGTGATTAGTGCGAAAGAGAAGACGCACATCCATGAAGAGAGTGATGAGCTTATCGAGAAGTGTCGTCTGGTGCTTCAGGATCTTGGGGAAAAGTATGGATGGAAAAATGTGATGCTGCAGGACAAGGTTGATGATACGGCGGAGCTTATTTGGGATATTGTTGAGGGGGAAGTGGCGAATTAATAATTTTTGCTCAGACGGCTTCCTTCCTCTTATTTCAAGCTCAATTTCATTGAACTTGAAATAATTAGGAGTGTGCAGAAGTCTTCGCATAAATTATTAATTCGCGGGTATTGTTATTTGTATTGCCCTTCCTAAAGCCTGGCCTCCCTGCTAGAGCCTAGGGCCTAAAACGAGTTGATAGTACTTGTGAGTGCCTGTTTCGTTTTTTATGATTATCGTGTTATGCTGGGTGAGTTCTTAACCTAATTTCATTATGGCAGAAACAGAAATCGGAAAAATCACGCATGTTTTTGGGAAGATTGGTGTTGGGGCTGCTGATCTCACCGGCAATTTGGCTGTTGGAGACACGATCAAGGTCAAAGGTGGTGACAGGGATTTTGAGCAAGCTGTTACGTCGATGCAGGTCGAAATGGAACCTGTTGATAGTGCTTCGGCTGGGCAGTCTGTCGGGTTAAAACTCGACGAGAAGGTTAGAGAGGGTGACGTCGTGTACAAAATGAGCTGATGAGGGTTATTTTCGACTGGTGAGTGAGGTAACTTCTTATAGAACAGACTGTGTCGCTTAATTGTGCTTTGTGCTATCTTGTTATTGTTAAAGTCGTGTATGCATTAAATTTAGACTAATGACATTATTGATCAAAGCAATAGGCGGAGCAGTTATCGTAGTACTGATTTCACTTGTTTCGACAACCAAGAATTATTTTGTTGCAGGATTAATCCCGCTATTCCCAACCTTTGCATTAATTGCTCATGTGATCGTTGGACAAAAAGGCTCTGTTGAACTAAAAAACACAGCATTATTTGGTATATTTTCACTTATTCCTTATTTTGCTTATCTTCTAAGTGTTTACTTATTTGCGAATAAATTACCATTATATTTGAATTTACTAGTAAGCGTATTATTTTGGGTTCTTTTTGCTATTGGGGTCTACTTGTTCTGGATAAAATTTAAAGTTTACATCATCTAAGCTGGTGCTGTTTTGAGCTGAGAAGCTTGGAAAAATAGTACATGCATATGGAAAGAAAAAGATAAAGAATATATTTGAGGTTTGTGTATCTTTGGTTTTGATTTTGTTCGCTATAAAATTGCTGATTGCTTTACTTTAAATCAGTTGTTAAAATCAGGGCACTTTCACTCCCCTATATTAGGGCTTACTAAAAAATACTATTATGGCTAAAAAACAATATAATTTCCGATATGCTTTGCAAAGGCTCCTTGCCGTATCTAATTTGATACGACTTCGTCGCCTTTACTTCGCATATCAAAAATTTTATTTATTTTTTCCTTACAATAGTATTTCTTAGTAAGCCCTATCTATGCAACTCCTCGACGGCAAGTTAGTTTCGGAAAAGATTCTAGAAAAAGTCGCGGGAGAAGTGCGTCAACTTGATAAGCCACCTAAATTGGTGGTTATTTTGGTTGGGGATAATCCGGCAAGTAAGACTTATGTGAAGATGAAGAAGCGTGCTTGCGAGAAGGTCGGAATTGAGTGGGAACAGATCGATCTTGAACCTGATGAGGTTACGACTGAGTCTCTTAGTGAGCTTGTGGATGATTTGAATGGGCGTGATGATGTGCATGGAATTTTGGTTCAATTGCCGCTTCCTGAGCGTATTTATGTGCCTGAGGTTATCAAGTCTATATGTCCGTATAAGGATGTTGATGGTTTTCAGGCTTATAATTTGGGGAAAATGTTTTTGTCGGAGGAGTTTATGGAGCTGGCGCCTTGTACGCCGAAAGGTGTTCTCAAGATGCTTGATCATTATGAGATTGATGTTAAAGGGATGGATGCTGTTGTTGTTGGGGCCAGCAATGTGGTTGGGAAGCCGATGTCTGTTATGCTTCTCAATCGGCAGGCGACTGTGACGATTTGTCATATCGAAACTAAGGATCTTGCTCGTCATACTTCGCAGGCTGATCTTCTTGTGGTTGCTGTTGGGAAGCCGGGTTTGATTACTGCTGATATGGTGAAAGAGGGTGCGATTGTTGTTGATGTTGGGATTAGTAAGGTTGATGGAAAAATTGTTGGCGACGTTGATTTTGATGCTGTTTCTGAAAAAGCTTCGTTCATTAGTCCTGTGCCTGGAGGGGTTGGGCCGATGACTGTGGCTTGTTTGATGGAAAATACTTTGGCTGCTTATAAAAAGTCTTTAACTTAAAAAATTATGTGTGGAGTTATCGGAATCTATGGGAGTGAGAATGTGGCTTATGATTTGTATGATGCGATGATTGTTTTGCAGCACAGAGGGCAAGATGCTTGTGGAATTGTGACTTATGACGGAGAGCGTTTCAATTTACATAAGGACGTTGGGCTTACGAGGGATGTTTTTACGCCTGAGGTTATGCGTACGCTTGTTGGACCTATCGGTATTGGGCATTTGCGTTATCCGACTGTTGGAGGGTGTGGAATTGGGGATACGCAACCTTTTAGACGGTCTGCGCCTTACGGGATTGCGATAGCTCATAACGGTACTCTTTTGCGCTACAAAGAATTGAGGGAGCAACTTGCTAAAGATGAGCTTGTCATGGTCAATTCTAATTGTGATGTTGAGATTATTATGCATGTTTTGGCGAAAGCTATAAGGAGGCAGAAGCCGGGGAAGGTTTTGACTCCGGAGCAGGTTTTTGATGCTATTAAGGAGGTTCATGAGAAGATTAGTGGCGGTTATTTTGTAGTTGCGCATATTGCTGGGCAAGGCATGGTGGCTTTTCGTGATCCGCATGGGCTAAGGCCCGGTGTTTTTGGTAAACGAGAGGGGCTGAACACAGATTATATTGTTGCTTCTGAATCTGTTGCTTTGGAGGTTTTGGGATTTGAGCGGGTTTCTGATGTTGAGGCCGGTGAAGTGATTTTTATAGATAATGATCGCAAGGTTCATCGTAAAAAGGTTGCGGAGAAGAAGTTTACGCCTTGTATTTTTGAGCATGTTTATTTTGCCAGGCCAGATTCGATTATTGATGGGATTTCGGTTTATAAATCTCGTCTGCATATGGGGAAAAAGCTTGCTAAGCAGGTTAAGGCTGCGAATCTTGATATTGATGTTGTCTCCCCTGTTCCTGATACTTCCAGATCAACGGCTGTGGCTCTTTCTCATGAATTAGGGGTGAAAATGCGTGAAGGTTTGATCAAAAATCGTTACATCGGAAGAACTTTTATCATGCCGGGGCAGGAGATTCGCAAGAAGTCTATCAGATACAAATTGACGCCGAATGTTCCGGAACTTGAGGGGAAGAGGGTTCTTTTAGTGGATGATAGCATTGTCCGAGGCAATACATCGAAGCAAATCATCACCATGGTAAGAGAGGCTGGAGCAGCTGAAGTTTATTTTGCATCTGCGGCTCCTCCTTTGAGATTTCCTTGTCTTTATGGGATAGATTTGCCGAGTCGCAAGGAATATATCGCTAATGAGCTTTCTATTGAGGAGATTAAGAAGTCGATTGGGGCGGATGAGCTTTTTTATCAAGAACTTGATGACCTTGTTGATGCGGTTGCTTACGGGGATGTTAACGATTTTTGTACCGCTTGTTTCAATGGGAATTATCCTGAAGGTGAGGTTGATGAGAAAGATTTGGATAAGGCTGAAGTTGCGCGAATGGATGATCGAGCGTGTGAGGCTGAGGCACGGCAGGCGCCGCTGTTGTAAGTGAGAAAGCAGAAATCAGAAGTGAGAAGTGAGTGAGAAGTGTTGGAGTGAGAAATGATTTTTTTATTACTTGCTTAAAACATAAACATGAAAAAAGTACTTATTATCGGGAATGGGGCGCGGGAGCATGTTATGGCGGAGACTTTGGTGCGGAGCTCGAGTGGTGCGGAGGTTTTTACTTATGGCGGAGCTAAGAATCCTGGTTTGTTTGGTTTGTCTGCGGCTTATGAGGTTGGAAGTCTTGCGGATTTTGACAAGATTCGTGATTTTGCGAAGTTTACTAAGCCGGATTTTGCTGTGATTGGGCCTGAGGCGCCGATTGCTGATGGGATTGTCGATATGTTGCTTGAGATTGGGGTTAAGTCGGCCTCGCCGATGATGACTGTGGGGGCGCTTGAGTCGTCGAAGTCTTTTGCTCGTGATCTTTTGCGTAAATATAATATTCCCGGGAATCCGGAGTTTAAGATTTTTTATAGTTCGGAGGGTTTGCGCGAATTTATGGAGGAGCTCGGTGGGAATTATGTGGTTAAGGCTGATGGACTTAAGGGTGGTAAGGGTGTGAAAGTTTCTGGAGATCATCTTGAGAGCGTGGATGATGGGGTTAAGTATGCTGAGAAGTGTATTGAGGAGGATGGGAAAGTTGTTGTTGAGGAAAAATTTGTCGGTCAGGAGTTTTCTTTGATGAGTTTTGTGGATGGAAAGACTGTTGTTTCGATGCCGGCCGTTCAAGACCATAAGAGAGCTTATGATGGTGATAAGGGGCCGAATACCGGTGGGATGGGTACTTACAGCTGTGAGGACCATTCTTTGCCGTTTTTGGAGGCGTCAGACATTCGAGATGCGCATGAGATTAATGTTCAGGTTGCGAAAGCGCTTTATGAGGAGACTGGGACTTATTATCAAGGGATTATGTATGGCGGATTCATTGCTTGTCACGATAAGGTTGGGTTGATCGAGTACAATGTTCGATTTGGTGATCCGGAGGCGATGAATGTTTTGCCTATTTTGAAAACTGATTTTGTGGGGATTTGCGAGGCGACGATTGAGGGGTCTCTTGGTGGGATGGAGATTGGATTTGAGAAAAAAGCTACTGTTTGTAAATACATTGTGCCTGATGGTTATCCTGATAAGCCTGTTAAAGGTGAGAAGATTGAGGTTGGCGAGATTCCTTCCGGGGTTAAAACTTATTATGCTTCTGTTGATCAGCGTGAAGATGGGCTTTATCTAGGTGGATCGAGGGCTGTGGCGTTTGTTGGGATTGCTGGGGAGCTGGATGAGGCTGCTAAATTGGCGACTTCTGCAATGGGTAGCGTGAAGGGGCCTGTTTTTTACAGGAAGGATATTGGGACGAAGGAGGTTATTGAGAAGAAGATTGCGATGATGAGGGAGCTTAGGTCAAATTAGCTTGAAAACCTGATGATTACCTGTTAGGATCGGGCTCTTATAATATTTTGTTATGCCCCCCGATCATCAGGAAAACCCTTTGGATAGAGCACTTGAGCTGTTTGATGAGCTGGATTTTGCAGCGCTTCGGGAACATTTGAGAGGTGAAGAGGTGCCTCCTATTGATACTTATCTCCCGATTCATCCTAATCGTTTTGATGTGAACGGTGTAAATGGGTTGGTTTTGACAGAGATTGAGGATACTTTAGCACAACATCCTCTGGTTGTGTTGCTTGGGACCACAAAAGTTGGTAAAACTTCCGTTGCTAATCGATGGATAGCTGATTCACCAGCGCGTTGTTTGTTGCGTCTGAAATTTGCTAAAGAACCTGATGAAATAGAATTAGCTTTGGCTCCCCATCGAGATGACAAGGATGGATTTTGTCTAGATGAAGTGACTTGCCCCAGTCAGCTTGAAGCAGCTCGCACCTTGGCTCATGAATGTGGCAAGAAGGTTGTTATTTCTTTATGCACAGCTGTTTATTCAGATATACGGCAGGAGGTTGATGCGCTTGGCGTGCCGATAATTAAGGTTGGGTTGCCATCTGATGATGAAATACGCAGTTTTGTTGCTAATGTTTTGCAGTTGCCGAGTGATCATCATTTTGTCGAATTTATAACAATTATTTCTGAAAACAGTGTCTGTGCTGCTGCTAATATGGTGGATTTTCTTGTAAGGCATTTTGCAGATCCATCTATGCGTTTGTTAACCAGTAGGGCTTTCATTTTTAGGTTATTATATAATTCGGATTTTATTGCTGTAATTAATCACTGGGATCATCAACGTCAACACACCGATCCTGATTTGCAGCATCTTATACCTGATTTGAGGATTATTCAGGAGCTTCCTTGTTAATACTCCCCTAACACCTTCAACTTCGCCACCTTTTTCTTGATTGAGCTTAGTGTTTTTTCTGCTTTCTTGAGCGTGCCCTGGAAATCGAGGAAGAATATATAGTACCCTAGTGCGTGTTCTGCAGGTCTGGATTCGAGTCTGGTCAGATTGATTCCTGCTTCTTTGAAGTCACCGAGGACGCCGTGAAGACTTCCTGCGCTGTCTTCCGAGAAATGGAAGGCGATTGAGACTTTTTGAGGGTTTCTTGTATGAAATCTTGCGTTTTTGTGCGTGATTAGGATGAAAGTTGTTGTGTTTCGGTGATCGTTCTCTATGTTTTTATCAAGTACGTGGAATCCGAGGTTTTGTGCAGCTTTTAAGGGTCCAATTACTGCTGCATCGTCTAGCTTGAGTTTTTTGGTGTACTGGAATGCTGCAGAAGTACTGGCTTTTTTTTCTAACTCTGCTTTTTTATAATGCTTTTTTATATAATCTGAGCATTGATAAAGTGCTTGAGGGTGGGAAAATATTGATTTTATTTTTGCGTCTTTGTTTAAAGTGGCGAAACAATGGTGGATAGGCATTTTGAATTCTGCGCGTATTTGAACATTTTTTTTGAACAAGTTGTCCATTGTTTCGCGGACTGTGCCATGTAAATTGTTCTCAATTGGGACTATTCCTGCAAAAGCTTTTTTGCTAGCAACAGCATTGAAAACATCTTCTATTTTAGGTAAGCAGCATATGTTTTTCTTTAATCTCAACTTCTTATTTAGCTTCTCTGCTGCGAAGTATGAGTATGAATTTTCTGGGCCTAAAACTACGATATCTCTTTTTGAACACTTTTTTTGTTCTATGGTTGGCTTTTTGTTGAATTTTTCTAACCATTGAATGATGATCCAGTCGCTTTCTTTTTGAGCTTGATATCTGTAATCCCCGAGGAATTCTGATGCTTCGTTGAAGTATTTACAGAACCCTTTTAGATCTTTGTTTTTTACTACTTCTTGAAGTTCTTTTGCTGATGCAATAAAAGTTTCTATTATTTCGGGGATACGTTCGTTGTTGATTTGAATACCTCCGTATAACTTAGGGTCATGAGATAAAATCCTAGCTGCTATTTCTGTTTTTAAACCTGCAGCTGGGCTCGCAAACGGAAGTAAATCGTTTACTTCTACTCCTCTTTCTTTGAGGGCTTTTCCGAATGTGAATTCTGCAAAATGAACGAGCCCCTGAATTACACTCATTAATTCATCGTGTTTTTTTGCTGTTAATTTATGAAGGATAAGTCCTCCTTTGTTCTTGAAGGTATCTTCGACCCATTTGAGCCATTTACCTGGTTTCTTGGGGCAAACGAGCATTTTCTGTCCTGGGCCAAAGGTTGTGTCGTTGCACATCGGATGCAGCCCTATTACTGAAGCCTTTCCTTTTGCCATCTCTCGGACAGGCATTTCTTTGACCGAGGTTAGATCCATGATTAATTGCTGCGGCTTGAGGTGTTGTACAACTTTTTTGATCACTGTTTCGGTCTTGTCTATGGGGACAGAGACGATTATGACGTCAGCTTTTTTGACGAGCTGGGTGTTGGTCAGTTTGGTTTTGAGGTCGGAGATTAGTACTTTGTATCCAAGTTCCTCGAAGAACCTGGCAAAGGCTTTTCCCATTTTCCCTTTGCCGCCGATTATTCCGATAGTAAGTTTCATGTATCCCAGTATTTAGTTCTGTATATTGTGTTTCGCTAATGCGAAACGTTTATTTGTAGGGGCCCGGGGATCGCTTACTTCGTTCGCTTCCTCGGGCTGGCCTTTTTTTCTATCTTTGTGGCAGCTTTTTTTACCTTGGTTGCAGCCTTTTTAACAGTTTTTCGTGCTTTTGTCTCGGCTTTTTTGACTTTTTTCTTGGCTGCCTTTGCTTTTTTGGTCACTTTCTTTGTTATGGTCTTCTTCTTGTGATTTGCGTATTTGTTCACTAATTTCTTCATGTCTTCCGCTTTTTTGTGTGCTTTTGCAACAATTTCATCTATATCTTCTTTCTTCATCTTGGTCATCTTGGCTGTTTCTCCTTTCAACTTACTCCAAGCGCCTTGAACTTCATCGAGTTCTGCTATTTCGTGCATCATGTCGAAGATCTCTTCTCCCATTCTTTTGATATCTTTGCCTAAAGCTTTTGCTCCTGTCCCACCGATTTTCCTTTCGCTTGTGATTCTTTTTCGAAGATCTTTGCCTTTACCTGGTGCAAAGAGAATCCCTGTTACTGCACCTGTAACGAGCCCTAATGCGAGGGCTATTTTTCCTCCTTTTTTTGCCATTTTTGTTTTGGTTTAGTTAGCTTGCAGCTTGCAACTTGCAGCTTGCAGTGTGGTTGTTTTGCTGTCGCAAAACGGGTTTATATATATTTTTTATATCATTTTATGAGCTGTTCACCAAGTTCTTTGAACATCTGATGAAGTCTGAACATTGGTAAACCGACCACGTTGAAGTAATCTCCGTCTATTTTCTCGATAAAAAGTGATCCTAAGCCTTGAATCGCGAATGCGGCTGCTTTATCCATTGATTCACCTGATTTGATGTAACTTTCTATCTCTTCCGGGCTCATTTTTGCGAATGTGACCAAGGTTTTTTCAGCACAAGATTTTTTTTGTATTATTTCTCCCCTTGGATCTGTTGAGACAAGGCAAATGCCCGATAGGACTTCGTGCGTTGTTCCGTTTAGGATTTGGAGAATTCTGCGAGCGTCGTCTATGTCTTTTGGCTTACCGAGGATGTGATTTTGGTACGCACCCAATGTATCTACACCTAGAATGTATGAATTTGGGTGTTTTATCGCTACTTCAATGGCTTTGCCTTCTGCATTGTGGATTACGATTGCTGATGGTGTGAGATCTTCACTATCGAGTATTTCAGTGAATTTTGTTGCGGGATCGACTTCAAACTCAAGCCCAATCTCTTGAAGAAGTTTCTTCCGGCGGGGGCTCTGTGATGCTAGGATTAGTGGTTTTGACAGCATAGCGTTTCTTTAATTTGCGCCATGCAATGTAACAAATTAACAGAAGTAATGGAAGCGAAGTTAATATGATTGGTAGAAGTAATGTTGACTCTGCTTCGAAGATGTTTGCTGAGCCGATTTCTGAGATAGTCGGCAGCTCTTCTTCGACTGAGCCTGTGCCTGTTTCTGTTTCTTGAGTTGGTGGGGTTTCTACAGGAGTGGTTTCGACTACTGTTCGTGCGAAATTTACCTCTTGATCTATCCATTCGATGTAATCTAGGTCTTCTCTTTCGCCTTGGTCGTTGATTTTTGAGATTATTGGATTTTTAAAGATAAGCTCGGTGTCTGTTTTATCGAGAATATCAAAATTAAATGCGATGATTGTGCCGCTGGAGTCGACCGGTTGCTCTGTTCTTTTTAAAGTTATGCCTGTGATTACTTTTCCGCCTTGGTGATCGATTGAGTTGGTTACGAGATATATGGGATCCCCTCCGCTCTCGAAGTACGCACCTTCCTCGTAAGATAAGTATGAGAGCAGATAGGGATCAAACAAGAGGTCAAATGCCAGACCGAGAACGGGCTGATCGATGTTGTTCGCGCTTACGACCGCTGTTATCTGGGTTGCCGATTCGTAGGTTGTTATTGTGATGGTATTCATAGTTTGAAGTTGGAAGTTTGAAGACAGAAGAGTTGGTTTGTAGTTGGAAGTTGGAAGTGATTTTTACCCCGTGGGAGGAGGCCGCTATAGACTTTGCGAATAAAAGGCCTCCTCCATTAAGGTTTTTATAGATTTAATCTGAGTACGTAAGTGCCCAGTTAACTCCTAAATCGATAAGATCGCTTCCGTTGATGTTGCCGTCGTATGTTGTGTCGATAAGTACGTCATAATCTTCATCGAGAGAGGTTTCTCCATAATGTTTAGCGAGGTTTTCAAGATCTCGACCGTCTACTCTGTCTGATCTGTTGCTGTCCCCTTTTACACCTCGAGAATCGGAACCTGTGACTTCGATAGCTTCACTCTCTGAGCTGCCTAGAACTGTGATGATTTGATATGAATAGGTGTTGTCCGGAATGATGTATGAGTCGTCCGTATAGGTTGTTTCGGTCGTTGTTGTGAGTTCTTCGTAATCGCCTGCTGAGTCAAGCCTTAGGATCCTGTAATAATCAGCTCCGTCTGTCGGCTCATCCCAGGTTAATGTGACCGAATATCGTTCTTCTCCTTCCGCTGCTGCTGCGTTTTCAGCTTGGCTTGCGCTTGCTTCAACTGTTATTGAAGTGCTTTCAAAACTTGCTTCTATATCTTCGTCTAAATTCGCGATAAAGCTGTTTGAAATTGTGATATCTGAAGAAGCTCCTGGGTTATCTGCGACTAAAAACTCTACTTCAAAGAGTGTTCCATCGCCTGAGACACCTTCTTTGTCTTCCTGAGTGCGAGCTCCACCGATGACCAGAGTTCCTTCTGTGCTGTCCTCAAGTTCTGCGTTGAATGAGGTTTCGCTCAGAAAATCTCCTTCTGTTGTGGATTGATAAGTCAGTACTGCAGAGTCGTACTCGATGTCGAGTCCGTAAGAAAACAGCTCTTCCACATCTGTTATGGTCGCTGTCACTGTAATGGTGTCGCCACTTGCCGGCATTTCGTCCGAAACCGTGAGTGTGACTGTTGTTCCGGTTGAGCTTTCACTAACGCTGTTGAGTGATCCAGGTGTACCGAGAATTTCTGAGCCTCCACTTGCTGTGTAACCGCTGCTTGTAGTGCAGTCGCTCCAATTGTCACTGCCTTCTGATTCGGGGTCAACGCGTTCCATTGAGGCTTTTGTATCGTTGTCCCCCGCAGGCCAGTCCCCTCCTGATGAATTGACTGTGTCGATAGTGCTGCCGTCTGCGTCATAAAGCACGAGGGTGTCGCCGGAATTTGCAAGAGAAAGACCTACTATTAGGTCTGCATCTACTCCTGAAACTGCGTCTTCGTGGCTTTCTATCAGGAAGTATCCGTTTGCGGCGATTGTGCCGGAAAGTTCGTAGGTCGATGTCTCGTCGTCAACGATTGTCCAACCTGTCAGGTCGACTTCTGAGTCGGTGTTGTTTTTGAGCTCGATCCATTCGTCCGATGAATCGTCGAGAGAGCCTCCCCATGCTATTTCGTTGATTACAACATCGAGAGCTGAGGCTGCTTTCGCCTCCAGGCTTAGGTTTGGCATTAGAATTAGTGCCAACACAAGCAAAGATATGAATCTTTTCATGTTTTTTTTGGGTTATTTTTTTTGAATTTTTTCCGTGTGCACAGGAGAAAGTGTGTGGAATTTAGCATAGTGACCTTAAAAAAAGCTTAAATAATCGCGTTTATTTTTGTGCTGCGCTAGGGCTTCGGCCCTTTGGGCCTGCAGAGCCGCTTCGCACTAAAAATAAACGCTTTACCTGATTTTATGTTTGACTTATCTCCTTTATTTCTTTATATTCTCCCTCGCTAAATCTGTAGAGAAATTTTATGCCAATTACATCAGCAGCAAAAAAAGCTTTACGCCAATCTCGCACAAAACGGGCACGCAACTATAATACGCGTGCTAGGTATAAAAAAGCGATGAGAGAGGTTTTGGACCTTGTTAAGGCCGGGAAGGTCGATGAGGCGATTAAAGTTCTCCCACGCGCTCAAAAAGAGATCGATATGGCTGCTAAGAAGAACATCTTGCATGATAAGACTGCTGCAAGGAAGAAGTCTCTGCTTGCGAGGGCGGTGGCGAAGTAGCTTGCAACTGGCAACTGGCAGTTTGCAGTGTGGTATTTTTGAGATTATGTTTTTTTATTCGCCGTTTTATATTAAGATTGCGTGTGCTTCCTTGAAAATTTGGGCCTGTAGCTCAGTGGTTAGAGCAGTCGACTCATAATCGATTGGTCGTTGGTTCAAGTCCAACCAGGCCCACCATAGCCCCGCAGCAAAGCGAAGGGGCAAGTTTATGCTTATCAAATTCGTTACTTTTGGCAAAGCTATACGTCACATCTGTTTTTTGATATAATTTTGACAATTTGGGGCATTAGCTCAGCTGGAGAGCCTTCAGCCCTATAAATAAAGCGCAAAAAGCGTTCTAGCCAACAATAAGTAAAACCGTTAGGCTAGAACCAATTTGAAAACCAGAAACATAATGGGGCATTAGCTCAGCTGGCTAGAGCGCTTGCATGGCATGCAAGAGGCCATCGGTTCAAGTCCGATATGCTCCACCATTGCGATTTTTATATTCTTTTTTTGTTCGCGGGAAACTTTGCTGAAGCAAAGGTTTCCAAGCTCACCAAAAAGATTATAAAAACCTTAACTTGGGTATATGTGGTTGCTCCCGTGGCGGTTTTGCATCTTGGAAAAATCTTAATTCCGTTTTCCCAAAAACCACATTCGAAATCCGACATTCCACATTCGGCATTCCAAATTCTACATTTTATTCAGCACTCCCCTGACATAACTCGCTGCCTGTTCATTTCCCATTTTGTGAGCGAGTTCGAGCATCTCCCGATAAGTTGAGCGGTATTTGCGGGCGTCGTCGACGGTTTTTACGCCTTTGATCTTGCGGGAGAGTTTGTTGTATTTGCCTTGGTAGCAGGCCTTGATCATGCGGTCGTCGTTGATTTTGCGGAAGTATGTGAGGGCTTTTTCGTAGTTCTTTTTGTTGTAAAAGCTTACGCCTTGGTTTCGTGTGACTGACTTCTGGAGTTTTTCGTCTCCTGCGCGCTGGGCGTGGTGTGCGGCGGTAGAGTAGTTTTTTTCGTTCAAGAAGTGGATTGCGGCGTTTCTGTGTCCTGTTTTTAGCAAATCTTGGTCGCCCAGTTTCTCGAAGAAAAAGATGGCTGATTTGAATTCTTTGCGTTTCATGAGCATGATTCCGACGTTTCGGTAGGCTACGTCTAGGTTGCGTTTTACGAGGTCTTTTTTGCTGCTGATTGCGTAGGCGAATTGGGCGCGTTTTACAATCGTTCGTGGGTCGACTGAGGCGGTTTTTTCTGTTGCGTCTGAGACGTCGAGGAGGTTGGTTGTCATCAGTTCTGTTATTGGGAGGACTCCTTCGTGTTCTTTGTAGTGATGGAAAGTTGCGTTCGTGGCTTCGATATCTATTCCTTCGAAATGAAGGCAGACGTGGCCTGGGAGCAGTTTGATGTTGAGGTCTGAAATCGGGTATTTGCGCGAGTAGAGGTAGCTGTAGAGGGTTACGATTTGGTTACAGTCCCCTATCAGCTTTTCTTTTTTGGGGTTTTTTAAAAGTTTTCCGAAGTTTGCCGCTTTTTGATATTCGTAATGAGGGCCCGGTTTTAAATAGGCCATTATCGTTGCGAGGTATGTGAGTTCTTTTTGTTTGCGCTGTGGGAATTTGAGGCCGTGGGATTCGACCATTTCTTTTGCTCTTGCGGGGGCGACTAGGTTGTTTTTTGCGTAATGATCGAAATCCGCGTTTAGTGCTTTTACATCTTCGTACATTTTTCGGCGGACTCTTTTTTTCATATATTTATAATTCTTGTATTTCTTTTCCATCCATAAATCCAAAACTACCAGGTTCTGTTGCATCAGGGTTTCTAATGTTTTCTGAACCTGGTAATTATTGCTCGTTGATTTGATTTTTTTGAAAAACTTATCGACCTTCTTCTCGAAGGGATGTGCGTATCGCGATAATAGATTTAAGATAAATTTTATCATTCATTCCGAATTCTAGTCTGTAAGATACTCACTTACAAGTTCTTCGTTTTCCAAAGTTTCTAAGAAGTTAGCAAGGATTTTTGCAGCTTCCGCTCTATTAACTGTATCATCAGGACGGAATGTATCTGCGTTATCGTCACCGCTAACTATTCCAAGCTCGTATGCGTACATCACGTAATCTGCGTTTTCGTGCGCAAGAGATACATCGCTGAATACCTCTTCTGTTGTTTCTGGGACATCGACGTCACCTGCTTCGAATAGGACTCTCAAAACTTCTGATCTCGTAGCTCCTTCATCAGGTTTTCTTGTTGCGTTTGCGACCAGTGTTAATCCTATCTCTTCTGCTGTAACAAAATATCCTTCTGCCCAGTGTTCAATTGCGTATGGATTGAGTACTGTTCCGTCCTGTTCACTGTGGCCGTTGCCTTTTAGGGCCATTTTTAGGATTTCTGCGACAGTTACGTTGTCTCCAGGACCGTAATATCCGACCAGGTCACCTGCGTATCCGCTTACAATTTCTCGATCAACCGCATCAGCTACGAACCTTGTGTACCACTGATCATCATCTGTGTCTTTGAATGGGATTGTGCCGTTTTGGTATTTGGCTTCTTTTGCTTCGTCTTTGAGGTCTTTGATTGCAGTTTTGTAATCTGTCATTATCGCTTTCATTTCATCATCTGATGCACCGCTTTCATACATGTCTTCAAGAGTTGAGTGCATTTCATCTTGAAGAGTGATAGCGTCATCTGTATGGTCATCGAAGTTGTAGGCTGCAAGTGTTTCTGCAACTTCGCCGATATCTTCTTCGATAACTTCTATTTGTTCTGCAAGTTTTACGATTTTACTTTCAAGAGAAGCGAGTTGTTCCAATTTTTTCTCTATCATATCGTCCAATTTTTCCAGCTCTACCCAAGTGTTTTGAAGAATATCGTCAACACCGATATCACCAAACTCATCTGTATATTCGGCAATGTCGTTCAAGTCGTCTTCCTGGATACGATCCATCAGTTTATCAATCACTGCATCCAAAAGATCATCCGATACGTGTTCTAACAGAAATTTAAGCAATGAATCCACATCATCCACATTCACACTGTCTATGTATGAGTCTGTTGAATCATGGAATTCAAGTCCAAGTTTCTTTAATTCATGTTCAGCAGCTTTTCCTATCTCTTCAAGCTCCCAACCAAGGTCTTCTAACCGATCGTAATCTCCGTCTTCTACAGCTTCTTCCATCTCACCAACCAAATATTCTGCTTTTTCTACCAGTTCCCATGCTTTAGTAGTATCTTTATCTCCTCCTTGATCGATAAGCCCTAATTCTCTTTTTACAAACTCGATATCTTCTTTTATATATTCCAGATCATTTTCCATAAATTCTATTATTTCTAAACCTTTAACATATTCATAAGCCTCATCAAGTTCATCCCAAAGATCGCTTTCGTTATCGTTATACATATCTCTAATGTCGTCCCATAAATCTCTAGCATCATCATAAGCTCTGTCTGCGTCTTCACCTTCTGCAAGTGCCGTCTGGGCTTCTTCTACTAACAACAGAAGTTCTGCGTGCATTCCCGGAACGGTTTCAACTATTTCTTCACAAATTTCTACAGCCTCGGCAAACCCTTCTGAAATATCTTCCGGAGTTAATCCATGATGGACTTCAAATCTTTTGGCATCCATCAAGTAGTGAAGGAAGTGAGGATATCGTGAGTAGTATTCACCATACCACCATAGAAGGTCTTTTACCTCCCTAACATATCCTGCGCTATCAGCTAATTCCCAGAATTCTTCAGAATCTCCAAATTCGACAACTGTATTGTATGCAAATGCCATCTCGTCATAAAGGTCCTGCATGTGTCCATGAACACTGTAGAACTCCGGCCAAATCACATCATTGAAGAAATCCACTCCTTCTTCTGCAAATTCAATCCCTGCTGTGAGGTATGGTTCCATAGCCTCAAGTTCTGCAATGTGGTCTTTGTCTCCTCTTTCCTCTATTTCTTCCTCAAGATCCTCTAGCATATCTAGGAAGTCTTCATATTGATCCCAGACCTCATCTCCCATATCTTCTAAATCTTCTTTTGCTTCCATCATATCGCCTGCAAGAAGCTCATCATAATCGACCAGCACTTCTCCTGTGTGTTCTATCTCTTCTTCCCACCATTCTAACCAATCTTCGTCATCCCAATGTTCTTCGTCTTCCTCTTCTTTTTGTTTTTCACAATATTCGTCATCATGAGTTGGATACCCTTTGCAAACCCAGTCACCGAAACAGTCGTATTTACAGTCATCACCACACCATTCTGAGTCGTATTCGTAATATCCGTCTAGTTCCGCATCACATCCGCTATCGAAATAAGTCCCGTCTTCGGTACATACTGCTTCCCCTGTTCTGTAAGGCTCACATTCTGCATGTGTGTCGTCTTCATCACAGTCTCTATTATCAAACCAATCGTTTCCGCAGGCATAATCACCGTCACAGGTATATCCGCAGCTTTCCGGACAGTAATATTCGCTGTAGTCGTAATATCCTTCTATCTCTGCGTCACATCCGCTATCGAATGTCATCCCGTCAGGTGTACAAACTGCCGTGCCTGTTCTGTAAGGTTCACAGACAGCATGTGGGTCTTCGTAACATGAGAAGTCGGAGCTGTCGTATTCACTATCTCCAGGGCATACCATCCTTCCGCTATCACATGCGAATCTACAATCGCTGTCCGGCCCATATTCAAAATCATAAAGATAATCACAGTCACTGCCAGTGCTATAAATTGTGTTTCCTTCTGCTTCTGCATCACACCAACTTGCAAAGAAGTAATTGTCACTTGTACAAGCCATTGTTCCTCTGTACTGAGCACAGTCTTCGTGAGCTTGATCGTATGCATCTATATCATATTGTGAACATGCTCCATAGCTCCACGTATTGTTTCCGTCATCGAACAACCCGCCCATGTGTGCAACACAGTAATCTGAGTAAGTTGATCCATTCACACATTGAGGTTCTCCCCAAGTATAAACACAAAACTCAGGCTCCTGCCAATCCCAGGCGTAACATGTCCCATCCGGATTTCTGTAATCGATGTAGCTCCAATCGTAATGCGTCATTCCTGTCTCTTGTGCATAACAGTAATTGCTGTAAGTTAAGCCGTCATTACCGCAAACAGGGTAATATCCGTAAGTATCACAACTCTGGCCTTGGTTCTCACAGTTGCCCCATGTGTAGTCGTAATCTTCTGCCTGCTCTGCATAACACCAGTTGTCGTATGGTGCGAATCCCCAGTAACAGACCGGGTCTTCAGCCCCGTATTGGCTGCAGTCTTGGCCTGTGTATTCGCATATCATTTCGTCGACTTCATTGAAATCACACCCATCAGGCGGGATCCAAGGAGTTTCTCCTACACATTTGATTTTTGTTCCGGATTCGTCAAAACAGATTTCATTACAGTCCAGCATCCCCATGTCGTCGATCATGCACTGCCTATCATAATCATCGCAATTGTAGTCGTCCCCGTAATCGTCATAACAGACATTGCTATCCTGTGCGACGAGCCAAGCAAACAGGTCTGAGAAGATGTTTGCTTGTAGGTTTGGGGTCATACTGACAATAGATGTAGCCAGCACAACTTTCCCGATAAGGACCCCCATAAAGATCCTTTTGAAAGAGATTTTTGGTTTCATAGTTTTTGGTTTGTGAATTTTTTATTTATATGTTTAAAGGTAGTTTTATCTTATAATTATACCATGAAAAGGCATGTATGGCAACTACGCGCGGTGTTTTGCCATGTTTTGTAGAGTTTGGCAACCTGTTGAGTCGCGGTTCGCGGTGTGGTAGTCTATGCGACGCTTATGACAGATTTTTTGCCTCAAAAACCTGCAGTTAAGCTTCTTGCGCACACCGATCGTGCGTTTGATCTGTCGATTGCGAGTGCGCGGACTTGTTATAGTCCTCGTTTGATCGTGCCTGATGATGTGACTGAGATTCAGCGTGAGAGGATTGGCGAAGCTATTTATGAGGCTGGGCATCATACTCCTTTTCAGCATCCTGTTTTTGTTTTTGGACTGACTGGGGTTTCGCGTCAGCTGATCTGGAGTTTTCTTCATTCGCACCCTTTTTATAATTCTGAGCAAAGTTCGCAGAGGTATGTTGTTCTGGATGAGGCGGCTGTTTATGTACCTAAGCTTGAGGACGATGCTGCGGCGATTTATCGTGATGCGGTTCTTGAGGCGTGGCGGGCTTATGAGCGGATTTCTGAATTACTAAAAGAAGATAATTATAAATTGATGGCCGGGATTGGGCGGATTAAGGGGCAAAATGAGAAGCAGATTCGAGTTGAGTCGGAGAAGAAAGCCATCGAAAATGCGCGGTACGTTTTGCCGGTGTGTGCTGTGGCGAATTTGTATCATACTGTTTCGGGCTTGGTGCTGAAGAGGTATGTTCGGATGGTAAATGCTTGTGATTGTCCTACCGAGGCTCGGGAGGTTATTGATGCGATGGTTTCGGCTGCGAGGGAGGTGGCTCCGGATTTTGTTGATCGGATTGGGGAGGAGGAGATGGAGGATGTTTTGGAGGAAAAATTTGAGGGTGGTGCTGAGAGTGATTTTGAGCTTGGTGGGCGCGTTTCTCGGTTGATTTCTTATGATCGTGATGCTGAGAAAATTGTTGCCGATAGTGTGCGTGATGTTTTGGGTGCGCGTGGGACTGATGAGGAGATTTTGGATATACTTTTGAATCCGGAAAAGAACCCATATTTGCTTGATACTTTGAATAATTGGACTTTATCTCCTGCGATGAGAGCACTCAATCATGTTAATTATGTTTTTAAGAAAAAAATCAGTCACAGTGCGGATTCGCAAGATCAGAGGCATCGAATGACGCCGAGTACTCGTTCTCTTTTGACCAAAGTTCATACTGAGGATCCTGATTTTTATATGCCGGAAGTCGTCAAGAAAAATGATGAAGCTGCTAGCGTTTATGTTGAGACGATGGAGAAGCTTTGGGAAGCTAAGAACAGGTTGGTTGCGATGGGGGTCGCGGACGAGTTTGCGTGTTATTTGTTGCCGAATGCGGTGAATGTGCGGCTGACTCAAAGCGGTTCGTTCTTGCATTTCTTGCATAAGTGGAGATTGCGGTTGTGTTTCAATGCTCAGCTGGAGATTTATGATGCGTCTCGCGATGAAGTTGAGCAGGTTGCTGAGGTTCATCCCGTGTTGGCGAAATATATTGGTCCGCCTTGTTTTAATCGTAAACATCGAGATTTGAAAATGCCTTGTCCGGAAGGCCCGAGGCATTGTGGGATTACGGTTTGGAAGGGGTGGCCGAGTGTTAGGAGGCCGTTTTAGATTGCAACTTGCAACTCGCAGATTGCAGATATGTTTTACAATTAACTTCAGATACCATGACTCCAAATGTTTTGAAAAGATCGCGACCAGTGTTGTTGGCTTTGGCGGCGGCGACTTGTTTGAGTGGTGATGTGCCTGATGCCGAGGCACTACGGACCGGGCCAAGTTATGAAGGTGGTACCAATTTTGATCAAATGGTCATGGAGGAGTCTGCTCCATGCGTAGCGAATGGTGCTCTTGCTGCTGTGCAATACGACAGATTGGCAGATGCTTTGAATGAGTTATGTACTACCGGTGATTCAACCAGCGCTCAGATACAAGCTGTCTGTGATCAATATCAAAATTCTGCAGGTCCTTTGGATGCTGTTTTGGATTCTCATCAAGAATTATGTGGGAATTCGGCAGTATATGAAGCTGCGTTGGAGATTCTTTCAATAAGGTTAGAGGGGGCGCTGGATAGTAGATAATTGCTAGTTTTGGCTTGAGAAAATCGTTGCAAGAACCGGATTACGAAGTTTGTGCTTGTTTGGCATACTGCTGATATTTTAGGTCTGTTGCGCTCGGCTTCGGTTGCTCACGAACTCTCCAGAGGTGAGGTGGATCGTGCTCATTCTCGATATAGCCGAGGTGAGCAAGCTGATGGCAACCCTTGCAGAGTGGGATAATCTTATCAG
>CAZIHU010000020.1:0-22561 GCA_964538865.1 uncultured Candidatus Peribacteria bacterium
GAGTCGAACCTATGACCTTCTGGGTGTAAACCAGACGCTCTAACCAACTGAGCTATGCGCCCTAATTTTCAATTTGGGATAATCTTCTTCTGAACGATTAAGCTTCTGTAGAGAGCGTATCACGCTTTTATTATGATGCAAGATCGCTACGCTCCTTGCATTATGCTGAAGGCTCTCCAACTGAGCTATGCGCCCTAATTTTCAAACAAGTGTATCTAACCATGGTGCCGTGGAGAGGACTTGAACCTCCACCCACAAATAGTGTGGACTAGGCCCTCAACCTAGCGCGTCTACCAATTCCGCCACCACGGCATGTTTTTTATAAAGAACGTGCTTATTTTAACTATAAATGCTTTAAAAACAACCTTATTTTGCTTGTCCAAGCACAACATTCACCTCAATCTCCTTCCCATCTCTCCAAACTTTCAAAACAACCTCATCATCAATACTATAATTATGAATAGCATCAGATAAGGTGTTTTCCTCATCAAGTACAACTCCATCAATTTCAAGAATAATATCACGAGCCTGTAAACCAGCCTCATCAGCAGGGCTACCTTCAAGAACAGCAGGTTCACCGGCAGAAGGATCACCAACCAATGCCGCTCCATAAGAAACCCCCAAGCCAAGCCTTTCATTTGCATCCTCATTAACCATAATATACATCACTCCCAGATAAGGATACGCAATATATCCGTACTGATTATATGCATCAACAATTTTCGCCACATCATTAACCGGAATCGCAAAACCAATCCCCTCAGCCTCCGCATCAACAGCAGTATTCACTCCAATCAGCTGCCCATCAAGATTTACCAAAGGACCACCACTATTCCCGGGATTAATAGCTGCATCAGTTTGAACCAAACCATCCAATTCCGAAGCATTTCGACCCAAACTATCAGAAGCAATAATCTCACGCCCGGTTGCACTCACAATCCCCGCTGTAGTCGTATTATCATACTCAGCAAACGCGTTCCCAATAGCCAAAACCATCTGACCAACCTTTAAAGCATCGCTGTCCCCAAATTCAAGATAAGGAAAATTCCCCAACATCTCATACCCCTCCTCACCTTCCAAAACACTCAACTGCAAAATCGCCAGGTCATTGTTTTCATCAACATCCAAAATTTCCACATCAAACTGAGTCCCATCAGAAGTATAAGCAACATATTCCAAGTCAGCATCCTCAATCACATGTTTATTCGTCACAGCCATTCCTTCAGCACTAATCAAAAAAGCCGTCCCGCCTCCAACCTCCTGCAAATCCTCTTCATCAGACTCCTCCTGAGAATAATAGTAGTCAAGCGGCCCCCAGAAATATTGATCGTAATAAGCATTCACATCCTGAAGCGCGATAATACTCAAAACCGCAGGAGAAGCAGTCTCATAAGCCTCGATAAGCTTGGACTCCTCCGTATAAATCTCGCTCACAACCGTCGTTGTCGATTCCGCCTCCTCAGTAAGATCCACAACACCACTCGTAAGCAGATACATACTTGTTCCCGCACCTGAAACAGCTCCAAATGCAAGACTAATAAGCATCGCAACGACCATATGTTTAGCGTTTTTCATGATTTTTTTAGTTAAAAATACGCTGGGAAAGTATATTACTCCTGGTCGCGAAAAACAACCTTGAAAAAATCCAAAGTAGAGCTACAATACAGGGCGGCCGAATTAACATTTAGCGTGCAAGAAAAAACTCAAATCCGAGAAGAAATCAAAAGAAAGAGGCAACGCCTAGGGAGGTTTAGAAAAATCATTTTGGATGGCAAAATAAGGAGTCAAATCGAATCTTTCGAGCCATTTCAACAAGCGAGCACAATCCTCCTTTACGCCTCAATGAAAGGCGAAGTCGACACTTTGAAATTTATAAAAAAACACCACGACAAGAAACGAATAATCCTCCCCACAGTCTGCACAGATAACAATACACTCAAGCTCTACCACCTCGAAAACATGCGCGAATTACACGCAGGCTACCAAGGTATCCTCGAAATCCCACATTGCACCAAAGACACAGCACAACCGGAAGATATCGATCTCTGCATAGTCCCCGGCCTCGCCTTCGACATGCAAGGCAACCGAATCGGCTACGGGAAAGGCTTCTATGACGAGTTATTAGGAAAAATCGATGCTCCAAAAGCTGCCCTCGCCTACGATTTTCAGGTTTACCCACAGGTCCCAGCGACGAAGTATGATATACCTGTAAGCCACATCATTACGCCTTTAAAGATTTTAGGCCTTAGGCTCTAGGCCTTAGGGAAAAACCGTTTCGCGGAGCGAAACACCACCTCTCCAAGTCTCCCAGTCTCCAATCTACCCTCTAACCTCACATCCCCATGCCAGCCCTATCAAAAGCCCAAATCCAAGACCAAGATGACGACGTCTACCAAGCAGTAATCGGCGAAGAAAAACGCCAAAAAGAAGGCCTCGAACTCATCGCATCAGAAAACTACGTCTCCCCTGCTGTCCTCGAAGCCCTCGGCAGTGTTTTTACCAACAAATATTCAGAAGGATACCCCGGCAGACGTTACTACGGCGGCCAAACCTTCACAGACAAAGTCGAATCCTTAGCAATAGACCGCGCAAAACAACTTTTCGGCGCAGAGCACGTCAACGTCCAGCCACTTTCAGGCGCACCAGCAAATGTCGCTGCTTATTTCGCAGTACTGGAACCGGGAGACACAGTCCTCGGCATGGACCTCTCACACGGCGGACACCTCACACACGGCCACCCCGTCACTTACATGGCAAAGCTTTACAATTTCATCAGATACAAAACCACAGCCGAAGGCGGAATCGACTACGACCAAATCGAACAAATGGCCCGCGAACACAAACCAAAGCTAATCCTCGTCGGATACAGCGCATATTCCCGTGAAATCGACTACGAACGAGTCAAAAAGGTAGCTGACGAAGTCGGCGCACTCACAATGGCAGACATCGCACACATCGCCGGACTAATCGCCGCTGGAGAAATGAACAACCCCGTCCCACTTTTCGACCTCGTCACAACAACAACCCATAAGACACTAAGAGGCCCCCGTGGCGGCATGATCATGTGCAAACAACACCTCAAAAAAGCCATCGATAAATCTGTCTTCCCAGGTTTCCAAGGCGGCCCACACGAAAACAACATCGCAGCCAAAGCAATCGCCTTCGCAGAAGCCCTCAAACCAGAATACAAGGAATATGCCCGCCAAATCATGAAAAACGCAAAAGCAATGGAAGAAGAAATGCGTTCTCTCGGATTCAAACTCATGTTCGGCGGCACAGATAATCACCTCCTCCTCATCGACGTCACAAACAAAGACGCAACAGGCAAGGAAGCTGAATTCGCCCTCGACGAAGCCGCCATCACAGTCAACAAGAACATGATCCCAGACGACCCTCGTTCACCAATGGATCCATCAGGAATCCGCATCGGAACCCCCGCAATGACAACTCGCGGCATGAAAGAAGATGAAATGCGTCAAGTCGCCAAATGGATCGATGAAGCAATCGCCGGAAAGGACGACCCAGCCACGCTCGCCCGCATCAAAAACGAAGTCAAAGAGATGTGTGACAATTTTCCGGTTCCAGGGATTGAATAAGGAAATCCGCATATAATTTTACTCACCACCTTGAAGAACTTGTAACAAATCTACTTCTGCAGTAGAAGCAAAGAAAACAGCCTTTTCCTGCCCAGGAGAGGGTAGCCCTTCATAAATTTCTCTTATTCTGGATATCCTTCCGTCATCTAAGCCACCTAAACAAAGATCAAGTATTTCAGTACATAACCCCTCCTGTTCTTGACTCAGAGGTGCAATCGGTACAACACGACATGAGTCATCAGTACAATCTAATTCGGCAGGTCCTTCTTTCATATTATCTTTTATTAGGAGAAAAAAAAATACCATAACTCTATCTTTTTGTAAAAAATAAACACCACATTCCACATTCCAGCACAACGCAGAGGTTTTTGTTCATTTTGCGAAAACATCTGCAGGCTTCTGTTAATCAGGACTCGATTAACAGAAACGAAGCCGTTTGAGCAAAATAACAAAACCGGCATCCGACATTCAACATTCCACATTCCAAATCCAATATCCCAAACCAACGCAGAGGTTTTTGTTATTATTTCGAGCGTCTCTACAGCCACATGATTCGAAGAATCAGGACGCGAAGCCCTAGCGAGAAATACATAACAAAAACCGACTCTACACCTTCTTAATCGTAACAATCGTCATATCATCCAACTGAACCGATTTCCCCATAAACTCCTTCACATCAGCAAGGAGAGCATTTTTTATACCTTCAGCAGTCACTAGATCACTGTATTCCGAAACCGCCCTCTTGAACCTAGGCATATCGTACTGTTCTTCACGCTCATTTCTGGCCTCAGGGATACCATCACTATAGATCACAAGAACATCACCGCTCTTCAAATCAACCTCCTGAACAACTAGAGTTTTTTCAACATCAGCAACCATACCAAGAGCCATACCTCCACTCGCAAGCTCATCCACCTTCCTCGTATCACCATGATACTTCAACCCTTGATTATGACCGGCACTGATATATTGAATCTTTCCCTCAGGAGTAATCCGAACCAAAACCATCGTCATAAACATATTTGTAGTAGTTTTTTCAGCCAAAATCTTATTCGCATTTACCATAATATTCTTGGGATCATCACTAAAGCTCGTCGCACTATAAAGCAGCGCATTCGCAACCGAAGAAACCAAACCAGCTGCAACACCGTGCCCGGTAACATCCCCAAGATAAATATAAGTACTTCCGCTATCAGCTTTAATAAAATCATAACAATCTCCACCAACTTCATCAGCCGCTATCAATCCCCCACCAAGATCGTACCCTTCCAATTTAGGCTTTTCCTTCGGCAAAATCTCCGATTGGATCTTCGCCGCAAGCTCAAGCTCCTTCGCCACACGCTCTTTATAAACAAGCGCCTGCGTACTTTTCTCCAGATCATCCCCCATCTTATTAAACGCCTTCGATAAAACCCCAAGCTCATCCTTACTCGTTATCGGAACCTTATATTTAAAGTCACCGGTCGCAATCTTAAGCGCACCGATTTCCAGCGCCTTAACAGGTTTCGTAATTTTTGACGCCATATAAAAACTCAGAAAGAAAGCCACAACAACCCCAATAAGCATCAGGGTAATTATCCTTGCTCGAGTCGAATCAATCCGAGCCTTTAAATTCTCATAAGTAACACCATAAAAAACCGCATAATTATCAAGTGGATAAGCGACATCAATTACCCTATCAGCTTCCGTTATTGACTCAACAGATTTCTCATTCGCATCTACAAAATACTCGTTTCCATCCGCATCCTCCATGATATAAACAATCCGCCCACTTTCAAGAAGATAAGATGGATTATTAGCCTGAATCCTCGCCAAAATCTCCTCATCCGTAACCTCGCGCACATCACCCGAATATTGTTCAGTCACTTCCGTTTCCGAATCATAAAGCAACTCACCGCTATACCTCGCAAGATAAATCCGATCAATATCATCATTCAGCTTAAAAACATTTTTCATCTCTCGATTAAAACTCAAAAAGCTATCCTGCTCCAAATAATCCTGGCTCAGCCCGATAACATCATCCGCAGTCAGCTCCGAAAAACTCTTGGCATTCTGATAAATATCGTACGAAAGCTCAAGAGACTTCTCCTTGATAAGAAGCACGCCTCCAAGCCCAAAAAGCACGAATATCAGGAGCGACACAATCGCAATCAGCTTTGTTTTTATGGAGTTGAAAAACATAATAGGTACAATGATTCCAAAATAATCATATTATTATACCACAAAAGAAGTGCCTAAGCAAAGCTTCTATCGCCTGAAAACAACATTCAACGCCTTAACTCCAAATTTGTGAACAACTTTATGTACCTCTTTGAACTTATCAGCCCAAACCGCACCTTCACCTAGTACATCTTTATCAACCTTATAACTGCCATCAGAATTGCGCTTAACTCGAGTGGAATAACTACTGCCTGTCACAAAAGCCCAAGTCTTAGGAATCATCTCATCCAGCTCATCTGTAAGAAGTTCAAATGGAAAATAACGATCATCCCCCTCTTCAGGATGAATATTAAGATGTATCACCCCATCATCTTCTTCTTTCGCATTATAAATCGCCTTACCTGCGTAAGCCTGATAAGATCCTCGTTCACCGTCATAATCATAATTTTCGAGGTTTTCCCCATCAACAGGAACAGCCTCCAAAATAGGCTGACTATAACCAATATCGATCAGATATTTTCGTCCTTCGAGCATGGCAACAACAACATAATGAGACTCCCCAGCCGTTGCACAAGCATAAACCTCTACAGAATCGACTAAATGCCGTTTAAAAAGCATGACTTTGGCCCATTGTGCAAGATCCCTACAAGTACCACTAACAGGTTGATCAGGGTCCATCGCCTCATATTTCTCTACTAACAAATCTCTATGAATAATCTCTACCGTCGCCCTCTCATCATTCAGTTCAAGAACATTAGTATAATCAGCCCTCAAAACTGGCGTCCTGTCATAAAAAGCCAAATTCCCATCCACCAAAACATCCTTAATCCATTGATTAAGTGCGGCTAAACGCGGGTTTTCAGGTGCAGCATCCATAAACATCATAATTAAAAAATACAAGACAACACTTATACACAACTCATTTAAAAAAATCAACCCTCTCCAGGTCTCCAAGTCTCCCCTCTCCAAGTCTAACCTACAGCCTATCCAACAACTTCTTCTCCTCATCACGCTTCTTCGGATGCACCCTTTTCCGATAAACGAAATACCCCACCCCAACAACAAGCACTGAAAGCAATATCAACAGATATGGAAATTTGTCTTCACTTTCACTAATCGCCGCAGACTCATGCACTAAGCCCTCACCTTCCACCATAAAATTAACCATCACAGTCTCACCCTTAACTCCCGTCTCCTCATCAACAGGATAAAAATACACAGTGTGTTCCCCCGGATCCTCATAAAGTTCCTCAGGCATCTGGGCAACAAACTCCCCCGTCTCAACATCCGCCACCAATACAGTAGAGAAAGTCAAACTCTGCCATGTCGCATATATAGTCGCTCCTGGTTCAGTCTGTCCAGTCATAGCTTCCGAACCTTCAAACTGTTCCTCAACCTCAATATCAGCCCCCTCCTGGCTACTATCCACAGTTACCGTACTCACCGCAGACATATCTGTCGCATTTCCTGCATTATCCGTACTCACTATAAACATCTGATAATCACCATCAGGAAGATCCTCATCAAACATAGTTGCAAATTTACCATTATCATCAACCTCCTGCTCAAGCATCACTACCAAATTTCCCTCCGCATCCAAAACATTAACAAGAACCGTTGTGCCCGGCTCGGAAGTCCCTTTTACAAGCATATTTGCAGAACTAAGCACCTCATCCTCCTTGATATTCGTCATCTTGGTATCAAGCTTTTCAACATAATCAACAACATTCGGATTCATATCGTATTCCAACTCCTCTATATCAGTAAAGCCATCTCCATCCGAGTCCGCATTCTCCGGATCTGTACCATTTTTAAACTCAATATAATCGCTCACCCCATCCCCATCACTATCCTCATACTCGTGATAAATCTCTTCATCAACCTCCGTTATATTATCCTTCTCAGTCGGAGAACTGCCCATCGCAATCTCCTCCGCATCAGCTATTCCATCACCATCTGTATCCCAACTCACCGGATCCATCCCCATCGCTACCTCTGCGATATCGCTCATCCCATCCCCATCACTATCCGACTCTGTCGGATCTGTCCCACTCGCAAACTCTTCATAGTCCGTCATCCCATCACCATCCGTATCCGCCGTACCATCAAACCCCTCTTCTAAATACTTCCCCTCCCACATATCTGAAAGCCCATCACCATCCTTATCCTCAAGCACATCTTCAAAAACCTTCTCAACATTAACCTTGATCTCCTTCTGCTCGGCAACTTCATCGACAGATTCTATGAATTCCTCCTGTGTTTTTGGTGGCAAAAGCTCCTCCCCCTCCTCCGGCGGAATAAACAATGTAGATAGATTTTGTTTCTTAGGCGGTTCCTTCTCAGCAATGTCTATTTCTATTACAATCTCCTCCATCGGCTCCTGCGTTTCCGGATCTTTTTGTTCAAATTTAATAACCACCTTATCCTCATGTATCTCCTCAGTCACTTCTACAGGTTCTTTTTTGGGTTGTTGTTCTAAAGGTTCCTCGATCGGTTGCTCGATCAAAGGTTCTAAAGGCTCTTCCATTGGTTGCTCGATCGGTTCTTCGATCGGTTGCTGATCTAAAGGCTCCTCAATTGGCTGTTGATCCATCGGTTCATCCACTGGCTCTACAGGCACCGGATCTATCAAAACTTGCTCTACCGGCTCATCCAACGACTCCACTGCCACCGGTTCCTCAGGCAATGGTTCTAATATCGGTTCAGAAGCAGGCTGCTGTTCCACAGGTTCCTCAGGCGGCGGATCTTGAGGTGGTGGATCACCAACAGGCTCCTCAGACGGTGGATCCTGAGGTGGTGGATCACCAACAGGCTCTTCCGCCACCATATGCTGCCCTTGCTGCATGTATATCGCCTCAAAAGCCGAAACTTCCAAAAAAACAAGACAGCAAACAGAAAAACTGGCAGCTAAACCCATTAAGCACAATTTTCCAAATCCACGCATAAATTTAATTTAGATATTCTCTAAATTATACCACAAAAAGCGCCCCGAGTCCAACGCGCCACATTCCACATTCCCAAGTCTCCACGTCTCCAAGTCTACTAGTCCACCTCCCCCGCCCAAACATACCCATCAACCCTCGGACTCCACTCAATACCTTCAGCAAACCCATAAATCACCTTTGCCTCAAACAAAGGCACACCAGAGACATCTTCAATCAAAGCACCCATAATATCTTTCAAAACACCTATTCGAGTCATCTCATCACTTTCATTCGCCGCCTCCTCAATAAGCCCATCCACCACCTCATTGGAATAACCTGGATTATAAGCTCCATCACTCGCAAAAATCGTCTCAAACAGATCAGCACTATCCCCCAAATCACTTTTCCAACCCATATAATAAATTCCCAAATCACCTATATCATCCGCCAGCTCCTCGGAAGTCAAATAAACAATATCCGCATCAATCCCAATCACCAGAAATTCATCCTCAAGAAAACTTCCCAAAGCAGCCATATCATAAGTCATATAAACCTCAAAATTTTCAATACCATACTCTGCAAAAACTTCCTCAGCCCCCTCAGGATCATATTCAGGAATACTAATCGAAGAATCATAACCATTAACCCCACTACTCACAAACTGATCCGCCCTCTTGGCATACCCCTCCAAACTCTCAACAAAAGCATCCCGATCAATCGCCATCCAAAAAGCCTCGCGTAAACTTTTTTCCTCAAAAACCTCAGTATTAAAAAGCAAAAAGCCCGTCTCCAAACCTGCTTGCGAAACAACCGTAAAACCGGCCTCCTCAAGCACTGTAACAGATTCAGGAGCTACATTCACAAGCACATCAACCTCCCCATTCAAAAGAGCATCCTCACGATCATCCTTCTCCGGTATCGCAACAAGCTTTACCTCATCATACTTCGCCGCAAAACCCCAATAATAATCAAATTTTTTCAAATTAAACTCCTGAGCAACTGCCCCAGAATCAACAGTCTGGTACGACAGCGCATAATAAGGCCCTGTACCGACCAAAAGATTCTCATAATCAGCAGCTTCACTCGGGAAAATATAAACATGCGCCAATCTATTCGGCAAAATCGGATCCATCCCATCCGTCGTAATCTCCACTGTCAAATCATCAACCGCCTCAACCGCAATAACAGTACTAAGAAGCGACTGAAGCTGCGACTCATCACCATCGAGCGCATACTCAATGCTATTTACCACATCCTCCGCATCAAGAATATTCCCATCATGAAAATAAACATTCTCCCTCAACTTAAACTCCCAAACATCATCCGAAACTTGCCCCCAACTAATCGCCAAAGCAGACTCAATATCGAGATTTTTATCAAAACGCGTCAATCCATCAAAAATATTCCCCAAATATTGCCTGTTACGAACCTCATAATTCGTCGGATCAATAGAAGTAAAACCTTCGGCGTAAGCTATAGTTAAGGCTTGTGACTCATCTACAGCTGAAGAGAAAAGCGATTTGATTTGATCTCGGAAAACGATGCCGGAAGCTGCCAGAATTGTGATTATAATGAAGGCCGCAACGAGGCGGACGATGCGACCCTTGGCGTGAGGGTCGTCCTGTTTGGCTGGTTCAGTCGATTCGACTGGTTGCGATGCGGGTGCAGGTTGAGCTTCAGGTTTGGGTTGTTCTGCTGGTTGCTCCGGTTGTGGTTGCTCCGCGGGTTCAGGCTTGGGTTGCTCCACGGGTTGTGGCTGCGATGCAGGTTCAGGTTTTTGCTCCGCGGGTTGAGGTTGTGGCGCAGACTGTGCTGGCGGCTGCGCCGCAGGCTGCGGCGAAGACACCGGCTGTTCTTGTGCTGGCGGAGCAACAGGCTCAGACGCTGGTTGCGGTTGTTGAGGCTGGGCCTCCGGTGTTGGATTTTGATTTTGTTCTTCCTCCATCGACATAGATATTACTATAACAATCGACCTGCGCACAGTTGACAAGGTGGTATTTCGTGCCATACTGTAGCCTTCGTAATCCCACATAATCCTATGAACCCCTTAAGACCGCGAGAAAACCCCACCAGGGAACAAATCCTCCAAGAACTTAACAAGCGAGATATGTTCAGGGGTTTGATGAGGATATTAAAACTTACAAAATACCGAATCACGATCACAACCGACCCGAGCACCTGGGTATCACGTTTTGACATGAATTTTGAAGACAAAACACTCACAATAACAATAGGAACCGGCAATATGCCTGCAAGTCTAAAATCACGAATGTTTTACTTAGACCACGAATTCTCTGACTTTGACATAATAACTTATAAAGCTTTACACGAAATCGCGCATGTTGTCATCAATTTATGCCTTAATCTCAACGAATTAGGAACATTGCACAATACCATTTCAGGAATCCGGCAAAGCGGCAGAGGAGGACTCACCTGCATTGGCAATCACCCGCATTACAGAAGACCAGACGCCCCACACGAACAACCTGCAAAAGAAGACATAACCGAATTGATCGCCATGCTCATGTATGACGAAAGTTATTTCAAAAGATATTTGGCAATGCTAATGTCAAACGAAGAATTCAAACCAGGACTAAATTTAGCAACACTTTCAGGTCAAGAAATACGAACAATCGCTCACTGCATAACCGAAATACAAAAACTGATGTGCGCCAGAATAGAGATGCGCCCTTCATGATCTCTTGCAAATTCTCCTCCATCGCTTGAGAATTATACAGAAGTCTAACAATGTTACGATTGAACAAGTGACAAAGAAGAAACACCATCAAGCCCTTGAACACCATCCTCAGCAACAAAAAAACGTGACTGAGAAAAATTCGCAACCAACCCAGGAAGAGGTTCCTGAACATATTCAAAACCTTGTTTCCTTAACACCTCTATAAGTTCTACAGCACATCTAGAAGGTTGAGGAGTATCATGCCTCCCCCCATCATAATAATATGGTCCACCATGTGGATCATCATCTCCAGGAAAAAGCATTTTACTAAGATCAATTCTATCTCCTGAAAGACCTTGGGAGACCTTATCACCACCAAAAGCACCTATGACATGTCCAATTGTAACCCCATCAAGTAATTTATGAGGATGTCTCACCTCCTCTGGCGTATCCTCCATCCCAATGACCAAATAATACCTGTCATCGCCCCTCACACGACCTACCCAATCACACCTCCACAACTGTGCACCCGGCAATCTGGCATTTTGCAATAAAAAAAGGTCTATAGACGCCCGATCTGTCCAATCAGGCTGAGTAACCAACCAAGATCGCTCAGGATCACGGACTTCACCAGGATAACCAGTCACAACATCGTCATTTCCTCCAGGAGCTTCAACCATAAATAAAAATTACAGAACAGCAACATACAGCTCCTCTCCCCCACCTGTCAAACAAAAACGAAGCCAGCAAACGAAAAAGCAATCACTTCCTCCCCTTTCACAATTAAAAAGTAGTTGGTTTCGAAAGAGCTTCTGCAGCTTACCTAGTTCTTCGAGAGCGTACATGCTAGCTCGAGAAGAACAGGAAGCGAAGACGCGAAATAGCAAACAAACTATCTCTTTAACACTGCCATAAACGCCTCCTGCGGCACATTCACCTTCCCCACCATCTTCATCCTTTTTTTCCCGGCTTTCTGCTTTTTAAGCAGCTTATTCTTCCGGGTCACATCCCCTCCATACAACTTCGCCGTAACATCCTTCCGAAAGGCCGAAATTGTCTCTCTAGCAACAATTTTCCCTCCTATAGCAGCCTGAATCGGAATAACAAAATTAGCACGCGGAATCAGCTCTTTTAAAGCCTTAGCAACCTTGGAACCTGCACTATGCGCATCCTTCCGATGCACAATCATCGATAAAGGAGGAATAATGTCTCCAGCAACCATCATATCAACTTTTACCAAATCATCCACTCGATAGTCCAAAAACTCATAATTCATCGACGCATAACCCGAAGAAACGCTTTTTAACTTGTCATAAAAATCAACAACAATCGAAGCCAACGGGATCTCATACTCAACAAGCACACGCACCTCACTCAAATACTGCATCCCCTTGCTCACTCCACGCCCATCCTGCAGAAGTTTCATAACCCCACCCGTATAATCTTTTGGTACCAAAATCTCAACCTTCACCCACGGCTCCTTCACAGCTTCAATCGTCGCTCTATCAGGCAAACCTGACGGACTTTCCACATCAACCTCCTCGCCATCCTTCATCACCGCCTTATAAGACACAGACGGCGCCGTCACAACCAGATCAAGATCATACTCACGCTCAAGCCTTTCCTGAACAATATCCAAATGAAGTAGCCCCAGAAATCCACACCGAAAACCATGCCCAAGCGCACCCGACTGCTCCGGCTCAAAAGAAAGCGCCCCATCATTCAAGCTGAGCTTCTCAAGAGCATCCCTAAGCATCGGATAATCATCCCCTTCCGCACAAAAAATACTCGCAAAAACAAAAGGAGTCACCTTTTTATAACCCGGCAAAGGCTGCGCGTCCTCATACGCAACTTCCTTAGATTTCCAAATAGTATCACCAACACGCGCCTCCGAAACATCTTTCAAACCTGTCACAACATACCCAACCTCACCACATTCCAACTTATCAGCCTTAACATACTTCGGCTTAAAATACCCCACCTCCAGAACCTCAACATCAGCCTTCGTATTAAGTAATTTAACCTTGTCACCACGTTTCAGCTCCCCTTTAACAAGCCTCACATAAGTCACAACTCCCTTATAACTGTCATAAACAGAATCAAAAATCAGCGCCTTCGTCTCACCATCCTCAATCTTAGGCGGCGGAACCCGCTCGATAACCCTCTTCAAAACTTCCTCAGCATTAGTCCCCTCTTTCGCCGAAACAGCAATCACATCGCTAGCAGGAATCCCAAGAGCGTCCTCAATTTCCTTAGCCCTCCCCTCAACATCAGCTGCAGGAAGATCGATCTTATTTAAAACAGGTATAATCGTCAAATCATGCTCAATCGCCATATAACAGTTCGCAAGCGTCTGCGCCTCAATCCCCTGCGTCGCATCAACAATCAAAATCGCCCCCTCACACGCCGCCAAACTCCGAGAAACCTCATAAGAAAAATCTACATGCCCCGGCGTATCTATCAGGTTAAGGATGTATTCCTCACCATCATACTTCCATTTCATACGAACAGGTTGAAGCTTGATCGTAATCCCCCTTTCCTGCTCGAGATCCATCGTATCCAACATCTGCCCATGTTTCATCTCCCGCTCCGTAATCGTCCCCGTAAGTTCCAGAAACCTATCGGCAAGCGTCGACTTCCCATGGTCTATATGAGCAATGATGCAGAAATTTCGGATGTTTTTCATGATTGAATAAACTATTTAGCGAAGCAAAAAATACATGATATACAAAAGCTTGTAAAATATGATATCCTCTGAAAGGAAAAAAATTTACAAATATATACAAAACTTCCTAACCAAAAAAAACATGGAAAAACTGAAAAAGGCTTTTGCAAAAGCCGGCGTCACCTTACTTATTCTGGCAACGCTAGTTCCAGCTGTCCAAGCCTTCTCGCTTGTTGAGATCAAAATAACCGCTTTTTCTGGAGATCTATACATAGACAGCATTGGCGTAGACAGTGATTACACCCATTTTTATGGGAAATTCTGTGCAACTAGCACAACAGGATTAGACACAGTAGATGTTAAATTCACAGTGAGCACCGAATACACAGAACAGGAAATCAATGCACCCACTTACGACGACGGATGTGTAACCCATTATGTAAGCATTGATGATTACTTCCCCTCAGTAGGATATGGGAGTCACACATTAACCGTTAGAGTTGATTCTACTGACGAACTTTCTGAGCTTAATGAATTAAACAATTTTGAGACTACAACCATAACAATCCCTCTGAGTGTCTCTAGCGCCGTACAGATAGATCCAAATGCTATCACACTTCCGGATTTTGGAAGTGACGAAGACGCTGAGGATATTTACATCAATGAGATCGGTATAGAAGACGGTGATACAAAGTTTTATGCTGATGTATGCGTTGATGGACTAAGTCTGGATAGTGTTGAGTTAAATTTCATTGCTAATGGAATCCACAAAACTCTACAACTAGCGTCTCCACCTGCAGACGGAGAATGTGACAGATATTACTCCTGGGGAACAAGCTATTTCCAGGTTGAACCAGGCGACACCGTTTCACTAACAGCCACAATCGATTACTACAATGATATCGAAGAAACCGACGAAACAAACAACACCCTATCAGGAGAATTCACAATCTTGGAATATGACACGGATGACGACACCACAGACGATGGAACCACTGATGACGGGACCACTGACGATGGGACCACGGATGACGGGACAACAGACGATGGGACAACAGACGATGGGACAACAACAGTCCCAGACCTCTACTTGAGCGACGTTGGCATAACAAGCGCCAATACATATTTTTATGCAAAAGTATGCGCAATCGACTCAGAAGAATTGACTACAACTTACGTCGAATACGAAGTAGATGGACAAACATATGAAGAAGAAATTGATGTGCCTTCAGCTAGCACCTGCGAAACAACTTATGTTTATATCGATTCCAACTTCACACTGGACACAGATACAGACTACACCCTCACGGTAACATTCGACTCCTACGATGAAATTTATGAAGTAACAGAAGCTAACAACTCGCTCACCTACGACTTCAACATCCCAGGAGAAGACAAAGACGTTTACATCAGCGACGCCGGCACAGCAACCGACAGCACAGATATGTACATGACTGTATGCGGAACAAACACAACAGGAGATGAATCCATCAAATACAACTTTAACGCAAACAGCAAAGACTACACATTCGAAGATTACGCACCTGCAGACGGAGCTTGTGAAACATTCTACTCAAATGGTGTTTCCTACTTCAGTCTCGACACTAACACAGCATATACAGTAACCGCTACAGCAGACTACTATAGCGAAATCGATGAATCAGACGAAACCAACAACGAAACCACCTTCGAAATCACTATCGAAGGCCCTGTCGAAGATCTTTATGTAAACGATGTATGGGTAGAAGACAACGGTAACCATTTCTACGCTGAAGTATGCGGCCAAAACACCTCGGGACTAGAAGACGTACATGTCAATTTCTCCGCGAATGGATATGACAATACTCTTGGCATCAACGCACCTTCGAATGGAACATGCAGCACCATCACATCTTACTACACAAGCATGTTCTATTTGGAAGAAGATACCGAATACACTCTTGAGGTAACTGTAGATTATGAAGAAGAATTAGAAGAAAAAGATGAAAGCAACAACACCTACTCTCTCACATTCATAATCACAGACGCCGATAAAGATCTTTATATCAATGACATCGGCATCGAAGACGACTACACCAATTTTTACGCCGAAGTTTGTGGCACAAATACAGTAGGAACAGAATACGTAAAACTGAACTTCAACGCCGACACATACGACAACACTCTCGGTATAACAGCACCTAGTGACGGAAATTGCAAAACTTTCTACTCATGGGGAGTCCACAACTTCTCTCTTACCGAAGATACAGAGTACACACTGACAGCAACCGTCGATTATCTTGAAACAATCGATGAATCTGACGAAACAAACAACGAAGCCACATACGCCTTCACCATCCCATCAGAAGTCACCGAATCAGAAAACGACGACATGCTGTTCAGACCAAGCCTAATGCTGGTCAGACTCGGTGATTTGGATGGATTTGACAGCGATACAGCCAACACTTACGCAGGAAGCTTCTTAACAAACGACTCAAGCCTAGTTGACGTTGAATTCGTTGGAGGAGTTCTCCTCGAAGAAGATATTGTAGGTCACTATGATCTATACGAAGAAGTTGACGGCGGAATAACCTTCTCAAACGATATATACAATCACTTCGATGGTTATCTGTTTTACGTATCTTCAGAAAGCACAGACGTATCTGTAGTACGCAGTCTGCAACTTACAGTCGATGGATACGTTGATGTTGAAATAACCTCAGAAGAAGATTTAGGTGCATACGAAATAGGAGATGGCACTGACAACGTCATTACATTAGAACTGTTAGGTTATCTTGATGAATTTGGAGATGATGATAGCGACGAAAAGAAAGAAACCATCCTAGAAAATGCCAAAACCGTTATCAACACCCTTTCATTGTATGCTGCAATCCTTGAGAACAGCGACAGCACAGACTCAGGAGTAGCCACCAAATTCCAAACAATCCTAGACAGCATCCTTGACCCAAGCGTTCTAATATCGGATACCGTAACAGAGACAGTAGCAGAAACTGTAGAAGACAACTTATCAGAAGACGAGATGACAGACGATGAGCTAGATGCTGCTATCGACTCGACTGCAGGTTATATCGATGATTCCTCCGCATACGTAATGTACGTCGAAGGAAGCAGTCCATTCCTAGATGTAAGCTACAGCGACGCTTGCTGGTACTGCACATTTGTAGATACTATGAAGGATCGTGGAATCGTTTCTGGATATAAAAACTCCGACGGATCCCTATCAGGAGAATTCGGCCCTGGAAATAACGTTACAATAGCAGAACTCCTGAAAATCGCTCTTGAAACTGCAGGTGAAGACGAATCTTCGCACATACCTGATCTATCATCAGCAAAAGATCACTGGGCACAAGGATATGTCGCAAAAGGTGAAGAACTCGGAATCCCAATCTTAGACGACTCCGACCTAGACATAAATCGCAACGCTTCTAGAGGAGAAGTCATCCAAACAGTATTCGCAGCACTTGGTATAGATACATCCGACTATACATCGAGTAGCTTCACAGATAGCTCATCCGCAGGCGACCACTTAGGACCAGTAGAATACGCAAAAGACCTCGATATAATCGAAGGTTACAGCGATGGCACATTCGGATACACCTCTTCAGTTAACAGAGCTGAAATAGCAAAAATCATAACTAATACCATCTCAGCTCTAGGTCTTTAAAGATTAAGACGAAACTTTAAAAGGCGCTTCTCTCGCAGAGGCGCCTTTTTGCGTGAATTGCGAAATTAACGAGCTGTAGCTTAAACCTGCTACTCGGCAGAGCCGAGTACTCTGTTTAAGCTACTCTTCGAGCTTGTTTTTCGTAAATTTTGTAGCTCACCGTACCAAATGTACGCTTCGCTACTAAAATTTACTGCAAAACTACGCATCTCATTTAATTTCGCAATTCACGTCTTTTATACTTGACAAAACACCGTACAATAAGGATAATCAACACCCTGAAAATGGCTTTTATATATATTCCCAAAAATTCATTTAACTCTAAAAATCCATGAGTAAATTCACAAAACTACTCACAAAAATAGTTGCAACAATATTTGTAATTGTACTACTTGTACCAAGCGTACAGGCAGACGCATCAGGAGATCTCTATCTAACAGAAATTGGTATAGAACCCGGTGACACAAAATTCTACGCTGATGTATGCGCAACAGGCATAACTTACGACACCGTCGAGATCAATTTCATCGTAGACGGAATCCACAAGACACTACAAATAAACAACCCACCCCAGGACGAATGTAAAAGATACTATTCATGGGGAACAAGCTATTTCCAAGTTGAACCAGGCGATACAGTCAATCTCACAGTCATGATCGACTATTTCCAGGATATTGAAGAGCTTGATGAAGACAACAACACCCTCACAAAAACAGTTACAATCGGTGAATATGGTGAAGGCGATGGAGATGATGGAGACGACGACGCAGTATTGCCACCTGTACCAGATCTTTATCTGAGTGATATTGGCGTAGAAAACGGCGTATTTTACACAAAACTCTGTGGCATCGACACATCAGACTTACTCAGAAACTACACAGGGGTTAAGTTTGAAGTAGCCGGTCAATCAGAAGTTGTAGTAGTCGAGATACCAGAATCAAACACATGCAACTATGTTTATATGGATATAGAAAACAACTTCAATCTCGCATGGGACACATACTACACAGTAACTGCGACCGTAGACTCAAGAGACTATATCAACGAAGCCAGTGAGCTTAACAACACATTAAGTTACGGTTTCCGAACACCTGTTGATCCATCAGTAATTGTTGTTGTAACAGGAGACATCTACGTAACAGAAGTTGGAATGGAAGATGGTGACACATACTTCTATGCCGATGTATGTTTAGCAGATGTGGACCCAGGAACACTCACAATTACTTTCTCCGCAAATGGCGTAGAAAACGAGCTGGAACTGTACGACCTCCCTTCAAACGGATGCAAAAGATATTACTCATGGGAATATGGATCTTTCGGCCTAAGCGAAGGAGATACAACAGTAGTAACAGTCGAAGTCGATTCCGATTACGACGTAGCAGAATTAGACGAAACCAATAACACGATGAGTGCAACGATTTCAATCCCTGTTACAGAAGTAACTCCAACCAAAGACGTTTACGTCAGCGACACCGGAACAGCAACAAACCTGGATGATTTATATGCAAAAGTTTGCGGCACCGCCACAGACGGAACAGAGGGCATGAAGTTAAATTTCAACGTCAACAACTATAACCATACAATAGATATCGTTGCCCCAACCGACGGAACATGTACAACCTATTATTCAAACGGCGTTGCACAATTCAACCTGGCAGCAGAAACAACCTACACACTAACTTCAACCGTTGATTATGATAACGAACTAGCAGAAACCGACGAGAGTAATAACAGTCTCACATATACTTTCACTACCCTACCAACAAACGATGATCTTCTATTTAGGGAAAGTCTCATACTTGTAAGAATCGGTGATCTTGACGGCGGCGCTGATGGAGACGCTATTGCAACATATAACGGAGCGCTCAAAACAACCGACTCAAGCCTTGTAAGCGTAGATTTCCTAATGCCTTTCCGCACTGAAGAAGACACCGGTTTATTTGACGACACATATACAGAAACCGCAGAAGGAGCAACATGGGTAAGCCAAGTTGGAGGCTATTGGGACGGCTACCTCTTCTACGTACAATCAGAAAGCACTGATACTTCTGTAGTACGCAGCCTCGAAATTTCAGTAGAAGGCTACTTAAACGAGCTAATCACAGCTACAGACGACCTAAGGACTTACGCAATCGGAGACGGAACAGATAACGCTGTTTCAATCGAGTTGGTAAGTTACATGGACATTTATGATGCTCAAACAATTTCAAACACAATCAACGACGAAACCACACTTGACGAATTCACAAGAACAGCACTAGGACTCGATACTCCCCTATTCAAAGACGTAAGCGAGAACAGCTGGTATTCCGGATATGTCGACAAACTCCAATCAAAAGGAATAATTTCAGGTTACGGAGACACTGGAGAATTTGGTCCAGAAAATAACGTCACAGTAGCAGAACTTATAAAAGTTGTTGTAAAAACCGCAGGATACGATGAATCAGATAAAGAAGCTGATCTATCGCAAGCAAACGGCCACTGGGCAGAAGGATACGTTGCAAAAGCTGAAGAATTAGGATTAACAATTGTAAAAGACTCTTCTCTAGACCTAAATCGACCAGCGATAAGAGGAGAAGTGGTAGAAGCTTTAATAGAAGCTGCTGGGTTCAAAACCCAAAAATACGAGACAAGCATCTTCGCAGACCAAGATGAAGCTGGAAGATTTTTATCAAAAGTAGAATATGCACAAAAAACCGGCATCATAGAAGGTTACTCAGATGGAACATTCGGCTACAACAACTCGGTAAACCGAGCTGAAATGTCAAAAATAGTATCAAACACGATCGAAGTTCTCGACCTTTAGAGATTTAAAAAGAACAACAACTTCAAAAGGCGCTTCTCTTGCCGGAGCGCCTTTTATGATTGCTCCAAAGACAAAAAAATGGTATAATTCATAGATAAAAAACTATCTATGCAATTCAAAGTCCCACAAAACGTACGCATGGCTGACAAAATCGTCGGCCCGCTAACCCTAAAACAACTGATCATGTGTGCGATCGGCGGAGCAATCACATACTTCGTTTACATGAGCACTTCACAGATGTACGTACTAACAGTATGGGGCCCTGCAACCGCAATTCCCGCAATACTGACAGTAGCGGTAGCTTTTGTAAAAATAAACGACATACCATTCCTGAAATTTGCATTCCTACAACTTGAAAGAGCACTGCGACCAACCAAAAGAAGCTTCCAAAAAGGAAGCGCTGAAGCCAGAAAATCGATTTTATCAACTCAAACAACAACACAATCCAAAAAAACCGCAAAGAAGATTCACAAGAAAGAAGAAATCGTACAAGAAAAAATGAAAGACATAGACTCTTTAACAAAAATTCTCGACTCACAAAGTAACCCTCAATAAATATGGCCGAAGAAAAAACACAAAAAGACGACAAAAAAGACCCCGCAAAAGGGAAACCCACGAAAGAGACCGTAAAAGGAGGACACAAATCACCGGGAGCAGGCACACAGGTACACATGAAAGTGGCCGAAATCCACGACAACACAGTCGTACTCAAAAACGGAGGCCTAAGAGCAGTTTTAAAAACATCCAGTATCAACCTCCACTTGAAGTCAGAAGACGAACAAAACGCGGTTATTTACTCATATCAAAGCTTTTTAAACTCAATCGAGTTCCCAATCCAAATAGTCATAAGATCAAAAAAACTCGACCTAGACAACTACATCGCAAAACTCAAGAAAATCGAAGCCAAACAAGACAACCGCCTACTAAAGGAACAAACCGTCGAATACATCGAATACATCAAGAAACTCATCGAATACGCCGACATTATGGAAAAAGAATTCTACGTTGTAGTCCCTCAAGACCCATTCAGTGCGGGAAAACAAAGCTTCCTAAAAACCATAATGGAAAACTTCAACCCCAAGGACACCATAGCAAAAATCACACGACGCAGAAACGAATTCGCACAACTCCGCAAACAACTAACCCAAAGAGTAAACGTCGTAAAAAGCGGCCTAGAAAACTGCGGAATGCACGTCGACACCCTCAACACACAACAACTGATAGAATTATTCTACGAAACATACAATCCCCTAACCTCTCGAACTCAGAAACTCACAGACATCGACCAAATGCGCGTACAAAAAGACCCCGATGCCAAAGCCGATCCGAAGACTGCGAGCACGGGGGGATAGTTCGTAGTACCTAGTGTGTGGTGTTTTTGCTTCGCAAAAACGGTTATTAATCAACGTTTCGCCAAAGGCGAAACACCATCACTGCAAGTTGCAAGCTGCAAGTTGCCATCTAAAAAAGGCACAATCTTGGCAACGCCCTACTCTCCCGGCCCGAAGACCAGTACCATCGGCGAAGGTTGGCTTAACTACTGTGTTCGGAATGGGAACAGGTGTACCCCAACCTCAATAGTTACCAAGACTGTACCTTTTTTGGTTGCGCAAGAATCGCTTATGCTTTCTTGCGCTGTTTTTAAAAGAACAATAATTTCTGCAAATTAACAGGTAAAAGGAGGACCAGTGACGAAGACTATATAAATCCTCGTCACTGACCCAAATAAGGAAGTCATCAAAATAAATCAATGACCTGTTAGTATCTCTCGGCTGAACACATCTCTGTGCTTACACCTGAGACCTATCAAACTTGTAGTCTACAAGCAGGTTCATAGGGAATTTTTTCTTGGGAGCGGCTTCCCACTTAGATGCTTTCAGCGGTTATCCGTTCCAAACATAGCTACTCTGCAATGCCGTTGACACGACAACAGATGCACCAGAGGTTTGTCCACCCCGGTCCTCTCGTACTAGGGGCAGCTTCCCTCAAAATTCCTACAACCACAGCGGATAGAGGCCGAACTGTCTCACGACGTTCTGAACCCAGCTCGCGTACCGCTTTAAATGGCG
>CAZIHU010000021.1:0-21314 GCA_964538865.1 uncultured Candidatus Peribacteria bacterium
GCAACAAAACTGAGAAAAGTCACGAAAATCTGCGCAGAAAAACGTGACAACATGGTCTAGATGTTGCTAAATTGCTTTTTGTAAATTTGATAATATTATTTTATGACTTTAGGAACTTTTGATTTTTTGGGGCATGACGGGGTTGTGCACATTAATCCTGCTGAACATATGGTTTCGGGCAGATGTCCTCATTTTAATGGTGGGATTCGTGGATCGGAGGCATTTGATGATGTTGATTCTCAGCAAATTGCGCAGTGGTATGCTCATGAGGCTCCCGGGGGGCGAGCACTTTGTTTCGATCATTGCAATTTACCTTGTAGTGCGAGGGATCAGCTTCTATCTGTTTTGAAAGGGATAGATTAATACCAAATCTCCCAAGTTTGTTCCTGTTGGGCCGGTTTTAATTAGGCCGCCGTTTTTTTGGAAAAAGTGGTAAGAGTCGTTGTTCGCGAGGTATTTCTCTGCGTTTTTTCGTGATGTGGAGGGGCTTGCGATTGCTCCGGCTGTCTTGCGGGGACAAAAGCCGTCGACGCCGTCGGTTCCGATTGAGAGGACTGTGATTTCGGGATTAGCCATGATTGCGGCGAGGACAAATTCTTGATTTCGTCCGCCTGCGCCTTTTCCGCGGACTGTGACTGTGGTTTCGCCTGTTGCGATGTAGATTGCTTTTGAGTAGTTTGCAACTTGCAACTTGCAACTTGCAGTGAGTTTGCGGGCCTGGTCGCGGCATTCGCCTTCGAGGTGTTTATCGAGGATTATTGGTTTGTAGCCGAGCTTGCGTATGATGTGTGCGGCTTCTTTTGCGACGGTTTCGTGGTTGGCAAGGATTTTGGTGCGGACGTTTGTGGTCTTTTTTGGGGTTTCGAGCCAGGTTTTGGGCTGTTTGATGCGGTATTTTTTTAAAATTTTCTGAGCGTCCTGGATGGTTGTTGGGTCAGCTGCCAAAGGGCCTGATGCGATGGAGCTGAGGTCGTCTCCGAGGACGTCGGAAATGACAAAGCAAAGGCATTTTGCAGGTTTGATTGCTTCGGCGAGGTGGCCGCCTTTGATGAGGGAGAGATGTTTTCGGACGGTGTTGATTTCTTGGATGTTGGCGCCGGATTTGAGGAGGCGATTGGTTAGGCGGGTTTTTTCTGCGAGGGGAATTATTGGTAATGGCATCAGTGCTGAGCCTCCGCCGGATATTAGTGCGATTACGAGGTCGTCTTTTGTTGCTTTTTGGCTGATCTTTAGGATGCGTTTTGCTCCTCTGACTCCTGTTTCGTTAGGAAGGGGGTGAGAGGCGCGGTAGTATTTGATTCGTTTGAGTTTTGGCGCTATTTCGCCTTCCGGGATTGTGATAAAGCCTTCTGTGACAGTGAATTTTTTCTCGATTGCTTGGGCCATTTTTGAGGCTCCTTTTCCGGTTCCGATTACGTAGAGATTTTTGTGCTTGGGGAGTTTCTTAATGTCTATGAGGTTTCCGGGGTCTATTTTTGTTAAAATTTCCTCCGTGATTTTGAGGAGAGTTTCGCGTGACTTTCTCTCCTCTGTGGGGAGGTTCTTTAGGAGTGACTTGAGATTCTTGATCATGCTTTAACGACGTATTTTGGTTCGCGTCCTTCGAGGGCGTCGATCATGTTTTGAGCGGCCATTGTTGACATTTTTGTCCTGGCCTCGATTGTTGCTGAGCCGACGTGAGGTGCGACTATTACATTGTCTAGTTCTGCGAGTCCTGGTTTCATTGCTGGTTCGTCTTCGAACACGTCTAGGCCTGCTCCAAAAATCCTTTTCTCTTGAAGTGTGCGGATTAATGCTGCTTCGTCTACTACCGGTCCGCGAGCGGTGTTTACTAGGACTGCATCTTTTTTCATCAGTTTTAGATTTTCTTCATTGATTAAGTGGTGTGTTTCTGGGTAGTAATTTACGTGGATTGAGATGTAGTCGCTTTCGCGGCAAAGGTCGTCGAGCTCTACTTTGCGTCCACCTATTGCGTCTAGTTCTTCGTTGTTTTTCAGGTCTGAGTAAAGAATTTTCATTCTGAATCCTTTTGCCATTTTCATTGCTAAATCTGCTCCAATTCGACCTGCTCCGATGATTCCGAGAGTTTGTCCGGTGATTTCCTTTCCGAGCATGAGCATTGGGGCCCATCCTTCGTATTTTCCGCTGCGCATGAAATTGTCAGATTCGACCATTCGACGTGCGACTGCAAAGATTAAGGCTGCTGCCATGTCTGCTGTTGCGTCGGTCAGGACTCCAGGTGTGTTGGTGATTATGATGTTTCTTTCGGCTGCTGCTTTGAGGTCTATGTTGTTGACGCCGACTGCATAGCTTGAAAAGACTTTGCACTGGGGGCCTGCTGCGTCGAAAACCTCTGCATCTACTGTGTCTGTGAGCAAGCAAATTACTCCATCGCGTCCTTTGACTTTTTCCAGGAGTTCTTCCTTGCTTAGCACGCGGTCGTCAGGGTTTATTTCGATATTTTCTGCTCCAAACGCATCTTTTAGCATTTGTATGCCTTCGTCGGGGATGAGTCTGGTGACGTAAATGTTCATGATGTGGAATTTAGAATATGGGATTTTTAGTAAACTTTTTCGATATATTCCTTAATTTTACTTAAGCCGTCGCGGATGTTCTCTTCTGTAGAGACATAAGAGAATCGGACGAAATCGTCGCCGAATTTTCCGAATACTGTGCCTGGAAGGATCAAGACGTGTGCTTCGCGCATGATGCGGTCGCAAAGTTCGTCGGCGGTGATTTCGAGTTTGTCGAGGATTTTGCGGACGTTTGCCATGAGGTAGAAGGCGCCTTTTGGTGAGTGGCAGCTCATTCCGGGGACATCGTTTACGAGGTCGACCATGAGGTCACGGCGTTTTTTGTATTCTTCGAGCATGTGTTTGACTGCTGCTGGCGTTTCTGCGCCTGCGAGAGCTTCTAGGGCGGCAAATTGGGCTGATGAGTTTACGCAAGATGTGTCGTTGCATGCGAGTTTTTCTAAGTATCCTGCCATTTCGGCGTTTTTTGTGACGCCCCATCCGACTCTATAGCCTGTCATTGCGTATGTTTTTGAGCAGCCGTTAAGGACGACAGTTCTTTCTGGCATTCCTTCGAATTTTGTGATTGAAACGTGCTCTCCTTCATGAACCATTTGGTCGTAAATTTCATCTGATAAGACCCAAAGGTCGTGTTTTACAGCTAGCTCTGCAATTTTGCGCATTAATTCTTCCGGGACAACGCCTCCTGTTGGGTTTTGAGGAGAGTTTATGATGAGGAGCTTGGTTTTTTCGGTGATTTTTTCTTCTAATTCTTCTGCAGTGAAGTTGAACCCTTTTTCTTCTTTAAGCTGGATTGGGACAACTTTTCCTCCTAAATATTCTGTCACTGATTCATAAATCGGATAGCATGGATTTGGGACGATAACCTCGTCATCTGGATCGATGAGGGCGTTGATCATATAGAACATTGTTGGTTTCCCTCCTGATACGACGACGACATCTTCTGCTTCGTAAGGTTCTGCTGAGTATTGCGAATGATATTTCGCGGCAGCTTCTCTTAGGGGCATGATGCCTGGAGTAGGTGTGTAGTGGGTTTCGTTGTTTTGGATTGCTTTGATTGCGGCGTCGTTGATGTTTTTTGGTGTGTCGAAGCCGGGTTCTCCAATTTGCAGATATACGAGCTGAATTCCTGATTCTTTTTCAAACTTTTTTGCCTTGGTGATAACGGAAAAAGCGTTCTCGGTGCCGAGTCGTGGCATGCGACTGGAGAATGGTTTCATTTTGTTTTTGGTTAGATTGCAGAGAGCAAGGAGCAGAGAGCAGAGTGGTGTTTCCGCTTTGCGGAAACGGTTGATATTATGCTTTTTTCTTTCTGAGGATGACTTGTAATGCTTTTTCGATTATTTCTTTTGAGGTGATGCCGTATTTTTCCATTAATTCTCTTGGTTTGCCTGATTCACCGAAACTATCATTGATGCCTACCATTTCTACCGGTACAGGATGGTTTTGGGCCAAAACTTCCAGTACTGCGCTGCCCATACCGCCTGCTAATTGATGTTCTTCTGCAGTAACCACGCAACCAGTTTTTTGTGCTGATGTCAAGATCGTGTCCTTGTCAATTGGCTTGATTGTGTGAAGGTTAATTACCTCTGCATTTACGCCTTTTGTTTCCAGAAATTCTGCTGCATCGAGGGCCTCCGCTGTCATAGGTCCGCAAGCGATGATTGTTACATCGGTTCCTTCTCGCAATGCATAAGCTTTCCCAAATTCAAAAGGTCTGTCTGGATCTGTTACAACAGGTGTTTTTTCACGACCGAATCTGACGTAAACTGGGCCGTCTATATCTTTCATTGCGAGGACTGCTTTCTTGGTTTCGTAATAATCTGCGGGGACGATCAATTGCATGTTAGGTAATACTCGCATGATTGAAATCTCCTCGAGTGCTTGATGGGTTGCACCGTCTGGTCCAACTGAAATTCCGCCGTGTGCGCCTCCAAATTTAACGTTCAATTCGCCGTAACATATGCTGGTTCTGACTTGCTCCCAAGCTCTGCCTGAGAGAAAGACGCCATATGTTGCAACGAACGGAATTAAACCTGTTAATGAAAGGCCTCCGGCTACGTTGACCATGTTCTGTTCTGCGATTCCAAGGTCGAAAAATCTGTCTGGGAATTTCTCGCCGAATTGGCAAGTGAGAGTGGATTTGGCTAGATCTGCATCGAGTACGACGACTCGGGGATCTTGTTCTCCCAGTTCGATGAGGGCGTCTGCCCATCCTTGGCGTGCTAGTTTTAGGTCTCGGATGTTAGGCATTAGGTGAGTTGTGGTGGTTATGTGTTGACTTCAGCTTCTTGCTTCTCCAGGTCCTTCAATGCGATCTCGAGCTTCTCGTCATCTGGTGCTTTGCCGTGCCAGCCGGCTTCGTTTTCCATGAAGGAGATTCCTTTTCCTTTGATGGTGTGGCCGATGATGGCGACTGGGCGATCTTTGAGTGTGTGGGCTTTCTCGATTGCTTGGTGGATTTGGTCGAAATTGTGGCCGTCGATGATGATGACGTGCCAGTTGAAGCTGCGGAATTTTTCGTCTAATGGGTGGACTCCCATGACGTCTTCGACGTGTCCGTCGATCTGTAGTTTGTTGTAATCGACAAATACGATGAGGTTGTCGAGTCTGAAGTGTGCTGCTGACATGATTGCTTCCCAACTACTTCCTTCTTGCAGGTCGCCTTCACTGCTCATTCCGTAGACTCGGTTTTTCTTGCCTTGGGTTTTGAGGCCGAGGGCGACTCCGGTTGCGACGGATAGGTTTTGGCCAAGTGAGCCTCCTGACATTTCCATCCCTTTCGGATATTCGCGGGATGGGTGGCCTTGGAGTTCTGAGCCGAGTTTCCTGAATGTCATGAGTTCTTTTGGATCGAAATAACCTGTTCTAGCGAGTATTGAATAAATTGCGGGTGTGATGTGGCATTTGCAAAAAATCATTCTGTCGCGATCTTCCCAATCAGGATTGCTAGGATCATGTTTGAGGAACTCAAAATAAAGTGCGACTAGCATCTCAACAGCCGAAAGTGAGCCTCCTGGATGGCCTGATCCTGCGGCGTTAGTCATTTCGACAATGTCGCGTCGCATTTGGATGGCCTTGAGGAGTCTGTCTTGTTCGGAGAGTTTCTGAGGATAGATCATTTCTTGGCTAATAGGAGGTTTATGTTCTGATTAAAGCGTATCGCAGAGTTTTTTGCAAATTTTTTAAAAAAAATTGGAATTGCGATGGTTTTGGGAATGTTGTGAGAGGAGGCGCGGTTGACATCCTGCAGTTTTATTGCTAGCATCCCCTTCTGTTATGCAAAAATTTTATGCGACACAAAGTTGTTTTCACTTCAGACCTGCATGGTAACGAGGCTCAGCATAGTAAGCTGAGGCGATATGTTATGGAACATGCTGTGAAGACGCTCATGATAGGGGGTGATTTGGCGCCGAAGTCGCATACTTGTGCCCAGATGACATGGGTTGAGAGTCAGCGGGCTTTTTTGCGAGATAGGTTAAGGGTGCATTTGGAAGGGATGCAGCCGGATGTGCAGGTTTTTCTGATTATGGGGAATGATGATTGTATAATTAATCAGGATGTTGTGATGGAGGGTGAACAGATGGGGTTTTATCAAGTTGTTCATGGTCGGAGAGCTCCAATTAATGGTGATTTTGATGTTGTGGGTTATTCTTGCACTCCGCTTTCGCCGATTAGGATTAAGGATTGGGAAAAACATGATTTGCGTAATTGTCCTACGCAGTGGAGAGAGGCGTATCGGCGTCGGATGGAGGAAGTTTCTTTGAGAGGCTGCATAAGTGGTCGTGATAGTGTCTCTGGGGAGTATCATGTTTATGGTGGTCAACAAATAGATCCTGCAGAAGTTGCAACAAGCTCTATCCAGCGTGATCTTGCAAGTCCAGTTTTCACTTCTAATCCTCAGAGGACTGTTTATCTGATGCATGCACCTCCTTATGGTACGAATTTGGATATGGTTTGGAATGGGGAGCATGTTGGGAGTTTTGCGCAGAGGCTTTTTATATTGAGGCATCAGCCGTATCTGACTTTGCATGGGCATATTCATGAGGCTGTGCGGAGGTCTGGCGATTTTCGTCAAAGGATCGGGGAGACTTTGAGTTTGTCTTCTGGGAATACGGATAGGGGGCCTGATTTGGCACTTGTTGAGTTTGATTTGTATGACCCGGGGAGTGCTCGCCGAGTTGTGATCTAAGCTGTTTTCTGGTATAATGCATAGATAAAATTGCAAATTTATGTCTAAGCAAAAATCTAGCAGAGAGCAATTAACAGATTCTTCTTCTCAGGGCGGTAAGTCTATTGAGCAATTATTTCGTGAAGTTGCGGATGGTATTGATGAGAACGTACCTCTTGAAGAGAGAGAGGAAGAGAGGGAGGTTTTGGCGAAGCTTAAGGAGGGATATCGCAAAGACAGACTGGAAATAGTTTTGGATACACAGTCGGAAATTGCCGATCTCAAGTCTGAGGTTCAGGCTATGCTTGATGACGATAACAAGATTTCAGATCAGGAGAAGGAGCGTTTGGATGAAGTTGTGCATGATGCTGCGAATCGGGAGCAGGTTGAAGATGAGATTTCTTCTAGAGTTGAAGGGATTGAGACTATATCGGATTTGCGAGGGCTTTCTTTGGATCGACTTTTTGATTTGGAAAGTAAGTTCGAGGGGATTATGTTTTATGCTTTTACAGATTTTGCGGGGGAGAAAACGAAGCTTGATTTTGAATCTTATTATTCTTGGTATAAAGCTCCGAAGGCTGGTGATGAGTTTAAGATTAATTTTTATGGTAATCAGGAAGCTTATAATGGTCTAGGGGCTGGGGATATTTTGCCTCCTACTGTAAGGGGGATTACGGTTTATCCGGGAGGGGTCCAAAGTGATGCTACCAAGAGAGTTAGTACGCGTAGGCTTGGGCTTAAAGGTGAGACTAGTCAGAATAATAAGGGCTTTTTTGATGCCCAGGGTTATATCCCTGTTTATACCAAGGATGTTGTTGTGATTGGTGGAGTGGATATGAGTTTTGATGAGAAATACCGAAAGGAGTCAACGATTGAAGGGCGGCTTGGTGAGCTTGACCATGATGCTTATGGGAAAGATCATGGTTCTAAAGATACCGAGTTTGTTGGCAAATTGCCGTCTACTGCTAGAAAGAGCAAGTATCATCATGGTGGGAGTCTTGATGGTGCAACGAGAGAGAGGCTTGGCTTGGATGAGGGGGCTAGGAATTTGAGAGGTTTTCTTAGGAAAAAACCTGATGTTTTGGTTTATGCGAAGAAGTATCGTGAGAAGTATGCGGCTGAGAGTGGCATTGATATTCCGGAGGGGATTATGTTTGCTTTTGCGAAGATGGAGTCGGGGTTCAGGTTCGATATAATGAATCTGGAGGGAAGTGGCGCAGGAGGACTTTTTCAGTTTATGCCTAGGACTTGGACAGATTTTTTGAATGCTAATCCTTGGGCTAGAGCTAAACTTGAGAATGATTCGATTTGGGGGAAAATGGATGAACAGCAATGGAGATTTAATCCGGAGATTATGATGGCTGCTGGGTATTGGTATGCTACTGAGAATATGAAATCTTTGCGTCAAAATAAGAACCAATTTACTTATAGCAGATTTAGGGAGAGTGGATTTTTTAATGAAAGTAGTGATGGGACAATAACGATAAGGGAAGAAGATGCTTGGATTATTTATTTGGCTCATCATGATGGGCTTGGTGGTGCTATGAGGATGCTTCGGTATAAAGGGTATAGGGAGAATAATGATAGTGTGGCGGAGGCTACTGCTAAGGCAGGGTTGGCTGGATGGCAGAAGTGGGAAGTTATTCAATATAAACCGAAACTTATTTATGATAAAAGCAAGCTTATTCCTGATAAGCATTGGAAAAGGCGAGTTGTGAATCCTGGGTTTGATACTCTTTCAAAGAAATATGGGAGGGTGCTTGAGGGTGTGGAGTCTGGGGCTGAATCCGATTGGGGATGGGGTGGAGAAGTGGTTGCTGAGGGCGCGGAAGTTGCTTCAGTGCGTGCGGATCAGGTTAGATTGGTTGGAGATTCGTTGATGTGGCATTCTTCTAGATCTGGTGCTTTGGTAGGGGGAGAAAGGACCTCGGGTGTTGATGATCAGCGAACGCTTATGTATGGAAAACGTGCTGATGAGCTTCTTGAAGGAGTTCGTTCTGCTGGGCGTGCTGGAGAGTTGGATGATATAAAGGTTGCTGTGATCGAGGGTGGTGCAAATAATTTTAATCCTGATGAAACTACTGGGCGTAAGCCTCCAGTGGGGCCTTATACTGCGGAGGATGTTACTGGGTATTTGGGAGAGATGATGAAGGTTTTTCGAGAGGCTAGTCCTGGGGTGAAGCTTGTTCTTGTGACGATTCCGCCTGTGAAGGGGTGTAGTCGTTATATGGTTGAAGGTGGTTATGAGGAAACTCTTAAAGTTAATCAGTGGATTCGTGAGCAAGCTGCTGGGGATTCGAATATTACACTTGTTGATTTGTATGAGGCGGTTGAGGATCCTGCTAGGGAAGGGTATATGAGGGCTGAATATGATATGGGTGATGGATTGCATCTTTCGGGGAGGGATCCTATGAGGTTGCAGGCTGGGACTGGGAAGGCTTTGTTTTCGGATTTGTTGGAGAGAGGAGTTGAGGAGGCGAGTGCGTGATTTGGAATTTGGAATGTTGGATGTTGGATTTGGAATGTGGAATTTTGAGATTCGAATGTCGCTTTTCGAAATTTTCGCATAAATTTGTCATTTTTCGCTACGTTACTGACTTTTGCAGAGACCTCTGTTGTGCTATGATTTTTGCCCATGTTTATACGCAACTTCGACAACCAGCGGCAGTTTGGAGAGTTTCTTGCTCAGATTGGCGTGACTCCTCCGGGAGTGGCGCGGATGAGTGGTAAGGGGGTTTTCCGGATTGTGGATCTTGGGGAGATCGATACGCGAGGGGCGAATATTTTCAAGCAGGAGGCGCTCTCAGTTGGGGCGGAGTTAGCTTTGCCTCGGGATGCGGCAGGTTTTAAGTCGGAAAAGGTGAGGGCTGTGTTGATGGCTACTTCTGTGCAGATTGAGAAATTGGCGGAAAAGCTTAAGGCGCAGCCTTTTGGTTTGAAGGAGGTTGGGGAGCGTTTGCTCGAGGTTCATGAGGGGTATGATGCTGATTTTAAGCTTGTTTCTCCGCATGGGCGGGAGCTTGGGCTTGAGAGGGCGGTTGTGATGGGGGTGTTGAATGTGACTCCTGATAGTTTTTTTGACAGTTTTGATTCGGTGGAGACGGCGACTGCACGTGCTTCTGAAATGGTTTCGGAAGGCGCAAAAATTATCGATATTGGTGGGGAGTCGACGGGACCTGGGTCCCAGGATGTCGCGGTTGAGGAGGAGTTGAGGCGGGTGATTCCTGTTGTCGAGGCTGTTCGGAAGGAATTGCCTGATATTTTTATCTCAATTGATACGTGGAAATCGGAGGTTGCTCGGGCTGCGATTGAGGCTGGGGCGGATATGGTCAACGATGTGACTGCTGGAATTCTTGATATGGATGTGCCGATAGTTTTGATGCATAGTAAGGATGATTCTCCGCGAACGACTACTGATAAAGTTGAGTATGAGGATGTTATGAAGACTGTGATCGAGTTTCTTGAGGAGAAGATTGCTATTTGTAAATCAAGTCAGATTATTGTGGATCCGGGGATGGGTGCTTTTGTGAGTGGTAATCCCGAGTATAGTTATGAGATTTTGCATAGGCTTGGGGAATTGCGGTCTCTTGGGAAGCCGATTTTGGTGGGGGCTAGTCGGAAAAGCTTTCTCGGGGGTGAAGTTGAGGATCGACTGGAAGGTTCGCTTGCGGCGGCTTGTATGGCGGTTATGAATGGGGCTAAAATTGTGCGGGCGCATGATGTGGGGGCGACTTTTAAGGCGATTTCTGTTTGCGAGGCTTGACAAAAATCAGACATGCCTTTAAAATTCTTGCCTTTAACAATATTTATTATGACAGGAAAACCCCCACAACAACCATCTGCACCAGATGAGAACCCAAATGTAGCGTTAGTTGATGAAGTTCTTTGTGAAGTTTTACAACTAGAGGATTTATCATCATTACCAGCTGATGAGCTTGAGTTTGTTCGAGATCAATTAGTGATGGAATTGACTTATGTAGAAGAAGGTGATTTAGCAGGGACGGAAAAAAAGAGGCTTACAGCTCGATTACTAACTTATGTTCAAACTCCACATGAAGGTGAGGATGGATGGGCGTGTTTGGTACGAACTTTGAGTGAGTATGTTGCGGCGGCTATGCTGGTTGGCGAGAATGCTCGTGCTGGGAGATTGCAGTTGATTGAAAGAGTTTTGCGTGAATTTCTTGGTGAAGATCAGCCTTCATCGGATGATGCGCATCTTGAGGAAGTTATTAATATGGTAGATTTGGCCGTAACTCATTTGACTGATAGTACTCCTGAGGAAGCAGTAGTCAGGGCTGTTAATGAGCAATTAGAGACGTTTATTCGTGGTATACAGCCAGGAGAGAGTAGGTGGGCGTGTATTTGTCGTGACCTTAGTGAGTTTGAGGAAAAAGTCAGACAAGCTTGGCAGAAAGCTGGTGTGGCAATTGATGCTATTCCAGAAGGGGAAGATGCTTAGGCTGCTTTGACGAATCACCCGGGATATGTTATAATTACCCTGTGATTTGCTGATTTTATATTTATGGGTTCTCCTAGAGAAGATAAGGTTCGGGTAGATGCGGATGAGGTTTCTGCAGAAGATGGTGCTGGTGTTGTTTGTGATGGCGCAGTACAGGATACAGTTGGACGGGTGCTTGAGTCTGCTGATCTTGTCTCTGAGATGGATGAGCTTTTTGAGGAGATTGTTGTTGAAGATGAAAAGGGTTTTCATGGCGAGAATCATGTTCTTCTACAGCGCAGAGGGTATGAGTTTTTAAGGGAGAGAGGCTTGGCTGAGGCTATTGTTAGGGAGATTACTGAAGCTCCGCGGGTTTGGCTTGATTTTGATAAATCTGAGGAGTTTAAAGCTGAGGTTATAGGGATGATTGCTAAGGTTGTACCTAGACGTTTTCTTGTTGACAATGTTGAGCAATGGATTTCTATCAAAAGAGAGGCTATAGGGACTGTTGAAGTTCCTAATGATGATGATGGGAAGTTGTATCATTGGACTACTCCTGAGGCGTTTATTTCTATTCTAAGAAGTGGTGGATTTAAGCGTTCTACGGAAGTTGATGAATCGGTTATTGGTACAGGAGATTTTGAAAAACTAATGGGTGCGGATGGTATTTTCGTGACATATAAGGAGCCTTACTCTTTAAGTAATGAAGATGATCATCCTATTCTGCTCGTTTTTTCGAAGAGGCACTTGTATGATTCGAGTACGGTTTGTATTGAAAATGAGCTTAGTTTGCCTGTTACTGCAGAGCGTGTAAATGATGCGTTGTATGATGTTTATGATACGGAAGATTTTTATAGTGTAATTGATGAGCGTGATAGGGTTGATTTTGCGAGAAAGTATGTTTTGAGGGTGCTTTTGTCGGTGTTGGAACATATTATGTTTCCAGAAGAAATGGGGGGAGGAGAGGAAGAGGCGTCTTTGAATCCTGATTCATTGGAATTATCTGATGTTAATATGGTTTTGGTGGCTGGTGATGTGTTAATGAAAAATGATCCACAGCAGATTTATCAAGGCATGAGATCTGTTAATCCTGGTTTTGCTGAGGAAGTGCCTATTCTTGATGCGGTTGCAGCAGCAATGGCTATAACGCTTAATGTAGATGATGAAGAGATTACTAGTCTTGTCGAATCAGGTGAGGTTTCGGATTCTGAGGTTTGTGTGTTGTTTGTTGAGGCTGTGGCGCGAGGAGAAATTAAGGCGCGGGAATGGGGAGAAATGGATCTTGGCTCTGACTTTGATTGAAAAAAAGCTTTAAGAACGATAAGCTGTAGCCATGTTAGTTTCACGAGACTTCAAATTCGACGCGGCTCATTATTTGCCCAAGTATAAGGGTAAATGTGAGCGTTTGCATGGGCATACTTATAAATTGCGGGTGACGCTTGAGGGTGAGCCGGATGAGGAGGGTATGGTGGTGGATTTTGTGGAGATTAAGAGGGTTGTGGGGGAGAAAGTCCTTTCGAAGTTGGATCATTCGGATCTTAATGAGGTTTTGAAGGTTCCTTCTGCTGAAAATATTGCTCAGTGGGTTTGGGATCAGCTTGATGGGGCTTTTGAGGCTAAGCTTTATGAGGTGAGGGTTTGGGAGACTGAGGGGTGTTTTGTGGTAGTGAGAAATTAGAAATGAGAAATGAGAAGAGTTGATTTTGTGATATATTGTTTTCGCAAATAAAAAACTTTTCCCATGCCAAAGATCAAAAAAGACGTTCCGCTTATCGATATTCGTGAGGTCTCGAAGATTTATGGTACTGAAGAAGGGGCGCAGACTCATGCGCTTAAGAAAATGAGTTTTGTGGCGCATCCGGGGGAGTTCGTTGCGGTTATTGGGCAGAGTGGATCTGGAAAGTCGACTCTTATGAATATTATTGGTTTTCTTGATACGGTTACGAGTGGGGATTATCGTTTTGCGGGGCAGGATGTGACGACTTTTGAGGATGAGGAGCTGGCGCTTATTCGAAATAAGGAGATTGGGTTTGTTTTTCAATCTTTTAATCTTCTTCCTCGAACTACTGCGATGGATAATGTGCGAATGCCGCTTGTTTATGCGGGGGCTAATGAGGAGGAGCAGATTAAGAGGGCTGGAAAGATTTTGAAAGATGTTGGTCTGGATGATCGGATGCATCATATGCCAAATCAGCTTTCCGGGGGGCAGCAGCAGAGAGTTGCGTTGGCGCGTGCTTTGGTTAATCATCCGAGTTTGATTCTTGCGGATGAGCCGACTGGTAATCTTGATACTCAATCTGGTAAGGAGGTGATGAAAATTTTTGATGGGCTGAATAAGGACGGACATACGATTATTCTTGTGACTCATGAGAAAAATATTGCGGCGCATGCGAATCGAGTGATTGAGGTGCTTGATGGGGAGATTGTGAGTGATAAGACTAGGAAGTAGATTTGGAGACTTGGAGACTTGGAGACTTGGAAAGTGTGAAATTTCATAAAATCAAACCCTAACATCCTAATGCCTATGAAAAGTTTTTTTCAATCATTACGGTTGGCAACGCGAGCTCTTAGGGTGAATAAGGGGCGAGCTTTTCTTACAAGTCTTGGAATTACGATTGGGATTGCTTCTGTTATTATGGTTGTTTCGATTGGGTCTGGGGCGGAGAGTTTGATTCTAAATCAGGTGAAGAGTGTGGGGTCCAATTTGGTTGGAGTTTTGCCTGGGGGGCAGATGGAGGATGGGCCGCCTGCAGCTATGCTTGGGATTACTATTACGACTTTGACGCTTGAGGATGCGGAGGCTCTTTCGGATCCTGTGAATGTGCCGAATGCTATTGCGGTTAATGCTTATGTGAAGGGGGGTGCTACTATTTCTTATGCTGGCGAAGCTATTGATGGTTTTTTTAATGGGGTTTCTTATGCGTATCCAGATGTTGAGGATACTGTGATTTCTGATGGTCGGTTTTTTACGGAGGCTGAGCAGGATGGGATGGATAGAGTGGTTGTGCTTGGGTCCCAGGTTGCTGATGAGCTTTTTGATGGGGCTGATCCGCTGGGGGAGGATATTAAGATAAATAGGGAGTCTTTTCAGGTGATTGGGGTTCTTGAGGAAAGGGGGATGGTTGCTTTTCAAAATCGTGATGATCAGGTTTTTGTACCTGTTGAAGTGGCTCAGAAACTGCTTTTGGGGATCGATTATGTGAGTCTTATTAGGATTAAAGTTGATGATCAGGAAAATATTGAGCGAGTTGAGCAGGATGCGACTGATACCTTGAGGAGACAGCATGGGATTAAAGATCCGACTGATGATGATTTTATGGTTTCGAATATTGATATGGCTGTTGATATGCTCGGGGCGATTACTGGTGTTTTGAAATTCTTTTTGGCGGCGATTGCGGCGGTTTCGCTGATTATTGGGGGGATTGGGATTATGAATATTATGTATATTTCTGTTACGGAAAGGACGCGCGAGATTGGGCTTAGGAAAGCGGTTGGGGCTGGTCGTCGGCGTATTTTGGAGCAGTTTTTGTTTGAGGCGGTTGTTGTGACGTTGATTGGTGGGGTTGCAGGGATTGTTATCGGGAGTGGTGTGTCGACGTTAGTCGCGCTTGGGGCGCAGGAGATGGGTTATCAGTGGGATTTGGTTGTTTCTCCTGTGGCGATTTTTTGGGCGGTTTTGGTATCTTGTGTTGTTGGGGTGGTTTTTGGTTATTATCCTGCGAAAAAGGCGGCGGGGTTGGATCCGATTGATGCTTTGAGGCACGAATAGGTAGACCCAAGTGGTAGTAAATAGTGAGGAGTGATTGCGTCAACGTAGAAAAAGGTGAGGGTTGTTTTCGGCGTGCGAGGTGGCAAGACGCAGAGTACATTTCAGCATGCGTCAACGCGGAAAATGCTATCGCACACTCACTCGGTGCGATTGTCTAGCCATACTCCTGTTAATCAGGATGCTTTTATGGTATATAATGTGTACTTTAACATCAAAAACATGGATCCACACAAAAAGTTCGTTCAACTAGGTCGCGAAAGAAACAAAATCACCTATCAATTGCTGGCACTTTTGCCGGAGATTTATCGTAAAAAAATCTACAAAGAAAAAGGATATGCGACGATTGAAGAATATGCAGGAGTATTGGCTGGGTTGTCTGGTTCAGTTGTTAAGAAGGCGTTGAAGTTGGATGAGAAATTGGAAGACAAGCCATGTCTACAGAAAGCAGTAGAAACACATGGTGTTCACAAGGTAGCGATAGTAGCTAGCTTTGCAACTCCAGAAACAGACAAGCTTTTGGCAGATAAGGTAGAGAATATGAGTAAGTCGAGTCTCCAAGAGCTAAGCAAGGAAGTACGTGGAAAGAAACAGAAGATAACAATAGAACTAGATGAAGAAATGCAGTTCATGTTCCTGAAGCTCAAGAAGGAACTCGGAACATCCAGTAATCAGGAAACTCTACGAAAAATACTTAAAGCACAACAAAAACCCAAAGTTGTCACGAAAATCCCCGGGGAAAAACGTGACAACTCATCAAAACCATGTTCTCGTCATGTTTCAGCGTCCGAAAAACGAGAACTCCCCGAAAAATGCTCCTGGCCCGGCTGCAATAAGCCAGCCACATGTATCCACCACCAAGACCCGTTCTCGGAATCCCATTCTCACAACTCAATCACCTCACTCTGCAAGGAGCACCACGAATTCGTCCACAACGGCATAACGAACAACGGAACTCTCAACCTCGACGGCGAGCTCAAACAAGCTGACCGCCTTTACCGCAAGTACAGGCAAGAGGCGTTGCTGTGAATCGTGCCGTATTTGTCTTTTCAATGGTCTAATAAAATAATTTGCATGAGGTTTTTTTTGTGTTACTCTTCCCCTGGTCGGTATTTTTTAACAAAAAAACAAGATGGCAAAAGATAAATGTTGTTCTTGCGGAAAACTTTGTGGGGTTGGATTATTTTTATTAGGAGTTGTTGTCGGGGGGATTTTGGTAGGAGTTTTGGCTAAATATGGGCAGTTGGATTTTTTACAAGGTAGGATTTTGGGGACTAAACAAGTACAGGAAACGACTTCTGGTGTGATGTTTGAATTGGATGAAGAAGTGGAAGGAGCTTGGGTTCAAGCTACAGCGGGTGAGGCTGAGATAGAGGGGGCGTGGGTTCAGATGGCTGAGGGGGCTTGGACGCAATTGACAGCCGAAACTGTGATGCTGACTTCTGCTGGGGCAAAGGTTACTTTGCCTGAAGGAGCGTGGACTCAGTTAGCTGATAAAGCTTGGGTTCAGTTCAGTGCAGATAATGCTGAAGGTGCTTGGACACAGCTCAGGGAAGGTGCTTGGACACAACTTTCAGAAGATACGCTTGTGAAAGATGCCAATGGTGCATGGACGCAATTGACTGCTGGGACTGAATTACAACTGCAAAATAACGCTTGGGTTCAGCTTAGAGAGCAAGGTGTTGAAGGTGCGTGGACGCAGTAGGGTAGTTCGTAGTTCTTAGTTCTTAGTTCTTAGTTCTTAGTTCTTAGTTCGTAGTTCTTAGTTTGTAGTCCCTAGTGATGGTGTTTCGCTTCGCAAAACGGGTTATTAGTATGCTTGATGCCTGGTGGCATCTGGCGTTGTGTTATGCTGCTTGTTCGCTGGCGAATTTTAGTTTTAGTTCATCGAATTTTTCGATCTCAGGGTTTATGTATTTGTCCTGCCATACTGGTTTGATTTGTGGGAATTTCTGCATATACATGAGTAATAGCGCGACAGTTTCTTCTCCTTTGGATATTATTGGGGTTTCTGCACCTGGTCGGAGTTCTCTATTGTCTGCTAGTATTTCTAGCTGCAAGTTGATAATTTCAAGTCTGGTTATCATATTTCCTGCTATGTCGATTGACACTCCGGATTCGTCTTCTACTGATAGACCTTGTTGAATTCGTGCGGATTCTTGATATGCTGCTTCTCCTTCCTCGGTTAGCATGTCTAGTGCTATTGCTGGGTCGTATTTTTTGCCTTGGAGTAAGTTTTGGAAAAAGACTACGTTCATGAAGTAGTTTAGGCTTTTTAATGTGGTTTTTACATATCCGTTGTTTCTGGAAGCTTCTAAGTTTCTTCTTATTCGTGCGTCAGCGTTTCGGAAGTCTGCAAGGGTTGCGGTTAGTGCTTCTCCTTTAGCTAACTGTGGCATCATGGTGCCTAAAACCTTTCCGATTTCTGCTCTGACCAAATATAATTCGGCTTCCAATAAGTTTTCATCTTCACCGTATTCATCTTGGTTTGCATCTAGATAGGTAGATAATCTTCGTATGTAATCTGGTATTGCGTCTGGGTCATCGGATATCCCGGCTTCCAGCAGACTATATCCTTCGACTTGGAATTTGAAGCATGTTACAACTTTTTCGAGGCTGGTTTCTTTGATGGAGGTCATGTCTATTTTGTCTAATTCTTCTAAAGCTTTTCCAACTTCTGCCTTTCTGGTTTCGACTTTTATGGCTGTGGCTGCGTCACTCTGTTTTTGCTTGTCGGCTAACCTGTAGTGTAGCTGTGCTTTTAGTAGGGCGATTTCTGTTGTAGCGAATACGTCTCTTAGGTGTTCTGGGTAGTGAAGTTCCAATTGAGGGATGAGTCGTTCCAGTGTTTCGTCGTCTTTTGCTCTGTAGGCTGCTTTGCATGCTAACAGGAAGTACTCTCCTCTGGCGATGGGTGACATTCTTCTTAAGCGAGGGTCTGCTTCTGCGCTGCTTAAGTCTTGTATGTGATATTCTGTAAAGCTGGCTAGGGGGGCGTTGAATTCCCGGAGTCTTGCGAGGTCGCATGCTGGGCTTCTGCCGACTGCGATTTTTGCTTCGATGAGTGCGTAGTGGATTTGCAATATATCTTCGACTATTTCCGGAGTCATTTTTCTTGCGAAGGCAGGAGCGATTATTAGGTCGTGGTTCATTTCAAAGAATTGTTCGCAGACGTCCATTGTCTCTATCTTTCTGCCTTGGTCCAGCATTGTTCTTGCCTGGACTGCTGTTAGCCTTATCGCGTTTGCAGATGTGTGCATGTTTACTTTTCTGCATATTTCTAGATATCGGCCCAATGAGAGATCTCCTCCTTCTTCTATGTTTCCCCTGATGCGTGTTTCTAAGTTGGGTATGGCGGCTTCATCCAATTGATGCATCCTGCTTGCTACTTCGACAGGGAATGAGGCTGCGAATGTTATTGCGGCTTCTGTTGGTGATCCCACGAGTATGCCGATTTCTGTTAAATGGGCTATTGAACTTTCTTGCAGGGGTTCTCCCAGTGCAGTTTCCAGTTCCGCTCTGGTGCAGTTCCCCAGCATGATTGCAGTTCTTAATAATTCATCTGCAGCTGGGTCGTTTATGCGTGCTAGTTTTGTGTGCACCATTCCTTGTTGGAGCTGGGTGACTGATTGAGATGCTTCTACGGTTTCTGCTGGTGCTGCATTGAAATAAGAATCGTCACCTTCTCTGATTGTTTCTACTTTTATTAGATCGTCTATGAGGGCTTCTACTAACATTGGGTTGAACAGGCCGTTTACATCGGCTGGTATTCTGGACGATATTAATCCGCCGATTTCTTCAGGTGCGCTTTCTGTTCCCAATTCGTGTGCGGTTATTGCGGCAGCTTCTTCGAGGGTTACTCCTTTTAGTTCTAAATTGTGCGTCGCTGATGGGCAACTTGTTGTCATAAGGATTACGCCGGATTCTTTCAGAATTTCTCTTGATACGTCATCCATTCTGTCTATTCTTTCGCAAGCTACGCCTAAATTTTCAAAAGTTCTTAAAATGCTTATTATTTCTGCTTTGGCTGTCGTTGTGCTTCCAAGGATGTTTGTTCTTGTTTGTCTGTTGCCTAATTCTCGGTATAGGCTTATCCATCTTAGTCTTTGTACAGAATCTTCCGCGATTGCGTGTTGATCCATGAATATTTTTAGATCGTCTTCTGTTGGGAATAGTCTTTGTGTTATAAGTTCACCGATTCCATTGTATGATTCGTGTTTTTGTCTGTCACCGGCAAGTCGTGGGCCGGTTAGTTCGATGACTTGTACTCTGTTGTCGCCGAGTTCGCCCAGTTCTTTTGCAGCTGTTTTTAGGATCTCTCTTTGGCCCATGCCGCTCGGGCCTTCCAGGTTGAAATGTAGCTGGGTTGTGGGGTCTTTGCTGCGTAGTGCTGCTTTGATTTCTGTGACCAACCTTGTTACTTCGGCTCGTCTTACATATCTGTGTTCTGTTGATTGTATCTCAAGTCCTTCGCATGTGGTGGTTCGTTGCCGGCCGGTTCCTTTGATCTGCAATTCTAGGTCGGTGAACTCTCCTTCTGGGATTATGCCGGCTTTTCTTAGGTTTTCGGCAGTTTCGGCATCCATTCTGACTTGTCCCAGTTCGGGGTCTCCCGGGCGTTTTTTTGCAACTCTTTTTGAGTCATCTGCATGTGCGAGTCTAGCGGCTCTGTTTACTGAATCTGAAATAGTTCCTTCCTTACTTGTGTCAGAAATGAGCATAGGGCCGCTTGCTATTCCTATTTTGCAATCGGGGACTGTTGCTGTTAGCTGTTTTGTACATCGAGCTATACGTTCTTCTTTATCAAAAGGACTGGAGCCCAGTGCGCCGAATACTATTATCCCTTTTCTCTTGCCTTCCGAAATCTCCAAATGTAGTACGGTGCCGTCGTATTGGGCGGCCAACTCCTCCAGTTGTGCTTCCCAGCTGATGACGTTGCCGGACTCAGCTACAGGGGCTGTGACGCAAAGTGTTGTAGCTTTTAGCTCTATTGGGTTTTCGAGTCTCAAAGCGGTTTGAGTGATTGGGCATGCTACCATCGCCATTTGCTGTTTCACGGCTTCTAAGAGTTCATTTGGATCGTTGAGCATATCCTCTAGGTTTTCCAGTGGTATTCCGCGGAAGAAGTGTATTGCAGAGCTTGCTGGAGGTTCTGGTAGATCAAGTGTTTGAGATGGTTTGTGATGCTGAATTGTTCTGTCGTAGTCTCTGACGTGTATTTTGCTTTCTTTGTCTCCTTTGGCGGTGGTTTTTTGCACAGTTAATGAGGCGTCCGATGCTTCGCCTCCTACTACTACTTTACCGTGAGGAGTTATTGTTACTTCATAGTCCCCTCTGCCGATTCCTATGTGGGTGTCGACGGTGAATTTTGCCGCTAAATCTTGCGCGAATTTTGCATCTTCATCACCTTGGGGATTCTCTATGACGCAGACTATTTCGTCTCCTATTGTGTCGATGAATTTTACGTTTGGATAGCATCTTACAACTTCAAAAAATGGAGGATAGAAATTCATTCTCATTAGTTCTGCTGTTGCGGCTTCTCCTTGGTGATGGGTGTGGGTTGTGAATTCTTTCATGTCTATTCGAATCACGCTTCCCTTGTGTTTTTTTGTGCCTACGAATCTTTCTCTTGTTTCGAGATCTTGGCAATCTTGTTTGGTAGCTTGTTCTAGGAGATAGACGATGCCATTGATACGGCTTGGGAATCTGTAAAGGAATAGGAGTAAAAGAGGTCTGAGTTTTTTGAATGCCTCACTTTCTTCTATGCGCTTGGTTTGTTCTTCTGTGAGTTGCGGGATTAGGAGTTGTAGGAGGGCGTAATTCAAATTACCGCCGGTTCTTGTTAGTGCTTCGTTGAGAGTGAGGTATCTTTCGGGGTGTTCTCGTATCTGTTTTTCGATCTTGTCCAGGTTCGCGAAATTCTCAGGAGTTTCGAGAGCTTTTGACCATGATGTGTAATTGTGTGGGTTGCCCAGGATGATGCCCAGTTTCTCATGCAATCCTGTTAGTTGGAGCTGTGGCTGATGGTATGGATCGCGTTCGGGAGGCGTGTCTGCGGTGGGCGGTTGCTCTGTTGGAGTATCTGTTGGCATGTCTATGATTTTATTGGTTCCTAGGGGGGTCTCTGCAAAAGTCAATTAACTACTGCAAAATGACCAATTTAGCTGCAAATTCCGAAAAGCTCATCACCGTATCTATTCTGATACGCCATCTTCGCTTTTCGAAATTTTCGCATAAATTTGTCATTTTTCGCTACGTTACTGACTTTTGCAGAGACTCCCAGGGGTGTGAATTTAACCTGTTATGTCGTTTTTGTCAATGTTCGATGTTGGAATTTGGAATTTCGAATGTTGAATGTCGAATTTGGAATGTCGAATTTGGAATGTCGAATTTGGAATGTCGAAT
>CAZIHU010000022.1:0-18777 GCA_964538865.1 uncultured Candidatus Peribacteria bacterium
CTAGCCCCTTCTAGGGGCTTTCCTGAAACCCCCGGCTCTGCCGGTGGTTCTCATTTGTGGCGAAATTGATGATTTTTACGTGTTTGTCTTTTGCAATTTCTTTAAGTATTTCGAGCGAGTTATCTTTTGATCCGTCGTTTACTGCAATGATTTCGTAGTTATATTCGAGGCCTCCTAAAACTTCCTTCAGCTCTGCGAAAAGAGGTCTTAAGTTTTTTGATTCGTTATAGATTGGTATGACGATTGATATCCTCAAGGTAACTTGTTATGATGTCCTAGCTTTTTTCAATTTACTATACGGAAGTTTTTTATGCAAAAATTAAACTTAGGTTGTGGTGAGTTCAAGAAAAAGGGGTTTGTTAATGCTGACTGGAACCCTTTGACGAAGCCGGATGTGCAATGCGATTTCAATAGCATCCCTTATCCATTTAAAGATAATGAATTTGATTATATAGAAGCAGTTCATGTCCTTGAACATCTTGATAGACCTTTTGAGGTTATGAAGGAACTACATAGGATTTTGAAGCCTAATGGAACTCTTTTGATCAAAGTTCCACATTTCTCCAGGGGATTTACGCATGCACAGCATTCGCATGGTTTTGATATTACGTTCCCACTTTATTTTAATAAGAATTTCACAAAATCTGGCTATTTTGGGGTTGATTATGAGCTTGAAAAGACGGTGTTGCGTTGGGCGGCGTTTACTCATCTTTTGAAATATGTTGGTTACGGAAAAGTGACCGTTTTTATGGTTAAATTTCTAAATGCAATAATTTCGTTCTTAGCAAATTTGAATCAAGCCTTTTGTACGAGGATTTGGGCGTTTTGGGTTGGAGGATTTGAAGAAATTGAATTCAGGTTTAAATGTATTAAAAAATGAAAGATACTAGGGAATTCTTCAAGCGTTGGCCAAGGTTTTACTTCTTTATTGCAACGGTTTTTGGGCCTGTGTTGTTCTGTGGTCTTTCTCCTAAGAAGTTCTTGAAGAAGTATCCAACTTCAAAAAGAATTGTTAACCTTGGCAGTGGCCCGCGATTTATTAGAGAAGATGTTGAAAACATAGATATTCATCCTTATGCCGGCGTGAAAATTGTGGCTGATATTTGCAAAACTCCTTTAGAGTCTTCAAGCATCAACCGGATAATTTGCGATAATGTTTTGGAGCATGTGGCGCAGCCCGAGCTTGCGGCAAAAGAAATGCATAGGATTTTGCAAAATGACGGATTGGCTTACATTGCTGTTCCGTTTTTGTACCCGTTTCACTCTTCTCCAGGGGATTATCAGCGTTTTACGAAAGAAGGCCTCAAGCAGCTTTTTAAGGATTTTGAGGTGGTTGAAATTGGTGTGCGCAGTGGGCCATTTTCTGCATTAACTGCTTATCTTTGCCATCTGTTCGGAACGATTTTTTCTTTTGGATCCGCTCGGCTGAATTCTGTTCTTACCAACCTTATTATGTTTTTGCTATTTCCGATAAAACTGCTAGATATAATGTTTAATTATTGGCCGAATGCGCATACGGTGGCGTCTGTTCTTTATTGTGTTGTTAAGAAAAAATGAAATATATTCAGTTTGTAAAATTTGTAGGCGTTGGGTTTGTCGGATTCGCATTGAATATTGGGATTACATATATTCTTACAGAGTATTTTGGGTTGTGGTATTTCTGGTCATATTTGATTTCTATATGGTTTACTTGGACGTTTTTATTCGTAGGAAATTCAATTTTTACGTTCAAAGGCCACTGCACAGAAAAATATTTTTATAAATATTGCAAATTTTTAAGTTTTTACGCGCTGACGTTTGTTGCAAATGGGGCGTTGGTTTATTTCTTTACGTCAGTTTTGTCGATTTACTACATTTTTTCGATATTTTTGGCAACGGTTATTACTACGGTTACTAATTTTTTGTTTAGCAAAAAGATTGTTTATGAGAAATGAAGCCATCTGAAATTAATTTCCCCTTGACCCCTTAGCGCTGTTTGCATAGAATTAGCACCGCACTTTTTTGAGTGCCAATTCTAACCTTTAATTCATAACAAAATGGCAAACATAAAACCGCTAGGCGACCGAGTTGTCGTAAAACGTCTCGAAAAGGAGGAAACAACAGCTTCAGGAATCGTTATACCTGATAGTGCCAAGGAGAAACCGGCTGAAGGTGAGGTCATGGCTGTAGGCCCTGGACGCACCAATGATCGTGGCGAAAGAGTCGCAATGGAAGTAAAAGTTGGCGACAAAGTCCTTTTCACCAAATACGGTCCTTCAGAGGTAAAGGTCGATGGTGAAGAGCTTTTAATCTTAAGTGAGAGCGACATCCTCGCAATCGTTTCTTAGCTTGCAACTTGCAATTAGCAACTTGCAGCCTGTGGAGCGCTTCGCGCGATTTAAATAATTTTTCCACTCTCTCAACTCTAATCTTTAATCTCAAATCTCATCATGGCAAAACAAATCCAATACAGTGACGATGCTCGTCAAAAACTCCTCGAGGGAGTCAAAAAACTCGCAGATTCTGTCCGTATCACGATGGGGCCGAAGGGGCGCAATGTTGCTCTCGACAAGAAATATGGGGCTCCAACTATCACAAACGATGGTGTGACTATCGCGAAAGAGATCGAACTCGAAGATGTTTATGAAAACATGGGGGTTCAGCTCGTTAAGGAGGTGGCTACCAAAACCAACGATGTTGCTGGTGATGGGACAACGACAGCTACTATTCTTGCTTACGCGCTTATCGCAGAGGGCGTTCGTAATCTGACAGCCGGTGCGAATCCAATGGTTCTCAAAGGCGGCATCCAGAAAGCTGTCAAAAAAGTTTGTAAGAGGCTTGAAGAGGTCAAGAAGGACATCACAACCCAGGAAGAGATTGCGCAGGTTGCTACAATTTCAGCTCAGGATCCGGAAGTTGGTAAGCTTATTGCTGAAGTTATGGAGACTGTTGGTCATGAGGGTGTGATTACAGTTGAAGAGTCCCAGACTTTTGGTCTTGATAAGGAGGTTGTGGAAGGGATGCAGTTTGATAATGGATATATTTCTCCTTACATGATTACTGATACGGGTTCGATGAAGGCTGTTTATGAGGATGTGAAAATTTTGATTACTGATAAAAAAATCAGCTCTGTTCAGGAGCTTTTACCTATTCTTGAGCAGGTTGCTCAGGGTGGTAAGAAAGAGATGGTGATTATTGCTGAAGATATTGATGGTGAAGCGCTTGCGACTCTTGTTGTGAACAAGCTCCGGGGGACTTTTAGTGTTCTTGCGATTAAGGCTCCGGCTTTTGGAGATCGTCGCAAGGAGATCCTCAAGGATATTGCGGCGCTAACAGGAGGCAAGGTTATTTCTGAGGAGATTGGCTTGAGTCTTGAGAGTGCAGGTATTGGAGATCTTGGTGAGGCGCGGAAGGTGATTTCGGATAAGGATAATACGACTATTGTTGATGGTAAGGGTGATAAAGCTGATATCGAGGCGCGAGTGAATGAGATTAAGGTTGCTTTGGATAATACTTCTTCGGATTTTGATAAGGAAAAGCTTGCCGAGCGTTTGGCTAAGCTAACTGGTGGTGTTGGTGTGATTAAGGTTGGTGCTGCGACTGAGGTTGAGCTTAAGGAGAAAAAGCACCGAATTGAGGATGCTCTATCTGCGACTAAGGCTGCTGTTGAAGAGGGGATTGTTGCCGGAGGTGGTGTTGCACTACTTCAGGCGGCTTCTGTTCTTGATGGTGTACAAGGTGATACGGATGAGATTACAGGTATTCATATTGTTCAAAAAGCTCTTGAATCTCCTGTTTGGCAGATCGCTCAGAATTCTGGGAAGAAAGGTGATGTGATTGTTGACCAGGTTAGAACTGCTAAGGCTGGTGAGGGTTATGATGCTGAGAAAGGTGAGATGGTTGATATGGTTAAAGCTGGAATCGTTGATCCTAAAAAGGTGACTCGATCGGCGCTTGAGAATGCAGCGTCGTTGGCGGGGATTTTCTTGACTATGGAGGGTGCTGTTACAGATATACCTAAGCCTGAGACATGTTGTCAGAGTGGGGGAGCAGAAGGTGGGGGTATGCCTGGGGGGATGCCGGGGATGATGTGATTTTGATTAATTTATGAAGCCCTGGCATGAAGATGTCGGGGCTTTTTTGGGAGTTGGAATGTTGAATTTAGAATTTTGAATGTCGAAGTTTGAGATCTTAAAATCAACCCTAGCATCCTAACTGCCTAACGCTAAAACGTAAAGGCGGATTGTCTGAATACAGTTTTCATGGTATAATGTGTGGATGATTTTCGATAAAAACGACAATTCGGGTTCTCGAGAAGGAATGCTTTCCAAACTTGTAAAAACTGGTTACAAGAATTCCGAAGATATTTTGAAGGAATTTTCCTTGAATAGATTCGATAAATCGATGCCTAAGCTTAAGGAGGTTGAGCAAGCGGTTTTGCATGGTGTTACGGATGAGCAGTTTGAGGTTGTGAAGGCTATGGAGAGGCCTGTACTCTTGGTGGTGCCGATTTGTTCTGGCAAGAGGTATTTGAAAGCTTTGGATAATTGGGTTGGTACTCAGGATTATTTTAAGGAGAATATAGGGGAAATTATTGAGGAGGAGATTGAACTTGGAATTACGATGCTTTATACCTTTCCGTCAGATTGGGGGCAAGGTGCCATTAAGCGTTTAGAGGAGAGGAATAAGATTGAGGGCGATAAAATTATTGGTTGGGAATGGGTGATTATTGAAGGTGTTTCTGATGTTCCTAAACCTGATGATTCCGAGGGTGTTTTGAGGGATAGGATTGGTGCTTTTGAGGAGAAAAAGGGTCTGCATGGTGTTGGTTTGTATGAGTATATGATGCTTATGATGGAGAGTCTCAAAAATGGTTGTCCTATAGATCAGGAAACATGGACTGTGATGAATGGAGAACCTTTTTATGAAGATACTGTTGCGGGTGGATATTTCGATGGTTTTTATGCTTATTTGCAGATGAGTATTATTGGGGTTCCTTATCCTGCGGCGAGGCTTAGACCGATGATTTTTGGAGCTTTTTAAAGAAAATTTATGCTCGAGCAAATTTTACAACTTGTCACGCAGCACAAAGCGCCGGATGTTCATTTGAAGGTTGGGCAGACACCGGTATTGCGGATGCCTAATGGGGAGCTTCTTTCTGCGGAGGGGCAGCCTTTGACGATGGAGCAGATTGAGGAAATTGCGGAGCAGATTACGAGTGAGGAGAAGTACAAGCAGTTCAAGGAGAAGAAACAGGCGGATTGTGCATATAGTCTTGAAGGTGTGGGGCGATTTAGGGTGAATGTTTATCAGGAGAAAAAAGGGCCGGCGGTGGCTTTCCGTTTAATTTCCGAGGAGATACCAGCTTTTGAAAAACTTGGTCTTCCAGAGAAACTTGCAGAACTAGCTTTGAGACCTCGTGGACTGCTTTTGGTAACAGGTCCAACAGGTAGTGGTAAGTCGACGACACTCGCAGCGCTCATTGAATTGGTAAATCAACAACGCAGATCTCACATAATTACAATCGAAGATCCTATTGAGTATATTCATGCTTCTGATAAGTCGCTTATTACGCAACGGGAAATCGGAACACATGCGGACTCTTTCCCGGCGGCGATCAAGGCTTCACTCAGGCAGGATCCGGATGTGATTATGGTTGGTGAAATGCGTGATTTGGAGACGATTGCGGCGGCGATTACTCTTGCTGAGACTGGTCACCTTGTTTTGGCAACGCTTCATACTCAGGATGCGGCTCAGTCTGTTGATCGTATGATTGACGTTTTCCCGGCTTATCAGCAACAGCAGATTAGGGCGCAGCTTTCGGTTTCACTTCTGGGGGTTCTTTCGCAAGTTCTTGTGCCACGAAAGGATGGTGGTGGTCGAATTGCGGCTTCTGAACTTATGGTTAATAACGATGCGGTTACGAACTGTATCAAAGAGAGTGAAACTCATCAGATTTATTCGATGATTCAAATTGGGCGTGATGAGGGGATGCAAACTCTTGATGCTTCGCTTGCGGATCTTGTGAATGCAGGTATTGTTGAACCTGAGGCAGCGATGGCGAAAGCGCGTGATTTGGAGCAGTTTAGGGGGCAGGTGGGGGGATAGTGAGAAAGCAGACCTGCCTGCCGGCAGGCAGGAATCAGAAAGCAGAAGTGGAGTGAGAAGTGGAAGAGTGAGAAGAAATGAAGCGAGTAGCGAAATCATAAATATATATTAACACTTAACACTAAAAAACATGGCAAATATGAAAGAAATTTTGGACTCTATGGCCGACTTGCTCGAGCAAGTGGAGTTCAAGGCAACAGATATCATTTTTAAGGATCAGGACTCCAGTCGTGAGATGTATTTTATTACCGAGGGAGATGTTCAGATTGTCAAAGCGATTTCAGGAGGAGGGAACAAAATCCTCGCGGTACTTACGGGAGGGGATATTTTTGGGGAAGGATCTCTTTTGACGGAAAAGCCTCGTGGTGCTTCGGCGCAGGCTGTAACGGAAGTGAAGGCTCATAAGCTTACGCTTGAGTCTTTCCAGAAATTTCTTACTGATGATCCATCCAAGGCGGCTGAGATGCTGATCGCGATTATTCAAATTGTTAATAGCAGGCTTGCTTATGTTAATTCTGAGCTCTTGACGCTTTATGATGTGATGAGGATTTTGAGCGGTAGTCCTGATGATTTGGGTATGATTGGTCATGATGTTTTGAAAAAATTTACAGAAGTGTCTGAAGCGAGTGAAGGTGCGTTATTTCTTCATAATGTGGTGACTGAGAAGGAAGACTTTTTGGTGGTTTCGGATGATAGTAGTTCCGATTTTGTTTCTGAAGCGATGGCGGTTGTTAATGATAAGGCTAAGATTTTTATGGAAAATACTGCGAAGAGATATGAAGAAGGTGAAGTTTTATGGATTCCTATCAGGAGTTTTGAAGGGAAATTCTTAGGTATGGCTGTTTTGAAAAATGCTGAAGGCGAATTTACTCGTGATGAGATCAAACTGGCGATTGCTATAACAGAGCAGCTGGGTATTGCGATTCAAAGGCACTATAGCAAGGAGGATGATAAGGAGAGGGTGAGGTTGAAGCAGGAGATAGTTAATGGATTGTAGAGTCGGTTTTGTTTTTGTTCTTTGCTCCCGTGCCTAATCGGACAAGGTCGCTTAGAACAAAAATAAAACCTCTGCTGGGAGTTGTGAGATTAGAGTTGTGAGTGAGGTGCGGTGTTTTGCTTGCGCAAAACATTCAATCCTAACATCCTAATGCCTAAAGTCTAACGCCTAGAATTTGAAGAGTTTGGTGATTTTTCTAAGTTTATGCTAAAATTTTCTTAGCTATTTTTTAGCTTAAAAACAAATATGGATGATATAAAAATTCCAGAAGAGGATATGGATGAGAGTGACGAGGAGCGAGTGGCGGGTAGCGATGAGGAGGAGGAAGTCGAATTGGATGAGGATTTGGGGGATCTTGAGGAGGAGATTGAGCGTGATACTGCCGAAGAAGATGAGCCGGCCAGCAAGGTGAAGATTACTTTTGGGCGGTTTGTGAAGTTGGTGGCGAATCACAGTTTTCTTGATATTGTTGAAAAGAATGCGGGCGAACCGGTTATTATCAGTACGAATCTGTTGACTGATCTTGCGAATGCGCATGATGGGCAGACTGAGAGGAAGTTGCCGATCGTTTTCATTCTTGGGATTGTGATTGGGGTTGGGGTGACGTATTTTCTTTTGACGAAATAAATGAAGATTGATAGGGAGCAATTAGAGAGTAAAGCTTTTACTACTGCTCACTTGATTGCTCGGGTTGCAGCAAGTGTGCTTTGTAAGTTTGTTGAGTTTGGAGATCTTGTGATCGGTGGGGAGCGTGAGCTTAGGAGGAGAGAGTTTAGAAGGCGCGGGTGGGTGCGTGAGGATTTTGATGTGGAGAGCTAGATTAACTTGCTGAGTTGGGAGGTTTTTGATAGATTTGAGTCCTGATTATTTAACGTTTTTATTATGGTTAATGAAAATGGATCTGATAGTGGTTCGGTGGAGAGGAAAATGGCGCGATTAGCAGCGCTTGTTGGTCTTGGTGGGAGTTTGCCCAGTCCTAGGTTGAGGATTAGTCCAGGTGGTGTTCCAGTGGTGGTTAGGAGTTGGCCGAGTGATGTTGTTTTGGAGGGGGGATTGAGTGGATTAGAACCGGATGATGGCTTGCGTGCGGAGCAGGCAGGAGCTTTGGAAGAGGTGTGTCAGAGAATGCGGGAAGGTATGTTGTTGGATTAGAATTTAACATTTTAAAATATGGTGGAAAGAAACATTTTCGAAGGTGAGCCAAAAACTCCTTGGCAGAGAGCGAAAGCGGCGGTTTTATGCCTTGTTGGTTGTAAAGAGCTTACACCTTGGGAGCAGATGAAAGCTAAAGTGGAGGCTATTGTAGCTAGGGCTGAGGCGGATCCTGCGCCGAAAATTCCGTTGAGACTTTTTGGTGAGGAGGATCTTGATAGAGTGCGAGCTGGGGGACAGCTTTTCCCAGATGCTGAGGCGCGTTGGAATGAGGATCATGGGGCTTGATACGGATCAGCTTGCTGAATTGGGAGGTTTTTGATAGATTTATCGCGATCTAACAAACCCTTATGAAACTCAAACACAAACGTGTCATGCTCAAGGTGTCCGGCGAGGTATTGGCGGACAAATCTGGAGATGGCATTGATTTTGATGCGGTTGAGGCTTTGGCACGGCGTATCAAGGATTTAAACAAGCTCGGGTGTGAGATTGCTTTAGTTGTGGGTGGCGGGAATTTTTGGAGATATCGGGATAATGCCAAGGAGGCGATTGCGCGGCAGGATTCGGATACTATCGGGATGCTTGCGACTGTAATGAATGGAATCATTGTTTATAACGCACTCAAGAAAGTTGGTGTGACACCTCGTATTATGAGTGGTGTTGCTTATGATGTGGTGGAAAAGTTTGCTTCTAAGTTTGCTCAGGGGCATTTGCGGAAGGGGCGTGTTGTGATTTGTGCGGGTGGTACTGGCAGGCCTTATTTTACTACTGATACGGCTGCTGCTTTGCGGGCTCTTCAGCTTGATTGTGATGTTTATTTAAAGGCGACTAAGGTTGATGGGGTTTATGATAAAGATCCTGAGAAGCATAAGAATGCTAAGAAGTTTGATAGTTTGGAATTTGGTGAGGCGCTTGAGAAGGATTTGAAGGTAATGGACTTGACTGCGATCTCGCTTTGCAAGGATAATAATTTGCCGGTGATTGTTCTCGATTATTGGAAGAAAGGAAATCTCGAGAAGGCGGTCAACGGCAAAAAAATCGGAACACTAATCTCCTAGTTCCATATTCGAAATTCTATATTCTAAATTCTAACACCATGACACAACAATATATCGATCAGGCTCGCAGTGAGTTTGAAAAGGCGATGGCTCGTCTTAATGAGGAATATGCGAAGTTACAGGTTGGCCGGGCTAATCCGGCTCTTGTTGAAGGGATGCTTGTTGAGTCTTATGGCGGATCTCAGCCGATGAAGTCGGTGGCAAGTATTTCTTGTCCGGATCCGAAGACTTTGCAAATCCAGCCTTGGGATAAGAGTATTATGGCGGATATTGAGAAAGCTATTCGCGAATCTGATTTGGGTTTGAATCCTGTGAATAACGGACATGCTGTTCTTCTGAATATTCCACCTCTTACCGAGGAACGACGCAAGGAGCTTGTGAAGGTTGTGAAACAGCTTGCTGAGGATGCGAAGGTCAGTATTCGTAATTCTCGTCAGACTGCTCATACTCGTTTTAAGGAGCTTGAAAGCGGTGGAGAGATTACTGAAGATGATAAATATAGTTCTGAAAAGAAGCTTCAGGAGGTTGTGGATGAATACAATAAGAAGGTTGATGATGCGGATAAGGCGAAGGAGAGTGCGGTTATGACGGTGTGAGGGTAGTGAGAAAGCAGAAATCAGAAGTGAGAAGGGGAGTGAGAAGGGGAGTGAGAAAGCAGAAAGCAGAAATCAGAAGTGAAAAGAGTTGGAAGCTTTGGCGAGAGAACGTGGATTGGATGTGTAAGTATGTTGTCTAATTCTCCAGGTTAATTTTCGAGCCGGCTCGGGAATTCCAGGTTGGGTTTGACTTATTTTGCAAGAGGCGTTTTATATGTCAACTTATCAAAATCTTGCGAATCATGTATCCTCATTTCTGATTTCTGCTTTCTAATTTCTCACTAACGATGAACATCCTAATTTCGATCCTCGCGTTCCTCATAATTTTCTCCCTGATTATTTTTATCCATGAACTTGGGCATTTTCTTGCTGCTAAGCGGGCGGGGATTAAGGTTGAGGAGTTTGGGTTTGGGATGCCGCCGAGGATGTGGGGGAAGAAGAGGGGGGATACGATTTATTCTGTTAATTGGATACCTTTTGGGGGGTTTGTGAGGATGTTGGGGGAGGATTTGTCTGATCCACAGGCGAAAAAAAGTAAGAGGAGTTATCTGAATAAGCCACTTAGGTCGAGGATTCTTGTTGCGATTGCTGGTGTGCTTATGAACCTTCTGCTTGCGTTCTTTTGTTTGACTTTGGGGTTTTGGATTGGGATTGAGCCGCTTATTGTGACGAGTGAGGATTTTGTGGATGTTGTGCGTGATGGGGGGATTGTGATGGAGGTTGGTGAGCATGATGGAGGTTATGTTGTTGCTTTGCCGAGGGTGGCGGTTTTTGATGTTGAGAGGTGGTCGCAGGCTGATGAGATTGGTTTTGAGGAGGGGGATATTGTTTTGAAAATTAATGATGAGGAGGTTTTTACTATTTCTGATTATGATGAGTTGACTGCTTATGGTGTTGATCAGTATGAGGTTTGGAGGGATGGGGAAGCTGTGTTTTTGGATGGTGAGATTGAGGAGGAGCAGGCTGCTGTTGTGAGTTATGTTCTTGAGGGGACTCCGGCGGAGGAGATTGGTTTGCAGGTGGGGGATTTGATTTTGGAACTTCAGGGGGAGGAAATTTATTATGCGACTGATGTTTTTGAGGTGACTGCGAGTAGTGATGAATCGGTATTGGAATATGTTGTCGAGCGTGATGGGGATGTGCTTGCGTTTGATATCGAGAGAGGGGAGGAGGGTTATGTGGGGATTTATGTTGGGAATGTTGATTATGAGGAAAATTTTGGATTGGCGCTTTATGATACGAGTTTAAATACTACTGTTTATGAAATTACTCCTGTTAGGTATGGCTTAAGTGCGCCCGTTGAGTCGGTTCGGGAGTTGTGGCGTCTGGGTGGGTTGACGATTGGTATGATAAAGGATCTTTTCGGTGATTTGCTGAGTAGTGGAGAAATCCCTGATGGAGTTGCTGGGCCTGTTGGTATTGCTCAAATGACTCATGTGTTTGTACAAGAGGGGTTTGCGTCGGTGATTCGGTTTGTGGCGCTTCTTTCGTTAAGTCTTGCTGTGTTCAATATAATCCCGTTTCCGGCGCTTGATGGGGGGAGGCTGGCGTTCTTGCTGTTTGAAGCGGTTACGGGGCGTAAACCTAACCAGCGCTTCGAAACTGCGCTTCATGGGCTTGGGTTTATGCTCCTGATGTTGTTGCTGCTGGCGGTGACGTTTCAGGATATTGCGAGGTTGTTTAGTTAGATAGCAGACAGCAAGGAGCAGAGAGCAGAATGGAGTTTTGCCTTCGGCAAAACGGTTTATTGATATGCTTCTTTCCGGTGTTTCACGGTTAAAACAAGGAGTATTGTGACTATCCCTTTTTTGTCTATTTCGAAGATTACTCGGTAGTTACCGATTCTGAATCGATATGTGTTTTGTGTGCTGAGTTTCTTGGCGTATTTGAGTGGATTTTCTTGGTTGCAATAAAATTCGGTTTTATCGAGGATTCTTTCGGAAATGTCTTTTGGAAAAGAATCCAAATCTTTGATGGATTTTTTGGTCCAATCGAGTTGATAGCGAGTCATAGCTTGAGTTTTTTACGTACTTCCTCAGTGCTATACACCTCGCCTCGTCTGGCTTGAGCGCGTGCTTCGGCAATGTCGTCTGCAAATTTCTCAAGAATTAGCTCGTCTTCATCGATTGGATTGACCTCGAAAATCGGTTTCGAGTGATAAAGAACGATGTACCTGATGTTGTTTTTGCGAGCATCCTTCCAGAGGGAAGTGATGTTTTGCCGGAACTGCTTGATCCCGATGATTTTAGTAGTCATTTTTTAAAAGTTACAACTAAAGTGTACACTTTTTTGAGGCGGATGTAAAGCAAGAGCGATAGGTTTGTACCATACCGATCTTAAAAAAAGCTTAAATAGTTGGCAACTTGCAACTTGCAGTTTGCAGTGATGGTGTTTTCGCTGCGCGAAAACGTTGATAGTAGACTACTAATCAACCCTAATATCCTAAAGCCTAAAGCCTAACGCCTAAAACGTGAACGTTGGCGGAGCTTTATGAGCTAAATTTTATAACTAACAAAACATTGTGCAAAAACTTCAACTTTTAATTTTTTTGCGGATGATTAAAATGGTAAGCCCTACCCATTTTAAAGTTGGTCATGACAGATGCTTCCTACAAAGATCTGTGGATTTCTGTCCTCAGTATTCTTAAGTCCAAGGTTAAAAAGGCTCACTTTGTGACCTGGTTTCAGGATACAGCAGTTATGGAGATTAAAGATGGTCTTATGATTGTCGGAGTGCCGAATGTTTATGCGCGGAACTGGCTTGAGAGCAAGCTTAATGGGCATTTGATGGAGGCTGTTAAAGAGGTTGATGAATCTGTTAAAGAGGTGACTTTCGAAGTTCATCCGAATCTTGGGCTGGCTGATGATAAGCGTGGTGTTGATGTTAAGGGGCTTTTTGATAAAGCACCTCGCAAGGTTCGTGGGAAGCAGGAGGTTCGTTTGGCTGAAGGTGTGAGAAGTAAATGTTTGAATCCTAAGCATACTTTGCAGAATTTTGTTGTTGGACAAGATAATAGACTTGCTCATGCTGCTTGTGGCGCGGTCAGCGCGAATCCGGGTGGTGCTTATAATCCTCTCTTTGTTTATGGAGGTGTTGGTTTAGGGAAGACGCATTTGCTTCAGGCGACCGGGAATGAGATTTGGAGGAATTTTCCCGATAAGACTGTTGTGTATATGACTTCGGAGAGATTTACGAATGAGGTGGTTGAGGCGATTGGGAAGAGGAGTACACGTTCTTTTAAGGATAAATATAGGAATGTCGATTGTCTTATTATTGATGATATTCAATTTTTGGCGAATAAAGAGATGACGCAGGTTGAGTTTTTTCATACTTTTAATGAGCTTTATGATAATAGAAAGCAAATTATAATCAGTTCGGATAAGCCGCCGAAAGAGCTGAAAAATCTGGAGGAGCGGCTCAAGAGTCGTTTTGAGATGGGGATGATTGTGGATGTGCAGTTTCCTGATTTTGAGACGCGGCTTGCTATTTTGCATGCGAAATGTCGTGAGCATCAAGCGCTGATTGCGCCGGATGTGCTTGAGTTCATTGCGCATAATGTTAGGAGCAGTGTTCGCGAGCTCGAAGGAGTGCTTTTACAGGCGATTGCACAGGCTCAACTTGAGAAATCGACTCCAACTATCAGAAGTGTTGCTAAGATTGTTAAGAAGCTCAATAAATTCGATGCGTTAGCCGGTTATGATGAGGCTGGGGATGATAGAGCTGTCGCAAGGAGTCCGCAGGATGTTCTTGATATTGTTTCGGGTTATTATAAATTATCTCATGACCAGATTCTCGGTTCCGATCGACACAAAGGGATTATGCGGCCTCGTCAGATCGCGATGTATCTTATTCGTCAGGAGCTCAAACATTCTTATGAGGAGATCGGACGTTTCTTCTCGGGCCGAAATCATACGACTGTGATGCATGGAGTGGGTAGAATTATGAAAATGTTAAAAAAGGATGGGATGCTTCTTAGGGATGTGAATGCTCTTAAAGTTGAAATGGGAATGTGATTTTGTTTGGTATCTCTCGCTAGGGCTTCGCTTCCTGTTTTTTGTAAAAATCAGGAGCGCTGCAGAGCCGCTCGAGATACAAACAAAATCACTTGTTGGTTGAATGTTGGTGTTTCCAAGGTCGCTCGTAACACAACAAAAAACCTTAACCAGAGGAGCGCTGCGGATATATCCGAATTAGTTAACAAAACCTTGATGTTAAGGGTGTTACCCTTGACAAGGTCCTCGATGTGTATTATGGTTTGACCCTTGTAATTTTAACAACAATTATTATGACTAGACCGACTGCAAACCCTTCTCCTGTACCAGAATTGGGAGCTGCATTTCTTGATCAGTTGAGAGCCTTGCTTGATGCTAGATTTGAGGAGTTAGTTGTGGCAAATGGTGAGCCGAATTCGATTACAAGGCGAGATTTTCAGTCTCGAGAGTTCCGGGACATGGGTTGTCATCATATGGCTGTTCGTTTTGGTAGTTCGGACAGATTTTTATATACATTGGAATATGATGATGGGAGGCGTGTTTTTGTTGTGACTGGGAAAGTTGCAACTGATAATCCTTATGAGTTAGATCATGCAGGTGCTGGGGGGTTGGATTTAAGGCCAGAATTGACTGTTGTATTTATGTATGATGGAAAAGGGACTATTACCGAAATCAGTTTAAGGGATAGTAATACGAATACTCATACTGGTGAAGCTGGTAATCCAGATTTTCTTTTAGGACATATTGAACGATCTTTGGGTACTGAGGTAATTGAGGAAAGCGTAGGGTAGAATCATGCCTGTATCCCTGGTATTTTTGGGTGTTCTCTTTCGCAAATTCAATATTCAAAGTCCGAGATCCGAAATTCGATATTCCAAATTCAAACCCTAACGCCTAAAGCCTAAACCGTCATGCAGAAATAATTTTCCTTTTAAAAAAAAAGCGGGACTGCACACATCCCGTTTCTTTTATAATTTACATATGAAGATTAATCACGATCTTCTCGAGGTCGAGCTTCATTAACAATAATGTTGCGACCTTTGAAGTCTTTTTCGTGTAATTCGGCGATAGCCTTGTCGGCATCTTCGTCGTTCACAAATGTGACGAAACCGAATCCTTTGGAACGTCCAGAGAACTTATCTTTGATGATGATAGCTTCTTCGATCTCTCCAAATTCTGCGAAGAGATCTTTCAGGTCATCATCAGATGCGTCCCAAGAGATGTTTCCAACAAATAATTTCTTTGCCATTTTGTTGTGGAAATAAAGAGTAAAAAAAGTTTCGAACCGTGTTTAACCTATGTAAATGAAACTGTGCACGTTTGACTAATTGACATAACGAAAACATGAGTTCTGGGAGGAGGTTAGCATAGAAACAGGTAATTGCAAGCGAAAATTGCTGGGACTTGTATTTTGCGTCGACTTTTTTTTATGCTATAAGTAAGACGATCATCAGGCACCGCAGGTGCCAAGTACTATTAATCCGTTTCGCGAAGCGAAACACCATTTAGCCTCCTAGCCATGCGAAGACGTCGTCGTGGGACAAGTAGAGAATTTTTATGGCCTTTTATTCTGATGATAGGGATTGGGCTGATTATTGTTTTGTTTGTTCAGCTTGTTTTTAGTTTTTTTGAGCAAAGAGAGGCGGAGATGCGGAATAAGGCGAATTTTTATATTGATCAGGGGCGTGCTGAGATTATGGAGTGGGGTGAGGATGAGTTTGTGAAAGCTTATGACGGAGGTGTGATTTTGGAGGGGGATACGCTTTTGACTAAGGCGGAAAGTCAGGGGGTTTTGGTTCTTTATAATGGTATGGAAGTGCGATTTGATGAAAATACTCAGGTGGAGATTGAGACGCTGGAGAATCATGGTGATGAGGATGAGCTTGTGCTTGAGGTTGAGAAGGGGCAAATTTGGATAGATCAAGCTGTAGGTGATAAAGGGACTGTGGATGTTGTTGTGAAGACGGATAACATCAATGTTTATGCTGGGGCCGGGCAGTTTGCGGTTTTGAATCGTGGTGATCAGGCTGTTCGTACTGTTGAAGGGTCAGTAGATGTGGAATTGGTTGAGCGTGAGGGGAAAGATATTGTAATTGATGAGGTTGTTGTGGGCGTCGGTCAGCAAATTTATATGAGCAGTAGTGATGCTGCAGATTTGGTTGCTAGGAGGAATATGGATTTTCTTGAGGCTATAGATGATGAATGGAAAGAGGGTGATTTTTATCTGTGGAATTTGCTTTATGAATCAGAAATCAGAAGTGAGAAGTCAGAAGAGGAGATAGAAGAGGAAGAGATCGAAGAGGAGGAGGTAGTTGTTGATGATGATGATGATGATGATGAAGAGATTGTTTATGAAGATCCGGAGCTTGTTTTAACTAATCCAGAGACAAGTCCTTATGTCCTTGAAGGTGATCAGATTTATATAACAGGAGAGGTGAGTGGGTATGCGGAGAAGATTGTGGTGACGAGTTATACGGAAGAGGGGGAGTCGAGTGATTATCAGCTTTCGTTATTTGAGGCGGGGGATACCGAGTGGAGTTATAATGCGGCTATTTCTTACGAGAATTTGCATGAAGGGGAGAATGAGTTTGTTGTTACAGCTTATAGTTCTGATGGATATGAAGCGGATTCATTGATTGTGGTTGTGAATGTGCTTGAAATTGAGATCGAGGAGCTTGCTTGTGGTGAAATTACTTTGCCTGTTGTTTTGACTATTGATGGTGAGGAGTGGACAGGCGAGACTCATGTGACTTCTAAGGATACTATCCGGATTGAGGGTAGCGTTGAGTGTGCTTATGCGATTCAGGTGAATGGGTATCAGTTGACTTTATTTGAACCTGAAAGTACACAGTGGGCTTATGTGCCTGCTGTTGAGTACGGGAATCTTTTGGAGGGCGAAAATACCTACGAAGTTATCGCGCTTGATGCGGAGGGAAATGTGAGCGAGGCGGCTGTTTTTACGGTGAAGTATGAGCCTGTGGAGGAGGAAGTTGTTGTTGACGATGAAGAAGCTGAGAGTGGGACGGGGGAGGTGGAGTAGCTTGCAACTTGCAACTTGCAGTTTGCAGAGGGTCCTTACGCTGATGCGGGTTCTTCATTAAGTCTTTCCAGGTTCGTTTCTCCAGCTTGTTGTAATGCGGCAAAGCGTCCTTCGGGGTCGGTTTTGTCCCATTCGTATGTAAGAAGTCCAGATTCTCTGCTTGTGTAACGACAAAATGGTTTGTATCCGACAACGGCAGCAAAAGCATCGACAAGTTCTGTTTCATCTTGAGTGACGCTTAACAATAGAAACATTTCTGGTACCCAGGTAAGATTGAATTGAGTGCCGTTTTCTGTTTGGCCAGCACAGGCATGTCGTGTAACTGAAAGAGGATCGATGGTAACGTTTCGTAAGCCGCCTTGTGCTTCTAGGTCTCGTGGTATTTGGTGCCAGTGCCATTTTGCTGGGCTAGTTGGATTGCTGCAGCTAGGTCGAATTGTTTCAGGCATGGTTATTGGAGTTAAAGATAAGACGGGATTATAAGGCAGGGCGGCCTATGTGTCAAGCCTTGGTTTGGTAAAACCTCCTTAATTTTAGGCTTTTTGCTATGGCGTACAACGTTCGCATACACTGCTGTTGTGTGATGAGTCTGGGGCTTTATTGTTGTTGACAATTAAGGGGTTTTTTGTCATAGTTATGTCTAAGCTAAATCATTATAAGTAGAGAAATTATGCTGTCTTATGAATTAAGATCAATAAGGACTTCAGATGATGGAAAGAGGGAAACTGCAGATGTTTTCGTACATTGTCGTGGTTGTGCTAATGAGGGGTTGCCAGCATTTGAATATTTGATTTTACCTGGGCATCTAAAAAGAAGAACTGGAGACAAATTTTGGAGTCCCGTTATGGGAATGGAGGAGGGTACTTTGAGCAATGTAGAATTAGGTGGTCGTATTCTAAACCAATTAGTGCGTCTTGTGTGCGCAGAAATAAATAGCGATATAAGAAAATCTTTAAAAAGATAGGTTAAGCCCCAGACTTTTCACACAACGGCCAGGTATATGAGAAGTTGGACAGGTGTAAAATACGCTGAAAGCGTACACCTGTCCAATTTGGGAGAGTGAATGGAGCGCAGCGAAATGAACGAACCTCATATACCTTGTTATGTGCTGTAGCGTAAATTCTTTGTTTCAAATTTATTTGAAGCACTATCAAAAGAGCAAATTTCGACGACTTTATTTCAAAGAAATCCCTAAATCTGCTGGCCCAAATGCAAACGGAAGTAGTTGTTTTACACCTACAAATCTTCTTATACGGTTGCGGCTCGCCAAAATTATTACTACTGGATCATCTGATAAATCTTCTGCTTCTTTAATATCTTGGCGACATTGACCACATGGAGTGATTGGTTCTTCTGGATCATTTGGAATTTCTTGCCTATCAAGTGAGTTGGGGCCGCCGACTACAGCAAGTTTAACTATGCTATCTTTTTTTCCGGCTGCTCCTATTGAATCGAGTGCAACTCTTTCTGCACAACTTACCTTAAAATTGGCGTTTTCCTGATTACTGCCTTGGTAAACTTGTCCGTCTTTTGTTAGGACGGCGGCTCCGACGTTGAAATTTGAATATGGTGCATAAGAGTTTTGGCGAGCCGTCCATGCCGACTCTAAAAGACTTTGTTCATCTTCTGCAAGTTCATCTGGTGATTCGTATTCGTCGTATTCGATTGTTAATTTATGTGGAGGCATGGATAATGTATTAAAGGTGCTTAGATTAGCTGTTTATTTTGTTAAAGTCTAGCTGAAATTTGCTCTTTTGTTAGTTTACCCGAAGGGCAAAAAGAACTTACGCTATGGCACATAACGTTTCGGCATATACGATGTTGCGCGGGTGTATAATAGCCGACAGGCTACACC
>CAZIHU010000023.1:0-15492 GCA_964538865.1 uncultured Candidatus Peribacteria bacterium
CTATTTATCGAGTTTATTAAATTCCCTCTGAAAGAAAAGTGCCGTTTCAAGACAGTCACGTGCTTTTTCGTTATCCGGTTCTACCTTGAGGGCGTGTGAGAGAAGTTCAATAGTTCTGTCGAAGTCACGTTCGTTTAAGTAGCAGACGGACAGATCGCAGATAATTAGGACGTCGTCTGGAGCCATGGCTAAGGCTCTTTCGAGAAGTACAAGTCCTTTGGTTCGGTTTCCACTGTGGAAGATTGACCATCCTAGACATCTCAGTATCTCTGGATGATTCGGTTGGAGTTCGTAAGATTCTTCCAGATGCGTGATTGATTTTTCCCATTCACCGAGTGATGAACAGGTGAATCCCAGTAAATAATGTGCGTTTGCACTTTGGGAGTTGAGTTTTAATGCGTGATCAAGGGCTATTAGAGCTTTATCGAACTCTCTGAGACTTAAATAGTTGTCTCCGATTTCTTCGTAAGCTTCTGCATATTCTGGGTCGTCCAATATGAGTTTTTCGCAAATTGCGATGGCTTCCAGATGCTCGCCTTGGAGTTTCAGCTTGTCGGCTTCCACTAGCGGGTCCTGATAGTCTTGTGTGTCTTCTGTGTGCATGTGAAGTAAGGATTTTATTTTTTTTAAATCCTTACATTATACCAGAGGTGCGGAGGTTTTTCAATTCTTTGTTTTGAGAAACTTCTTCAGTTCACTTGCCATCTTGGGTCTTTTGAGCGCGAAGTCGATGGTTGCCTTAATAAATCCGAGTTTATTGCCGGTGTCGTAGCGTGTTCCTTTGAGTTCATATCCGTAGATGGGTTGCTCTTTTATTGCTGATCTGAATGCGTCGATTAAGCGGATTTCTTTGTCTGTTGTGCTGCTTTCGGCTTTTTCAAGATGCTTGAGGATTTCCGGGGTGCAGATATATTTGCCGATTATGCCGAGGTTTGATGGGGCTTTTTCGGGGGTTGGTTTTTCGATGAGGGATTCTAATTCGTGGGTGCGGTCTTTGGAGCTTTTGGTGCCGACTATGCCGTAGCTTTCGGTTTCTGATTTTGGAATCTTGGTTAAACCTATTACCGATGATTGATGTTTGTTGTAAATATCAATAAGTTGTTTGAGTGCTGGGGTAGGGTGGTCGATGATTTCATCTCCGAAAAGTACTGCGAAAGGTTCGTCTCCGATTACTTCTTTGGCGCAAAGTATTGCGTGTCCATCTCCGAGCGGTTCCGGTTGGCGGACATAAATGAATTTGGCGAGGTTTTCGACTTTTTGGACAGCTTTGAGTAGTGCCTTTTTACCTTTTGCTGCGAGTGTGTGGTTTAATTCAAAAGATCTGTCAAAGTGATCTTCGATTGCGCGTTTGCCGCGGCCGGTAACTATAATAATCTCTTCAATGCCTGAATTGACGGCTTCCTCTACTATATATTGAATGACCGGTTTATCGACGACGGGGAGCATCTCTTTTGGCATTGCTTTTGTGGCAGGGAGGAAGCGGGTTCCGAATCCTGCGGCTGGCAATACGGCTTTTTTGATAACTGGCAGCTTGCAACTTGCAGATTGCAGTGAGTTTGCAGTTGGCATGATCTATTTCTTTACTTTTACGATGCGGGTTTTGATTCTTTCGACGCGGGGGATTTTTATCACAAGTACGTTGTTTTCGCAATCCGCAGATACTTTTGAGGTGTCGGTGTCTGCAGGGAGAACGACTGAGCGTGAGAAGGATCCCCAGTAGCATTCTTGGATGAAGCAATCCTCTTTTAGTAGTGCTGTGTTGTTGCTGCGTTCTCCTTTTATCGTGAGAACATCGTCGGTGATTGTTATCGAAATGTCATCTGGGTTTACTCCTGCGATTGGTGCAACTATTGCTATTTCTTCAGGTGTTTGGAAGACATCTACTGAGAGTTGACCTTCTTTGGAGGTTTTTTTTGTTTTTTTAGGAGGCATGTTAGTTGGAATTTAGAATGTGGAATTTCGAATATGGAATATGTAAATTTTATTTTTTACCCATTAGCTTCAGAAATTCGGTGCGAGTTATTGTTTCTTTTTTGATGAGGTCTTTTGCTATTTCGTGAAGGCGCTTTTCGTTCTTTTTGAGGATTATCATTGCTGTTTGTAAAGCTTTTTCCACGATTGCTTTGACTGTTTCGTCGATTTTTGCGGCTACTCCTTCCGAGTAGTTTTTTACATGGCCGAAATCTTTTCCGAGGAAGACTTCGTTGTTTTCGTCTCCGAAGATTGTTGGGCCAAGTCCGCTCATACCGTATTTTGTAACCATCTTGCGTGCCATTTCAGTGGCGCGTTTGAGGTCGTTTGAGGGGCCTGTTGAGACTTCGCCGAAGATCATCATTTCTGCGGCGTAACCGCCGAGTAGTGATGCCAGTTCGTTTTCGAATTTAGTTTTTGAATAAAGATGCTTGTCTTCTTCCGGCAGAAACCATGTGACGCCGAGTGCCATTCCGCGTGAGATGATTGAGATTTTGTGGACAGGGTCGCACTCAGGGAGTGTGTGGCCGACGATTGCGTGGCCTGTTTCGTGGTATGCGGTTAGCTCTTTTTCTTTTTTGGACAGGACGCGGGATTTGCGTTCAGGGCCCATTATTACTTTTTCGATGGACTGTTCGAGGTCTTTTTGAGAAACAGATTTTTTGTTGTTTTTTGCGGCGAGGATTGCAGCTTCGTTTGCCAGGTTCTCTATGTCGGCTCCTGAAAATCCGGGAGTTTGTCTTGCGATTTTGTTAAGGTTGGCGTTTTTGGCAAGTGGTTTGTTGCGCGTGTGGATTTTTAAAATTGCTTCACGATCATTGATGCTAGGTATATCTATTACTACACGGCGATCGAAGCGTCCTGGACGGAGTAGGGCAGGGTCGAGGACGTCAGGGCGGTTGGTTGCAGCGAGTACTATCACATTTGTATCTTGTTCAAAACCGTCCATCTCCGTGAGGATTTGGTTGAGGGTTTGTTCTCTTTCATCATGTCCGCCACCCATCCCTGCGCCTCTGTGACGGCCGACTGCGTCTATTTCGTCGATGAAGATGATACAAGGTGCGTTGCGCTTTGCTTTCTTAAAAAGATCTCTGGTGCGTGAAGCACCAACTCCGACAAACATCTCAACGAATTCTGAACCTGAAATATTGAAGAATGGGACCTTCGCTTCACCGGCGACTGCGCGGGCGAGGAGAGTCTTTCCAGTACCTGGAGCGCCTACCAATATCACACCTTTTGGGATTTTGGCGCCCATCGAGGTGTATTTATTCGGGTTTTTGAGAAAGTCGACGATTTCGATGAGTTCTTCCTTGGCTTCTTTTGCTCCGGCGACATCTTTGAAAGTGGTTTTTTTCTTCTCAGGATCATTGATGCGGGCTTGTGATTTGCCAAAAGACATTGCTTGGCTATTTGAGTTGGTTGCTTGGCGCATCATGAAGAACAGAAATCCTATTATAAGGAGGAATGGGATTGCTGAAATTGCCAGTTCAAACCAGAAATTGCTGGAGGTTGTGTCTATAACTTCGATTTGGATTTCCGAGGTGTCGGTTTCGGCCAAAAGTTCAGATACTGTTTGAGCGGGTTCTTTGATTGTATAAAATTCGGCTTCCCCGGTGGTTGTATAGTAGATTTTGTTGTCCTGGACTTCGATCTGCTCGACTATTCCGGAGTCCATGTCTGAGAGGAATGTGTCGAGAGTGACTTTCTCCGGTGCGGTTGGGCTCGGGTTGAACATTGTGTAGACCAAAGTAAGTCCCAAGGCGATTATTATTATGTATCCGAGGGTGGAGGAGCGGCGTGGGGTTTGTTTTTTCGTTGGCATGAGAAAAGAATAATTATTTTACGAGTTCATCTTAACTTTTTATTTTGTATCTTTGAAGATGATTTTGAGGATTTGTCTAGTTGATGGCAGTATTTTGAATTTTTCCGCGATTGTGAGCCAGCCGACTGCTGCGATTTCTCCCTCTAGTGTGATGACGGGGATCGTTTTGCGTAAAGATTGCGGGATTTTTTTGTTTGTGAAGAGGTCTTGGAGTTTTTGGGAGCCTTTTAGTCCTAAAGGCTTGATGCGATCGCCAGGTAGGGGAGTGCGGATTTTGAGGGTCTTGATGTCGCGGATTTTGTCGAAATTTAGGTAGGCGCAGTTCGGTGCGAATTTTGCGGGGTGTTTTTTGAGGATTTTAAAAGTTGTTTGGAAAGAATGTTCTTTACTCTGAACGAGTTTTCCGTACTCGATTCGGCCGATTTTGCAGGTTGTGTCGGTTTTGCCGGCTAAGATTATGCGGCGGATTTCTTCGACCTCTTTTTGCGAGGTGCTGGGGCCTGCTAGCTTGAGAATGATGTGTGTTTGGACTGCGGGGTGGAGGCGCTTGAATTCCGTGATTTTATTGGTGAATTTTTTGGCTTCTTGATCGAGAAAATCTTGGATTTGCTGAAAATTCTTGAGACTTCCTAGGAAGGATTTTTCGAGATTTGGATTGATTTTGCGTAGTTCTGGGATGACTTTGTTTCGGATTCGGTTGCGAGAGAATTTTGTGTTGCGATTTGAGGAATCTTCTCGGTATTTGATGCGATTTTTTTTGAGGTAGGCGAGGATTTCTTCTTTGGTTGTGCTTAAGAGAGGTCTTTGGATGCGATTACTTGGGATTCCGGTGAGTCCGGCGAGTCCGGTTCCGCGTGTTAGGTTGAAAAGTACGGTCTCGATGTTGTCGTTTAGGTGATGGGCTGTGAGGATTTTGCGGGCTTTGTGTTTTTTGCGGACTTTTTCGAGGAAGTCATATCTGGCGTTGCGAGCTTCTTCTTCGTTTTTTGGAGGGGCGATTTTTTCGGTTTCGATCGTAAGGCCGTTTTTTTTTGCGACTTTTTTGCAAAAATTTTCATCTTCATCGCTTTCTTTTCCACGGAGTCCGTGGTTTAGGTGTGCGAGCACAGGTTTTTGCCCTTTTTTTAGAAGGGTATGGAGTAAATACATTGAGTCTGGGCCGCCTGAGAAGGCGAGGACATTTGTCATTTTAACTGGATTTTACGAATTTCCTCCTGATCATCATCTTCTGCAACAATATTTAATTGTTCTTTTCCGCATTTTTCACATCTGTGGACGATTTGATAACCTTTTGAGCCTTTATATTCTAGTCCTGCTGGTTCCATTAATCCACTACAATCGGATTCTCGGTCTCCGGGTGTGTTTTGATCAACGTGTAGGGAATAGAGACATTTAGGGCAGTGGTTTCGGCAACTTCCTTTGAGAGGATCGACTTTTGCTTTGCAGTTTTTGCATACAAAACCTTCATTTATGTGGATGAAATTTTTTTTCTTGCGCATAGGGTTGGGACTTGGTAAAATTTTACGGAACAAATATACATCTTAAAACCAGTTTTATGAATCCAAAAGATCTCATGTATACGCAAAGGAGGTTTACATTCCTGCATCTGGTCTCTTTTGTGGTCTTTATAGCAGTGCTTGCATTTGCAGGTTATTCTTATTTGACCAAGGCTTCTCTCGAAGCTGGTGTGGCTGAAGCCGATACATCGATTGCCAATCTTCAGGAGCAGGTTGCTGAGCTTGAAGAGCAGAGTTTGACCGAGGTTACGGTTGCACAGAGTCTGATGACGCAGGTCGAGGAGGATGAAATCAAATGGTCCGAAATGATCATGGACCTTTTGGGTGTTACACCTCTCGATGTTTATTATGCTTCTTATTCGGGAAATACTGATGGTCAAGTTACTGTTAGCGGGCTTGCGGACTCTTATGATGCTGTTGCCGGTTTGATCGATGCTCTTGAGGGGGCAGATATGTTTGATGAAGTGTTTATTCCTTCTGTTGCAGTTGCTACGTCAGGGGATAGCGAGATGGTGAGTTTTGGTTTGAGTTTTGTGTATTAAAATCTTAAACAATTAAAATAAATTATTATGAAAAAATCTTCTACACTTCTCAATCTTATTGCGGTCATTCTTTTGGCTGTTACCGTTGTTGGAGTTTTGTTTTTTGTAAATCCTATGCAGGTTGAGCTGGATGATCTTCAGGCTGAACTTGATGAAAAGGAGACCACGGTGACCGAGTTGACAGATCAGGTTGCAGAGCTTGAAGCTATGCGTGATGAGCTTGGTACTTCTGGGGTTTCTGAGGAAAAACTTCTTTTGCAGGTGCCGGATGATGTTGATCAAAGCGGGCTTATTACTGATTTGAGTGAATTGGCTGAGGAGGCAGGTGTTGAGCTTCATGGGATGAGTTTTAGCATGGTTGAAGGTGCTGAGAGTGGAGTTATTAGTGTTTCTGCCAGTTTTGATGGGGATTATGAGGATTTGGTGAGTTTTCTCGAGACAGTTGAGGATAATACGAGGAAAATAACGGTGGATTCTATAAGTGTTCAACTTTCTGAGGAGAGTTCGGTCGCGCATGCGAGTTTTGGTTTGTTGATGGAGGCGTACTATCAGTAGTTCGTAGTTTATAGTTCGTAGTTCGTAGAGTAGAGTAAGAAATTTTAATTCGAGATTCCAAATTCTACATTCTAATTCGAAACCATATGGACCTTAAAGATAAATCAATTGACGATCTCCTGGAGCAATTGAATGCCAAGGAGGAGAGTGGCAAGGAAGAAAATGTCATTTATGGTGTTTATGATGCGGCCAAGCAGCCTTTTTGGGTGCGTGCGAATGATTTTTTGGTTGATCGGGGGAATATAAATCTTAAGGAGAAGTCTTATTTCTTTCATTTGATGGCGGTGATGCTGGATGCGGGTTTGCCGATTTTGAAGACTTTGCAGGTTTTGACTAATAAGGTTGAAAGTACGAGGCTTAGGCGAGTTGTTAATACGCTTGCTTATGATGTGGAGCATGGGAGGAAGCTTTCTGATGCTATGTCGAAGTTTCCTGATGTTTTCGATGAGTCGGAGATTGGGGTTGTGCGGAGCGGGGAGTCGATTGGGAATTTGAATCAAGTGCTTTTTAAACTTGCTAAGCAGCTTGAAAGTTTGTATGGGCTTGGCTTGAAGGTTAAAGGGGCGATGGTTTATCCGGTGACGGTTCTTTGTGCGCTGGGTGTTGCGATGTGGGTTGTTTTGACTTTTGTTATTCCGAAGCTTGAGGAGTTTTTTATTGAGAGTGAGATGGCTTTGCCGAAATTGACGCTTGTTGTTTTGGCTTTGAGCCGGTTTACGGCGAGTTTTTGGTGGCTTATCTTGATTGTCTTGTTATTGTTTTTTGCGCTTTGGAGTTTGTATGTGAATACTCGAATGGGAAGGCTTCGTTGGGACAGATTTAAGCTTAATATGCCGGTTTTTGGGGATGTGATTAAAAAGTCGCTTTTGTCTCGGATTATAAGAATGCTTGGTGTTTTGACTCATGCAGGTTTGCCGATTAATAAGACTCTTTCGATTTTGGCTGATGCGAGTGGGAATACTCTTTATAAAATTAAGCTTGGCGGTGTTAAGGAGGCGGTTGAGCGTGGTGAGAAGATTTCTGATACTTTGGCTGATACGCCTTTCTTGTTTCCGGAGACTGTTACGCAGATGTTGCAGGTTGGAGAACAGTCTGCTTCTATCAGTCAAACTGCTGAGAAGGTGGCAGATCACTACGAAATGGAGGTTGATCATGCGGTTCGTAATATGACAACGGTTTTGGAGCCTTTGATAATTATTGTGGTGGGAATTGCGGTTGCGGTTGTAGCTTTGGCGATTTTGGGGCCGATATTCTCGCTTAGTGATCTTGTGTAGTAGCTTGCAACTTGCAACTTGCAACTGGCAGTTTGCAGTGATGGATGATTATCATTTAAATTCTTATTAAGATTATAGCTCTGAAAAAAAAAGATGGTTTTACTCTGGTTGAGCTCCTGGTCGTGATCTCTATATTGGGGATTTTGGCTTATTTTGTGATTGCGGATTATAATGGTGAGATCAAGAGGAGTCGTGTTAGGGTTGCTGCTGAGACTTTGTATAGTGAGTTGCAGGATTTGAGTATGAGGGTTGTGAGTGGGAGTTATGATATTGCTGAAGATGAGTTCTATTGTTGGGGTTTGCAGATAACAGTTGATGGTATTTCGAGGGTTATTGCTGATTATGATGATGGGTGTGATTATGTGAATTTTGAACTTGAGAGTGAGCTTATTTTTGAAAATAGTATCGAGTCTATTTTGGTTAATGAAGGAGCTTTGTGGGGAGCGTATGTGTTTTTTGATCCGCCTTATTCTGATTTAAAAGTTTTTGATATTGATATGAATGAGCTTTCGTCTGAGGATGAGCTTTTGGTGAGTTTCGAATCTTATGGTTATTCCAAATCGGTTTCTATTAATCCTTTAACTGGTAATTTTGAATTAGTTGATGAAGAATCATCTGAATAAAAAATCAGGTTTTACTCTTATTGAGATTTTGATAGCTGTCGCGATACTGGCTGTTACGTTGACTGCTATGGCGAACCTGGTGGTTGTGAGTATGAGGGCGAATCAGGCGAATATGAATACTTTGCAGGGATATTATTTGGCGAGTGAAGGGCTGGAGGCGATGCGGAATATTCGAGATAGTAACTGGCTTCAAAATTACGGGTGGAATATGGGGAGTGATGTTTGGGGGAGTGATTTTGTGTGCAGCATGGATGGGCAGGAGATTTATCTTCTTGTCGATAAAGGGGTTGAGACTTGGGAGCTTTCCGTGATTTCTGATTATGCGGTAGGGGCGCAAATGTATGAGGAGGAGGAAATAGCTGGTTATGTGCGGTTTACGCATGATAGTTCTGAAGAGGAATCTTCCTTTAATCGTTATGTTAAGGTTTATTATGAAAATTGTGATGATGATATTGCTGAAGTGAGCAGTGTTGTGTTTTGGAATGAGCGGGGGACTGATCGTGAGGTCGTTTTGACTACTTATTTAACAGACTGGCAATCATGAACGCTGTGAAATGCAAAATTAACGAACTACCGCCTTCTACCTGCTCTCCAGCAGAGCTGGAGACTCTGCAGAAGGCTCTTGTTCTTCGTAAATTTTTAAGCTTACCGTACTATTTGTACGCCTCGCTTAAAAAATTTACTGCAGAACTGCGTATTTCATTAATTTTGCAATTCACAGTTCAAAATGCAAAAGGGAAGAAAGCATTCACATTAATCGAGATGGTGGTGGCCGTTGCGATTTTTACGATTTTTATTTCGATGATTGCGGGGACTTATTTGTATATTGCGAGGGCTCAGAGGGATACCGGTGAGGTTCGGAAGGTTTATTCCAGTGTGCGTGATGTTGTTGAGGAGATGTCGAAAGATATTAAGCTGATGAATGTTTATTATGATTGTTATGAGGAGGTTGTGAGTGGGATTGATGGGTGTGATGGGACTTTTGATTTGAGTCATGGGTTGCCTTCTGAGGAGCTTTTCTTGATTGATGGGGATGAGGCAAAGGTTTTTACATCTGATGATGAGGGTTTTGTGACTGTGATGGGGTATGAGATGGGTGAGGGGTCTTGGATGCCTACATCGGGATATGAAGAAGGGGCGATTGCTTTTTCTGATCTGGAGATTTTGGGGGTTTATTTTGAAATTTATCCTTACAGCGATCCGGCTGAAAATTATGAGGATATTGATATGCAGTTTCAGCCTTATGTAACTATTTATTTGGATACTGAGGATTTTGATTTACAAACATCTATTTCAACTCGAAGTTATGGAGAAATTAATTAAAAATAGGGATGCGAGTGCGCTTCTGGTGGCGATACTGATAATGTCGCTTCTGCTGGTTGTGGGGCTGGGCGTGAATAGGTTGATTATTGTTGAAATGAAGGTTGAGAGAGGTCTTTTGCAGGGTGGGCAGTCTTATTATTCGGCGGAAGGGGCGTCTGAGTTGGCTTTGCAGGAGATTGTGGCGAGTATTACGGGTTATGAGGGTGGGGATTCTGGCGAGTTTGATAGTGGTGTTGCTTATGAGTATGAGATTTTGGCTCTTTCTGATGTTTGGCCTTGTGATGTTTATGGGGATAAAGTTTTTGAGGATGAGGATGGTGTGCTCTGGAGGGTTCTTGAGGTGGAGGAGTCGGTTATGATTCCGCTGTTCTTGGAAGAGGAAAAGATGGAAGAGTTTAAGGTTGAGTATTTTGTTGAGACTGATAGTGGGTTTTCCGATGATCTTTTGAGGTGGAAAATTTTGGGTATAAATAGTGCTGGGCTTACAGAAGCGATATCTGATTATGAAGAGGTTTCGGCCGGGTTGAATACTGCGACTGCGCCGACTTCTTTTGAGACTATTGATTTTGCGGGGACTTATAAGGATTATGGTGGGTCGTGGGGTGGAAGGGAGTATTGGTTTGTTGAGGAGTCTATCGGTACTTTTTTGGGTGCGCATGATTATAATTATTTGATTTTGACTCATGTGATGGAGGATGCGAGTGATGAAAATCTGCTTTATTTGCGTTTGAGCGAGGGAGATACTGATTTTGTTTGTGAGTATGTGAAAATCGAGGCTGAGGGGTCTTACGGCGAGTATGTTCAACAGATTGATGTTTTGATGAAAGAGGGTGAGCCGTTGCCGGTGTTTGACTTTGTTTTGTTTGAAAAGGAAATTTGATGTGTCCATTTTAGATGAATTACTCCAAGTGTTTTCAAGCTGTTGAACTATGTATATGACACTAAAAAGCCCCCAGTTTTTTCGAATCTGTTAAATTTTGCTCAGCAATCTGAATTTGCATGTAAAAATTAAACATTAGTCGAAGTGATGTAGTGTAATTCTTCAGGTTAGATTCTGTCACGTGACAGAATTTGCAGGTTGGTTTGACCAGTTTCGTTTTTACAGTCTGCATTTGTCAAACCCAATCAGAGTGGTAAAACTGGGGTCTTTTCACGCATGACAGAGTTGACATATTCCTGGTTATATCCTAGGATTTGTCTCCTTTAACAACAAATTTTATGGAAATACCTAGAGGTGCAAGGTCTTTGGCTTTGCTCATGTCGCTAGCGGTTTCAGGGCCTTCTTGTAAGGAAGAGGAGATTCCGGTGCCGGCTCCTGTTGATCTTGCGGCGGATTTTGATGCTAGATTTGCTGAGATGGCGCGTGTTGATATGTTAGATGGTAGCGATGATGTGGATGAAGAGACTTCTTACGGGAGTTGGCAGGCTTATTTAACGGATTTGGAAGCTAGAGATCCTCTGGCGTATGACAGGTTTATGCTTCAGCTTGGGGCGGTTTTGGGTAAGAGAGGTGCGATGACGAGTGATGATGATGTTAGGGCTGAACTTGAGGTTTTTGATTTGGAGACTTTTACTACTCGTCTTCAGAACAGAAATCATATGGTGGGGACTGATGGAATTGTGCATTTTCCTTCTGAGGAGGCTGAGCGGAATCTGACTTTGGGCGATTTGACTCTTGATTCGGAGATTGAGTTTTGGCCTTTGAATCCAAAGACGATGGAGAAGATGGGAATTAGTTATGCAGGAGAGCCTTCAGCCTTGCGTTGTTGGAGACTTACTGAAGATACCGGGGTTATGCTGGGGAGTAGAAAAATTACTGCACCTGCGGGGACTTTTGTGATAAGTGTGAGTGATGGGACGCTTTATCGTGTCTTGGTTTATGAAGGTGATCGGATTGTTGACAGTCTGTCGAAGGATTATTCTCAGGCTCAGACTTATCAAGGCGAGACATCGTCAAAATTTGAGAGGTCTTTAAAAGCTGAGATGCCGGGGTTTTCTTTGAATAGTGCTAGACATATTTTTCATCGGCAATTTCCGACTTATAAGGGGTTGATGACTTCGGATTATAGGGCGCTTTTGGTGAAGGAGGGGATACCTTTTGAAGAGCATTTTGTTATTTATCTTAAGTGGTGTGAGACGCAGAATCTTCCTGTGAATGAGGATTCGATGAGGTTGTTTTTTGAGCTTTTGTTGGAGAGAAAACTTGGTGGTAAGAAGAAGAAGGTTTCTCAAGCATCTTCGGAGTCCCAGAGTCTTTTGGATAGGGCTCTTGGTCTTTTCGGAAGTGGTAAAAAGGATGAGGCGGAGGTTTTGAGTTATAAAGACAAGAAGGCGAGGGATGCTTCTAGAGAAGCGGAGATAATTTTGCATGAGCATGGGCCTCTTTTTGCGATTGTGAGGCTGCATGGGCAGTTTTTTGATAATTACACGTATAATCGGCTTGCGGGGAATTATGTGGCTAAGGTTTATGCGGCGATAGCTGGTGGGGAGGAGTGTTTGGTAATTGAGGATATTAGAGATGATTTGAATATGAAGTCGCCGATGGATATTTTGGAGTCGGCTGATAGGGATAGTACTTTTGTGAAGAGATTGAATCAGACTACTACTTTTACTGCTTCTGATGATGCTGAGTTAAGGGAGGATTTGGCGAGGTCGGCGGGTATTCATCAAGGGATGAGTGTTTCGGCTAATGATTTTGAGGTTTCTTATGGTGCGAGTGGTGAGGTTACGGCTGTTTCTTTGCGGGGGAAGGCTTATGATCCTGATACTTTTTATACTTCTCCGGGTAGGCTTAAAGGTGTGCCGGGTGATCAGGTTACTCTGTCTTTTGGGGAAGCTGGATATACGATGAATTTGCAGGACTTTTTTGATCATTATCGTGAGTTGGAGCGTGATAGGAGGGGTGTTTCGCAGATGGTTTCGGTTTTTGATATTGCGAATGATGTGGTTATTAGTACGAGGAATGTTATGTGGTTTGTTGAGGATGGGGGTGAGCCTTATGAGCAGGTTGCGAAAGCTGTTACGCGGGGCTCTAAGAGTGATGCTGATAGGCTTCGTGGGTTAGCGGCGTGGGGTCAGGTATTTTTTGATTATATTGATGAGGTTGGTGAGGTGAATAAAATTGCTATGGCTACTCATATGGACGGGGGCGGGGATTGTGAGGATTTGGTATCTAATTTTATAACTTTGGCAAGGTCTATTGGGTTGGGTGATCATGTTGGTATTGTTGTTTATTCGGATCATGTTCAGGCTCTTGTGAGAGGTGATTATGGAGGAAAAACTTTTTCTATTGATGGGGATACATGGACTGCTCTTGAGATGGCTGTTCCTAAGGGTGAAACTGTTGCGATAGGGGAGAGTACGCGCAAGGATGATCCTTTGTATTATATGATGCCTGATGGGTCGATGGTTGCTGCGAGTCCGAATTATATTCCGATGAGGACGGTTCCTCATGGCGATTTGGATCGTGCTTTGGTAGAAGCTTTTGAGCAAAATGCTGAAGCTGTGAAAGCTTACATTGCTGATCCGGCTAATCAGGCTACTCAAGAAAATTTTGATAGGCGAGAGGAGGTTATCCAGCGTGCTAGTGAGCTTATTAAGGGATTGAGTGCTTCTTATAAAGCTATTGCTCGAACAGGTGAGATGTCGGGGGTAGTTTCGAGGAAATATGAGTCTGTTATTGGGGAATTGAAAGCTTTTGATGCTGCATGGAGAGGGTTGCAGAGAGATATTGCTGCTGAGATGAGGAGGTTGGAGCTAAGGGATGCGCCGGGGCAGTATAGGGAAGCCTGGGCGGAGTATCAGAGGCTTGATGAGCATCTTATTAAGAATTTGAAGCCGACAGTTGATAAATTGGTAGCTGTTGTTGAACGTTGCGACGGTCATTATGAGGATTATCAGTATATGATGGATGCGCATGATGAGATGATTAGGATAATTAATAGATCTGAAGTATCTCTTGATATAGATAGGATGACGAATTTGTATCGTGAAACTCTTCAATATTGGCCTGATGGAGGTGGAGATCAGATTAGGACGCATTTGGAAAAAAGATACGCTATTCGTAATGAAGTGATATATGGGCCTTTGAATATTGTGATAGGGGTGTTGCAGGTGCATGAGGAGGCTGGAGCGGGACGGTAACTGTTCTTTACTGTGTTACAGGTTTAATGCTATAAATTAGCTTGCAGTTTGCAACTTGCAGCTTGCAGAGTTGGCAGGATGGCAGATAGCAAGATTCTTATACCTAATACCTAATACTTGATACCTAATCATGCCGAACAATTTCTACATCACGACAGCGATTGCTTATGTTAATGCGCCGCCGCATATCGGTTTTGCGATGGAGACGATTGAGGCTGATTGTTTGGCGCGGTATCATCGGATGATTGGGGATGAGGTTTATTTTTTAACAGGAGTAGATGAGCATGGGTCGAAGATCCGTAATACAGCTAAGGAGCAGGGTTTGACTCCGCAGGAGCTTGCTGATAAAAATGCGCCGATTTTTCAAAATCTTGGGCAGCTTTTTAATCTGTCGAATGACGATTTTATTCGTACAACAGAAGAGAGACACAAGGTTGGAGCGCAGAAGTTATGGCGTAAGCTTGTTGCCGCGGATGATATTTATAAATCTAAGTATCAGGGGCATTATTGTGTTGGGTGTGAGGCTTTTGTTACTGACAAGGATCTTGTTGATGGCAAGTGTCCTGAGCATGATAAGGAGCCTGAGTTGATAACTGAGGAGAACTATTTCTTTAAATTGTCTAAGTATTCTGATCAGATTGCTGAGAAGATTCGTAGTGATGAACTTAGGGTTGTGCCTGAGTCTCGGAAGAATGAGATTTTGGCAATGTGTGATGAAGGGCTGACTGATGTGAGTTTTTCTCGTCCTCGTAAGTCGCTTGATTGGGGGGTAGCGGTGCCTGATGATGATGAACAGGTGATGTATGTTTGGTGTGATGCTTTGTCGAACTATATTACTGCGCTTGGATATGGGGGTAATGAGGGGAAATTTGAGAAGTTTTGGCCTGCTGATGTGCATGTGATCGGGAAAGGTATTTTGCGGTTTCATGCGGCGATTTGGATTGGGATGCTTCTTGCGGCTGAGATTGAGATTCCCAGGGCGATTTTTGTGCATGGGTATATTACTTCCGAGGGGCAGAAGATGAGTAAGAGTTTGGGGAATGTGATTGATCCTTTTGCTGTTGTTGAGGAGAAAGGGTGTGATCCGGTGCGTTATTTCTTGCTTCGAGAGATACCGACTACGACTGATGGAGATTTTAGTGAGGATCGATTTTCTGTAGTGTATGAGAGTGAGCTTGCGGATAATTTTGGAAATCTTTTTTCGAGGGTTTTGACTCTTGCGGAGCGGTTTCTTGGCGGGAAAGTGCCTCAGGTTGTGGGGGATGGTGATTTGGTAAAAGCTGTTAAGGAGGCGTGGGCTGCTCATGATGAATATATGAATAATTTTGATTTGAAAAAAGCTTGTGAGGAGGCTGTCAGGCTCGGAGAAATTGCGAATAAGTATATTGAGGAGAAAAAGCCTTGGGAAATTGCGAAAAAGGATGAAAAAGCTTTGTCTGAGGTTATGTATAACTTACTGGAGATTTTGAGGCATATCGCTTGTATGCTTTATCCTTTTATTCCTGAAACGGCTGACAAGATGCTTGAAGGTCTTGGTTGTCCAGAGGTTTATAATGAGGGGAGTTTTGTTGAGTTTCGGGAGTGGGGAGGGCTTTCGAGTGGGACTAAGGTGAAGAAGGGGGAAGTTTTGTTTCCCAAGGGTTGAATGTGGGATTTGGGATGTCGGATTTCGAATGTCGGATTTCGAATGTCGAATGTGGAATTTGGAATGTCGAATTTGGA
>CAZIHU010000023.1:15592-16663 GCA_964538865.1 uncultured Candidatus Peribacteria bacterium
CGTTTCTTCGTCTACATCGACTTCCAGAATAACTCTGATTACGAATCTTACTGCTGAATATGATATTAGGATTATTAGAAGGCCTCCGAGTGACCAGAAAATCCCTTTCTTTGCTTGATCGATTTTATCTTGTTGGCCGAATGAGGTGACGTATTTAAGAGAGTTTGATACCAGAAAGTAAACTGCTATAACACCGACAAGCCCCAGAAGGCCGCTAACGAGGTCTGCAAGGATGTAATTTACAGCTGTTGCTCCATAAGCTTCTGTTTCTGCGTCTAGTTCTCTGGATTCTGCTATGTTGTCAGGTTGATATTCTTCAGGCAGTCCGTATGCAGCTAATGCGGTCGGGGCGACCATGGAAATACAGAGTGTGGAGAACAGTATGCCGATTATTAGTTTTTTCATATTATTTCTATAAGTTTAAGCGTGCAATTCCGTATATGATTGCATAAGATACGCCGATTATGATTATGCCTGTAATAGCGTAGAGAATTATGTCCTTGGCCTTGCTTATGTCTTCTTCTTTACCTCTTCCTATTACAAGCAGGATGCCTGCATAGACGAGGGCTACTAGGATTACTGAGCTGGTTACGTAAAGAATTATGTTGATTGCTTTTGGTACAACGGTTTCTACTAAGTCTCCCGAGGGTAGAGATGCGCCTTGTGCGTTAGGGGATGATTCGATTAACTCTTCTTCCGATGGTAAGAGGTCATCTACAGTTACTGCATCTGCTGTTGGTATTGAAAGCACGCTGTCCAGTGAAACCGATCCAACGATAGATACTATTGCGTACGATAATATTGCAATTACGAACCCTGCTATTGCGTATTGTGCGGTTCTTTTTGCTGTTGCGACCTTTTCGTCGTTACCATAAGCGGTTAGGAATTGGATACCTGCTATCAGTAATGAGATGAAAGCCAATAGTCCGACTATTCCTATAAATCCGGAAATGAATCTGGGTATAGCTTTTTCACGGAAATATTCCTGTACGGTGGCTTGATCGCTGCCGGCGTCAGGTCCAATGAGAGTGTCCGGTTTCGGGATAGATGGCATGGTTGTTCCTTCGTCTT
>CAZIHU010000024.1:0-12943 GCA_964538865.1 uncultured Candidatus Peribacteria bacterium
CGATAATGAGTTTCTTTTTTTGTTCCATTTTTTTGTTTGGTTATGTTTTTGGAAAATTTATATATTGAAAGTTGTTTTTTTCTTCACGAATTATTAAATTATATCACAAAGAAAGGGGTGAGTCAAGACTTGAAAGGTCTCTTGAAAGGTCTCTGCAAGTGTGTCGTCGTTATTCTGTTGGTGTGTCCGATTTCGGTTCTTCTGGGGGAGTTACAGGTGTTTTCGGAGCAGTTGGTGTTGCTGGCGGTGTTGGAGCAGGTGTAGCAGGTTTTTCATCCAGCAACTTCTCTGCACTCTTTTTGATTCCTTCGATCCTTTCCATCTCGGCTTTCTTTGTGCGGAGTGTTTCTAGGATGTTTCCATCAGCGTTTTTATCTTCTTCCGAGAATAGTGACTTGATTGAGCCCATGGCTTTGCTTACTTTTGCCTTATCGAGGGCTTTTGCTTTAAAAAGTTTTACAACCTTATTATCAGGGTCACGCATAAGGAGTCTTTCACAGATCTCGATTACATCCTGGTATTTACCACTGTTGAACCACATTCCAACAAGTTCGAGGACCACATCCTCGTCTGTTTTACCCATCAGCGATTTTTTGGCGTCTCCAGCAGCTTCTAAGACTAGATGGCCTGCTTTTCTGTGCATAAGGAATTGAACGTAAATGAAGCCTCCAACGATAATTGCCATCGCTTCTATGATCATGTTTATTTGCAAGAAGAAGTTGAATGCGGCGTGCATGACCATTGCGATCAATAGACCTGTTAGGAGTTTTTGATATCTGAGGGTGAACTGCGGTTTTATTCCTATTTTGCTCAAAATATTGGCGATGCTGTATTTCTCTCCTGTCCATTTGCCTTGTTCCATTACATGTTGAGAAAATTTTCCTATCCCATAGTAGTACCCAAAAATTGCTGAGAAGACCATATGAGCACAAACTGTGAAACTAGATCTGAAAACCACAGTACTGAACATTGCTGCCATATCCCCGTCACTGAGTACCGAATAGAAGTAATGAATGTTCTCTGAAAACGCGAAACCAAGTGCTGCAATAATACTGAATTTTACAGCGTCGTTGATGGTTTGGATCTTCATTCTGGATGCGTCTGCCACTCGAACGACACCTCCTTTTACGATTTCCTCCATGATTCCCACTAAGACGAATGTTGCCAGAAACCCTGCTTCGACATTGGCAGTTCCTATATGTTGATCTATCCAGTTGTAAAGATCCCAATCAGGATTCAGATACCACAGATATTGGATTCCGATTATCGGGAGTACAGTGAAAGTTCCAAGAATAAACACTTTGATCAAAGCTTTCTTCGAGTGTTGCTTCCTCTTCATCATTATTTGGAACCAGATTATTACCGGCGCTGCTGCCAGGAGGATTGCTATTGCTGCTTGCCACCATATGACGTTGTCGAACATGATATTAGATTGTAGATTGTAGACAGTAGATTGTAGAGATGGTGTTTCGCTGACGCGAAACGGGTTAATAGTATGTTTCCCCGCCATGGCGGGGTTTCGTATCTCGTAGAGAGATTTTTTGGTCGTGATTCAGGTCGAATCGTATAATTATAACATATTTTATGGGGTCATGGCAACTTTTATGTTGCTTTTTTTTTGTGGAGAAATAAAATAGCTTCGTTCAGGCATTGCAGATGCTAAGTACTATCAATCGTTTTCGCGAAGCGAAAACACCATATCTTCTGTCTTCAAACTACAATCTTCAAACTAATCTCTCATGCGTGTCGGAATTTTGTCTTTTAGGTCGCCAGGTAGACCCGTTGCCAAAGAGGGGCGACGGTTGGCTAAAGCTGCGCGTGAACTTGGTTATGTTGCGCGGATTTTTCGTGCGGCGGATTGTGAACTTTATTTCAATGGGGGAGGGCCGGCGCTTTATTATAAGGGGAAAAAGTTCCCGAAGATGGATGTGATGATCCCGCGTGTTTCGGCGCTTACTAATGTGGATTTGCAGGCTTCTTTGGTGCGGCAATTTGAACTCATGGGTATGCCTGTTTTGAATAGTTATGACTCGGTTATTAAGGCCAAAAATAAGCTTAAAACTTTGCAGATTCTTTCTCATTACGAGATTCCGATTCCGAAGACTGTTGCGATTCGTAAGAAGGGTGATTTGAAGGCGGCGATTGAGAGGGTGGGGAAGGTCCCGGTGATTATTAAGTCGCCGTTTGGTTCGCTGGGTTCGGGGGTGATGATTGCTGAGAGTTATCGGGGGGCTTTATCTGTTCTTGATATGCTTTGGGGTTCGATTTCGACTCATATTATTCTGGTACAGGAGTATGTGAAGGAGTCGAAGGGCAAGGATACTCGTGTTTTTGTTGTGGGGGGAAAAGTTGTTGCGGCGATGGAGAGGTCTGCGAAGAGGGGTGAGTTTCGGTCTAATGCGGCTCTTGGAGGTAAAGGGCGATTGGTTGAGGTTGATGATGAGTATGCTGATTTAGCTTTGAAAGCTACTGAGCTTCTTGGTCTTGAAATGGCTGGCGTGGATATTATTTTGACAGGTCGGGGGCCTGCTGTTCTCGAAGTAAATTGTAATCCGGGGTTTGTTGAGCTTGAAGAAGCGACGGGAGTGGATGTGGCGAAAGCTGTTGTTGAGAGGGCGGTGGCGTTGCCTGTTGTGTGATTTCGAATGTCGAATATGGAATATCGAATGTAGAATTTCGGATTTCGAATTTCGGATTTCGGATTTCGAGATTCAAAATTCGAGATCAAACCCTGGCTGCCTAGCGCCTAATGCCTGCCTAACGCCTAAAACGATCCGGCTGTAGTTGCTTCAGCCCTCTTTTTATGGTATAATTACATGATTTATACCTATTTTTATGTATAACGTTTCTACACTTAGTGGCGAGGATGCTGATTCGTATTCTCATTGGGGCGGGGGAATGGATCAGGGTGATGGGGTTGAGGCTCAGTATGGTGTTGATCATTATCTGGGACATTATTCTGATGAAATGCGACGGGTTTTGTCTGATGTTTCAGGTGCCGATAAGTCGTCAGTTTTTAACTTGATTTGTCGGGCTACTGGGATTGGAAGGTCTGATCGTAATGAGGAGTGTGTAGATATTAATGAATTATGGAAATTGGTTACTTCTGCTCCTTGGGTTTGGCCTTATATTGGTGAAGTTACTAGGATGGTAAGAGAAAAAGGGATTCAGGGGCTTGATCCACAGGAGTCTATGTCGAATTTGGAAGTGGATATTCCTTTGGGACCTGGGTATATGTTTTCTATTGATTTGGGTGCTTATACGTTTTACCAAAATAACGCGACTCAGTCGCAACGAGTTAGGTTGTATAGGGCTATGGAAAATATAGTATTTGAACTTAGTTCTGTTTATGGTGTTTCCTTAGTGCAGCCTCCGGCTGGCGATTGCTATATGGGGTTTGTTCCGGATGATCCTAAAAGACTCAGTGCTTTTTTGGCTGAGCTTCAGGGGAGATTTTGTAAGATTCCTATGGAGGCGGAGTGTTTGAAGGGGACGCGGTATGATGATGGGCGAGAAATCTATCCCAATGATTGTTTTCAGGCTAGTTCTACTGTTGTTCGTGTTGAGAAAGGAGATCTTAACATGTCTTTGTATACAGGTAAGCGTTCTGGTAATGGGATTACCAATGTTTCTGGTAGGGCTTTAGCTGATTTAAAGAGATTGGAAAAATATACGAGCAAGAGGGGTGTGCGTGTGGATGAGAAAGTGCAGCGAGATATGGAATCTTTTGGTGTTAGTTTTGATGCTGATGGGGAGATAACAAACTTAGATCAAGTGGATTTGTCGATTGTAGCGGAGGAGAGATCTACTGATTTTATGTCTATTCCGGGTAATGATTTTGAGACGGCTCAGGTGATGTCTGTTTTGGTGTCGGCGACTCATAGGAGAGGAGCTCTGAGTGATGTGATTAACGAGCTTAGAGATCCGGGGCAGGTATCTGTGCCTGAAGTTGTGGCAAGTGAAGAGGGGACGATAGGTATTGTTTGTCAGCTCGGAGATATGTTTGATGAAGCTAAGAGTGAGTCTGCGGGTGCTTATAAGAGTTTTCTCAAGGATTTCATGACTCTTTTGGATGTGAATAGGGATTTTGCTTCGTTTCAAAAGGATGAGAACTTGGTGTTTTTGGAAGAGCGTTTTATTGATTTGTCAAATCCTGATGAGGTTATGGGTGTGATTGATTTTGTAAGAGATCTTAGGGATTTGTTTAAAGCGCATGGTTTTCCTGCAAATGTTGCTGTGACATGGTCGAATGAGTTGGCTCGTGTACCTGTTGTTGAGAGTTCAGTGGTTGGGGTTTCGTCTCAAGAAATGTGTTTGGGGGCGCGGATTGTGAAAGGGAATTTCAAGGATGGGAAGGAAAGTGTTGTTTTCCATGGGAGTTTTTGTGATCGGGCGAAGATAAAAGTGGAACAGAAAGCCGAAGATATAAGGGGATTGGGTGCCGTTCCGCTTTTGAGATTGTCTGCGGAAGAGGGTGGTATTCAAAACGTGGAGGATGCTCTTATGGGGCAGGAACTTTATGGTATTGCGGGGTATTTGCAGCAGATGGAGGATTGTGTTGCAGATCCTGATGTGGTCTGTGTGGCTGTTGTTCCTGAAAAACGACATGTCGGGGGCTATGGTGTGTCTGCTTTGTTTAAGAGGGTTGAAGGCATTTCTATACCTGAGGTAGGGGATGATTATTTGAATGTGGTGCGTGGTTTTTTAAGTGTTTTGGATTTTGAGCCTGATCCTGTTGATATGGAGCCAGATGAGGTGGAATTGGCTTTTAATGAACTTATGGCTGATCCTGGGAAATGGATACCGGAGGGTACTGTTTTTAAAATTGATGTTGCTGAATTGGATCCCAGGGGGCAGGAGTTGTTTGACCAATTGATGCCTGTTTTTAGGGAGCGAAATGTGACATTTTTTCATACGAAAGAACTGCATTTGATGAAGGGGGATGATAGGGAAGTGATTTTATCCGAGTTGGATATAAAGTCTGCGGCTAATGTAGTTCTCGATGCGTTGGATATTGAGAGAGATAGGAGTATGTATGAACATTTTGTTAATATGGCGCTTCGGAAAGTACGAAGCAAGGTTGATATCCCTCTTACTCCTACGAATCTGATACATGTTTTTGCTCCAGCGCTTATTTTAGAAGGATATAGAGTTTATTTTGATTTAGATTTGATAGAGGAATTTAGTGCGAAGTCGAATGACTTGGTTGCTGAGATGAATGAGCAAGGGTTGTCTATGCAGAAACGTTTTGTTTTGGGGCTGGTTGCTTCTGTTGGGCTGCCTATGACGATAGACAATTTGTGGATGGTGTATCTTGAAGTTATGTCTCATGAGGATGAACTGGAGGAATGGGAGATTGTTGTTTTGAAGCAGGAATTCCATGAGCATATCGCAGTTTTGCAGGATAGAGGATTTCTTTCGATGGAGGGGGGTCGTGTGCTACTCGGTTCGAAAAAATGCAGCTTGGCGGGGGATTTGGTTGCTTTTGATTTTAATTCAAGCTGGATATCGCAGTTAGTTTTGAGATATTGGGATAGAGGAGATTTTTCGGAGAAAGCTCGTGTTAATGATGAAAATTTAAATATTGCGGTGGCGGAATTGGAGCACTTGTTTAATATTGGAGATCCGTCTGTTAATTCTAGGATTCATTCTTTGACCTCGCAAATAGGGGCTTTTCATCAGGAGCGTGGTAATTCTTTTGCTGCTGTACGTGTTTATCAGAAATACTTGGATTATATCGGGTTTGAAGTTCCTTCCGATGCGCCTTTGTCGGATATGAGGTTGTATTTGGCTGCTATAGGGTCTTTTGAGGCGATGGATGTGGATTATTATCGTTCGCAAGCGGCTTATTTACGGAAAAATGTGTCCGGGGGAGGGGTGCTTGATGCAGGAAGTGGGGGGATTTCTTTAGAGCTACGGGAGGGGTATTGAGAATTTAGTGAGAAATCAGAAATCAGAAATCAGAAGTGATGGAGTTTTGCTTCGCAAAACAGGTTGATAATATGCTTGACGCCTACTCGGTGTCTGTGGTGTTTTCCAAAATCCCTTTTTCTAGAAGGATTCTATTGACCAATTCTTCTCCGTCTAGGGCGTTTTTTGGTGTTATGGGGTAGTCATGTTGTGTGAACCAATCCGTCATGGCCGGTTGTAGTCTTTTCATGTCGTCGTCTGCCATATCGTGAGGATCTGATTCTTGCCCCGTAATCTCTAAAAGAGCTCGTCTCTTTACAGCATTTTCTACTTCGTCTACTGCGATGAGTATTGCTGTCATGAAATCTGGCATTGATGCGATATCTTCAACTGCTTCTGAGGAAATTATGTCTGCTAATGCATTTGCGACTTCTTGGGGAGTTGGGTCCTCATCTAATGTTTCATTATCATCATCAATTTCTAGTGGATTCATGGGTTTATGGTTTATAATGGTTTTTGATGTACGAAGCTAAGTTTTACAAAAAACTCTCGAACAAGCAAGTGAAGTGTCAGCTTTGCAATCACTCCTGTTTGATTGGTGATGGGAAGAGGGGGATTTGTGGTGTGCGGGAGAATCGTGAGGGGGTGTTGTATTCGCTCAGTTATGGGAAGTTGATTGCGCAGAATGTGGATCCGATTGAGAAGAAACCTTTATTTCATTTTTTGCCGGGGTCGAGAGCTTATTCGATTTCGACTGTGGGGTGTAATTTTGGGTGTGAGTTTTGTCAAAACTGGGATATTTCGCAGTCGCCGAAAGGTGGGGGAGAGGTTGATGGGATCGATTTTACTCCTGAGGAGGTGGTTGCGCAGGCTAAGGAGGCGGAGTGTGAGGTGATCGCGCATACTTATGTTGAGCCCACGATCTTTTATGAGTTTGCGAGGGATGTGTCGCTTTTGGCCAAGAAGGAGGGGATTAAGAGCATTTGGGTTAGTAATGGGTTTATGTCGCGGGAGGTGCTTGAGAGTATGATTGAGGAGGGGATTCTTGATGCGATTAATGTGGATTTAAAGTCTTTTAATGAGAAATTTTATTTGAGTAAATGTAAGGCTAAATTGGGGCCGGTTAAGGAGAATTTGAAGTTTTTGGCGAAGAGTGATGTGTGGCTTGAGGTGACGACTTTGCTGATTCCGGGGGTGAATGACAAGGAGAGTGAGATGCGGGAGGTTGCGGAGTTTGTTTTGGAGCTTGGTGAGGAGGTGCCGTGGCATGTTTCGGCTTTTCATCCGGCTTATAAAATGATGGATGTGCCCCGGACTTCGGCTGAGACGCTTGTGCGGGCTCGTGAGATTGGGGTTGAGGTGGGTTTGAAGTATGTTTATACGGGGAATATTCCTGGTTTGGAGGGTGAGAATACGTACTGTCCCTGTGGCGAGTTGGTTATCAAAAGAGTTGGGTTCGGGGTGAGGAGGAATGATGAGGGTGGAAAGTGCAGTGGATGTGGTGCTACAATTGCCGGTGTCTTCAAGTCTCCCAGTCTATAATCTCCAAGTCTATGCCTTTAGTTGGTTCCATCATCGTCCCACATCCTCCTGTTATGGTGCCTTCTGTCGGAGGGCAGGAAGGCTTGAAGCCTATTGAAAAAACGGTGCAGGCGATGCTTGAGGTTTCGCGGAAAGCAGGTGAGGCGAAGCCGGATACGGTTTTTATTATTACGCCGCATGGGCCGGTTTATCCGGATCGGATTAGTTTGCGGATTCCGGAGGATGGACGCCTGAGCGGTGATCTTGGGATGTTTGGAGGTGAGGATGAGCTTGAGGTGGCTAGCGATAATGAGTTTGCGGATCAGATTTTGGATGTGGCGACTTCTGCTGGGATTAAAATGCTTGCGGCTGATGATGGTTTGCTGGATCATGGGGTTCTGGCGCCGATGCATTATATTGATAAAGCTCTTGATGGTGCTTATAAGATGGTGAGCGCGAATATTTCTGTTAGTTCTTATCAGATGCATTTTGATTTTGGGAAAGTTTTGAGGCAGGTTTTTGATGCTTCAGATAGGCGGGTTTTGTTCGTGGGTTCTGGTGATTTGTCTCATTGTTTGAAAGAGGGGGCGCCAGCTGGGTATGCGAAAGAAGGGGAGGAGTTTGATGAGAAGTTGGTTTCGTTGTTGAAAGAGGGAAATACGGAGGAGATTTTGGCGATGGATCCGTTTTGGGTTGATGAGGCTAAGGAATGCGGGCTACGGTCTGTTTGTACGGCGCTTGGGGTTGCTGGGGAGCATGAGGTTATGTTGTATGAAGGGCCTTACGGAGTTGGGTACTTAGTAGCTAGTAATTTTTAAAAATATGCATGAATATCCGAAATTAGCTTTGGATTCTATCAAACATTACCTCGAGAAAGGGGAGGTGATGGAGGCTCCCAAGGAGTTGTCTGGGAAGAAGGCGGGGGCTTTTGTTTCTTTGCATACTAAAGATGGAGGTCTGAGGGGTTGTATTGGGACTTTTTTGCCGACTCAGGAGAGTGTTGAGGAGGAAATCATTCAAAATGCGATTTCTGCTGCGACAAAGGACCCTCGTTTTGAACCTGTTACTGATGTTGAGGGGCTGGAGATTTCGGTTGATGTTTTGGCGGAGCCTGAGGAGTGTAAGATTGAGGATTTGGATCCCAAAAAGTATGGAGTGATTGTGAGTAGCGGGGTTCGGCGAGGATTGCTTTTGCCGGATTTAGATGGGGTTGAGACGACCGAAAAACAGCTTTCGATTGCTTGTGCCAAGGCAGGGATAGCTTATGGGCAGGAGGAGTTTGAGGTGGAGAGGTTTAAGGTTGAAAGGTATCATTAAAAAAAGCGCCTCGTGCAACGAGACGCTTTTAAGGGAAGGATATAGTTAGGCCTTATTCTTCACAATCTTATCGATGAGTCCGTACTTCAATGCTGCTTCTGCAGTTAAGAAATTGTCGCGGTCGGTGTCTTTTTCGACTTTTGCGGTTTTTTGACCGGTGTGTTTTGCGATAATTTCGTTTAAGCGGCCTTTTGTTTGAAGGATATGTTCAGCGTGGATTTGGATCTCAGTTGCTTGGCCTTCGACTCCGCCGAGAGGTTGATGAATCATCACTTCTGCGTTGGGGAGTGCGAATCTTTTGCCTTTAGCTCCTCCACAAAGCAGGATTGCGCCCATTGAAGCTGCCATACCGAGACAAACTGTCGAGACGTCACATTTGATGTACTGCATTGTGTCGTAAATCGCCAATCCGGCTGTCACGTGACCGCCTGGGCTGTGGATGTACATTGTGATGTCTTTTTTTGAGCTTTCGTTCTCTAGGAAAAGTAATTGCGCAATGATTAGGTTCGCAACGTTTCCATCGATCGGAGTGCCGAGGAAGATTACGCGATCTTTGAGTAGGCGAGAATAGATGTCGTAAGCTCTTTCGCCTCCTGCGGTTTTCTCCAGGACAGTTGGAACAAGCATGCTGGCTGCCGTTGGATCGAAGCCGCTTTTGGTTTGTGTTTTTGGCATAAGTTTTTTTGTTAATTTCTTGGTTAATTATACCATGAAAAGGAGTGTTGTTTAAGAGAGGTGGGGTTGACGTATTTAACGGATCCCTTCCAGTATTTTCCTCCCATTTACAGTCGCAATATCAACAAGTGAGTCTATATCGTAATATCGGCAGCATTCTATTAATGCGATCAGTTCTTCGAAAACGTCTCCATCGATAAAAGGGCAGAAGTAGTCGTGAACGTTGTCGACTCCGAGGGCGACTTGGACGCCAGCTTCTACCAGTTGTGGGACAGGTGCGAGTGAGTTGTGAACTGGGGCCATTTTGTGTCGCATTTGGACTCCGTCTAGCATTGATTTTGGGCAGACGATTACGGGCATCTGCGCTTCTTTGATGAGTTTGATGACGGACAGCATGTATTCGTCTTCTTGGGCGGCGAGTGAGCAGCAGTGGACGGCGTTTACGCGGCCTTGGAGGCCGTGCTCGATGACTTTGCGGGCGAGGAGTTCTGAGTCTTTTTCGTCGGGGTCGTTGTTTTGGTCGATGTGGACGTCGACGGTCTTGTTGTGCTTTTTGGCCATTTCAAAAATATAGTCGAGGTGTTGAGCTTGATTAGGTCTGTCGCGAGAGGGGAGCCCTCCTAGAACGTCTACGTGAGGGGCGGCTTTTTCGATCCATTCTTTGGCTTTTGGGTCGAGGGCGCCTTCTAGGACTTGTGAGCAAATTTGGATTTCGATTTGATCTTTGTATTTCTCTTTGATTTCCAAGGCTGCTTCGACGCACATCATCCCGACTGTGTTATCGACATCGATGTTTGTGCGGGTGATTGTTGAGCCTTGTGCGATCATGTTCTCGGCACTGATGCACATTCTTTCGACGAGGTTCTCGTGAGTGTATTTGGCTTTGACGTCTTTCCATAAGTCCCATTTTACTTCCATGCTGTCGAGAGTCATTTCTAGGGTCTCTGGAGTTATGACGTAAGCTTTATCGAAATGGGCGTGGCATGAGACTATTCCGCCTTTTTCGGCTATGCGCTTTCGGAGGAGGGCTTGGAGGTCGTATTTTTCCATGATTATTTTGAGATTAATTCTTTAATTTCCGTTTCCACCTTAGAAAGTCCGAGGTTCCCGGTCCCACCCTGATGGGTCGACATTTTGAGCCATCTGTCGATATCTTCCGGGGTTACATCGATTTGGTCGATGTTTTCGCCGATTTCACGGTAGGCGTCGCGGAAGGTCATGCCTTCCTTAACTTTTTCAAATGCTTTGTGGGCGGCGAATAGGCCTGGGCAGTCGAGCATGGATTTCATTAACACTTCTTCGTTTGGCTCGATGTTGTCCAAGATGACTCCCATGGCTTCGAGGGACATTTCTGTGTATTTGAGGCCGAGGAAGAGTGGACGTTTGATTTCTTGGCCGTCACGATGGTAGCCGGAGATTTTGTTCAAAATGTTCATCGACATTTCCTGGCGGCAGGCTAAGACTGTTGCTGTTCGGCCGCGGATGAGTTCGCCGACGTCGAGGTTCTTCTTCTGTGGCATGATTGAGGAGCCTGTCGAGATGCTGTCGTCCATGTTGAAGAACTGGAATTCTTGGGTTGTGAAGAAAAGCATGTCGCATGCGAGTCGGTTGAGTGTGAGCATGATTTGGCAGCAGGCTTCGAGTACGAGACCTTCGATTTTACCTCTTGAGTTGTGGCAGTAGATGACGTTGTTTTGTGTTTTTTTAAAGCCTATTTCCTTGGAAAGCCAATCACGGTCGAAATCAAAAGGCGAACCGTATCCTGCACCTGAGCCGAGTGGGTTTTGATCAACAATTTCATCCTGAATCGCAATAAGAAGTTTTGCATCATCCATCAAGCTCTCAGCAAAAGCGCCCATCCAAGTCCCCACAGTTGTTGGCATAGCTTTTTGCATATGAGTGTATCCCGGCATAGCAACCATTTCGTATTTTCGAGCAAACTCAACGCACTTCAACGCAAGATCGAGGGTTTTTTCGCGGATCGATTTAGTTTTTCCCTTCAAAAACCATCTCATCATAACAAGCACCTGATCATTTCGAGATCGGCCTGTATGAATTTTCTTCCCTGTATCTCCAAATTTTTCAATCAAATAATCCTCAATCTTAGTATGAGAATCTTCATCCTCAACCTTAAGTACGAACTCTCCTTTCTCATAAAGCTCAAGAATCTCATCGAGACCTTGTTCAAGCTGCTTAAGCTCATCTTCGGTCAGGAGATCGTGCTTGTGAAGTAGTCGAGCATAACAACGAGAGCACCATACGTCATCAGGAATCATGTCCTGATCGTACAAAATGTCTTCACCGGCGTTGTACTGTTCCACAATACCGTTCAAGGTGACAACGCCTTCCTTGAACCATATTTTTTTCTTGATGTTCTTAGTCATTTCAATTTTAGTTAAGAGGTTTTTCTTCGGTATATTAATGATTATGTATCGTTTTTGCAAAATTAGTTTGACATCGGCTTTTACCTTGGTAGAATGACTTCGCCCTTTTCCAGAGCGGCCAAAGGCCAGCTCCTTCTAGAAATAAACGTTTTGCGAAGCAAAACACCGTTTCCACGGGAAAGGATACTGCTCCTTAACAATTAGGATGTAATAGAGAAACCTCGTCGATTTCTTTTTTGAAATTTACAATTTCTCATTTTTTCGTTAATTAAAAGTGAGGATTAGAACTCCAGGGCGGCCGTAAGGCCAGCCCCTTATAAAAAGAACGTTTTGCTTTAGCAAAACACCATTTTTTTGGAGAGTTTGATCCTGGCTCAGGATTAACGCTGGCAGTGTGTATAATACATGCAAGTCGAGCGCGTCCCACTCTGTTTTTAATCAGACAGCAAGGAGCGGATAGCAGACAGCAAAATGGAGTTTTCGCTTCGCGAAAACGGATTTATTTTGTAGATGCTTAAGCTTTTAAGATTAAAGATGGTGTGGGACGAGCGGCAAACGGGTGAGTAACACGTTGGAATCTGCCCCGAACTCAGGGATAGCCCACTGAAAAGTGGATTAATACCGGATAGTCCCGTAAGGGTAAAGCTTTTGCGGTTCGGGAGGAGCCTGCGTAGTATCAGCTTGTTGGTGAGGTAATGGCTCACCAAGGCTATGACGCTTAGCTGGTCTGAGAGGATGATCAGCCACAGTGAGACTGAGACACGGCTCACACTCCTACGGGAGGCAGCAGTAGAGAATCTTTCGCAATGGGGGAAACCCTGACGGAGCAACACTGCGTGACCGATGACGGCCTTCGGGTTGTAAAGGTCTTTTCTGAGGGAATAATTTTGAAGGTACCTTAGGAATAAGCACCGGCTAATTCCGTGCCAGCAGCCGCGGTAATACGGAAGGTGCAAGCGTTATCCGGAATCATTGGGCGTAAAGCGTCTCTAGGTTGTGATCTAAGTCGGGTGTTAAATTCAAGGGCTCAACCCTTGACTTGTACCCGATACTGGACCACTAGAGTCTTGTAGAGGCACGTGGAATTCTGTGTGTAGGGGTAAAATCCGTAGATACACAGAGGAACACCAAAAGCG
>CAZIHU010000025.1:0-11207 GCA_964538865.1 uncultured Candidatus Peribacteria bacterium
CCGTTTTCTGTTTTTATGTATCTTACGGTTTCTTCTCTTTTGGAACAACCGTATTCTGTTGTTATGACTCTTACGGTAACTACACTTGTGGAACCTAAGACTTCAGTTGTTACGACTCTTACGGTAACTACACTTGTGGAACCGAAGACAGTTGTTACGACTCTTACGGTAACTACACTTGTGGGACTGCCGACGACGACTACCACGATTCATACGAATCTGTAACAAGTTGTCCTTCCGGTGAAACAATGGAATGTAACGACTATGGTGACTGTTGGTGTATGATGGATGAAATAACAGAGGAATATTGTGCATCTCAAGGTGCTACACTGGCAACTGATTACTACGGTTACACATACTGTGAATACTCAACTTACTATGAAGAAGATGTATACTGTGGTTACGGTAGTTACGAAATGTGTGATGACTACGGATGCTGGTGTGAATTTGAAGACCAATATGAAGACTTCTACGTAGATTCATGTGACAGTGACTGGTACTACTGGGAAGACTCTTGGGGAGAAGACTGTTACTGTGAATATGGTGAAGAATGGTTCCCTGATGAAAACGGGACATGTGTCAACTACGGTAGTGACTACTGGACATGTATGGACCAAGGAATGATGTTCGATTCATACACAGGAGAATGTATGCAAGACTGGTACTCATACGATGACTACGGATGGGATGAAGGAAAAGACGACTACGAATGGAATTGGGATGAATGGGCAATGGAAGACGAAGACGAATGGGAAGACTGGGCATGGGACGGTGATGATGAATGGCTTGACGATGAGTTAGACAACATGGGAGACATGCTTCAAGAAGCAAGCTATTGGGTAGATGATATCCGAGATGCAAAAGACGAAGGTATGGATAGACTTGAAGATGTAGAATGGCTATGTGGAGAATGGGGTGAGGATTATGAAGATGACTATGATTGGTTGTCAGACGAGCAAAAAGATCTTTACGAAAGTGCTATTGTCTTCTGTCAAACAGCAAAAGAAAAGATCGATGGATTACTCGATAAATTCGACGATCTTGAAGAAGATGCTGAAGTAGCAAAAGACGAAATGGAAGAAACTTACGAAGAATTTGTTGATAGTGACGATAAAAATCCTGGAGACTTCTGGGATGCTCAAGAAGGTGGATCAGTTAACGACTGGAGAGATGTCTACAGAATGCAGGTCGATACATGGGGAAGCATGGTCTACTTCTGGGAATTCAAAATGGAAGTTCTACGTATCGAGCAAGATACAGGCTTGGAAGCTCACGAATTAAGTGATGAGCTTGTTGAGCAAGTAGCATTTGCAGAATACGTACTAGAAGAAGTAGAAAGCATGCTATCTTCAGAAATCCCTGCCTTGATTGCAGACGCTGAAGGGGCAATCGAAGAAGGTATGGACCCATGGAGAGCTGTTGACGAAATCAGAGACTACTACGAAGACAACGTTTGGGAACTTCTAGATCAAGAACGCGACATGTGGGATGCTCTAGATGTATTGTGGGACCACGCAAAAGACTTCGAAATGATGGAATTCGGCAAGAAAGAGCTTGAATACATCTTAGCTGATATTGAAGAAGCATGGACTCAAATCACTGAATACGAAGCAGATGGAATAGATATGAGCGAATTCGCAGAACTTCTCGAAACAGCCGAAGAAATTATCGCTGACCTCTACGAAGCTTTTGAAGAAGAAGCGGACGAAGACGTCATAGAAGGATTATTTATGGATCTTGAAGACGTAGGGTACAAAGCTGATAGATTAGCAGAAGAGTACGGTATCGAATTCGGTCCAGACATGGACGAGAAGAAAGATATGTACCTCGATACAATAAATGTAAGTAACGAGGACGTTCTTCTTGACCTATTGTCTCAAGCTGATGACTCGGTCTTGGAAGCGCTACTTGATATGCTTCTAGAAAAAGTTACTTCTTCTGAGTTAGACAAGTTTACAGAATACGCTGAATCATTTGATGATGTAGGTGTATTCGATAGTCAAGCATTCGGACGTGCTGATACAGACACTCTGGATAAGATGATCGAAGAAAAACTTGCTATCCTTGAAGACTTGGAAGCTAAGATCGATTCTTTGACAGCCAAAGTTGCTACACTTGAGGACGAAATCCTTGAGTTAAGTGCCGAAGTTGCAGGATACAACTGGTACGGCGAAAGTGCCGAAGAAGTTCTAGAGCTTCAAACAGAAATGGAAGAAGTAGTAGAAGAAATGGCTGACGAAGGCGCTTCTGACGACGAAATCAAAGAAGTCCTTTCAGACTACCTTGACGAAATCACTGAGCTTAAAGAAGACGCTAAGGAAGACAAATACGAAGCTGACTTGATTCCATTTAAAGACTGTGACGATACTGAATGGTTTACAGGATACGTCTGGGACGTTAAAGAGGACGGCATCGTTAGTGGTGCTACAGACGCTGTAACTGGAGATCTAACAGGTGAGTACTACCCATCTAACAACATCAACCTTGCAGAGTTGACTAAGATTAGTCTTGAATTTGCAGATGTAGAGGTTGACGAAGATGGATACACATACAACCCTCACGCTCAAGATTTCTGGGGTACTGACTACTGGGTTGTAGGTGAACACCTAGAACTAGACATCGTAGAAGATATGACAGTAGATCCTGGTACATACGCTACAAGAGCAGAAGTTCTTACAACTATGTTCGAAGCTGAAGGTGTAGAAGTACCTGAATACGACGAATACCACTTCGAAGACTCAATGGATCACGAATATGCAGACGAAATGGAGTTTGCATACGAACTAGGAATCGTTAGTGGTTACGGTGACTCAGATAGCTTCATGCCTGATTACAACACTAACAGAGCTGAAGTAGCTAAGATGGTCGACAACTTCATGGAAGTTCAAGACATGGCTATGGAAGAAGATGTTGAAGGTGCATGGACACAGCTAGTAGAAGACGGAGCATGGACTCAATAGTATAAAAGGTCCATTAAGCAAAAAGAAGCCCTCGCCAGAGGGCTTCTTTTTTATTACAATCCAACCATGAAAATCTCAATCAAAGATTTCCAAAACCAGGGGACCGGCTACAACGAATCCTATCGGATAGATGAAAAGCCCAAATTCAAAGATTTTAAGCTGTCCAAACCCATAAAGATGCATGTTCAATTAATGCGAATAGACGACGGTATAAATGTATCTATAGAGAACCTAGAAACAGAGGTAGAGCTAACTTGTGATAAATGCCTCCAGAAATACCCTCACAAGGTCAAAATTCCAGAGGCAGAACGCATCTATTACTTCCGCAAACCGCATCATTACGACAAGGAGGCTGATCAAGCAGATATATTCATGGTAGATATAAAGCACCAAGAGGTCGACTTAACAGAACTGCTGAGGCAGGAAATTCTCTTGCATTTCCCGACTTCTCAGGTATGCTCTAGTGGCTGTGAGGGGATTTGCCCGGAAAAAGCAGGCAATTGCGAATACAAACCCTTCAAAGATCTCAAAAAGCTACTATAAATCGTTTTGCGAAGCAAAACACCAAACTCTACACTCTACCCTCTAAACAATGGCAAAGCACCCGGTACCACACCAAAAAACAGCTAAATCCAAGACAAGCAGTCGATATAAAGCTTTTGCAAATAAAGTAAGAACCAAACTTACCAAGAGAATCCGCATCACAGATTGCCCATCTTGCGGGGAAAAAGTACGCATACACCACGTTTGCGAAGCATGCGGCAAATACAGGAACGAACAGATCCTCGACAAGGGCAAAGAAATGGAGAAAATCACAAAAATCAAGGCCTAGACAAATCAGGATAACATCCTAGATTTGGCCCGAAAAAGACAACGAGGTTATCTCTAATGATATTGCGCAAGCATAGCCCAAACACAGAAAATACTCATTGAAAACATGGCAAGTCACCGTCACTTAGCTCGTACGATAGTCATCCAAACAATATTCGCTTGGGAATTCCGCGGCGGTGAGCCAGCTGAGATTTTGGAGTATTTGCTCAAGGAATTTGGTAAAGAAATCACCGAACCAGACTTTCCCGAGAAACTTCTGCAAGGCATCCTAGACAACACAAAAGAAATCGAAGAGGAAATTATAGAAGCTGCACCAGAGTGGCCACTTTCAAAAATAGCATCGGTAGACAGAGCGATACTCAAGTTAGGCATTTACGAACTCTTATTCGAGGACGAAATCCCACCACTTGTAAGCATAAATGAATGCATCGAACTAGCCAAAGAAATGGGTAACGACAACTCTCATAAATTTGTAAATGGCGTTCTTAGTACTATAATGCACAAGCATGAAAAATTATAAAGATTTCGAAAAACTAATAGGGGTCAAGTTCAAAAACAAAGCCCTCCTCGACATGGCTTTTGTCCATAAATCTTATCTGAACGAGGCTAATGATAAGGAGGAACACAATGAACGGCTCGAATTTCTGGGAGACGCGGTTCTGGAACTGGTTGTGACCGAATTTTTGTATAAAAATTACGGAAACCCAGAAGGGGAGCTTACAAACTGGAGATCAGCATTAGTTCGTGGAGCCAATCTCGCCGAAATCGCCAAAAGATTAGAATTAAGCAAATATTTATACCTCGGACGCGGAGAAGAGAAGTCAGGCGGCCGCGAAAAAGGTTACATCCTCGCAAACACAGTCGAAGCCCTAATCGGAGCAATTTTCCTCGATCAAGGCTACAAAAAATCCCACGTTTTTATAAACAAATTCATAATCTCATACCTCGGCGAAATTCTAGAAGAAGGCCTACACGTCGACCCCAAATCCAGGTTCCAAGAGATCGCCCAAGCCAAATTCAACCTCACTCCAGAATACAAGTTGGTTAAGGAGTCCGGCCCCGACCACTCAAAAGCCTTTATCATGGGCGCATTCATCGGAGACAAAAAATACGGAGAAGGCAAAGGCCCAAGCAAACAACAAGCTGAACAAAACGCCGCTTCCGACGCGATGGATAAGAAGGGGTGGAAGAAGAAGAAGGAGACGAAGGTGAAGAAGAGATGAGGGGGCGGTTTTGTTATTTTGCTCAAACGGTAATGTTTTCGCAAAATGAACAAAAACCTTTGTGTGTGGAGGCTGGATGCAAAGCACATTTTTGGGTGCGTCAACGCGGAAAGTAAGATGAGACACTTACCCATGCGAATTGTCCAGTCGTACTCCTGTTAATCAGGGTGGTTTTATGGTATATAATTAATACTTTAACATCAAAAATATGAACACACATCAAAAATTCGTTTTCTATGGTGAAAATGCGAAGGAATGGATGAGGAAATGCGAGTTGCTTTTGCCTGAGATTGCTCGTGAGGAAATCTGGAAAAAGAAAAAGTATGGAAGTATCTATGAATATGCGGCTAAGCTGGCAGGGATGAATAAGAGAAAAGTTGATGATTGCTTGAGGATTTATCGTAAGATCGAAGACAAGCCTGAACTCATTGAAGTAGCAGAGAAAAAAGGACTTGGAGCGGTCAGGCCAGTAGTAACAGTAGCGACTAAAGAGAATGCAGAGTTTTTAGCCGAGAAAGTAGAAACTATGAGCAGAAGAGCGACAGAATCTTATGTAAAAAGTTACAAGAATGAATCTTGTCACGTGACAAAATCCCAACCTGCAAAAGTGCAAATTTCGATGGAACTCGACCCCGAAATTGCCCAAAAACTTCAAAAGATGAAAGGAGATCAAGACTGGAACCAATTCATGGAAAAACTCATGACCCAAGAGAAGCCGGAAACCATAAAAACCGAATCTAGGCATATTCCCGAGAAGATCAAGAGATACGCTCTCGCCAAAACAGGAGGCAAATGCGCCTGCTGCAACCGCAAATACCACGCCTTCCACCATATCAACAGGTTCGCAACAACCAAGCAGCACGATCCCGACAAGATCATCCCGCTTTGCAAGGGTTGCCATCAGCTTGCCCACCTAGGCTACATCGAGAACGAGCATGATCCGCCGCATCTCTGGCGGGTGCGAGAGCAGCCGGAGCCGAGTACGATCGACCTGAAGTATCAACAACATGCGCGGTCGCCATGATTCATTCGCATGCCTAATGTCACGGTCAACACCAAATATGCACAATCACCGTGATTCTCGCATCACAACCAAAATCACACGTTCACGCATGCCTCACGTCATAACCAACATCAAGAGCGCACACGCCTACCCCCAAATCAACCAATACAACACAAAACTCAAAACAGCTCCATCCAAAAACGCGGTTAACAGAAGCAGCCCCAGCGTAATTTCACGTTCCTTCCCAAGCACTCGAACCTTCACTTTTTTCTTATTCTCAAAAAAAGTCACACAATAAAGCCCAACACCCACTAAAACCAAAAAGAAAATCACATATTTAACCATCACGATAGTTATTAATAGCTTCGCGAAGAGCTTTATCCCCAAGAACAGAACAATGGACCTTACGCGGAGGAAGTCCACCAAGCTTATCAAGTATATCCTGAGGCTTAATTTTTAAAGCATTATCAACCTTCATCCCGTTAACCATCGTCGAAAGCATAGAAGTACTTGCTATAGCAGAAGCACACCCAAAAGTTTGCCACTTACAATCAAGAATTTTATCAGTTTTCGGGTCAATCTTAAGCCAAATCTTCATGACATCACCACAAGCCGGGCTACCAACAGTACCAACTCCGTTATATTCACTATCATCAAAACTATCATCAGCAAGATTTCTTGGATGAAAGAAGTGATCCTTAACTTTTTTCGAATAAACCCAATTTTCCTGTACTATTTTTATATTCATAGGAGGTTGCTGATTAATATAATTGTGAGGAAAAATAAATAGAATTTTTGATATGCAAAGCAAAGGCGACGAAGGCGTATCGCATCAGATACGTTAAGGAGCATTGGCAAAGCATATCGGAAATTATATTGTTTTTTAGCCATAATTTATATTAATCAGCAACCTCCAAATTCAAAGGTGAAATTTTCCTTAAAATCGCAACAATTTCAGGCATAATCTTTATCACAAAATCCACATCCTTACTAGTCGTACTATGCCCGAGAGTAAACCTCATACTCCCATGAGCAGCTTCATAGGGAAGCCCCAAAGATGTAATAACATGCGACGGATCAAGACTCTTGCTCGTACAAGCCGAACCTGTTGCAGCACAAACCCCAAGCTCATTTAGAAAAAGCCCCATCGACTCACCCTCAATATCCAAAATCGCAACATTAACGTTATTCGCCAACCTCTTTTTCGCGTGCCCATTGAGCGAACACTTCGGAATCTCTTTCGTCAGCCCCGCAATTAATTTGTCACGCAATTTCTCGAGGCGAGCACTCTCTCGCGAACAATTTTTTTGTGCAAGCTGTAAAGCCTTAGCAAACCCAACGATCCCAGGCACATTTTCAGTCCCACTCCTCAGCCCACGCTCCTGCCCACCACCATAAACAAGCGGCTCAAGCTCCACTCCCGACCTAACATACAAACACCCGACACCTTTCGGTCCATAAATCTTACTCCCGTTAAGGCTCATCATATCAACGTCAATATCAAGTGGAAGATAACACCCCGCCTGACACGCATCAGTATGGAAAACAACACCATGCCCCCGACAAATCTTAGCCAACTTAGCCACCGGCTGCACAGTTCCAATCTCATTATTCGCATACATCACCGAAACAAGAATCGTATCCTTGCGAATAGCTTTCTCAAGATCAGCAGGATCAACAAGCCCATCGCGCCCCACAGGAAGAACCGTCACCTTGAACCCCTCCTTCTCAAGCTGGGAAGCAGCATCAAGAACAGCATGATGCTCAATCGCAGACGTAATCACATGCCCTTTACCGCACGCACGCGCATACCCAAGAATCGCCAAATTATCAGATTCAGTCCCACTCCCACAGAAAACAACTTCCCGCGCATCACACCCAAGAACCTTCGCAACATCCGCCCGCGCCCCCTCAAGCGCCTCCTGCGCACGCAATCCAACATCATAAAACCCCGACGGATTCCCAAACTCCTCACAGAAATACGGATCCATCGCAGCCTTTACGGCCGGATCCATCGGCGTTGTCGCCGCATGATCGAGATAAATCGACTGTTTTTTATGCTCCTTGAGAAGCTTATTTACTTCTGATGAGATTGTCATTTATTAATAAAGAGATTGAGTTTCATTAAAGCGCCAAGATTATAACAGAACCTCCTTGCCAAACACCATGGTTTTCCAATAAACTAAACATCGCACTCATCCCTTTAAAAACAAAAACATGAACGTCAAACGCCTCGCCCTCGCAACACTCGCGGTATTCCTAGTCAGCACAGCATTCATAATGGCCACCTGCGCATCGCTCTTCAGCTGGATTTATGAAATCGAACCACTCATCTGGCTCACACCAGAACAGATGATGGACACAAGCAGCATGATCGCTTCAAACCTAGTAGGATTAGTCTCGTCTTTCTTCTGGGTACTCGTTTTCGCGGTACTTTACAAAGGGATCCCAGGCAAAGGGATCAAAAAAGGCCTCATGTACGGATTCCTGATCTGGCTAGCCGCCTCATTCAAAGGGATCGCCAGCATGCCTTTTTACATGACAATCGCAGAGGGAGTCATCATGTACTGGCTCGTCAGCGGACTCCTACTTAACCTACTCTTAGGAACGGTGACAGCGGCGATCTATAAGAAATAGCAAGAAAATCCACGTTCCTAGTGTAATATATACACAAGCTGATTTTATGCATGAATGAAGACCCAAAAACCTCAGATACAAAGCTGGTGAAGCTCACGCTCAAGAATCCCGAATGCTTCACCCCGCTAGTCGAACGATATGAACAGAAACTCTTCCGTTATATCCGCCGTCTTTCGGGTCTAAGCAAAGAGTGCGCAGAAGACGTCCTTCAAGAGGTTTTTATAAAAATTTATCGGAACCTCAACAACTTCGACACTAGTTTGAAATTTTCCAGTTGGGCATACCGCATCGCCCACAACGAAACAGTTAATTACCTAAGAAAACACCGCGGCAAGGAACCAGTAAGCATAGAAACCGACGATCCAGACACATTGAGCCTAATAGACATCCTAGAAAGCAACACCAACATCGCAGATGAAGCCGCAAAAAAAGAACTCCAAGAAAAAGTCCGCACAACCCTCAAGCAGCTCCCCAAAAAATACCAAGAAGTACTCGTCCTCCGTTTCCTAGAAGACATGAACTACAAAGAAATCAGCGACGTACTCAAGAAACCGGAAGGAACCATCGCAGCCTTACTCAACCGCGCCAAAACGAAATTCAAGCAATTAGCTATCGAACACAACCTTAAACCTTAAATGTCATGAGCAAAATCAGCAAATCCATCATAGATAGGATCAAGAAAAACGAAATTAAACCAATACCTCGTTGGAAGTTTGTTCTGTGGCGTCTGTTGTTTTGGGCCCTCTTCATTGTCGCTGTCCTCATGGGGAGCGTGTCGATGGGCATGGTCTTCCACCAGATTTTCGGTACGGAGTGGGGATTCATCCAGCACAGCATTGCCAGTCCGTTCCATGGCTTGATTTTTCTGTCGCCGTATATCTGTTGGGTCGCGATTTTGGCGATTATTTTGCTGATTGCTTATAAGATTTTTTATAAAACAGACAAAGGGTATCGTTATAGACCGGGGTTAGTCATCAGCGTGAGCGTTTTGATCTCGATCATTCTCGGATTTGGGTTTTATCAGATCCGCGCTACTCAAGGGTTAGAAGATTTCATGCGAAACTATGTAAAGCCGTATGGCGAGATGCAGGAATATCGTGAGGAAATGTGGGTCGATCCTGAAGATGGGATTATCCTTGGCGAAATTATCGAAGTAGGGGACACATCCTTTACGTTCGAGGATGCTTCAGGAGGAAATTGGACAGTTTATTTCGATGAAAACGTTGAGCTGCCCGGTTATCACACTATTGAAGCTGGGAAGCAAGCTTTTGTTAAAGGCGAAATGATTGATGACGATGAGTTCAATGCTAATGAGGTAAAAGTGATGGGGAAAAATTCACAGTCTCCATTTGCTAATTGAAAGAAAATTCATACATGAAATGTAGTAATGAGTGAAGATGCTCGAGAGTCTTCCAGACACCGAAGCGAAGCGCAGGTGTCAAGTACTATAACTCGTTTCGCGTAAGCGAAACACCATAATTACTTAACATTTCATCACAATGAAAAAAACAATCGCAATACTTCTTGTCACACTTGCACTTGGAATGACAGTTTTCACATCAGTCGCCAGCGCTTGTGACGATGCAGGTACAAAAGACTATGGTTACGGCCAAGCTGAGCAAGAAAGGTATGAAGAAATGAATCAACAGGGTTCAAAAGGCCTTGAGATCGAGAAAGGCACAAAGAACTTACAGCTCGACAAAGGCATGAAAGGTCTTCAGCTCGAAAAAGGTTCAAAAAACCTTCAGCTCGACAAGGGTATGAAAGGTCTACAGCTAAACAAGTAAATAGACTACACCAAAAGGACCGTGATCCGATTAAAGGGTTGCGGTCTTTTTTATAAAAGAGTGCACTTGCTCCCGGCTTGAATCCGCCGCTGCAGGGCTGACGCCCCACAAGTGCACGCCAAAACAATGTCTAGCAATGGATCAAGTGATTTTTGGTTTGAAAAGGCATGATGGTGGGAGCGACGTGGAACAAGATGTAAAGCACATTTCTGGGTGCGTCAACGCGAATAGTGCTACCGCACACTCACTCGGCGCAATTGTCCAGCCGTACTCCTGTTAATCAGGGTGGTTTTATGGTATATAATATATACTTTAACCCCCGAAAACATGAACACACACAAAAAGTTTGTTTTATACGGCAAAAATGCGAAGGAATGGATGCAAAAATGTGAGCTGCTTTTGCCTGAGATTGAGCGGAAGAAGATTTGGAGAAAGAAAAAATTCAAGGATATCTATCATTATGCTGCCGTCCTGGCGGGGATGAGCAGAAACAAGGTAAATGAGTGCTTGCGAATATCAGAACATATAGAAGATAAACCCGAACTACAGAAAGTAGCAGAAAAGAAGGGATTATGGTCAGTAAAGCCTGTGGCAACAATATCAACTCCTGAAGATGCAGGATTTTGGGCGGAGAAAGTAGAGACCATGCCGAAGAACGCAGTTGAGAAAATGGTACAACACCACAGAGCAGAAAGCCGCCCTGGGGCGGCGTCCCAACCTGCAAAAGTGCAAATTTCGATGGAACTTGATCCCGAAATCGCCCAAA
>CAZIHU010000026.1:0-1459 GCA_964538865.1 uncultured Candidatus Peribacteria bacterium
GGCTTAAGTAAACCAAAAATCAGCCCTTCTTCCCACCAAAAATGCAACAGTGCTCCACCCTCTTGCGTAAGCAAAAAAGGACCAAACCATACACAAAACGCTAGCGTGTGTCAATTACAGCACACAAAATACAAGCCTGTTGATAAACAACAGAAATACTGCCCAATATCAAGTGCTAAAAACACCTTACTGCCCTGCCGCCGAAGATAAATACATCTCCCTAAAATCCGCAAAAGCTTTTGCAAAAACTTGCTGATAATTCGGCAAATTCTCGCGAATATACTGCTCAACTTGCTCCGCAGTCATATCATCAGCCTCAATTCTACCCTGAAAATCAGCCCTTTTATCATCCGGCAAAGCCTCAAGAACCGATAGCATCAGCTTATCCTCAAGTCTAATATAAAGGTCTTCCACCATACTTTTCTGTTCATCCTCAGGCAATTCCCCCATTCCAGCCTCAAGAATTAAATCTTGTAAAAACTTTTTGATATTTGGATCCATATTTTTAGTAGTTAAATCTGAACGGATAATACACGATTTTTTTTAAACAGGCTATCATTCTTCTCCTTCCTCGACTTTCAAACTCAGCAAGACCTTAACTCCAGCATTCTTAAACAGTAAAGTTGTTCCACCTTTTTCACCTCTTCCTAATTCAACATCGTCTCTACCCGTCGCAGTCTCCACTATCAACTTATTGCCTATTTCTGCATTTTCAGAAAAAACGCTCGTTACTTTCAATCTCATTGTTTCCATCCCTCCATCAGCAGTACCAACATTTGCTACAAGAATATTTCCTTCATCAGCACTATTCCAATCTTGTTTCGCCACATCAAATCTGATCGGCAAAACCATAGTATCCTCACCCTCCAAAGGTTGTTCTGCAGGCTGTGGTGACGGAACAACAGGTGGTGGTGGGACAGGACTGTCTTGCTCAACATCCGAAACCTGCCCTTCGGCTGATGGTGTTTCATCGCCAGCAGGACTATCTGCCTCAGCTCCCGACGAAGCTGGGCCTTCAGCTGGTGATGTTTCAGGGGAAACAGGTAAAGATTCTTCTGTCAAATCCCCCATCAAACCAGCAATAGAGCCTAAGTCGCCACTCATATCAACCGGGATATCATCATACTCACCTACCATAGGGGTTGATCTTTCTACCGCAGACGTCTCACCTGCAACAACACTATCTACCTCAGCACTCGAAGCCGATCCTCCGGCTGGTGACGTCTCACCTGCAACAACACTACTTGCCTCAGCTTCACCTGAAGTTGACCCTTCAGCTGCATCCGTCTCAGGAGGAGCCTCTTCATCTACTACCTCAGCTCCCGGAACTATCCCTTCAGCTGCAGGTGTCTCACCATCAACATACCAATCTCTTTCTTCCTGAGACATGTCTTCAAGAAATTCATCCCCTCCAGCTGCAGGCGTCTCAGGAGGAGCCTCTTCATCTACTACCTCAGCT
>CAZIHU010000026.1:1559-7587 GCA_964538865.1 uncultured Candidatus Peribacteria bacterium
GAGGAGCCTCTTCATCTACTACCTCAGCTCCCGGAACTATCCCTTCAGCTGCAGGCGTCTCAGGAGGAGCCTCTTCATCTACTACCTCAGCTCCCGGAACTATCCCTTCAGCTGCAGGCGTCTCAGGAGGAGCCTCTTCATCTACTACCTCAGCTTCAGCAACTATCCCTTCAGTCGCAACTGTCTCAGGAGGAACCTGTTCATCTACTTCATCACTTATTGGCTCTTCACCCTCAGCCGCAACTGTCTCAGGAGGAACCTGTTCATCTACCGGCTCCTCACCATCCCCCGGCTCAGGCTCATCCGGTTCCGGCTCTTCCGGCTCCTCATCCACCGGCCAATTATCATCTTCATTATATTCCAAGTCGCCCCAATCCCATTCAGACCAAGGCAAACCGTCATCTGGTAACGGATATTGTTCACGAGTAGATTCAAGATCCGGCGGCGTCATAATTTCCCCATCAGGTCCTACAAAACGCAGCGCCCCATACTCTCCTCCTTGTTCTCCAGCTCTCTCTCGATCATCATACCCGCCCAACTCGTGAGGAATTTTCACCACAATAGGCGGCATAAATAACGCCTTTGTTACTCCATCAGCTTCTTTTGTAAATAAATGACTAATAGCCGGAGGTTCTCCAGGCACTTTCGGATTCACGTAACCAAGATCGCCTGGCTTAGCAACATCACCAATAACATGATAATCGCCTCCCCCACCTGTTATTGGCAATACCGCAGCATTGCTACCATCAACTTTTGCCAAAGAACTTAAAGTACCTCCATCATCTTGAGCACACATAACGTACTCACCTAAGAATTTAGGTTTTGGACCGGAAGTATCCCAAAGCGCTCGTCCGATATCCGAATCAAAAGTAACAGTCCCATCAGGTTCAATAGGCAATGGCAAATACCTCAAATCTCCAGCCGAATCTTCCACAGCCGCATATAACGACAACTCACCATTCGCAAACGCGGTAGGAACATCCAGCGTTGGACCTCCGGCAACACGACTAGGCCCTGTACCTCTCAACATCTGTTCGATCGATAACACAACGTCACCATTCGCATCCACTCCTCCTGGTTCTCCAAACCACAAATTAAGCTCATGAGGGTTCTCATAATCAGTAATAGTCCCATTATGCCAATGATCCCCTATATTACGTAATTTAAATCCTGCTCCATCCAACTGCGCAGGACTGGCTCCTGAAACCGGAACACTGACACTGGTGCCACCTCCAAGATTTTCAACAACATTAAACCCTTCTCCTCGAAGATAAGTAACACTTCCACTATCCAACTGCCCTGTAGCAGGATCAACATTAATTCTACTCATATCAAGGCCAAGCTGACCGGCCCTCGCATTCAAATATCCATAAACACCCGAACCACTGGTCACACCTGTATCAACAGTCAAAACTCCTCCAGGTGAAGAAACAACATTCTGATTAAACCACTGATCACTCACAACATACCGTCCTGTAGGCCCTTCAAACCTCGCACCAGCCTCAGTCGCAAAATCAAAATCAGAAGGCAAATCCATAGTAACCGTCCGAGTCGCACCACCGGCCGACTCGATCACAACAGTCTGCTCCACCATAGGCCCGGAATACTTCAGCATCGACGGCACGCCGCCTCCTCCTTGCGGAGTCACAGTAAACCCAGCATCCTCAAAAGCATCCTGCGCAGCGACCGTCAACGAACCATCAGGATTAAAAACCTGGTTAGGCAACTTAACTCCATTAGTCTGAGCAAACTGATTAACTTGCTGCTTAAACAAAGGACCTGTCACCTGCGGATTTGGCGCTACATCGGGACCAAAATAATCACGAATCGCATGATAAGCTCGACTCATACCGTATCCAGCCGCACTAGTCACACCTCCAAACAACGCACCAATCCCAAACGCCTTCGCATTCTCACGGAATTTAACAGATTTAAATTCACCTCTTCTCCTCGCAGCCATGTCCTCAATGCCCTCTCTACTCGCACGCTTTGGATCACGCAAAACCCCAACAAGTGCATCCCTAACATCCGTACGTCTCAAATCCGTACTTCCAACTCCAATCAAATCTGGGTGATTTTCCATAAGCCACTTCTTTCCATCACTAAGCGCAGACAACAAAGCGGTTCTTTCCCTCTCCACCATGTGCTCATCGGAGAAAGAAATAAAATCAACTCGCGCACCCTTTCTCTCACGACGATCTTCATAACTCATCTCATTACGAGTATCGATTTCCGCCACAAGACCCAAAACACGCGTCATATTCCCATCATTTATCGCCTGCTCAAGCTCACTGCGCATCTGATTCGCATCTCTTTTCTCAGGCAAAACCTCTGCAAGCCTTTTTCCAAAACTACCATCCTTCAATTCAGTAAATTTAGCTCCAAGAGCCTCACGTCTATTTTGATGAGCCTCCTGCATTATCACATTTTTATTCCTATAATAAGCAGCCAAACCTCCACCGGCCAAAATACCGGCTCCAACAGCCGCAACACCCGCTCCGACAGTCGGCGCAAGAAGCACGCCAAGCGTCACACCGGCAACACTCCGCGACACCCTACCTCCAACAAGATTAAACGCCAAATTCACAGCACCATAAGCCGCAACACCCGCCGCAGTCGGCGACATCACAGCTCTTCCAACACTTCCAAGCCAGTCCTTACGACCTTTCCACTTAGAAATCCAAGTATCAGCCATCGACCTCCTGTCAACGCCCGAATGAACATCAACATTCTGAGCCTTACCAATCTTAAGAATCAATCTGAAGTTATCAATATCAATCCTAGCCAAACCAGCACGGTGATTCGCTCGAAGAACTTTCATCTTCTCAATCACATTGCTAGCCATCATCTTCACATCAGTCTCTTTAGCAGGACTATCCATCTCATTCTGCCTAATGTCCTCTATTATAATCTCTGCCTGTCTTTTGAAACCATCATGATCCAGGGCACCTCTCAAATAATCTCTGGCCAACTTATCAAGATCCTTCATACGACAAGCTTCCTTGTAAGCCGCAACCGTCTCGCTCTCGGTAACACCAGGCATTTCAGAGACAAAAGCCACTGTGTCATCCCTCTCCTCTGCAAGCACTTCTCCCATATCAAACCGATTCACAATCGCATCCCTCTCGGCATCATGAGTACCGGCCAAACCGGCTTCTCCACTCATCACTTCTTTGAAGAAATCCGGATCAGATTTAAGCTTATCCAAATACTCCTGCTCATACCTTTCTATATATCCTTGCCTGGCAAGAGTACGTCCATAAGCCTTAAAATAATTCTTAAATCCACCCCAACTCCGCATATTCGGTAGGAACCCAAGCATCCTCGAGCCCGGAATGAGCTCCCCAAGCTCACGCTCATACTTCTCTTCCGCAAGCCTCCTCGCAATCTTCTTAACCTTTTCCTCAATATCCACCGAAACAACCTCCATGCTATCCGAAAGCTCACCTTCAATAAACCTAACACGAGGAACTTTTGGCCCCTCATCTTCCTCAACTCCCTTTATATATACAAGTGCCTTATAAAGCGCACCCCAATCTTGTAAAGCAGCCCCATTCAACATGGTATAAAGCGCATACAATGCCGGCAGATCATCCGGTGTAACCCCAAGACTCTCAGGGAAATTATTATCCTTATAAAATTTCTCAACATCAGCAATAGGCCTAGACCCAAAATAATTAAAGTTCTCACAAAGTATCTTAAGCAGCCTATGAACCTCCTTCTTGTATTCAAGATTTGCTCCATCAGCCCCTTCATACTTATCTTTTATATAACTTGGCAGATGAGCATAATTTGATTCAATAACAGCCATCACATCACGATAATTCCCCATATCAACATCGAGAAACTTCTCAGCCGGTTTACCTCGAACTTCGCTACCAGGAATCTTTTTCCAACCTCCATGAGTACGCTCAAGTGAGAAAACTTCAGCATCCCTATCAACATTCAAATAATAATGAAGAACCATCAAAAGCGGTTCAAGATTGCTCTCACACCAATTATTTGGCGCAAGCATCATCACCATACGATAAAGCTCTTTCGCCTCAGGAGATTCACCTCCTCGAGTCTCAATAGCCTTAATAATATCTGTAATAAGCTCTCTCTTACTTCGAGTCTCACCTTCCTTCCTTAGTAAATTATCAAGAATCTGATCTGCGCCCTCAACAGCCCTAGGATTCTTTCGCATAAAATCAGCATAACTCATACTGTCTTCATCACCCTCAAGCGTCTGATAAACACCTCTTTCTCTATAAACCGTATTCAAAATCATGTTCGAAATCTTCAACTTAATAGCTTCACGAGTCGCAGGCTTCACCCCAACAGCACCCGCAAAAAGTCTAAGCTTACGATTCCAACGAGCCATAGCCTCTTCATCCTCCGGAGAAGGCTTTTCTTCTCCCATAAGCTCCTCAAAAATCTCATTAGCAACTATATCTCTTGCATCATGCTTATCCGGAGCTCGCGCAAGCACTTCATCTTCCTTCAAATTTGCTAGCCTCCTGGCAAGCGGCTCACGGAAATGCTTATCAGCCCGCCTATTAAGCTCAGCCCAACGAGCCTTTCTCGCTTCATTGGCCTCATTATGTTCCTTCCATTGTACAAATTCACCCCGTTCCTTATCGGTCAATTTTAAATGTTCTTGCGGTGCTTCACGATTAAGAGTTTCCAAAGGCTCTTCATCAGTCGGAAGCCCTAACCTGTCATCATCCCAATAATACTCCTCCTCTCCATCTTCACCTTCAATCGCAACAACGTGATTCCATCTATCAGTATTGCTTACACCAGCTTCTTCAGCTTCAAAACCTAAATCGTCCCTTGTTCTATCAATAAATTCCTGCAATTTCTCCTTTCCTTCATCATCCAACTTTTCCTTAATCTTCTCAGCTCTATTGCTAATCGCTTGCCAAACATGCGCAAGCAATTTCGCCTTATTCTTACTAACTTGATTCGGATCCTCACTCTCCAGTCTCCTGCCAATCGTCAAACCAAGCTTTTCAAAAACTTTTGCATAATCAACATCATCAGTATTCAGCATATCAATAAGATCCCCTACAGCCTCAGGGTCATCTTCAATTCTCCCGAGACCCCTCTCGACCTTGCCAAGCATCGCCTCATCAATAGTCGGAGACGGAAAGTTATCAGGCTCACCCTCGACGGTGACTGGAGTTGGCTCAGGGATGACTTCGACCTCCTCAGGAGGGATAGTTCCAACCTCATCCACGCCTGGAGGAAGTGGAGTTTCGCCGCCGGCAGGCGGTTCGCCTGCAGTTCCGGTCTCGTCACTTGGTGGCGGCTCAGCCGGTGCCTCCGGCCCTTCTCCACCTGACGATGATTCACCACCTTGCACTTCATCAAGAATTGGAGGTAGTTCACCTGTCACAGCTTCGCGAACATTATAATAAAACATTCTCAACGCGCCTGTTAAACCATTAACAGCACGATTAATTTTTATATCTGCGTATGCTCCGTCATATGGACCTTCGAACATTTGTCTAATATGGCCCATATAAGTTTGCCCATCTTCATTAGGAACCAGCTCATATCCAAATCTGCTCATCCCTAAAAGCCTTCTAGGCACAGTAATGTTTCCTGAGCCAGTATCAACTTCAATCACTTCTTCCGGCCCACCATCAAGGAATGATCTCAAGCCAGGCTGCGTAAAATGTATTCGAACAAGTTCTTGCCAAAGCGGATCCTCATTCAGCCGAGCAACCATCGCATCAATCTGATCTAAGGCCGTTAAAACATCTTGTTGATCTTCATACTCAAGCCCACGATCTGACATAGTATTTTCATCGCCTAGATATTTCTCACGAATCTCCTCAAGCCTAGCCCAATCGGGCTCTTCAGCAAGGGTTTCGACATCCTCAGGTGGCTCGTCTACCGGTGGCTCAACATCGTGCGGTGGTTCATCCACTGGCGTTTCAGCCGGTGGCTCAACATCGTGCGGTGGTTCATCCACTGGCGTTTCAGCCGGTGGCTCAACATCGTGCGGTGGTTCATCCACTGGCGTTTCAGCCGGTGGCTC
>CAZIHU010000027.1:0-7304 GCA_964538865.1 uncultured Candidatus Peribacteria bacterium
TGCTTGAGCTGTTGCTACCATGCCGAAAAGACTTGCTGCTATTGCAGCCATTTCTGCGCTACGGAGTTTGTTGTTTTTTCCGAGTGGTGGTGGCATGAACGGTTTTTATGAAAGGGGTTTTTTATAGCGTAAAATACGCTATAAGTCAATTCTGTTATACGTAAAACAGACGGTTTTAATTGCAAATTGGTGTCAGGGAAGTGTGTGTACGAGTCTCTAATTCAGCATGTATATAACTTTGTCTCCGGATTGGCCGGAAATTCTTAGGTCGATGTATTGCAGGTCTTCTTCGTATATGTTCAGGCTGGGAAGGGCTTGTTTGAGTTTTGTGAGTTGTTCGTCGACTGTGAGTTGGGTGTCCAGCCAGACATAAAAATATTGTTCCGTGCGCAAATGTACTTCTCGGGCGGTTTTATAATAGGTTGTGTCGAGGATTTGCATGCCGAATTTGTTTTCGAAATCGGTATTTGCTTCGATTATGAATTCCAGTACTTCGGGGGCGATGATTGTTTGGTCTTCCAGTATGATTTCGTCTGTTTCCAGGTATATATAGGGAAGGGAGGGGTCCTCGGTGTCGGTTTCTACTGCGGTTCCGTTCTCGTTTATTATGAATTTGCGATAGTAGCCGTCCTTGTTGCTTATAACGTTGGCTGAGTTTTCATATATTTCCAGTTCCAGTACCAGGGTGCTTGGCAGAGATTTCTTGATGTTTATTGTTTTGTATTCTGGATATGCTATGTATAGGTAAGATTCTTCTGTAAATTCGTCCAGTAGGAGTATGTTTTCTCCTTCGAAGTTTTTTAAATAGTTTAAAATGGGGTTTTCATCCTCTACTGTTATTGCGTTTGGGTCGAATTGGATTTTTTTTATGATAAAAATGTCGGAGATGAAAAGGAGGTGTCCGATACTGTAAAGAATGGCGCCGATTACTATCAGTGCGGTTGGGCGTATGATTTTTTTAAATCTTTTTTGGTCGCGACGGGTTTTGAGGAGTTTTTTTTCGGCGTTTTGCTTGAGTTTTTCAAATTTTTTGGTTTTGCGTCTGCGCGATATTGCTTTTGCAGATTGAACACTAGGCCGATATCGTCCTTTTGTGTTTAGTGTGCGTCCGATTTTTTTCTTTTTGAAAAGCCCCATGACAGGGAGCATTGTATCAGAAAAGCTTCTCTGGAGTTAACTCAAAAATTCTTTTTTTGCTGATTCTATGGCTGCTTGCCTCTTTTCGCTTCTTATCTTTGCTTTTGCTCTTGCTGCTTTGTTGCGCGTTTTTTTCTTCGGCCTTGTTTTGTTCATTGTGTGTAGGCCGTGTTGATGGTTTGATCCTCTGTTAGTCATGTAAGTTAGTAGGTTAGTAAGTTAGTAGGTTAGTAAGTTAGTAGGTTAGGTGCCGCAGCCGCCACAACTGCCGCAACAGCCTCCGCATCCGCCTGATGAGATGTTTGGATTGTCAATTTTGAATCCTTCTTCCTTTTTAATGTAGTCGATTTCGGTGTCGTTTACTAGTGGTATGCTTTCTTTTGGGACGAATATTTCTAGGCCTTGGGATTCGGTCTTCTTGTCAGTTTTTTCAGCTTTTTCTACAAAATCCAAGTAGTATTGGAACCCCCTGCAGCCGGCAGGGAATATATCGAATTTTATTCCGCATCCTTTCTTTCCTTCTTCTTTTTGCATCCTTTTAAATTCGGCTGCTGCTTGTTTTGTGAGTTTGATTGAAAATTTCATAGTAGTTAATTAAATGATCCTTCAAGTATGTGAACATTGTTTGGGATATCTGTTGCGGGGTCAGATTCTAGCGTAATAATAATTTCTGTAAATGTTTTATAGTCGATTTGCGGATTTTCTTCGCTGAATATTAGGTGGCCGTTTTCCAGTGTTCCCAGGTTTGTGTGTGTAAAAGGGCTTAGTCGTATCAGCCATACTACGTAATTTTCACTTTCTAGGCCTGTTGAGATTTCCAGTGTGTAGATGTCGTTTTCGTAGGTTCGGGTTGCGGTGCTGTTTTCTGAAAGCTGGATTTGGTCATGGAAGTCGATGTCAAAGTTTCTCTCTGTTACGTTTGTTGAGAGGAATGGGCTTATGGCTGTGCCCAGGAAGAGGATTGCGATGATTGATGGTATTATAAATTTTCTCATGCGGTGCTTTGCAGTTTACAGGGGGCCTTCTGAGTAGTAAAATCATTTTTGCTATGTTTAAATATATTTGGAAAAAGAAGTTCACGATTTTTATTCTGATTGTTATCGGGGGAGGGATTTGGTATATGGTGTCTTCAGGTGATGGCGAGGAAGCGAAGTATGATTTTGCTGAGGTTGCTTATGTTGATATTACGCAGGACGTGTCGGTGACGGGTACGGTTGAGGCGGATCCGAAGATTAATTTGAAATTCCAGGCTGCTGGACAGGTTGAGGATGTTTATGTTGATGTTGGTGATTATGTCAGCGTGGGTGCTTCTTTGGCGCGGCTTGATACAGTTGCTTTGGCTATTCAAGTTGATTCTGCCGAGGCGGATTTAGCTTTGGCTCAGGCTAATTATGATCAGGCTGTTGCAGGTAGTACCCAGGAGGCTATTTTGGTTGCAGAGGCTGCTGTTGAGAAAGCGCAGGCTGATTTGGCTAATTCTGAGCAAGATTTGGAGAACACTGAGGTTTTGTCTGCGGAATCTGTTTCTAGTGCTGAATTGGATTATCAGACAGCTTTAACAAATTATGAGAATGCAATTGATACTTATGGGGAAGATGTGGAGCATGCGTATGAGGATGCTTATAATGTTTTGGATGAAGCTTTAAATGAGTTGGATGATACGTTTCGTGAGATTGATAATATTTTGGGAGTTGAGAACGAGGCTGCGAACGATGATTATGAATTGAGTTTTGAAGGTGCTCATGAGAATACGTATAAGGAGCTAAGGAATATTTATGAGGATTGGGATGATCTTTATGATGTTCTTTTTGCTGAGCATTCTGATGCTGTTAATGGTGATGATCACGATGTTATCGATGGTATGCTCGTTGATTGTGATGATCTTTTGGGTTTAGTTGAAAGTTTATTAGATGATGTTGATGATTTTCTTGTAGATGTTTCTATTATTGGAGGATATACGCTTGCCGCTAAGGAGACTTTGCGTTCTGCGATAGCTACTGAAATATCTGATATGGCGACTGTTTCGACGAGTGTTGATAATGCGGTGCAGGCGATCGAATCTGCTGTTACGGATCAAGAAGCGAATCTTGAGAGTTATGAAGATGCTCTTTCGGAGGCTGATCAGGCTTTGGAGGCTGCTATTGCGCAGGAGGAGGCTGATATTTTGAGTGCGGAGGTTGCTGTTTCAGTTTATGAGGCGCTTCTTTTGCAGGCGGAAGCTAATTTGGCTGAGGTTGAGGCTGGGCCTCGTGATGTGGACTTGGCTAGTTTGGAGGCTAGTATTGAGAGTGCTGAGACGGCTTTGTCTTTGGCGGAATATAATCTGTCGGAAGCTTATATTACTGCGCCTGTTTCGGGGGTTATTACCGAGGTTTATTTTGATGAAGGGGAAAATGTGACTGCTGCTGAGGATTTCCTTGTTATGGTTTCGGATGATTATCAAATTGTTGCTAATGTTTCGGAGACCGATATTGCTAAGGTTGATATTGGTGATAGGGTTGTTATGACTTTGGATGCTTTTTCTTATGATAAAGAATTTGAGGCGGAAATTATCGAGATTGATCCTGCTGAGACTGTTGTACAAGGAGTGATTTATTATCAGATTACGGCTGTTTTTACGGCAGAAGATGCCGATATTAAGCCTGGGATGACTGCGAATATGGATATTGTTACTGCTGAGGTTACGGGTGTTTTGGCTGTGCCTTTGCGGGCGGTTAAGTATGATGGGGCGAGGACTTATGTTTGGATGGTTGATATACTTGGTGAAACTTATGAGGTTGATGTTGAGACAGGTGTTGAGGGGAGTCAGTATGTTGAGGTTGTGAGTGGGCTTGAGGAAGGGGATGAGGTTGTGACGTATGTTAGATAGTTGGAAGTTGGGAGTTGAGAGATTAGAGTTGGATAAGGTGTTTTTGCTTTTGGCAAAAACGGTTATTGATATGCTTGAATTGCGCAATTCAAGTGGCTAATATCAACCCTAGCATCCTAACTATCTAAAGCCTTTGTCTACAACGCAATGGAATTGATGGGTGCGCCAGTTTGTTTGCTGTAAAAGGTATTGATGTTGAGAGTGAGGTTTGGTAAGTGATTTAATTGAGAAATAAAATAAATTAGATATGACTTCTTCTTCTGTCTTGGAAGGTGTGGCTGCTCCTGATCAATTTGGTCCGTTTAGAAAAGCTTTGGAAAGGCTTGTCGGTCGATACTTGCATTGGTTGTTAGGTGATGATGTTGCTGATGATGTAGTGCAAGAAGGGTGTGTAGGGTTAGAACCAATAAGTAGGAGACTTCCTGGTTGGCCTGGTGATGAGGAAGATGTGGTTTTACAAGGTTCGGATGTGGAGGTTTGCGATATCTCTGGTGATAATGGGGGTTGGAGAGATGGTGGTTGTTTATATTTGGAAGTGATGGGTGGCGGGGATCGTATGCTGAAGGAATGGCGGATATTTGAAGCTTTGCGTAAAAGTGGTATTGATCAGGATTTGTGTGAGTTGATTATTGGTTTTTATAACGATGGTGCTGATATTAGGTTGTGTGCACAGATTATTGCTCTTTGTAAGCAAGGTATTGATATGGCTTTGTGTAAAGATTTAATTACTCTTTTTAGGACTGGTGATAAGGGTGTTGCACGGATTCCAGATGTTACTGTTACTTGGCAATGATTTCTCCCTTGTCTCTTTTTCTGCGTGCCGTTAGAATCTTTCTGCGTAATTTTTAACCAAATCTAATTATGGAAAGAACACTTGTACTTGTTAAGCCTGATGCGATTCAGAGAGGGCTTATTGGGGAGATTGTCGGTCGTTTTGAGCGGAAAGGTCTTAAGCTTGTTGGGTGCAAAATGATGGCGCTTGATGAGGCTTTACTTCGCGAACATTATTCTCATTTGGCTAATAAGCCTTTTTTTGGGAGTCTGAGTCGTTTTATGCAAAGCAGTCCTGTTATTGCGATGTGTTGGGAGGGGCTTGAGTGTGTGAATGCGGTTCGTCTTCTATGTGGAATTACGAAAGCTCGTGAGGCTGAGGCTGGTTCGATCCGTGGTGATCTAGCGATGAGCGTCAGTTGTAATGTTATACATACGTCGGATACTATTGAAAATGCAGAGATTGAGGTGTCAAGATTTTTTAAAGAAGATGAGATTCTTGATTATGCAAAGGCCGAGTATGAGCATGTTTATGCCGAAGATGAGCTTTGAGGCTTGTTGGATTTTCGGTAATGAATAACGTAAGTCTTGGCGATTTTGTCGTGCCAGGCTTGTTTATGTTTATCAAATCCTGCCCAGAAGAATCCTAGGAAAAATATAAAGCTTGGTATATAGCTGAAGAATCTGATGATTGATTTTAATGGGGAAAGCTTTTTGCCATCTGTTTCGATGATTTTTAGGCCGCAGATCAATTTGCCAGGTGTGGCGGATTTCCAAATCCAAAATACAGGTGCATACAGGAGTGGGATTAATGCTGACCAGCCTTCGTAGTTAAAGCCTATTTCAAATCCTGTTTCGGTTGCCCCCATTTTTGTGACTTCTTTGCCAAAAAATATGGCACCGATGATCATGAGTGCTACCCAATCGAGAAATATTGCCAGAGCTCTGATCCAGAATCCTGCGTATTTGTAAGTTTTGTTTTCCATTATTCGGGAAGGCCGGTTAGGATTTGTTTTAAAGATTCGACAGCAGTTTTTGCATGTAAGACTTTTGCTTCATATTTTCCTGTTGCCTCTACTCTTGCGATGGCTTCTTCCAGTTGTGGTAGGGTTTGCCTCATGCGTGCTATCCTGTCTTCGTTTTGTTCGATTCCTCCTCCATATTGGGGAAGCTCTCTTAATATAACTTCGCAATCTACTTCATAAATTTTCAATGCTTGATCTATGGATTCTAGATCCGGGTTTTCATAAGGTTCAGGCTCTGTTCCTAAGCTTGTTGGGTCACAGAGTCTGTATTGATATGCAGCATCGTTGAAGTCCGTTTCTAGGTCTTCTAAGTTGGCTGCTGGTTCTGGTGATGCACCTGTCATTTTTTTGTTTTGTTAGAGTATTTTCATGTAATTATAACATGTCTTGGTGCATTTGTAAACATTCGATCAGGAGCAAGTATAGTCTGCCGGATCGATTTCGTCGAATGTGAAAATATTGGGCTCGGAGTTGTATTGTGTGTGCCAAATGTCGACGACTTCTGTGTAGTTTACGTATTCGATGTAACCAGCTTCTACTAATGGTTCAAGCTGCTCGAGTGTTTCGGCGATTTTGTCCTGTTTACTGAACATGATGTTTTGAGGCAGGGTTACTGAGGCTGTGAACATCTTGGTGTTGTCGATGGTGCCGTCTTGCATGTACTTAACCAGTAATTCGATGTAGTCAGCTATGTTTTGGAAGGTGCAATCGAAGTTGTCTCCCCAATTTCCGTGTGGGCCTGGGCCGATATAGACCATGCGGCCGTCGGGGTTATGAGTATAGAAGTCGTCATTGGTGCCTTTTGGGATCCATATTCCTGATGAAAGGTCGTCGTCTTCAAAATTACCTAAGTGGTGCTCGTAACCTACGGCGTGAGCTAGGATTTCTGGGTACCATGTGAACTGAGGATAAATTTGGCCTTGCTGGCCTGCATCGAGCTCTGGGAATTGGAGTTCGTAGTTCCATACGAGGCCCCCTGTATTGGTGATTGATGATGTAACAAGTTCTCCGATGTATCGAACGTCGGCAAAATTGTCTTCGCCTTCCCAGTCCCATGCTCCTTCCTGATGGGAGTCGATTTCAAATCCGTAGTTTGTTGCCAGGTAATCGATGACGTTTTGTCCATTGGTTGTTGCCATCATCTCGTCATCTTCGCATTGTAGGGCGCCTTGGAAGAATTCGTATTCGATTTGCAGGTTGAAAGCTGCATCACTGGCTTCGATCATTTCGGCTATAGTGAGGAGTTTTTGTCTGCGGTCTTGGTATACGTCGCAGTCAAGGTAAATCTTGTCGTCTTCGATGTGGCCGGCGAATGTGACGTAGATGGGGGTTGGAATGTCGGATTTTGAATTTTGAATGTGGAGTTGGATGAATAGGATGCTCAGGGTTATGACTGCCAGAGCTGCGAATCCGATTATGACTTTTTTGTTTTTCATAGGTGCAGTTTGCAACAAAACTGAGAAAAGTCACGAAAATCTGCGCAGAAAAACGTGACAACATGG
>CAZIHU010000028.1:0-3183 GCA_964538865.1 uncultured Candidatus Peribacteria bacterium
AACAATTTTACTATCATGGAAAATGTTTTATCACAACCAGGAAAACCAACTAAACTCGCATCTATACTCTTAGCGGGAACATTATCTGCACCAATACCACCAGATGTAAGTTTAACAACAGAACAGGTCGCAGCTCAAACTGAGCAAGTTATGGCTCAACCTGCAAAACCACAAAGGGCACATAGAGCTTTTCAGGCACCTCATTCTGGGTTCAAAAGATCACGAGGAGCTGAAATTACAATGGAAGATGGGGACACTACTCACGAGATACAAGCTGCCAGAAAGCGGTCTCGTGTTCAAGTGTCATCTGCACTGTTTTCTTATCAGTTGGATCGTGATTCACGTGAAATCAGGCGTGTTAATTCACTCAAGACATCCGCAGAGATCACACGCATGCAGCGTGAATCAGATCGGCCCGTTGAAGCAAAACAAGTTGAAGCGCCTCCCGTTCGTCGCACAGTAGTCGCTCAACCTAAGCCCCAGCAAAAACCAAAGCCAAAAGGGCTTTTTGCGAGGGCGAAACGATGGTTCTCTTCTTTGCGGGGGTGATGCGTGATTATTCACCAGTGCTGAAACAAGCTGAGTCACCTGCCACCGTGATATATCTCTGCATTCGCCGTTCCATGAAAGCAGCATCTGCCGGAGTGATTGGTAATCTCGCTACTTGCACATTCACATCTTCGAAGGCTTCTGCCAAACCATCTGCATGCTTCTCTCCAACGACAACTGGTATAATTAGTGGCTTGTGGAAAGCTTGTTGGCGAGTCATCCATTTTGAGGCCTGATGAGCAAAGGCGCGTGTACGTTGATCTATCGCGACTGCATCAGAATCTCTGTGGAATTGTTCAAAAATTTCTGTGAAACTCGCTGGATCCATATCGGGCAGCTCATCAAATTCCGGCAAATAGTGTAATTCTGTTTGTAGTTGAGACCAAAGTGTTTTTTCTTTAAAGTTGGGTATACCGTTTTCTAAGGCAGTATAATATACGAGCCTAAGATGATCTTCTACCATATGATCCATTACTTCACTCATTGCTGGGCTGTCTTCATCAGGAGGGTTTTCATTTTCAAGACATTGTAGAATTAAAAAAGATCCCAACCACATGTAGGTAGCAGTTTTATAATGTGCAAGGTGTCCTTCTAAAGGGAAGGGTTCGTAACGGTCATCTGAGACAATTTCCTCAACGAATTCTGTTTCTCCATTATATCTATCCCAATGAGGCCCTCTCCACCCTTCCAAACCGATCACATTGATCCCTAACCTTCTCAGATGTTCTGCACGTTCTCTTTCGACGTCTGGTGTCCCGTGTATATCTTCCATAATCATAAGGAGAGAAGGTGCGTTGCCTGGATCAACCAGTTCTAATTCTGCAAAAACAGGGTCTTGCCTTAATGAAGCAACCAGTTCGGATGCAGAGATTTTACCAGCTTCAAAAAGTTTTACAGCTCGGCGTGGTTTGAAGATACGTTCTGTTGATTCTTGCGCAAAAGCAAAATCGCCATTTAGAGCACAGCAGGCTGCCAAAGCCATTACACGTGTCATGATTCCAAGATTTTTTGGGGAAGTTTTTTCCATAGAAGGCTATTCTATAGCTCAAACCTGCATGCTGTCAACCCGCGCGCGCCGAAAAACCTCTGCTTGAGTGGGTTTTGTGGAGTGGTAGGGAGAGGTTCTTTAAAAGCTTTTTGCAAAATGGACTTGACATCCCGTCAAGCATCTGGTATTATGATAGTGTAAAAATAGCTCTTTGACAAAAATAAATACAAAAACTACTTAGGGAGAGATGTGTCGGGAAGCGATTTGCATTCACTTGTTTTTTTCTTTCCGTCACTTTTCTCTCTAAGTTTAGACCGGTTGATTTTCTTTAGATTTCCCAAAATCTTTTGATTACTTTTCTCTCTAAATAAACGGGCTTGGTGTTTATTTAGCAGGAGATTTGAGTTCTTTTTTCCTTTTTATCGAGGTTTAAATTTTTTCTTCCGATTCTTGCTTGGAGAGTTCAATAAGAAGGTTATTCTTTTACTAGGGTTGCCTTCTTTTTGAATTCGCTACCCTATCAAATACCACCCAAACCCTACTGCAAACGCCACCACTGTCGTAATTACCGATGCGACGATTGCGGCCTTTTTATCCATGGCCAGAAGCGGGAATAGCGCATCACCGTCCTGAGAGATTGCATGCGCAATCAGTGCTGCAAACGGCAACATCCCTTTTGAATATAAAGAAACGAATATAATTTGAGGTCCACACCCCGGAATCAACCCAACCAAAGCTCCAATCACAATCGCGGCAATCCCCGCGGATGCCATCTCTCCTGTCATTCCTGCCCCTGCGTATTGCATTAACAGCTCGTGTGCGAGGTATGCCACGAATACCCACGCTCCAATGAAGGCTGTTTCTTCTGAATTATGGATAATTGTGGATCTTATCGACATCAGTTTCAATTCTTCTTCTTCGTGGGTATCAGCCTGGAGGTATTTTTTGCCGGCGATCATGAGGATTATTGAGAGAAGTGTTCCGGCAATCCCGAGTGCTGCAGCGAATGGGCTGAGTTTTACGCCTAGGAGTGCGATCGTTCCGAAAATCAGTCCGATTATCAGGATTCCGATGTAGACAATGTATCCTTGGTGTGTGATTTTGTAACCGAGTGTTCCCCTTGGCTCGTGTCCTTTGGTTTTGTGGTGAAGTGCGATGTCGATTGCGTCCCCTTCTGCGTGGCCGATGTGTTTCATGTTGTGGGATTTGTGGTCTGGGTGCGAGGTTTCGAGTTTTTGGGATTTTTTTAAGTCAAATTTAAAATGGTCGATTGTGTATCCTGCGATTATTGCTGTGATAAATGCTATTGCGCTAACTTTTAGGAAGTCTAAAGGTACTTTTGAGATTAAAACGAAAGCTGCGTCTCCCGTTGTTGCGATGAGAGTTGCGATTACTGCTCCGAATGTCACTGTTCTTTTTGTGTAAAGTGGCATTATTAAAATCGCTCCGCCGCAACCTGGGATGAGGCCGAGAAGAGCTCCGATTAACGGTTGCCATCTTTTTTTGCGCTTGATGCTTTCGATTAGTGAGCCTTCTGTTTTGTAGTTGATGTATCCGACGAGGACTAATGCAGCTCCGACGAAAACTGTGACGCCGATGAATGAGTCGCTTGCTGCCGTGAGGACGAGATTAACAATTTCTTGCAT
>CAZIHU010000028.1:3283-4481 GCA_964538865.1 uncultured Candidatus Peribacteria bacterium
GAATTTTTCTTTAAGGAGATCGACGTCGATATTCTCGATGTTTATAACATATTTTTCGAGATCGTGTTTTTTGAAAAGGTTTTCGATTTTGGATTCGTATGCGAAGCCGATGCATGGGATTTCGTGCATGATCGAGAGGATGCAGGCGTGGAGGCGGAAGCACAGCGAAAATTTTCCTTTAGCGAAAATTTTCTCGTAGTTGCTCAGTGTTATGGTGTCGATTTTTGCATCTACTTTGCGAGCAATACGCTCGGAAATTTTGCGATCTTCTTCTCCGAAAATCAGGATGCGTACTGGCATTTTGGTCCATTTGAGGAGTTCGGTGAATTTTTGTTCAAAATTTGGGTCGAGGGTTGGCCAGTCTCGGATGGAGACTAGGAGTTCGTTGCCGTGGGATTTTTTTGCGTTTAAGGAGAAGGCGGGGTCGGGTTTGACGTGGATTTCTTTTTTTATGCCGAGTTTTTTGAGCTCGCGGGCGGATTGTTCGTCGCGGACTGAGATTTTTGCGAATCTGTTAAATAGCCATCTTACGATGCGTTTACGGCGGATTGGGCCGATGCCTTGGCGGAAGCAGATTATGTCTTTGCGCATTAGGATTGCGGGGAGGATTTGGATGCCTGAGATCCAAATTGTTCTTGGTTCTTCATCTGTGAAGAGTGTGCCGCCGCCGAATAAGATTAGGTCGGCTTGCCAGTAATGTTTGATGGTTTTGAAAATACTGCCGCGCAGGAGTGATCGGAGGCCTGTTGGGAAGACCCATGCGGCGTTTACGTTGTGCAGCTTCTTGGTTTCTTTAGGATCACTCGATAACACTGTGATATCTCCTTTTATCATACTCAAAACTCCTTTCAAAACGAGTTCATCGCCGAAGTTTTTTGCTCCGTAATTTCCGAAGATCAATACTTTAACCATTGGCTATAATAAATATGTATTCGCCCTTGAGCACGCCTATCTTACCAAGGAGTTTGTCGAGATTCACGAGGAACTTGATTAGCGGTTTGTAGAGTGGGATCTGCGGTCTTATGCGGGCGATGAAAAAGCGGATGAATGTGATCGGGTAGGACTTGTGCTTGATTTGGAAATGTTTTTCGATGGTTTTTTCGAGGGATGCGCTTGCGACGTCTTCGAATGGTGACTGGTCCCCTATTTTTTTGCCGCGGAGTTTGTTCCAGGTGTAGCGGAGTTTTTGGGTGAATTT
>CAZIHU010000029.1:0-4390 GCA_964538865.1 uncultured Candidatus Peribacteria bacterium
ATTTTTTCCATTTTTGCTTCTGTATAACGCATTGCTGCTGCGCTATCTCCGTCGATTGATCCGAAGTTTCCTTGTCCTCTGACGAGCATGTATCTCATCGAAAAATCTTGTGCGAGGCGAACCATTGAGTCATAAACTGCTGTGTCGCCGTGCGGGTGGTATTTACCAAGAACATCACCTACAACGGTTGCGGATTTACGGAAGGCTGCTGTTGGCCGAAGTCCTAGTTCGTGCATTGAATATAGGATGCGTCGGTGGACGGGTTTCAATCCGTCGCGAACATCTGGGAGTGCACGTGAAACTATGACGCTCATCGCGTAATCTAAGTAGCATTCCTCCATTTCGTCTGATATGTGGCGGAGATTTTTGGAAGAGATTTCTGGAGCTTGTTCTTCCGGTTCTTCCGGAGATTCTTCTTCCGGCATATCGTCGAAAAGGGATGGGGCTTCTTCTTTTTCTTCAGGCTTGTCTTCAGGTTCATTTTGATCTTTCTTTCCTTTCGGATCTTTCTTTTTTGGTGCCATATTTGTAATAGTTTTTAAATTTCAAGCTGATTAAATTTAACATAGAACTTGGTTATGTGGGAAGAGGAAGTGTTCCTCGCGAGGGATTGACTCTCGGCTCGTATAGTGGTATTATATAGTAAGTTTTTATTAAAAAAAACATAGATATGGGTAGACGATCTGATAATCCTGATGATCTTCCACACTCTGACGAAACTTTGCCAGGCTTAGGTCTTGATGTGTTGTTTGTTGATATGATGGATGATGAATCAGCAACTTTGCCTGATGGGGAGCTGGGTGAGAGGCTTAAACAGGCAATGAGTCCTACTGGTGCTTTGGATCGAGTGATAAAGAGACTTGAAAAGGGTATGCCGTTTATTTTGCATGCTGATATAACTCATCCTGATGAGTTATATAAAGGAGTTTTGAATGAAGCGGATCGATATTCTGATCTTGCTGTTGGCTTGAGCACTGATGGTACTATCGACAGAGATGCATACTTTGATTATATATCGAGGCTTATCCACAATGTTATTATACCCCTTGCGGTTAGGCATTGTGATATTTCTGAGAAATATATCCAGGAAGTTATTGAAGGAATGATATTTACTGAGTACGTTCATCCTGGATTTGTCGATGAGACTATTTTTAATGAGATTGAAGATTCTTCTGATAATATTCAGGAATTTATTGATACTGAAAGTGGTCGTAGATTTTTACCTCGGATTTTTACTTTGATGTATCATCTGATTGATATGAAAGCTCGGGAAATGATTGCGAAACTTGGCAACGAAGATCCTTTGACTGGTCTTGAGAACAGGAGAGGTGGTCAAGCTGAGTTTGAGCGTATTGTAGCCAGGGTTAAAAGGGCTGGTTATCCTGGTGCTGAGACTGCATCGAAGCCTGTTGTGTCGGTTTTGATTTTTGATATAGATCATTTTAGGAAATTTAATAATGATTATGATCATGCTGTTGGAGATGCTGTTCTTCAGGCTGTTGCGTCTATTGTGAAAGATTGTGCTAAACGGCCTGACGACGTTGTGGTTCGGTGGGGAGGAGAAGAATTTGTTGTTATTTTGCCAAATACTGATGAGGCAGGGGCCAGGAAGATTGCTGAGGCGATTAATGTAGGAATTGAAGCAAGGGCTATTGAGATTGCAAAAAAAGAGAGTCCACATGCTAATGCTCTGCTCTCACCTGACAAGGATAGGAAGGTTACAGTTACTATTGCTGTTGATACTTTTGATCAAAATGAGGTGCCACCTGAACTTGAGGAGGCTATTAAGTCAGCTGATGACACCCTTATGAGAGCTAAGGAGGCTGACAATAGGAATTCGGTTAATATGGTTGGTGATTCTGAGTAGTAGTTTATTTGTGGTTTGACTCTTGATTGTTGGGTCTTTTTTTGGTATAATTATCAGATATAAATTGGATTTTTATGGCAGAGCCAGCTCAGATAGCAGACAGCGAGGAGCAGACAGCAGTGAAAACTGCGACTTCTGCTGATGAAGAAAAAGTGGATGCAACAGCGACCGTTGTTCAAGTTAGTGAGAAAGCAGAAAGCAGAAGTGAGAAAGGTGGGGAGGTGCAGTCTCAGCCTGAGGAGGTAGCTGCGCCAACGTCTGAAGGTAGTGAGAAAGCAGAAAGCAGAAGTGAGAAGAGTGGTGAGAAGAGTGAAGGTGAGCAGAAACCTGCGGAACAACCGGCTGCTGCAGCAAAACCAACGCCGCTCGACAATATCAAGAAACTTTTTGGTTTTAAGAAACCAGCGGCTACTGCTACTGCCGCTCCTGCAGCTGGTACGCCTGCGAAAGGTGGTGCTGATGCTGCCAAAAAAGACAAACCTCTTGCCCCTCAAGATCGCAAGCAGATTCTTGAGATGGAGAAGCTTTATAATGAAGGTTTGTCTTCAATCCGCGATATTATCGCTCCTGCTTCTTTTGAGGTGGCTTATGATCATATCAATGTTGAAGGGTTTTATGCTCAGAGTTATTTTATTAACGCATATCCTCGTTATCTTGAGACGAACTGGCTTTCGCCTGTTGTTAACTTCGAGGTAACTATGGACATTTCACAATTTATTTATCCGATTGGTTCGGCTGAAATAATGAAGTTGCTTAAGCGGAAGGTTGCGCAATTTCAGGCGTCTCTTCGAATGAATCGTGAGAAGGGTAATGTAAGTGATCCGGCTCTGGAGACAGCTTTGCAAGATGCTGAGCAGTTGCGTACGGAATTGCAGCGTGGTCAGGAGAAGTTCTTTCAGTTTGCTATGTATTTTACGATTTATGCTGATGACCTTAAGAAGCTCGAGAAGATTACCAAGCAATTGGAGAGTCTTCTTGGCGGAAAGCTTATTTTGACCAAAAAGGCTAATCTTCAGCAGGAATATGCTTTTAATTCGACGATTCCGATTTGTCTCGATGAGCTTCAGGTGAATTCGAATATGAATACGTCGCCGCTTTCGAGTACTTTTCCGTTTATTTCTTCGGAACTTACTTCTGATGATGGGATTTTGTACGGGCTGAATAGGCATAATGAGGGCTTGGTTATTTTTGATAGATTTTCTCTTGAGAATGCGAATGAGGTTATTTTTGCGAAATCTGGTGCGGGTAAGTCTTATGCGGTAAAGCTTGAGATTTTGCGGTACTTGATGATGGGGGTTGATGTGATTGTTATTGATCCGGAAAACGAGTATCAGGCTCTTGCTGAGTCTGTTGGGGGAAGTTATATGATGGTGTCTTTGAATTCTGATAAAAGGATTAATCCGTTCGATTTGCCGAAACCTATTGATGAAGATAATTCGAAGCCTGGTGATCTGCTTAGGTCTTCGATTATCGATCTGACCGGTCTTTTGAAGCTTATGATGGGTGAATTGACTCCTGCTCAGGAGGGTATTTTGGATAAAGCTCTTCTAGATGTTTATGCAACGAAAGGGATTACGATGGATACGCCTAATCCTTCGGAGTTTAATCCACCTACTATGGAGGATTTCCATTCGGTTCTTTCCTCGATGGATGGTGCCGAGGAGATGGCTCAGAGGATTCAGAAATTTACTTCTGGAACTTATGCTGGAATTTTCAATAAGCCTACGAATGTTAGTCTTGATAAAGGGCTTGTTGTTTTCTCAATTCGTGATCTTGAAGATCAGCTTAGGCCGATCGCGATGTATATTATTTTGAGTTATATTTGGAATAAGGTCAGGAGTGAGCTTAAGAAGAGAATCCTAACTATTGATGAGGCTTGGTCGATGATGCAGCATGCTGATAGTGCTAAGTTTTTGTATGGATTGGTAAAGCGTGCTCGTAAATATTATCTTGGTGTCTCGACTATTACTCAGGATGTTGAGGACTTTATGAAAAGCGAATATGGGAAACCGATTATTACGAACTCTTCGATGCAGCTTTTATTGAAACAGTCGCCAACGGCGATGGAGATGTTGCAAAAAGTTTTCAATCTGACAGAAGGAGAAAAATACATGCTTCTTAATAGTGGAGTTGGTCAGGGCTTGTTTTTTGCAGGTCTAAAGCACGTTGCGGTCCAGATTATTGCTTCTTATACAGAAGATAAAATTATTACTACAAATCCTGAAGAAGTTTTGAAAAAAAGAGATTCAGGAAAAGATTTTGAATCTGTAGGAGAGGAGCAAGAAGTGAGTAGCGAGGAGGGAGAAGCAGAGGAGACAGCAGACAGCAAGGAGCAAGGAGCAGAGGAGATAGCAGAGAGCAAGGAGCAAGGAGCAGAGGAGACAGCAGACAGCAAGGAGCAAGGAGCAGCGGATTCTTTTGATAACACAGATCAATTATTGGGTAAACTTGAAGAAACAAAGGAAGTGGCTGAGAAGGAGATTAGTGAGGGGAGTGAGGGGAGTGAGAAAGCAGAAAGCAGAA
>CAZIHU010000030.1:0-2554 GCA_964538865.1 uncultured Candidatus Peribacteria bacterium
CTGCTTTCTCACTCCCCTCACTCTTCTCACTTCTGCTTTCTGCTTTCTCACTCCCTTCACTCTTCTCACTTCTGACTTCTGCTTTCTCACTAGCCACAGGCACTTTCTCAGCCTCAGCAGCAGCATGCTCCTCCTCCAACGTCTCCAAATCCACATGCTCAGTATGCGAATCACCTTCAGCATACTCAGTTTGCAACGCAGTATTCGCAGCATCCTTAGCTGCTTGATCTTCCTGCGCCTCAATTTGCTCCATCTTATGCTGTTTCATTTCTTCAGCAGTCATCGCATAAGTTGGGACAACCGCAGCTTCAGTATCTCTATCAAAAGCAAGAGTCCTAATTGGGAAAGGAATAGAGATCCCAGCCTCATCAAGAGCACTCTTAACTTGCTCAATAACTTCAGATTTAATATTTATCCATTTATCTTTCGACTCTACCCAAAACCTAACCTTGAAATTAATGCTACTATCTGCAAATTCATCCAAAATAACTGCAGGAGCCGGTTGCTTCATAATACGAGGATGTGCATGCAAAACAGCCAACATCACATTAGTAGCTTTTTTCAAATCAGTCCTATACTCCACACCAACAGGCACTTCAATACGACGGAAAGGATTTGTCGTATAGCTCGTAACCTGATTTGTAAATAAATCCGCATTCGGCACAATCACCTTAGTCCCATCCAAAGCCTGCAAAATAGTCGCACGCGACTGAATCTCCTTAACTTTACCAAGAGTCCCATTTACCTCAATAAAATCCCCAATAGCAAATTGCCGAGAAGCCAAAATAATTACACCTGCAATAAAATTCATAAGAATATCTTGAAGCGCAAAACCGATTCCAAAACCAACCGCCGCAATAATCACAGTAAGATCGATACCTCCAACCTTAAGCCCAATAGTCAAACCAACAGCCAAAACAGCCGCATAAGTAGCTCGTCCAACAAGGATAAGGATCTCCTCATGTTCATCGCCCATCTTGTCAGCGACCTTATCAACAACAACTTTCTTGATCATCTTAGAGAAATAAATCGAGAAGACGACGACAATTACAGCCGCAATCCAGTTATCAATATGATCCCAGAGATAGGTGATGAAAGAAGTCACAGCTTCCTCACTCTGTTCAGCAGTTTCGCTACTCTTATCTGTAAGAGATGCAGCTTCTGCAATTGGAACAAGAAGTCGTAATAGGTTCATGTGTGTTTTTTAGTTTTATCGTTAAATTATACCAGAAAATGCCGTCAGAAGCAACCCTTGGCAAAGGAGGCGGCGATTCTTGGGTGCGTGGAGTAAGATGCAGAGCACATTTCTGGGTGCGTCAACGCGGAAAACACTATCGCACACTCACTCGGCGCGATTGTCCAGCAGTACTCCTGTTAATCGGGTTGGTTTTATGGTATATAATTAATACTTTAACATCAAAAATATGAACACACATCAAAAATTCGTTTTGTACGGTAAAAATGCGAAGGAATGGATGAGGAAATGTGAGCTACTTTTGCCTGAGATTGAGCGGAAGAAGATTTGGAAAAAGAAAAAGTTTAAGGATATCTATCATTATGCTGCTGTGCTGGCCGGGATGAGCAGAAATAAAGTAAACGAATGCTTAAGAGTATGTCGGCATATTGAAGATAAACCTGAGCTTATGGAAGTAGCAGAAAAGAAGGGAATCAATGCAGTAAAGCCGGTAGCCACAATAGCAACACAAGAGACAGCAGAGTTCTGGGCAGAGAAAGTAGAAGCTATGCCTAAGAACGCAGTTGAAAAGATGGTACAACACCATCGCCTTCCTAGGAAGGAATCCCAACCTGCAAAAGTGCAAATTTCGATGGAACTCGACCCAGAAATCGCCAAAAAACTTCAAAAGATGAAAGGAGATCAGGACTGGAACGAATTTATGGAGAAACTCATGCAACAAGAGAAGCCGAAAACAATAAAAACCGAATCCAGCTATATCCCGAAAGCCATCCAGCATTATGTCCTCTCCAAGACTGGAGGCAAATGCGCCTGCTGCAATCGCAAATACCATGCTTTCCACCACATCAATAGGTTTGCCCAACACCACGAGCACGATCCAGACAAAATTATTCCCCTTTGCAAGGGATGCCATCACCTAGCCCACCTCGGCTACATCGAGAACGAACACGATCCACCCCATCTCTGGCGAGTCCGCGAACAGCCACGCCCGAGTGCGATAGACCTGAAGTGGCAGGAGCATTTCAAGCAAGCACAATCTTCGTAAATCATACTAAACCGCATCATCATCGCAACAAAGCCAAGCCAAACATACGTAACCTAGTTGACCGGAACATACTTCCCCAACGCACCTGTCCGCCTACTCAAATCTCGCGAAAGCTGCTGAACATAAGCAAGATGTGCATCAGTCTCAGGCTGCATTGCCATAATCTCTTCTTGCAAAGCCTCTATCTCATCCAGCCTAGCCTCCAAGTCCTGTTCCCCATCCGCCCCTTCCGAACCTTCTGTTAAACCTTTACCCATAATAATTAAAACCTCGTATACCACCGGCTCTGCCGGTGCGACAACATAAGGTTCAAC
>CAZIHU010000031.1:0-2334 GCA_964538865.1 uncultured Candidatus Peribacteria bacterium
AAATTTCTTTTTCCGTTTTGGGCGAAGGGCAGAGGGGAATTAAAGGGGTGAATGCCCGCAGCCCAAAACACCTATTTCTGGTTTGAGGTAGGGGCAAGAGGGGAACAAAAGGGGTGAATTGCCCCGACCGAAAACTACTTCTTTAATAATTCCTCATAAATCCGAACCATAGCCCAAGTGTCTAATCTGCAATATTCGAGTAAATCATTTTTTAATTGTTCTTTTTCTACGTCATTTACGGTTTCAAAGGCCATTTTCTTCCATGAATTCATTGCCATGGCCCCATCTTGTACACTTAGCTCTTTGTAACTTAATTCAGGATCAAATACAGGCAATACTTTTTTGATTGAATATTTACCTTTGAAGTCTTTGTGTACATATAGATTTTTTTGGAATATCTCCATTAAATCAAATAATCTTTCATTGTAATTTGCCATCAATTCAGCGTGTTCCGGGAGGACTTCAGCAATGTTCTCATTACATTTCTTTTCAAACTTCTTATTCCAAACAATGATGCTGCCTTCATCTCCAATATGTTCTTTTAAAGATTCAACAAGTGCTTTCATTGGATTGATATTTCCGTCTTCAGCTAAGAATTCTATATGCTCATATTCTCCGCCTGGCTCTTTTTGGATATATAATGAATATTGAAACGGGATTTGCATATAGGGCCTACATCCTTCATATATCGGCACTGCGGTTGGGTAGGTTTCATAGTCTAAGTAGTAAAATGGGTATTCCATTTCATCTAAGAATTTTTTTATTTCAACTGATTTATTAGTGGTTATTCCTGTTTGAGTAACATCTACATGACTTCTTTGATTTTTTGATAATTCAAAGTCTTTTGGCACATCGTAAATACTTAAATATCCGCCCTCCACCATCCCCTCAAGCCTTTTTGGACTTAAGCCAATAAGAGCTATGTCATGCACTGAATATTCAGGCATGTTTGGATACAAATAGCTGAAAGCGGGGCAATGATTTGCTCGTGACTTATAAATACAATCACAGGGTTGAGGTTCATTATCTTGATCCATTAATATTCTCATTCCTGCAATATTTTCATTAATTTCAGGCTCTAATTCATGTACTTTTTCAGTGATATCGGTTTTTGCAATCAATTGCACAGGATTGATTTCGCCTTTCTTTGCATATTCTTTATTAAGCTCAAGTAAATTCACTTTACCGACTTTGTAGCCTGCCAGTTTTAGAACAACGTATTGAAAGGCCGCATCGTAAAGATGTAATTTTTTATTTTTACTTTCACCTTCTTTGTCGCAAGTGGAGCCTTTTGCCTCATTAATAATCCAATATTGGCTATTTTCATCCCATTCCAACATATCTACCATCACATAAAGACCTTCAGCTTCAAATGTTGCTTGGAAAATAACCTTTTTACCCTCGCTGATTAGCTTTTTAGTGTCTTTTACAGCTTGTTCTTGCCTACTTTCGACTAGAACGCCACCAGGGAATATTTTACGCCCCCATGCCTCAACTTCTTGCCCACTTTTAACTAATTCCAATTCAAATTCATTTAGCTCTTTTACAACAAGAACCTCTGGCTTTTTTTTGTGAAACCAAAAGTAGTCTGGGCAGGTTAGAAATTTGAGGTAGTCGGATTTGGTTATATACATACTATTTGTTTACTATTGCTTCGTATGCTTGGGTAAATTTCTCGTCAACTGCTTGATTGTAGAATGGTAGGCCAACCAGTCTGTACTCTTTATTCTCTGCTTTTAATATATCTTTCCCATTCACTCCAAATCTCTTGCTGATTTCAAGCAAAAATTCCTCCTTCCATACTTCATTTTCAGATGTCATGTAGTTTTCTTGCTTTGGCTCGATGAATACTTGGTAATACACGTCACTCTTTTCTTTTCCTTTTAAAAAGAGCAAAAAGTCCGGTTGGAATCCACGCCCTTTTTCAAAATCATAAATTTTATAGATTTCTTCGTTTCGAAGTAAATATACTTCTTGATATGAAGTTTTTAAATTTCCAATAGTGTTCTCTATAAGCTCAACCAGGGCTACCTCTTCTGCTGTACCTACAAAGCCATCTAACACAAACCAATCATGTTTTTGTGCAATTTCGTCATATACATTGTTTTCATCGATACTTTTTACCTTTGGTTTACCAAATAATTGCTCAAAGGTATGTGGAGTAAATGTATCTGATCCTATCTTTGGTGCAATAGTTGATTTCAATTCATTAAATACATCAGTCAAAAAATCTATTACAATTTCTAGTTTTTCTTTTGGCTTAAGCACATCATAATTAGTTCCTACTGGTGCAATAATTCGCATTGATAATGCACCGAGAAATTCATCATTCTG
>CAZIHU010000032.1:0-2325 GCA_964538865.1 uncultured Candidatus Peribacteria bacterium
AAGGTTCATAAGGTTTTTGGCAATGAGCCTTCTACGACGAATAATCGGATGGAGCTTTTGGCTATCATCAAAGGGTTTGAATGGGTTCAAAAGAAGTTTAAGCGCAGCGTTCCACCGGTTACTGTGCGAAGTGATTCGAATTTGGTGATTAAGACGATGAATGAGGGGTGGAAAACCAAGAAGAACCTGGATTTATGGGAAGATCTTGGTCGAGTTACTGAAGGGTTGACGATTAAATGGGAATGGGTGAAAGGCCATGCTCTTAACAGGTATAACAATGAGTGTGATAGGATTGCGCAGGAGCAAGCTGATTTGGTAGTTGGCAACTTGCAACTTGCAGCTAGCAGTGGTGAAGGTGGAGATTTTTTTTGTGAGAAGTGTAAGAAGGGTACGCGTGGGGATTTGAGTCAAAAAACACCCGACTCCCCTATCCGTGTGGATTGTACGCATTGTGGGAAGTATATTAAGTTTGCGCCGAAGACTAAGGAGAATTTGAAGCGCACTAAAAGTTCGCAAAAAAGTATGTTTTAACCTTTTTCTTATGAAACCTAGTACTGCTGTTCGTGCGATTGCAATTGGTGCTGCGGCTTTGCTTCCTTCTGATCTGGATAACCCTCAGCGGGCTGCCCCGGATCCTACTTTGCCAAATATACATCTCGAACCTGGGGATATTTATGACACTGTACCTGAATCAGATACAGGTGATGCTCTTTTGCTTGTAAGCGCGCAGGCCCGTGCACAAATAAAAGACGCCTGGGTTGAATGTGCCCATGATGATGAAGGCTATGCGATACCTGGGTCTAATGGCTTCGGCATAAAATGCTTCGATGATGATGGCGATGGAAGAGTTGACCGTTCTTGGTCAGCTGGATACAATGCGTGGTTTTGAGGTTACTTCAATTCCCCTATCTTAGCCTCAAGATCGTCTTTCGACTTCATTCCGACCATTTGTTCGGCGACTTCTCCGCCTTTGAAGAAGATGAGAGTTGGGATGCTCATGACGCCGTATTTTTTGGCGATATCAGGTGAAGCATCTATGTCAACTTTGCCGATTTTTACGTCTGAGTGGGCTTCTGCAAGTTCTTCGATGATTGGAGTAAGCATTTGGCAAGGTCCGCACCAGTCAGCGTAGAAATCTACAAGTACTAAGCCTTCTGCTTTGAGAACTTCTGCTTCGAAATCAGCGTCTGTGAATACTTTGGCCATTTTTGTTTGGGTTATGGGTTAGCAGGCCGCATTTTATCATAGGTGTTTTGGGGCACAAGTAATTCGTTTCCTCTGCGCCATTTTCCTTAAGATTGTCAACTCCAATACCGTATCATCTCTCCTGTAAATGTGTTATAATTACTAGATGTAAAATCTATAAAACCACATGAAGAAAATCGTAAGCGCATTAATTGTCGTCCTTGTCGTTTCTCTGCTTTCTTTCATACCGCAGAATTCTGATGTTCGAGTTGGATATATTTATGATGATGTTGAGCTTTCGCTTGATCATGAGATGACGGCTTCTCTTGAGGATTTTGCGACTAAGTATGAGCTTGATAAGGTTTTTGTTTCTGAGGAGTTTTATGGGGATTTTTCTTTTAATGCTGTTGCGCTGGAGTGGTATGAGGAGGTGCCTGAGAGCACTTCGAGTGAGTTTTTTATTCATTTTCTTGCTGATGGGGAATGGAGTGAATGGGTTGCTTTGGATAAAGACACTGAGTCTCGGGGAGACGATTATCAGACCGCTTACAGTTTTGTGATGACCAATACTGCTGAGGCTTTTCAGTATAAAGTTGTGATGCATTCGGAAGATGCGTATGCGACTCCTTATCTTAGAGATATTGAATTTCAGTATATCGATACGGTTTCCTCTTATCGGAAGCCTCTTTTGAATTTAAATTTGAACAAAATCATCTTCAATGGAGGAGATGTTGATATTATTTCTCGATCGGAGTGGGGTGCGGATGAGAGTTATCGTATTTATGGAGGAGATGAGGAGGATCTTGATGACGATGATGGGCTTTCTTCCGCAATTGAGAGTGAGATTTGGGAAGGAGTTTACGATTCAGAATTAGAGATCGACGAAACTGTCACGCATGAAGATGGAGAAAGGTTATCTTGGGCGCTCGAATATCCTGAAGATGTTGATAAGATCATTATTCATCACACTGCGACGACCACTGATCTTGATGATCCGGAAGCGGCGGTTCAGGCGATTTATTATTATCATGCGATTAGTCGCGGATGGAGTGATATTGGATATAACTACATTATCGATCAGTATGGGAATATTTATGAAGGGCGTGCTGGGGGCGAGGGTGTGGCTGCCGGACATGCGGC
>CAZIHU010000033.1:0-1930 GCA_964538865.1 uncultured Candidatus Peribacteria bacterium
AGCAATATCACATATATTGAAATACTTTTGAATTTGTGGCAATATCAGCTCTTAACCCATCTTTCCGCTGTGAACCGTATTTTTTGTAAATTTTGCTATATTTTGGCGGGCATTTCTACCTTAACCTATTGATATTATTGACTCCGACCTTTTGAAAAGCCCTTTGTAGTGCCCCATATAAAAAATTACGCTTGACACGATAGAGGGGTTGTGATACGATGTTTCCATGTTTATCCGAGCTAAGGAAAAAAAGAACCGAGGATCCAATAAAATATACTATACTCACAAGTTAGTTGAATCCGTGCGTACTGAGCAAGGACCAAGACAGCGAACCTTACTTAGCCTCGGCACTCTCGACCTAAAACAAAAACAGTGGAAATCACTTGCAAACCGCATTGAAGAGCTGCTCGCCGGCCAACGATGTCTTGTGCCGTTAGATGAGAATAGCGAAGCCTTGGCTCAGCATTATACAAAATTACTTGTCCAAAAACAGATGGCGGAGAGAGATGAGTTCAAGCAGTCTGAACAAGATTTTCAAAGTGTAGATGTCAACGCCCTTGCCTCTTCAGAAGGAAAATCCATAGGTTCTGAACATGTCGGCTTGGAAGCAATGAAACAGCTTGGATTCTTCAAACTTTTCAGGCAACTAAAGTTTGAGAAAAAAGTTATGGATCTGGCAGCATTGCTTATTATCGGACGTTTGGTTCATCCCAGTAGCGAACGGGAACTCAAGCGATACGCTGAACAAGAAAGCGGCTTGGGTGAACTTTTGCGAGCAGACTTCTCCCGTCTCGCAAACAATGCTTTATATGAAACCTCGGATATCCTTTTTTCACACAAAAAAGCGATTGAACAATTTTTGAGAAACCATAGCAAAAAACTTTTGGGTTTAGGTGAATCAATCATTCTATACGATTTGACGAACACCTATTTTGAAGGAGACGTCTCTTTTTGTGAGAAGGCTAAGCACGCGCGGTCTAAAGACAAACGCAATGATCGCCCATTGGTCGCCTTGGGAATCGTTCTGGATGAAAATGGTTTTCTCAAAACAACACGTATCTTTGAAGGTAATATCAGTGAACCAAAAACTCTTATGGATATGGTCCATGAAGTTCATGGACAAGCCGTGGGCCAACAGCCACCTCTGCCACTTGAAAAGCCCACAGTTGTAATTGATGCCGGCATTGCTTCAGAGGATAATCTGATTACTCTCAAGGATCAAGGATTTTCATATATCGTTGTCTCACGTTCCAAGCCTCATGAAATTCCTGATCCTGAATTTGTTGAAATTAAAAAAGGGATCAAAGTCCATAGCTTCAAGCAAGATGATGACATTTTTTTACATTGCCACAGTGAGGCCAAAACCAAAAAAGAACAGGCCATGGTAAATAGTGCCAGAGAGAAGATGGAAAAAGCACTCTCGTATCTCCGTGATGGCTTGCGCATAAAAAGGCGGCTCAAAAATTACGCCAAGGTACTTGAACGTATTGGTCGACTGCGCAAACAATATAGTCGCGTTTCTAAAGGATTTGATATTCAAGTCAAACAAGGTGGTAAAAATGCTGTCGGGATCACTTGGCAATTTGATGAAAAGAATTTGGGCAAACCCTATGATGGTACCTATTTTCTTCGTACCGATCGTAATGACCTGAATGATGAAAAAATTTGGTATATCTATATTATGCTCACAATTGTGGAAGACGCGTTTCGCTGTTTGAAAGATGAACTGGGTCTACGCCCTAACTTCCATCACAAACCGAATCGAATTGAAGGACATATTTTCATTACCGTTTTGACTTATCATTTGTTGCACTTTATTCGCTATAAATTGAATGAAGCAGGCCTATTTCATCGTTGGAAAACCATCAGGTTATGGCTGAATACTCATCGCATACTTACAACAAGCCTGCCAAAGGAACAAGGAGGTGTT
>CAZIHU010000034.1:0-1832 GCA_964538865.1 uncultured Candidatus Peribacteria bacterium
TTTCATTTAGTCAAATTTCCTTTGTAATATTCGCGCAGGTTATCGCAACCGTTATGTGAGTTGACACAGTTTGGGGATTTTAGGATTCAGCATCGAAATACTTTTAAGCCAAGTAGGAGGTGAACCGTGCGGACAGTTATTGCTTTGTTAGCTAGTTTGTTACTATCAGGTTCCATTCTTGCCCAAGAGTGGAATGCAGTCGTCCTAAAGGCAAACTCAGTCGAAGACAATGGCAGTAGAAATTTGGTGATAACGCTTGCTTCTGGAACGACAATAGAGATTCCAAGCGAAGATTGGTCGAGTGAATGGTCTGAAGCTGTGAATGAGGCTCTAAAGAGCCAAGAAGCTGAGAGAGCAGCTCGTTCGAGTGCTGAGCCTCCTTCTGATGCTGGAGCTGCATCGATGATTCGGTCAAAATGTGCAAGCGAGTGGCCCGATGATTACCAAATGCGTAAGTACTGTGAGGATCAGCAGTATGAAGGCTTGAGGGCTTTACGTGCACGTCAAATGACCGGAGGACTGGTCAGAGTTCGATCTAAATGCGCAAATGAATGGCCCAATGATTTCCAGATGCGAGATTACTGCGAAAAGCAACAGCTGGAGGCTCTCAGAGAATTGAACCGGTAAGTAGACAATGGCATGAACCCGACAAGCGTTAGGATAAGAATAGATATTTACGCAGGGAGGTATTATGTGGTATTTCATAGTTTATGGAATCTTTGCAATATGGGTACTCGTTGATGGCTTAAGACGAAAAGCTCGTGCAATAATCTGGGCAATCGGAACATTCTTGATCGGTCCCATCCTGCTTCCAATATACGTAGCCAAACGTCCCTTGAAATCAGGTGAAACCCGAGAGGGCGGAACGGGATGGAATGTACTTCGCAATTTTGCTCTTTTCTGGACGATTCTTATGATGGTTGCAGCAGTATGGGGTGTTGTGGCTGTAAGCCAAGAAGCTTCTACATTCCAATCTGAGGCAGAACAAGCAGGTGCCGCAATTGGAACAGCTCTTGGCTTAGGAATGATCGGAGCACTTTGGTTTTTTCCAATGGTTGGGGCACTCGTCCTAGGCTTATTCTTAAAAAAATCAAGTATCGTTGAGAATGGGCCCACAGGACGTCTGGTAACAGTCAAAGAGGAGAACTCTTTGGAGCAGCATCACAGCGAATAAAAAGTAGTTGTTAGAACACTTCACCATTTCACATAACAATGGCATTAACCTGACAAACCCTTTGTCACGCCAGTTGCGTGAGGTGTTCAGATAGATTTGGGAAGTGTTGAAAAGGCAACTGCCGCGCCAATTCCGGCAAGCCGGAACCGGGCATGCAGGTTATGCCAGCCGTTATGTGTAAAAGGAGAATCCAATGGCAAAAGTAAAAGTTCATGCAGGTGACTTCCTCGAAGGGGACGGCCAATTCAGTTTTGGGTCATTAGTCCTCAAAACAAAAGAGCATAGTTTTTTAGGTGAAACCATCCCGATTACAGAGTTGGATGTCGTGGATGTTGCAACAGAAGAAAATGTAAAAAAACTTGGTGGCACTGTCGGATGGGGTGCTGCTGGCGCACTAATACTTGGTCCAGTTGGTTTGCTCGCCGGTCTATTGCTTGGAGGCAAAAAGAAACAGGTTACTTTTGTTGCAAAATTCAAAGATGGAAGAAAATTACTAGCATCTACTGACAGTAAAACATTCACAAAGTTACAGGCAGCAGTATTTTAAAAAAACACATAACAAAAAAATCCAGCGGACGCAAAAAACCGCGCCGCTGATTTTGGCGTTGGCTTGCATTAATAATTTGATAAAAGGGAATGAAATGAAAAGACAAAGCAT
>CAZIHU010000035.1:0-1793 GCA_964538865.1 uncultured Candidatus Peribacteria bacterium
CAGCAATTCTAATTATGGCAAAAACAGCAACGGTCGGCAGGGTTAAAAATTGCTTTTCAAGCGGAATTAAGAAAGATGGGAGATATTTTTAAGGATATGGGAAGTTTCCGGTTAACTGAGAGCTACCTTATAGACCTCGAGACGTTATTTAGCATATTTTTGCAAATGGCTGTCCCTTGATGCTTGGGAGCATCTTATTTGTAAAGCAAACCGTTACGATTAAAAATAACTTTTAGCTTGAGTCGAGAATCTGCGGTTTGAGACGATGAAGCTGATTGAGACCCTGAAGCATAAAAATTAACATGGCATCCCAGTTTTCGAAATAAAGATAACGCGTCAAAGCACGAATGTCGTCAAAAAAGGTTTGCCGTGTTGGAAGGTCGCTGCGAATCTGTTCGTATTTTTCATCAATCATCTCCAGTACGGTATGGAAAAGGAATGCCAAAAGATTCAAAGTGAGCATAAGTTGAGACAAATACTTTTTCCCATGACCAAAGTTGTGCTCCAGATGATAGCCTCTGTTTTTTAGTATGTTGTTGTTTTCGTTTTCAATTTTCCAGCGAGCCCGACCATCGGCGACAATCTGTTTTACATTGTTCTTTGAGATTTCGAAATTGGTTGCAAAAGCGTTCTTGTACATAGTGGTACCATCAGCCAGCGTTGTGGTAAGTTCACACCAATTGACCATCTGTGCATCTTCACCATCACGCAAAGGCACTTGATTTATAAAACGATAAGTATCGATGTGATGGGTTTTTCCGGTCCATCTTTTTTCCACTACCATTTGCACAGCTTGCAGGCCATCGAGTTCTTCAACCCATTGGTAAAGGGTTTTATGAGAATCGGGCTTACAAACAAGGATGAAATAAAGCTCGTAATTCAAAATCAATTCGCAAAGCGATTGCTTACAATATAAATCATCGCCTAAGATGGTGATACCGAGTTTTTTGTAAAGCGGAGCAAATTGGTTTAACCAGCGTTTAGCCGCCGCATTTTCACAGTCTTGTTTCTGATGTCCGTCTTGGGGGGTAATGAACTCCGGTGGTAAGGAGAGCACTTTGTTACAACCGGGCTTGACAAACACCGGTGTAATAGCCGAGTGGGAATAGGTTATGGAACCGTTTTTATGCTCCGTGGTGCTACAATTTACACAATGAATTGTTTTAGAAGAAAAATATTGGGTACCATCCAATGCACACAGCAAATTGTTATTGTATGAGCGGAAGCCATCGAGGCGGCCGGCAGTTGCTAAGGTTTCAGTAATGAAAGTGAAGACCGGAAAGACTGTTTGCGGGGCCACCACATCCAGCATATCTCTGATATGGTTATCAGATGGAATCTTTTGTATTCCAAACAAAGATTGGGCATTGTTTACACCCTTATTATTCTGCATGGATTTTTGAAAGGCGAGAAAAGAAGGACATTGGGTAAAGAATACTGAAAAGCCGCTAAGGGCTATATCTTCGAGACTGTATCGTGTGTTTTGGCCCTTGCGCTTGTCCGGAAAATTGCAGATCGCATTGCGAAGCTGCCGCACCATCATATCAAAAGAGATATCCTGCAGCAGCTTTGTCGTGATTGTTTCTTTTTCCTGATCTTCCGGTAAACGCATATGAGTCTTAGATGACCGATAAGGATAACCAACTCTTACCCATCATCTAATATCAGAAGATCAAGCATTTGCCCAGGATTATTATTTAAATTAAAAACAGTATGTTATAGATTTTATGGCGCTGGATGGCTGGATATTGAAAATATTCTATCATCACATATTTCCATAATTAGAATTGCTG
>CAZIHU010000036.1:0-1652 GCA_964538865.1 uncultured Candidatus Peribacteria bacterium
GCTTTTGTCATGAAAAACGTTAGAAAAGTTAACGTTTTTTACACCTCATGAAATCACAGCAAGTTCCTGAGTTAAAAGACTTAATCCTTGATCGAGGAGGGAATAAGCTGCTTCAATATAGGAAGGTTGCTCGGCGTTGCGGGAAGGGTGTTTTTTGGTACACCTTGAAATCATAGGATTTTTAAAGTGGCTCTCAGAACAAATTGAAAGCCAAAGCCACTTCCAGCCAATTTCGGTAACTCTGTAGAATGATTTGTTTTTCTGTTTTTCGACGACTCCTCGGACTTTCAATTTATTCATTTCATAGCGGATTTGTGCAGGATTTCGAAAATTTGCTGATAGGTTGTTGAAAAGGTCAACCGTTCTGAAACCATACGCTTGATATTTTGGTTTTAACATCTCATTTGCTAGGGCTCTTTGCCGTTCTTTTCTAAAATCCGGGGCCGTTACATTGCGCCCTTTGTGATCGGCAAATGGCTTGTTGAACATTTCATGTTCATCTTCCGATAAAGAAGCGACTTGCACATCGGCACAACAATTCAAAAAACGGTCATTGCATCCGGCACCGCTCCACAAATAGGCCTGCAGATAAAGGACAGGTTTTTGGAGCCCCAGCGATTTGGGGTTATTGATGGTGGTTTCGGTACGAATGAAATATCCGGTCTTGTTGTATTGTTTGATGGAATTGCCCCTGAACCAATGTTTGATGCAGGCGTTGTTGTCGTAGAGTCGCCAGAAGGTCTTGGAAATTGTTCGACGATGAGGCCGTCGGCTAAAAATTTGAGCAATGGTCTCGGGCAATCCGAGACGTTGGAATTTATCCAAGAGGCGTTGGAAAAGGTTGGTACAAAAACGGGCCGATTTGAAAATCATATTGGAGCATATTTCAACCTGGGTCAAATACCACCCATGGACGAGAAACCTTGATCTTGTGGAATATTTTCCTTTGTCAAATTTGAAGAAAATATCCATCCAGAGGTTGATTCTATTGAGCACAGCTCTACCATCAAGAGATAAAGCTGCTCTTTGCAGGGCATCTGGATCATCAACGTCGACAAAGGCATTTTCTTTGAGTCTGTATTTGATGCCCTGCTTGTCAAGCTGGAGTCGAATTGCATTGTGGCCGTTGAAATAGAATTCTGCATGGAAAGGTAGATAGGAAGAGATTTTCAGGTAGCAAGGTCCACCCAGAAGCGCATCGTGAAAGTAGATGTAATACTGTTTGACCGGTTTTCTGCAATCGTAGATGCGTTCATAGCGTTTGCCTTTTTTTGAAGTGAGTTCTCGACACACGAAAGTTCTGACAGGCTCTTTATCGGTGAGGATGCAAAAAACGTGATCGCCTTTTTTGTTGAAATGATTGGCATATTTTTGCTGCACAAACTCTAGCTTTGCCCCATCAGTACCCCCGCCTGCGGAAGGCCACCAATGGATAGGAATATTTTTTTTGGCAGCCACCTTTTGGATATGGGCATTTAGCTGGTCGGTTAGAATGCGTAACACCCCATTGCTTAAACGGCTAAAACCCAAGGCACGAAGCAGTCTGACGACCCCACCGGGGAAAAAAAGCATCAGAATGTAGCCCCGGATAATCACCCGGTCAAAGCAGAAATAATTGAACTTGATATTTGCAGCGAATTGATTCAAAAATG
>CAZIHU010000037.1:0-1421 GCA_964538865.1 uncultured Candidatus Peribacteria bacterium
TTTCCAAAAACATAACCAAACAAAAAAATGGAACAAAAAAAGAAACTCATTATCGGGGTTGTACTCGGAACCATCTTGCTAGTAGCAATTGTTCTCGGAGCTACTACAAACTTCTTCGGAGCAATGACGTTTAACTTCGGCAGTAAAACAGGACTTGATGTAAATCAAGTATCAGACACTGTCATGACAACAGTAGATGTTGACTTGGACGTAGACATCATTCCAACAATGCTATCAGACTTAGAGCTTTCAGACATAGGCAATTTATCAGAAAGCGACCTAGCAGGAATAGCCACGGATTCAAAAATTGTTGCAGCAATAACTGAATCATATGCAGAAGCAGTCATGAATAATGCATCTGACGCCGCTTCCGATGAAGACTCCACAACACTAGCGGATGAACAAGAAAGAGCACAAAATTGGGCAAATACAGCTGACAAATATGCAGATAACGCTGAAGGCGCTACAGAAATCCTGAGCAGCAGAGTAGACACCTATGAAGAGGCCTACAATGATCCTGCAAATACACTATCAGAATCAGAAATAGAAAGTTTAGAAGAAGGCCATGACGATGCCTACATCGAATGGAATACGATATTTATGGAATTCATAGCCTACATGGCAACAGGTACCTACAATAGTTATGATGACGGCTATTATGAATGTTTAGTCGATTGGTGGGACAAAAATGAATTTGTTACAAGTGATCAAATGGCAACTTGTTATACAAGCTACGGAACATCATATGTTGCTGAACCAGCTGAATGGACAGCATTAGAAATGGCTACATCAGTTGCCGCAACTGTAGTAGAAACATATGAAGACATACTTGAACCAGACAGTTTAGAAGAAGGCCATGACGATGCCTACATCGAATGGAATACGATATTTATGGAATTCATAGCCTACATGGCAACAGGTACCTACAATAGTTATGATGACGGCTATTATGAATGTTTAGTCGATTGGTGGGACAAAAATGAATTTGTTACAAGTGATCAAATGGCAACTTGTTATACAAGCTACGGAACATCATATTCTGGTTGGGGAGTTGCTGAACCATCTGAATGGACAGCATTAGAAATGGCTACATCAGTTGCCGCAGATATAGTAGAAGAATATGAACATCTATTAGCAATCAAAGATGATGCTCAAGACGCCTACGACCAAGCATCCACCTACCTCGAAACAGCACAAGATGCAACCGATGATGCTCGCATTCATGCAAACAATGCGCAAGCCTACGCAGATAGTGCTGCAGAATACGAAATTTCAGAAACGTGCAGGGGGAATTGGGATTTTTGTCAATAAGCTTAAAAACAACTTTCAATATATATAAAGAGACCTCTGTAAAAGTCAGTAACGTAACGAAAAATGAATAACTTGAGCGAAAATTCTGCAAAGCGACGACAGCGTATCAG
>CAZIHU010000038.1:0-1349 GCA_964538865.1 uncultured Candidatus Peribacteria bacterium
GGTTCTTCTCCAGATTAGTTAGAGAAAGCCTGATAGATTTTCAACGTAAAATAGCGTAGATCGTGAAACCCATAAGCTTTGCGTTTAATGACTTTAATTTTGTTGTTTACCCCTTCAAGCTTACCGGTATGGATGGGGTAATCGCAGTGGTTAATGATCCCGTAACGGTACCGCTCCAACATTTTAACAAATGTGTTTACAGATCGTATTTTCAGGGAACGCGCCAGATCACACCAATGATCGAGTGCCTTTCCTGCCCAGGTTCTTGAGCGATAGGTCCAAATGTGTTTGAGCTTTTCTTTAAGGATCATGACCGTGTTTATTATCTGGTTCAGCGCCAGTAGTTCTTTTAGTTGCTGACGATGACTTTGCCGGCGCACGTTTCTGCGGTTTTTTAACAACAAGTATTTAGAACCTATATAAACGGCCTTGTCCTCTTTAGAGGCTCTGCGGTGTTCACGGTTTCGGACTTTATCGATGACACGGTTGAAATTAGCTACAACATGAAAAAGATCGAATACAATTTTAGCCTGGGGCAGCTTATCTTTTACGGCCTTGATAAACGGATCCCACATGTCCATGGCCACGGCCACTATTTTCTTGCGTTGGCTAATGCTGAGCTGATTGAAAAACCGCTTCAGCGTCTTGGCCTTACGTTTTTTACCGACAAAAACAACTCGACCGGTAAGAAAGTCCAGCACGACGGTCAGATAGCTATGACCCTTTCGGATGGAAATCTCGTCTACGGCTAAAATACGCAGGCCCTTCAAGTCGGGTTGACCGTAATCGCGTTCAAGATAGAGCTTGTCGATATTTTTGACCGTTTTCCAATCTATATCGAGATGGCGTGCCACGTCGGAAACGGTCATTAATTTGCACAGCTGATAAATGTAACGGGCCAAGCGCCTCGTTACCCGCAGATACGGATGAAACAGTTCCAGATCCTCGATATGAATGCCTTGACAGTGAGCGCAAAACACTTTGCGATATCGGCAGGTGATCCAGGTCAGTGCCGTAGCAAAACTCAAGTCTCGGATCTTGCGCTGGGTCCAACTGTGGACTCCGGTGGCCCTTTGGCCGCAACCCTGGCAGATGGGTTGAAAGCGTTTGTCGGATTCCACATGGATATGAGCCCCGGTTGCCTCGGGGGTGACCGTTTGATCGATAATTTTGATTCGACGAAAGGGGAAATAAGGTGCTATACTGAGTACGGACATCGCAGGCCTCCTTGGGATAATGTTTGTCTTTGCCGACTAAACTAATATCCTTTAGAGATACCGGATGTCCATTTTGTTTTAAAGTATTATCCATCTTCCCCTATTTAACAACAACTAAATTGGAGATGATCC
>CAZIHU010000039.1:0-1343 GCA_964538865.1 uncultured Candidatus Peribacteria bacterium
AGCGGGTATCGTATAATGGCTATTACCACGGCCTTCCAAGCCGTTGATAGGGGTTCGATCCCCCTTACCCGCTCCACAGCGCAAGAGGACGAAGTCCTAATTGCGCCTTTTAGCATTGAAACAGTGTTGTTTTTTTGTATAAGCACTGTGTGTTAGCAAAAAACTGGACAAACCTCTAATGGAAAAGTTTTATGTTGAAGAAGATGCTAACTTAGGCGCAAGCTAGTTCTTCAGAGACTTCTTATTATTTTTTAATTACTTCAAAATCCTTCTTATTCCCTATGATCCTTACATAGTATTCGCACCCATCAATTGCAATAGCGCCACAAGTACAATCGGTCATTTTTTTGTGAGTATTCCCGTGAATTTCATCACCGCACTTCTTGCACCTGTAATATGTTTGAGTTTTTTTCATGCCTGTATTGTAGCAAATACAACTTGAAATCTGTAGCACATGGGCTTGCCCTTTTGGATATTTTTGGATATAATATGGATATGAAGGGTGTTTCACAAAAAATTGGCGATCTTCAGGAGAAAATCAATGCGCACAAGCCTTTTGCCAAAGAGCTTTTGCAAGCTTGGCAGGAAAAATTGAGGATTGATTGGACATACAATTCAAACGCTATTGAAGGAAATACACTGACGTATGGTGAAACAGCTTTTTTCCTGAGAGAAGGCTTAACTTCTGAAGGCAAACCGCTGAAAGATTATTTGGAAGCTAAGAATCATGCCGAAGCTATAGACTGGCTTAGAGATTTTGTTCATAGCAAAAGAAGACTTAGTGAAGGTTTTATAAAACAGTTGCATGCTTTATTGTTGAAAGGTGTCGAGTTCACTTATGCAAAAGCGGCAAATGGTGATCTTATAAAAAAGCCTTTAACACCAGGCAAGTACAAAACAAGGCCAAATCACGTCCTGACACTTTCTGGTAAAATTCATAAATATACCGATCCGATTCATGTAAAAGATGAAATGGAAGCACTTTTGAAGTGGTTTAAGAAGGAGAAAAAGACTCATATTATAGAAAAAGCGTCATTATTTCATTATAAATTTGCAGCAATTCACCCATTTGATGATGGCAACGGAAGAATGGCCAGATTACTTATGAATTTAATATTGATGCAAGCGGAATATCCTCCTTGCATTATAAAAATGGTGCATAGACGCAAATATTTGGAATCTTTAGAATTAGCTGATTCCAAGAAAAACACAGATCCATTTATTGAATTTGTCTGTAGTGAATTGTTTGCAACTCAGCACACCATGCTTGATGTGATGGAGGGGAAAGAGATTAGGGAGGAGAGTAAGCGAATTTTAAATAAGGAAGAGAGGACAGAAATGAT
>CAZIHU010000040.1:0-1310 GCA_964538865.1 uncultured Candidatus Peribacteria bacterium
CCTAAGCGTCATTTTTCGGTTGGATTCCAATCCCTATGGCTCTAAATCGTACAATATGGTGCTCGGCTTTTCGCCGCCGCTACGATCCGCTGTTGCATCTGTTCGGTTCTGACTAATTTTCGGTCAACAGAAGAGAGCGATGCGGTTTCTATCCTTGGCATAATGGGTGTCAATTTATATTTGCCCCAACGACCGCTTCCTATATCTGCTTCAACTCGATTTAAATCAATTTTAGCAAATGCTTCGTGAAGGTGCTCCAAAGAACCGCAAACGATGGAAACATAATCCGGACACTTCAGGTTGTAGGCCAAGGCAGCTTCTGGCGGTAGATTTTCAAAGTCTTGGGTCAATATTTTTCGACCACTTCGGCGTCGTTCATCGTGTTTCATACATCGAAAGAAGCTTTCGATGATATTGTTTGTACGATTCACGATGCGAATTTGCATGCCGGGCTCTTTTGATATGGAAATCACATGACCCCACAAATAATCATTATGGTCGTGGATATGGCGCAGTATCAGGTCAATTGCGTTTCGAGTATCTTTTGCAGGTCCGCGTTTAGGACGATGTTTTTCAAGTGAAGCGGTTAGGCTTTCGACCTGTTGGCGAATATCGTGCAACTCCGCAACGGCCTGGTCGGAGGTTAATGTTTTTCTACACCCTGAAGATGACTTCGGTACAAGACGCAGTGTATCTCTCAGTTCATCGAACAGCTTATCCCGCGAACGCAATCGCCGAACGATTTGCTTGAATGGCACCTCGGAAGCAACAGGGGTGATGATACGTCGAAGCCTTTTAAGTGTTTTTAACACCTTGGGATCCGGAGGTCTTTTGTAGATAAATGCATCGATGGCTCTGCACGCTGTCATGCATCTATCGTATAGATCCAGATAAGGCCTATCGAAAGGATAATCAAGGCCGGTGCTGTCGGCTTTATAATCGATAATCCATTGGGTTATCGTGCGAACCGTCGCAATACCTGCTACCCCTCGTGGGATGCTATGATCCGTTGCAGCCTTATCCTGCCATGTTTTTACATGTTCTCGCGCCTGTCTACTATCTTTGCCTATTTTACGGCCAAGTTCGCGACTTAGAGAGCGAAGTTTTGCAAGTGTTTTGTATCGCTTGAAAAGATCTCGCAGTTCTCCATAGGAAGGGTTGAGCAGATCTTTACCGATGTCTTTGAGAAAGTGCATGTGGCAAGCCAGCACAGGAATGTTCAACTCCAGTTCAGCAAGAAGAGTATTGACCGCAGGCGTTATAGCACGGCCGAGATCCCGCATAATTGCGCATGGGGCGCCAAATTTTTG
>CAZIHU010000041.1:0-1271 GCA_964538865.1 uncultured Candidatus Peribacteria bacterium
CCAATAACAAAATTCAATTTTGATTCTTTTGATTTCGCCTTTTTTAAATAAGCAAGTCCTTCACGAATTTTAGAAACATCTTTATTTTCTTCATTCCATTGATTCATTTCTTTTGCAACAAGAAAATATCCAAAACAAAAATTTGCACTTTGATTCTGCGACAACTGATTTATATCATTTTTCAATTGATTATATATTTCGATGTAATGTTCATCCCAGGAATAAAAGTCAACAAAATTGAATTTCGCTTGGAAGGGATATGATTGAATTTCAACTGAACTCAAATCCCATAAATAATCTTCTGCACTTTTGAAATCACCATTTTTAATAGAAATTAATATAAGTTCTTTGGTCGTTGATTTAAAATTGCTTGTATCTCTAACAGCCATACAGATTGATTCTGCTTCCGTTAATTCATCTTTTTTCCAATATAAATTTACCAATTCGTCCCAATGAGTATTCCTGAAATCTGTTTGGTTAGATATTATTTCTACTTCGTTGAATAGTTTTTCTGCTTTTCCATACTCACCGATTGAAACAAATAAATCAAAAAGATTATCCCATTTATCCAACAATAAATCGTTATTTATTTCAAATGCTTCTTCATACTCTTTTATTGCCATTATGGGTTGGTTGTTGTCTTCGTAAATGTCTGCAATAACCATATACAACCAAGAATTATCAAAAGGTTGTGTATGTTGTTTTGCCTGTTGGAGGTAGTAAATACTTTTCGAAAGATCCTTTTGTTGATGTTTGTTAATACCCATAAGAACATAAAGTGATGCGTTTGTAGAATCAGTCTTAAGTAGATTTAACAATTTTATATCAACAACACTTAAAAGTGAATCGTTGTTTATAAAATATTCAGCACGAATTATTTCTTTGTAAATAGAATCACTTTTAGTATCACAAATTAATTGTTCTACTTGAAAATATTTTTTCCCGGGGCGTCCCAAATCTGATAAAAGTGAATCGTATTTTGCCTTTGTTATTAATTCACTTTCTAACTGATTAAATAGGTTTTTATTTTGATTCAGAGAAATATTTACTGTATAATTATTGTAGATTTCTTCTGGTGTTAGGTTTTTTACTCTCTGGGTCTGTGGTTTGTGTGTTGTAGTTTGAGTAGCACATCCCCAAAGTAAAATAAGTGTAATAATTAGAACTAAATTTCTCATTTCATACCTTCCTTCCTGCTCATTTAAAAAAAGACAGCCAACGATATCTATGTTCCTCTTTGCCGGCGGGCAAAACATTAGTAATGTTCTGTT
>CAZIHU010000042.1:0-1147 GCA_964538865.1 uncultured Candidatus Peribacteria bacterium
TACTCTTTCGCTTTAGAAACTACAAATGAATCCCACCAAAAAATGCAACAGTGCCGAGGGTGGCGTGTTGACTGAGTTGCTATTTTCTGGTATAATTAAGCGATAATGTTATAAATATGACTCAACCAAGTGTAGACAGTTTGGATGGTAGTGACAGTAATCCAGTGGTAACCATGCGTTCTCCTGAGGAGATTAGAAGGGAGAAACTGGAGATGGCTCGTCTTGCACGTTTATTTTCGGGAAAATGTCGTTTGACAGTAGTGCCTGGGGCAGGATGGTCTTGTGGTTTTAGGGATGGGGATAGGCTTTCGCAGGTTATGGGAGCTTATATAAGAGGTGAAATGACTGATGACGAATTTGATCGTTTGCCTGATGACATATTTCTTCCGACGAGTTTGACTTATGTTGAGGAGTGGTTAGCTACGATGGAGAGAGCTGTTGTGAATGGTGTTTTGTGGCATGAAGTTGGACATGCGCGACATAGTAATTATCGATATTTGGCGAAAGGACAGAGGATTGCAGCTCAAGATGGGTTTTTGCCATCAAGTTTTGCAGGGGGGGCTAACGCATTAGAAGATCCATGGGTTAATAATAGGCAAATGAGAGATTTTTCTGCTATTGAGGCAGATATGAGAGCTTTGTATGAAAGAATGATTGATAAAGTATTGGAGGAGATAAGAGGTGGAAAATCTTCTTTGACTCGTCAATTAGGACTTCGTCAAACTTTTGAATGGGCGAAAGGTCGATTTGGTGAAGATCTTGTAAGCCAGGATTTATTGGATGAATTAGATAGAGATTGTTTTGATCCTAGGGTTGTAGATGCTTTTAAAAGAGTTGCAGATGTTTCTGCTAGGTATTTTGATCCGAGAAATACTGCTGAAGAGAATTTTGAAATAATGAAAGATGAGGTGTGGCCTGTGTTAAAGGAGCTGGAGATGGAAGATCTTAAGGATCAGGTCGTGAAGCATTTGGCTCAAGCAGAAAAGAATGCGCAGCAAGGTCAACAACCAGGACAACAACCAGGTCAGCAGCCGGGTCAACAACCGGGTCAGCAGCCGGGGCAACAACCGGGTCAGCAGCCGGGGCAACAACCAGGTCAGCCTGGTCAACCGGGTCAACCAGGTCAACCAAGTCAACCGGGTCAACC
>CAZIHU010000043.1:0-1120 GCA_964538865.1 uncultured Candidatus Peribacteria bacterium
AAATAATAAGGCTGGACATTTACTCAAATATTTTCTACACTAGACTTCCATACATATATCATTCAAAATGGAGGTCTTATGAGCGACTGCAAAACTACGCACAGAAAAGTTAAAGAATTCGTCCAATGCCTTTACCCTTGCGAATTGAGCGGTAATCTTCACAGAAACATGAACACGCTGGCAGCTATGATCACGGGTATCATTATCGGCAAACAAACACAGCTACCTCAAATTGCAGCCAACGTTCCTGAATTCATTAAACTGCCAAGCACGGAAAAGCGATTCAAACGGCTAATTATTAATGAAAACATAACTGAGCAAACCTACTTTCTACCGTTTGTCCAAAGCGTATTGATCAATCTCGACCTCGAAGAAATGGTCTTAGCTATCGATGGTAGCCTTGTCGGCCGTGGTTGTATTTGTTTAATGATCAGTTTGATCTACAAGCGCCGTGCATTACCTTTGGCCTTTAGCGTTGTTAAAGGCAAAAAGGGTCACCTGCCCGAAAACATGCATGTTGAGCTGGTCAATAAGCTGCGCCCGTTGATCCCCGAATCAACCAAACACGTGGTCTTTTTAGGCGATGGTGAGTTTGATGGCACCTCGCTACAACAAACATTGACAGATTTTGGATGGAAATACGTATCGAGAACTTCATATAATATTACCATATACTCTGGCGACGAGCCTTTTCGGATCGAAATACTTGCAGCCATACTTCCACAAGGCTGTCATAAAGCTTTGCGAAACTGCAAAATAACCAAGAAAAAATACGGCCCTGTTACTGCTGTTGCCTTTTGGGGTGAGGATCATGAAGAACCCATATTTTTAGTGACCAATTTTTGGTCGGCATCAAAAGCATGTGAATATTACTCCATGCGTTTTACGATTGAAACATTTTTCAGCGATCAGAAAAGCCGGGGGTTCAATATCAACAAAAGTCACTTGTCTTCGCCTCAGCGGCTAACGCGACTGATGTATGCCAGCTGCCTGGCGTATCTATGGATCATTTTTTTTTGGTATCTTGGCATTGGAGACCGGTTTGTACAAACAAATCCATCGAACTGATCGCTGCGATCTGAGTTTGTTTCAGCTTGGCCTTAGATTGTTAAACTACCTT
>CAZIHU010000044.1:0-1030 GCA_964538865.1 uncultured Candidatus Peribacteria bacterium
GGCACTGTTGCATTTTTTGGTGGGATTCATTTGTAGTTTCTAAAGCGAAAGAGTATTTTTAGAAGGTTATGCAGGCTTTTTTCTGATTTCACCCCTCTGAATGTTTTTAGACGTGCTTCGATTTGACCATTCATGTTTTCAAGTAAATTACTGGTATGAGGTACGTCTCCATCCTCAAACGACAAATAAATTGTGGCTTCAGGAAGTACCTTTTGGAACCACAGAAGGACTGATTTTTGGTTTTTTGTGGTGAAATAAGGCCGAGAATGCTTACGAAACCAGTCAAAATGTTCAGCTAATTCCTCAATAGTCTTGGACTTGAGAATGTATTTCAGGCGTGAGTAGAGCACCTTGTTTCCTCCTTTCAACCGGCCATTTATGAACAACATATCTCTCAAATTTTGTATCAGGTGAAATATGCAACGTTGATGAGGGATATTCTCAGCTTCTACTAGCGAAACAATACCTGAATGCCCATCACTAACTATGCAACGAGCCTTGTATCCAACATCCGTTAGTCGTCGATAAATATATCCATAAGCCGTTCTGTTTTCTGTGACATCAATCCAATAATCTACTACACCTATCCCTGTGTCATAAGCCACATGAATACAGCAGTCGTCTCCTAGAATATTCACATGTTTACCGTCTAATATGAGAATACCAGTCGCTTTATTCAGGTTCTTTTTGAGGTTTTCCAATGGAGAAGGTATGCATTCCCCATACTTCTGAACGTTTCTCCAATGTGTAGTATGATCCTTTGTTCTTGTTCGATCACGGACTCTTCTCAACGTAGACCGATCTTTTATCCATTTCTCAGCGCTTCTTAGTTGTTTTACATGTTTCCCATTCTTGATACGAAAAGTCTTTCCACAGTTTGCACATTTACGCCTTCTTCCACCGTGTTTATGAAACTTGTTTTCACCACAAATAACACATTTTTTTTGGCTGTCATTTTTGAAAAGTTAGATTCTTGGCTTAAGTAAACCAAAAATCAGCCCTTCTTCCCACCAAAAATGCAACAGTGCTC